>CAZWKE010000001.1:0-4138 GCA_964634205.1 uncultured Spirochaetaceae bacterium
GCTGCGGCTTGTTAAAAAAAAGCATTTATGAGAATATAAGCGGATATGGTTGAATACGAGGATATGACTCCGGAAGAACGGGACCGCTTTATTTACCTTATTTTAAGCGAAGACGCCCTGAAGGCAATCGTATTGATTATGAAAAAAAAATACGGTCCTGATGTATCTACAGACCGCGTTATGCGTTTTGCCTTCAAGGTTGCGCGTAACCGGATGACGCCGGCACATCTAAAAAAGAAACCGGGAAAAAGTAAAAAGCGGTGAACTTTATAAATTTGTTATAAACAATAATACTACTAATTTTACATGGATGTATTCTCTAAAGGTGAAAAAAATCCCGGCCATTGCCGCAGGCAAGGCCGGGCCGTACAATAGACGGTGTTATTTTCTTCTTTTGGTAAAGGAATGTGTTTTTGTATAGTTGTTGCGGCCGCTGCCGTCGGTAAAGCGGGTAAATACCTCTACCGTCAGGCGCTTCCCGCGCAGGCGGATTACCAGGATGGTCTGACTGAAATCAGTGTTGTACACCGCGGTAACGGCCTGGGTATTACCGGTCATGCTTGACCCGACGCTGGCTGAATAGGGATAGGCAATCTGTTTGCCCCAATCGCAATCTTTTGGATGGCATTTTCCCCAAACATGGACAACAAGCTTATTCCCCTGCTTTGCTATATCGATCCTGGTAATTCCTCCGTTCGGATCGACATTCCTCCAGATGCCGTAATACTGGTTCAGGTTGGCAAATATGGACCCGCCAAGCACTAAAAACAAGCACACGACAAAAAATCCGATTTTCGCTGTTTTCATCATCATCTCCTTTTTCTTTATTTATTATTCATACTGTACAGCAAATTCCGTTTTTTTTCCAATAAAACGAACCTGAAACGGCAAATTCTGATTCGCCTGCCAAAGCAAGTATATTGCGGCAATTATAATCGTCGGTAGACGGCCTTTAAATACAGGGTGTCTTTTCTGCCGTCGAAATCAAAGTAAAAAACCCAATCATACTCATCAATGATGATCTCCCAAAAATCAGTCTTTTTTTCCGTGGTTTTTATCAGGGGCCGGGCGATAATACTTTTAATATTGAAAACGGCAATGTATTGGCTTGTAGTAACCCAGGAAATGACGTCTATGATCAGGGCGAATGCCCTTCCCACAGGATTTACATAGGTCAACTTAAAGAAGGCGGAAATATTTTTTAATTTTTCCCCGTATGAAGACGGTTCCTTGGTTTTTAAAAAGAAGTTCAGGTCGGAAACGGGCCCGTTTTTCAAAACATCCTTTATTTGTTCCGGTTCCTTCAGGTCACTGAGGTTCAATTCCGTTTTTGTATATCTTTGTAGAAGCATTCTCTGATATCCGGCAATATCATCCCTATGGCTGTCATAAAAATCCGCGCTTTTTTGGCTTATTGTATTATCCGCAAAGCCTTTTTGCAGCAGCTTAGACAGAGTGTAATAATCAATATCCTGCAAGTCCTTATACAAAGAATACTTAAAGTTATTCAATTCATTTTCAAATTGACCTCCGGGAGAAAGGCTGTAACTGACGCAACCCGAAGAAAAAGAAATCAACAAGCAAACCACAAGAAAAAAAGCCCCGATTTTCATAACCAACCTGCCTTCTGTTTTTGTAGGAGATTATACTATTCCTGCAGTATCGCTTCAACCGCAGAAAGAAGCTCTTCCTGGTTAAAAGGTTTCTGCAAGAATCCTTTTACCCCCATAGCCAGGACTTCCTGCACACGCTGATCCTTGCGGAAACCGGACATGAGAATCACCTTGACCTCGGGATTTATCTTTCTCATCTCAATGAATACTTGTTTCCCGGATTCCTTGGGCATAACCATATCAAGCAGAACCACGGATATTTCCTTATGCCGTGATTTATAGTAGTCCAGTCCCCCGGCACCATTTGCCGAAGAAAGTACATCATATCCCACCGCTTTCAATATTTTCTCCACGGATTTTCTAATCACGTCCTCGTCTTCGATGACAAGTGCCGTCCCGTGTCCGGTGTGTATTTTCTTGTCAAGCTCGGCTTCTTTGGACGTATCGATCTTGGTCTGCCTTACCGGCAGATACACATGAAAAATCGAGCCCTGTCCGGGTTCGGAATACACATTGATATGTCCATTGAAGCGACGAATAATACTGTATACCATGGCCAAACCAAGCCCCGTACCCTTTCCCGGATCTTTTGTGGTAAAAAACGGTTCAAAAACCTTTTTCAGCGTATTCTCATCCATTCCCACTCCGGAATCCTCAATGGATAAACACCAGTAATCACCCCTGGCAGCGTCTTCCACGCCATTTCCGACTGATCTGTAGAGTGTTACTTTCTTTGTACTGATGGTGAGTTTTCCACCCCATTTCTGATTCTTGGGCCGCATTATTGTCATGGCATGCGACGCATTAATGCACAGGTTGAGAATGACCTGTTCCAACTGGGCAGGGTCCGCCAGAATAGGTGATGCTTCCGGGTGAAAAGAAAGATCAAATTCAATGCTTTTATCAAATGACTTGCGGCATATTTTGACAACGTGATTTACCGCGTCATTAAGGTCGAAAGCAATAAACTTCACATCCTTACGCATGGATATGGTCAGTAACTGTTGTACAAGATTGGAGGCCCGTTCAACCAACTGGATAATCATCCTGAACTCCTCCTGAAAATCAGCACGGGTGAATGTTTCTTTGGCAGGCAATATCCCGTGGCTTAAAAATGTGACGGTCGCCAGAATCCCCCCCAGGATATTATTGAAATCATGCGCCAATCCGCCGACAAGGGTTCCCACCGCCTCCATTTTTTGTGCCTGAATAAGGTGCTGCTGGATCTTCTCCTGTTCGGTGATATTGTTTATTTTTACCACCGCACCGGTAGTGTCTTCCAGGACAAGCGGGAAGATGGTGACCGTCCAATACTGCTTTTTAATCGGTTCTTTCTGATACTCAATAAGTCGGTTTTCATTGATAACCTGCTCAAAAGCGTTTTTATATTTTTTCAGCAAGGGAACCGCCTGCCATAGTGATTTTTCCGGGGCCGCATGCTGTAATTCCGGAAAAAAGTTTTTTGCGGCCGCGTTCATATAGGTGATATTCCCTCCCGGATCCAAAGCAATAAGCGCGGTGGGCATCGAATCGATGATACTGTTCAGATAGATCTGCAGTTTTTTAGTTTCCCGGAACAATAAAGAATTCTCCAGGGCAATGGCCGCCTGGCCCGCCATGGCGTTCAACAGATCGAGTTCATGCTCACTGAACAGTCCACCCACGAGGTGATTACTGAGGTAAAGTAACCCTATTTTTTTATCCCTGCTGGTCAGGGGAACACATAAAATGGATTTTAAACCATATTTTTTTACCTGGGGATCATTACGCAACAAAGGATCACTCCCGGCATCCGAGATTACCAACGCGTGATTGGAGTTGTCCACTTTGGAAATAACCCCGGAACTTGACGGAATAAGATCGGTATCCTGTATCGCGACATGGTACTTTGAAACAAGTTTGTCATTTTCATAGAGAAACAACTCTCCCTGCTCCGCACCCACCAGCTGGATGGCATGATTCAAGATCTCTTCCATTAATAAATCGATGTCATGGATAATATTAATCTTTTTCCCGATATCGATTACCGTATCCAGTTCCCTGTTTATGGTGAAGCTTCCGGTGTTGACACGTGTTCCCACTCGTGCTTCCTTGAGATCCTCGGAATGGACCGTCCCCCGTTCTTCAATCAAATCCTGCAGCAAGTGTTCAATTTTATGCATTTCATATACCGCACCGCAATTATCAAGTTCCAGGTGGGCCTGTTCAAGCAGATCAATCGCCTTCCGCGGATTGGTTATGATTAAAAACTCTCCGTAAGAATAAAGGAACATGGCCTTGTTATAACGTTCCGAGCTGTTTTGGAAAAAGGACATCCCCGTTTCAAATATATTCCCCGCCTTATCCCGGTTGTTCTCAATAAACCAGGCATACAAGGCGGACAAACGGTAAAACATTCCCTTCTGGCAATCGTATGACTGGGCCAGGTCCTTACATTTTTTGTAAAGACTTTGGGTAAGCGTAATACGATGTTTTTTTTCTTTTTCATTTTGTGCATACTTTATAAACTTTTCCAGTAAAGCCTC
>CAZWKE010000001.1:4238-20566 GCA_964634205.1 uncultured Spirochaetaceae bacterium
ACGGTATGATGTTCCTGCAGAATTTTCAACGCGGCTACGGCTTTATGATATGAAGAAGTATCAAGTCTTACCGCCCCATCCACCGCAAGATAGAGTGCCTTTAACAGCGGCGGATTGCGTAAAATCACAAGGTAATCCTCAACTCGTTTTAAGAACCGCCGGATTCTCTTATACAGTTTTTTCACCAGTGAAGGCGGGCCGTCGATGGAAGCGAGGACAGCGCAATGAGTCAACAGCAACTCCACCCCTTCCTCACTGATACCTGCCCTGTCACAAAGATTTAAGGCCTTAAAATGGGAATAAATCAGGAGTTCGCGTTTGATCGCCCATAGGCACACCCAGCCGATCATCTGGAAAAGCATTTGCTCTTTATACCTCGGGTTTTCTCTATCAACCCGGATTTGTTTTCTGTATAACAGGGAAAAAATCGAATGAATATACTGAAAGAGTATTTCCTTTAATAATCTGACTCCCAGCAGGGGTTTACTTGCGGGGACCCGCTGCCCGAGCAGGAAAAGCGCGTGCTTTAATATCCGGATTGCCTCATCATACTGACCATTGGCAACAAGGCTGTAACTCATCTTCTTGTATAATTCAACCTTGTCTTCCATATTTTTTATAAAGGTGAGGGCCTCGTCAAATTGTTTTTGAGAATCGGTATAATTACCGATATGCTTTAAAGACTCACCCAGTTTCTCGTGCAGCGTCCCTTCATGTAAGTATGTTGTCCCTTTGGCGGTTTTCATTTGTTTCAGTGCCAGCGTAAAAAAGTGCACGGCATCCTGATGGCTGTGTCTGTTTTGTGCGAACTCTCCGGCCTTTACCAGGTACTCAATTATTTTTCCGACGTTGTTGGAGCGCTGGTAATGGTGCAAAATTTGATATTCTGAAGTGTCGGTCCCGGGCCCCACATCTTCCAGATAATGCGCGATTCTTTCATGGTACCGTTTTCGGGTCTTTAAGGGGATCTTACTATAAAAGACCTCATGCACAATATCATGACTGAAATAAAGTGATCCGCCGCCGGAGATGATTATATTATTGTCCTTCGCATTTTCTATGGCCTGAAAAATAATATCTTTATTTAACTCGGGGAAACACCCTGCAAGGTATGAGTATTCGAATTCCTTTCCGTATACCGCACCCACGGTCAGAACATCCCGTTCCTCCGCCGAAAGCCGGCTTACCGAGTTAAGGATCAATCCCGCGACATTGCGCGTATAAGGAAGAACATTAATCGTATCGTAATCAATCTTCCACCCGTCCCGGTATTTCACCATTCCCTCACGCAGAAGCATCTGGACAAATTCTTTTACAAAAAATGAGTTGCCCCCTGTCTTCTGAAAGATAACATTCGCGAGTTTTTTTAATCTCCTGTTTTCATCCCCCAACATACGAAATACTACCCGCTGCACCTCATCGTGCGTGAAATTTGCTATTTTCAGTTTGTGCATATTTTGTTCATTGTTCAGCGCAATCAATGCTCCGGATTGTTTCTCCGATGCTTCATCCCTGGACGCCAATACGTACAGTCCATTCCCTAAATTACCGATTTGAGCCAGATTTTTTATAAGATGCAGAGTATCCCTGTCCGCCCATTGGATATTATCAATAAAAAAAACTACCGCCGGTAAATTCTGTCCAAGACTGCGCAACAGGTTGATAAACAGGTTGTCAAAACGGATTTTTTCCTTATCGCCTTCCAATAATTTCACTATATCCCCATTCGGAACAAGTTTTTTAAGGCGGGGTATCAGTCCGTAAAACAATGGCCCCATTTTCCCTATCGATCTGCTGATTGTATCCCTGATGGCATGGTATTTTTCTTTGGAAAACATCTCCATTATATCGATAAAATTTTCAAAGCAACGGGTAAATCCACTATACGGTAAGGGGTTCTCCATTTCACCGAATTCGGCACTCACACAAATCCCCCCGGATTTAACCGCATACTCTTTTATTTCTTCAAGCAGTCTTGTTTTTCCCACACCCGGCTCACCTTTTACCAGTACTATCTTACCGCTGCCTTTCAGTGTTTCGGTATATAATGATTTCAAATAGTTCAATTCATACGGGCGTCCCACAAAGCTGATATGCTCAGGGAATATCTCAGGCTGGTTGATTTTACCCGGCTGGAATTCAAGCCTTTTCGGTTCTCCGGCTATACCCTTGTTGATGTTTTTCAAGTCTTTGACCAATATATCCGTATTGGAGTACCGGTCTGAAATCTCCTTTTGCAGAAGTTTTTCAATGACATTTTGTAATACTTCAGGAACTTCCGGATTATATCGGGTCAAAGGGACCGGCTCTGAGGCGATGTGCATGTGAATAAGGGAATAAATATCTTTATGATTAAAAGGAAGTTCTCCGGAAAGCATACGGTAAAATAATATGCCAAGCGAATAAAGGTCACTATGTACGCCGACGGGACGCTTTAATACGCCGCTCTGTTCAGGCGACATATAGGCAAAGGTTCCGGCCAGGTGTGAACGGTACACGCTCCCCAGGTCTTTTAACAGGGCAACCCCGAAATCAAGCAGTTTGATACCTATATCTTTTCCTTTCTTGATCACCAGAATATTTCCCGGTTTTATATCACCGTGAACCACATTTTTTTTATGGATGAAGGCAAGAGTCTCACTTAAGGGAATAGCAATCTTTAAAAATCCCGGCACCGGGAGTTTTCCATGCTTATTCAGGTAATCAGCCAAATTCTGCCCTTCAATGTGCTCCATGGCAATATAGTTACTGCCCTGGCTTTCACCAAAATCAAATACCTCTACGATATTCTCATGCTTCAACTGCTTTAGAATACTTGCTTCTTTGTTAAAAAGCAGCAGGTTCTCAATATTCTTATTTCGCTTTTCCTCAGGGATTTTTTTTATGATTACTTTCTCCCCACGCTCCGTATCCCGGGCCAGCCAGATTTCACTAATTTCGCTGCCGGCAACTTTTTTAGTGAGTCGATATTTTCCCGCGAATAATATATCCTGCTTCTTCAAATTCAAATCTTCCTTTTTTCTTTTCCCGTATACAATATATCACTTACTTTCAACGGAAGCAGCGGAGCATCCTGATTGTTCTCATTAATTTCACATGCCGGCAGGTAAGAAGGGAGACTGACCATATAATGGGATACTACTATAATTTTATTTTCATCAAAATTAAACGGCGCATCCATAAGTAAAGCAACAAATATGGCCGCATAATTCGGAAAAAGTTTTTTTTGTTCTTGGATAAGTGCGGCCATCTCAAACAGTAATTTCGTATAGTTCCCTATCCGATATTCCCATTTCTCCAACATACTGATGAGTTTCACATAGCGTTCATCAGGGCCCTGAATCAGGGGTCTGCCGAATCCGGGGAAAAATACTTTCCGTTTTATATAACTATTGATTAACTCTTCAATGGATTGGGATTGTGAATCATGAAAAACTTTTTCCAAAAACCTCCTACAGGCCAGGGAGGCTTCAACGGCAAATATTTTTGAATTGGCGGCGACATGTGATGCACCAAAACACGAAGAAAGCGGAGCTCCTGCGGCGGACGCATAGGCGCCGACCCGGATACTCCAGATACGCAAATCCGGATAAATATTCAGTACAATTAAGGTATCTATCAGTTTGGTTTCCAGTTCCGTGGGACGCCGTCCCAGTGCCCAGAGTAACAGGGCCTGGGTTTGGGTAAAATTTCCGGTCAATTCATTTGTCACATCCAACCCGCAAAACTGAATGTTTCCGTCTACAATCCCCCCCAGAGAAGTGGTGATGGTATTATAGTTGTCAAAATAGCTTTGGAGATTTCTTTCTTCTGCCTGTTTCATTTCATATCCCTTTCATATCTGTACTGCCCGTCCTCAAACCAGGTAGGATACTCATACCACTTCTGCTCATATCTTTCACAAAGAAATCCAAGCATTCCGACCCCGCTCGCAAGCATATAAAGACCGTGTCCCTGCTGTGGTGAAAATCCCAAATCAAGCAAAGAAGCCGCAAATACCCCATACAAACGCAGGCCGGGTTTTTGGTTTTTTAACGCCTGTTCTTCCAGGTGTAACAGCAGGTCCACGAAAAACCCATTCCAATTCCGCTGACGCAGAAGTTGGGTAAGCCGCAATGCCGGTGTGTCTTTCCCGGCGTTTAACAGCCCGAAGCCCGGAATCCCCCGGTTATTGTGTTTTTCGGCCAACTCATTATAAACAGACAGGTAATTATCAGCCTCCGGCGCGCGTTCCTTAATATCCAGAAGCATTCGCATTACCGCTTCCACCGCAAGTCCCCCCTGCAATCCGCCCATGGAGCAGGAAAAACCGGAAATCATGGCTCCGCCAACCGGACACCCCCCGATTGCCGCGGACATGGCGGCCCTGTTTTGCAGATCCCGGGGACCAGGATTCATAACCGCCGAGAGAAGCAGATTAAAATGTTCATTAATTTCTTTTTCCGGAAGCTCACCACGCAGGTGAAGAAAAACCAGCTCGGAAAAACCGAACCTGCCTAAAAGAGTATTATAAAAATCATATCCATGGCAGAAGCTCTTCCGTGCGTAAAACGGATTGTCATGTTCCGCCTCTTCACACCAGATTGCAGTCTTTATTTTGTTTTCTAATCGCTTCAAGCATACTACCTCCTTTTGAAAGCTTCACTTACTTTCTCTATCAGTTTTTTTCATATACTTTAATACAGCCTTGACTCTTTCTAAAAAAGGAGGCTCCTCTTCAGCGTCAATAACGGCATCAATGACTGTCGGTTTTTTTTCTTCCAGCACCCGGGGCATTAACTCACACAGTTCTCCCGGCTTTGTGATTCTATAACCGCCGGCCCCGAGTACACGGGCCATGGCGGCAAAATCCACCGGGTGGAATTCCGCGGCAAGGCTGCGTCCCATTACCGCCCGATTCCCATGGTATACCATCCCCCACTTCCCGTCATTCAATATAAGCCAGATGGCCGGAATATTATATTCCACCGCCGTGTGAATTTCGTTACCGTTCATCAGCATGGAACCGTCCCCCACTACAGCTATAACCTGCCTTCCCGGTGCGGCCAGCGCCGCTCCTACAATACCCGCAGCCGCGTGTCCCATAGAGGCAAAGCCCAACGCAATATAATATTTTTGGGGGGGATTTATTGTTAAATAATGCAGTGTCCATGCATAAGCATTTCCGGCATCGGCAAACACAATCGCGTCCCGCTCCAGGCAGTCATTCAGGTCATGCATAAGCCGCTGGGGTTTTAACGGAACCGCGGTGGACGTCATTTTTTCGGATTCACGATAAATTCCATGTTCTTTTTTATAAGCCAGAATGGAATCAAATCGTTTCCCGTTTACAATATGTTTCAGGGAAGTAACCGGAATCTGGTTCTTTATCCGCAACAGACTGATAAGAAGTTCCTTGATCGCCGCCCCCACATCCCCGACAATGCCCAGACTGACCGGGAAGTTCTGACCGATGTTCTGTGAATCCACATCAATCTGAATCAAATACTTACCGGGAAACAGGTCGGGATTCCAGGAATCGGTTGTCCATTCACCCAGGCGGCTGGAAATAACCAAGAGGAGATCAACCTTTCCTTCCAGCAGATACTGTTTGGCGCAGAGGTTCCCGGCAAATCCAAACACACCGAAAGAAAGGGGATGGCTTTCCGGAAAAATCCCTTTACCCTTCGGCGTGGTAAAAACCGGGCAGTTTAACATTTCTGCGATATGTATCAAATCTTCAATATGATATTCGGAACTGATCCCTGACCCTGCCAGGATCGCCGGTCGTTTGGCATTTACAAGCAGAGAGGCGGCTTTTTTTATCTGTTCGAAATCTATGGCCGCGTGAGAAACGCGGTATTTTTTGGTATCGCTGTGAACAGCGATACTTTTAAATCGATGGGAAGAAATATTTGAAGGAATACTCAAATGTACCGCTTGTTTATGTTCACCCTGCGCGACTCGTAACGCCCTGGTCAACAGCTGCTGGAATACTTCGGGCTCGGAAATAATACTGCTGAAACCGGTGAACTGGCCGTAGATCGCCACGGTATCCACTCCAAATTCCGAACTCTCCTGAACCGCACCCTTACCTGTGGTATGGGTGGCAGGCTGGCCCGTAATGGCCAGCAGGGGAATCCTGTCCTGCTGTGCGCAGGCCACACCCGTTAACATGTTGGTAGCACCCGGCCCCGCCGTGGAAAGACATACTCCGATCTTCCCGCTTACCCGCGCATACGCATCAGCCATGAACGAGGCACTCCCCTCATGTTTACACATAATAAAGCGGATGTCCTCGGCTTGTTCCAGCGCATCAAGGATTGAAATAATAGTCCCCCCTGAAACCCCGAATACATATTTGATTCCTTCGATCTTGAGATAGTTCACCAAAACCTGTGCGCATGATACGTTCTTTAATGTGGTAAATGTTGTGATGCTAAAATCAATGGGAGACATCAAGGCCACCTTGGGACCTAAGTTCGGGTATAAAATAGTACAGATTTTCTATACCCTGATGATGTCAGGGTAAAAAATATACCCAATTTTGTCAATACGACAATTCTCAAGAAGTTTAGTACTTTTTTTAAAAGAAATATATTACAATGAATACCGGGGAAGTTGATGGATATCAGTGGGGCACGCATACTTATTGTGGATGACAACCAGGACAATCTTGATACGCTTGCGCACATGCTGAAGCGAACGGGGTTTGAATCTCATACAGCCGGGAACGGGGAGACCGCGCTTGAAAAAATCCAGACTTCATCGTTTGATCTTATTCTTTTGGATATTGTCATGCCCGGGATGGACGGATACCAGGTATTGATCTCGATAAGACGAACGCATTCCATGATTGAACTCCCCGTGATAATGCTGACCGCGGTTTCTGAAAATTTCGACATTGTGAAAGCACTGAACCTGGGTGCGAACGATTATGTAATAAAACCTTATGATTTTTCCGTAATCAATTCACGTATTCGCACACAGATCAGCCTTAAAAAAACACAGGAAGCTTTAAAACAAAGTGAAGAGCGCTATGCCCTGGCAGCGCAGGCAACACAGGACGGTCTTTGGGACTGGAACCTGGAAGAGAACCGTTTGTACTATTCCCCCAACTGGAAGACGATTTTGGGATTTTCCGATAACACGCTGAAAGATTCACCACAGGAATGGCTTGGACGGATCCATCCGGCGGATAAATCCAAGGTACAGACCTATATCGAACGCTTGAAAAGCGGCAGGATCCCCCGTTTTGAGGTTGAACAGCGGATCATGCATAAAAACGGGAATTATCGCTGGGTCATTACCACCGGTATCGCGATAACCGACGACAATGGGGAAACCATACGCCTCACCGGCTCGATGGCGGACATCACGGACCGCCGAATTTATAATGCGCTTACCGGGCTGCCGAACCAGGTGCTGCTGCTTGATCAGCTGGAACGGGTCCTGCGCCAGATAAAACTCCAAAACAGAAAAGAAGCCGCACTATTGTTTATAGATCTGGACCGGTTTAAACTTATCAATCAGGCCCTGGGCATGATGGCCGGGGACAAAATACTGGTACAACTTGCGGAAAGACTCGGATCCAATCTTGGGTCCGAAGATCTGCTGGCTCATTTTGACCGGGATGAATTTTTAGTATTAATAAACGAATTCGAAAATCTGAATAAACTAACGGATATTGTGCTGCGTTTTAAACAGATTATCAATCAACCGTTCCATCTCAAGGAAGCCAAAGAGGAAATCAATATTTCGGCCAGTATCGGAATTGTCATCATAGACGAAAAATACGATTCCGTGGGGAAGGCCCTGCAGGACGCCGAATCAGCGATGCAGCGTGCAAAATCGAGCGGACTCGATCATTTTCGCTTTTTTTTAGAAGAGATGTATATCCATGTAAAGGAACGCCTGAAAATCGAAAGCAGATTGCGAAAAGCTATAGACCGCAATGAGCTTGTGCTCAACTATCAACCGCAGGTACACATCCCCAGCGGGAAAATAATCGGCGTCGAGGCATTGGTGCATTGGCAGGACCCGGAAAAAGGGCTTGTGCGTCCCGACACGCTGATTCCGCTTGCGGAAGAGAACGGTATGATCATTCCGATGGGCCAATGGATCATGCATGAAGCCTGTAGACAGCACCGGGAATGGGAGCAGATGAACCTACACCTCGGGCGAATCGCGGTAAATTTATCGCCACTGCAGTTCAGTCAAAAGGACCTGGAGAATACACTGAAAAATATCCTCAAATCAACCGGACTCGATCCCAAATACCTGGAGCTTGAAATCACCGAAAGCAACGCCATGCAGAACGCGGAGAATTCCATAAAAATAATGCGGCGCCTTTCCTCCCTTGGTGTTTCCTTTTCCATCGATGATTTCGGTACAGGATACTCATCCCTTTCGGTATTGAAACAATTCCCGCTGAATACCCTAAAAATCGACCGTTCCTTTATCCAGGATGTACCGGAAGACGATGATGCGGTCGCTATAGTAAAGGCAATCATCGCTTTGGCCCTCAGCCTGAAATTTGAAATAATCGCAGAAGGTGTTGAAACACAAAAGCAACTGGACTTCTTGCGTCACCTCGGTTGTCAATATTTTCAAGGATTCTTATTCAGCAAACCGCTTCCGGCGGCAAGGATGACCGCCCTTTTACAGAAACAATTACCTTGATCAGGCTTTTATCAATAACAGGGGTATATTGGTTTTATGTTTTAAGCGGTCGGAAATGCTGCCGAACAGGAGGTCCATAAAAAAACTATGGCCGTGCGTGGCCATGGCGATTAAATCATAATCATTATTGTCCAGCTCCTCCATTAATTCCTGATCAGGTTCACCGCTGCGGATTATTACCTTTACCGGGATCCCCTGCGCTTTGAAGATCTTTTCCTTTTCCGCCATAAAAGCGGATGTTTGTTCATGTAAAACACGATCCTGGTCAAGGGTATGCGAGTGTACCACATGGATCAAAAACACCTGGGATCCGTGGATTTTAGCAAGCCCGCAGATGTGCGGAACAATGACATCATCCACCGGAGAACAATCCAGGGTAAGCAGTATCCTTTTGTATAATCCCATCAGCCACCTCCCCCAAAAACAAAGGTAAAGAGTAAATATAAATTAAGCGCGATCACAATACCGGAAATACAGAGGGCAAGAACAAACTCAACCACCCTGCTGCGAAACCTTCCCATGATCCCCTTCTTTCTGCAGAGGACCAGCAGCGGAATCAGGGTAAAGGGAAGCTGAATGCTTAACACAACCTGGCTGAAAATAAGGATCTTATAGGTATCAAGGCTGAAGATTATAATAAAAAAGGACGGTATTGCGGTGATAAAAACGGATATCTTGTATAGAAGCGTACGGGGGTCCTCCTTTTTCCCCAGGAATCCGGTGATCACATTCACCTCAGCCATGGAGGAGGTAATGGAAGAGCCGACTCCGGAAAACACCAGCGCAATCGCAAACAGTAACCCGGCCAGGGGACCGGCCAGCGGCAGGAGGGTTTTTGAGGCCAGTTCGATACTGTCCACCAACACCTTGTGGCGGGCAAAAACCGAGGCGGCAACGATGATCATCGCGGAGTTTACGATCCAGCCTAAAAACATGGCGGTAAAGGTATCGATCTTTTCAAACTTCAGGGTCCGCAGCTTTGCCTTCTCATCCAAACCCCATTTGCGGCTGTGAATAACATTGGAATGTAAGAAAATATTATGCGGCATTACCACCGCGCCCAATATCCCTAAGGCAATATAGATGCTTTCCCGGTTTACCGAAGGAACCACCAGAGCGGGAGCCAGCTCAGGCCAATTGGGTTTGACAATAAAGATTTCTATCAAATAGCACAACGCAATGATGCCCAGGAAGCCGATGATAATCCGCTCCAGCCGGTGATACCGCTGACTCACGAGCATAAACACCTCTATCACCACTGTCAGCAGTGCACCGATCCAGAGGGGGAATCCAAAAAGCAGCTGGAACCCGATTGCTCCTCCCAAAAGCTCAGCCACATCCGTAGCCACACAGGCCAAGACCACGGTTATGCCCACGGGTACGGAAATATATGCCGGGAAATTTTCCCTGATATTCACCGCCAAAGATTTACCCGTGGCAATACCCAGCTTGGCCGCCATGTTCTGGATAACAATCAGCATGAGCGTACTTAAGGTTATCACCCATAACAACTCATATCCGAAACGCGATCCGCCCTCTATATTCGTGGCCCAGTTTCCCGGATCGATAAATCCGACGGTTACCAGAAAACCCGGGCCAAGAAAGCGTAATATTCGTTTCAGAACAGGTTTTGTCCGCATCTTTTCCGCAAACAGGGTAAAACTTTTTCCTTATACTGTCAATCAGACCTAAAATAACATGAATTTCTCTTCAATGTTATAGTCATATTGCCTTTGTATCAGTATAATAAGAGAATGGAGTACAATATGCATAATAAGAAAAAATATAGATTAAGAATAATAATTCCGGCATTCCCGAATTTTAATATATATAGTTTCACGGCCAGAGAAACAACCTCGGTAGGGCCTCTGGCTGTGGCCACTTTCGCCGACCAACTGGAAAACTGGGACGTGGAAGTAATAGACGAGAACAATTGCAGAAGCAAACTTTGTCCCAAAGATAACGAAGGACATCCCGATCACCACGCATTGCAAAAGGAACGGCCGGCGGATGTTGTGGGCTTTTACGGTTCAATTACCAGCTCGGTACCGCGATTATATAAACTGGCGGCACTGTATCAGTCTTTCGGCTGTAAAACTGTTGCGGGAGGGAAACATATAGAAAATTTGCCCGAAGAGGCACTACACAACAATGTGGATGTGGCCGTATTCGGCGAAGGTGAGATTACCATAACAGAGCTGCTTGCAGCCTGGGAAAAGGGGACGGAACTGACGCCTATACAGGGTATCGCCTACCTTCACAACGGGAACATGCACAAAACCCCCGAACGACCCCTGATAGAAGATTTTGAAAGCATGCCCTACCCGGACTTTAACCTTCTTCTGTACGCAAAAATCAAATATTATCCCATAAACCGCATCCGCGGTTGCAATATGAAATGCGAATTCTGTGCGGTCAAAGAAAGGGCCAGGTGCAGCAGTCCGCAATGGCTTCTGAACCAGGTAAAGCACCTTGTTGAAACACGAAATGCGCGCAGGTTTTTTGAGACAAGTGACCATTTTGCCTCCAATCGCGCACAGGCGATTGAATTCTGTGATCTGTTGGCGGATTACCAGAAAAAAATCGGCAAGCGCCTTCTTTTTACCATCCAAACCAGGATAACCGATGCGCGGTATCCCGAACTGCTGGCCGCGATGAAGAGGGCGAACTTTTACATGGTCTGCATCGGCTACGAATCGCCGATTGATGAAGAATTGCTGAACATGAACAAGGGGTACCGGTCCAAGGACCTCCTGAAATGGACAAAAGCATATCACGATCACGGAATGTTTATCCATGGCATGTTTATCTTTGGATATCCGCAAAAAGAAAAACATAAAATCAATCTGCCGATAAAAGAGAGAATACAGCGGTTTCGTACTTTCATAAAGAAATCAAAGATTGACACCCTACAGGTAGTGCAAACGATTCCTTTACCGGGGACCGAACTTCGCGCGCGACTGGCCCGTGAAGGAAGGTTGTATCCATTGGAGAGGATCGGGTGGGAATATTATGACGGGCAGTTTCCGCTTTTTGAGCCGGACAACGGCGTTCCGCCGGAGGTGATGCAGCAGGCGGTGTTTAAAGAAATAATGGGGAAATTCTACCGGTTCCATAACTTCTGGCATATTACAAAGAATATCCTGCTCCACTTTCCGCTTATCGTTTTTTCCTCAGCGCTTACCATTATCACCTTCAGGGTAAGATATATTATCAATGCATTCCTTAAATGGAAAAAGCTCTATTTTAGAAATTATTTATTACGGTTCGGCGGATATATTATTTTAAAGAGCTGGATAAAAAAGTTCAAAAGCGGAACGTTTTTGGAAAAACTCAACAAGGCAAAATTCGACCTGGAAAGCAGTTGACGGCCCGGCGATTCTAAATGTTTACAATTAGAATTACAGCTGACGGCGGGTCAGGTTTGCAGACTGCTGTTTAAGATATCCACATTTTTCAGATTCTCGGACATTACCTCACGAATGGAATTGATGGATGCGTGTAATTCCATCTCCTTTTGTTCCTGCTCACGCAGTAACCCTGTTATTCCCTCAAATGAATTTTTGAAATCCAATAATGTGGTTTTTATTTTTTCATCATCCTGCTGTTCCTGCTCACACAGCATGTTTATCTGGGAGGTATCATTCAGGAGCATTTCCACTGCCTGAAGAATGGTGGCCGACTGTGTTTTCTGCTCCTCGATCATGGCGGTGATGTCATTGATCTTTACCGCCGATCGCTTGGATTCATCAATTATATTAAAAAGCCTGGTATACACCTCATCCGCCATCATATTGCTTTTTTCGATTATCGCTTTCATATTATTGAGATTTTCAAAACTTGATTCCAGGTTCTTTTTTGACTTTGCGGCAAGGTTGCGGATTTCACTGGCAATCACCGAAAAACCCTTACCGACGATTCCGCTGTTTGCGGCTTCTATAGAGGCGTTTATGGATAAAAGGCTGGTTTTTTCGGTAATATCCTCAATAGCAGACATCACCTGATTAATAAAATCGGAATACTCTGATATCTTGCTGATTGTTCGTTTTGATTCGGTAACGATTTTAGAACTCTCATCCGCAATGTTGGCGAGCTTGTTGGCGGTTTCACTTGATTCGATGGAGGAAACCGAGGTGGATTCGATATCACTTTTCATTTTGGACATGATGTTGTTGACGTCACCGACCGCACTGGTCTGCCGGGTAATGGCCTGCGGGATACGCTCACTGGAGGTGGTAATTCTGTCAGCCACCTGAAGCAGCATGGCCTCAATCGAGTCGAACTGGTTGATGATGCTCTCAAGCATCTGCTTGTTCGTCTCCCGATTCTTTTCTATTACCTCGACGGACTTACCGATATTGCTTTCAAGCCGGGTACTCGACTCAACCAAATTACCGGCAACGTAGGAAATATTATCCATTACTTTCTTTAGGGAGGAATTTTTCTTCTCCAACTCTATCAGGGTGTCTTCCGATTTTTTGTGTACCAGCGACTGTTCAATCGACAGGGTAAAAAATATACACAATACCATGAACACATATCCGTAGGGAATTACCCAGGCATACGGGGCAACAAGCGCCATCACATATATGATATCGGTGATGCTTGTTATAATGATGGCAATAAATCCGAACCAGACAACCAGGGGGCTGAAACCCCTTCGACTTTTTATCGAAACAATAACATACCAGGTGATCACAGAAAAAGTAAACACCAGCAGCGGCAGCAGAAAATATACCATTACCGAATCAAACTGTTTGTGTATTGCCTGTTTGGAGTCCTTGAACAGGAAAAGAAACGACATAATAACCGCGGGTATCGCGATAATGACTTTAATCAGCCGCTTAAAAAATTTTCGCTTTTTCAAAAACCCCGTGTATTCAATAATAAACAGGGAGAGAAATACCGTGGTCAACGGGAAACCGATTCTTGAGATCTTTTCATTAAGCACCTCGTTTACCATATCATTCGAATAACTGATATTAAAATAACTGATAAGGAAAAACAGGCAGGTAAGTGAGAAAAACAGGTAGCGCAGGTCCCTGCTGCCGTGCGAAATAAAGAGAAATAAAAAATAGAGAAACAGGATAAAGGCAATCAGGCACGCCCCCTGTATCAGATGAATGTTAAGCAGGTCCCTGAAAAACGCCTGCGCGGCACCTTTCGTGAACGCTAAAATTGTAACAGTTCCCAACGGCCGTACTTCATATCTGGGAAATATCTGAATGGCTATTTCGTTTTTTTCCGTACCATAGTGCAGAAGCTTTTCCGGAAGATAGATGTTCGGAGAGTTATACGCGGTTGAGTTGTAATGTTTCCCGTACCTTCCCCAAACATAGATCTTGGTCCCATTGAGATACAGGTGTAAGGGATAATCGGCAGGGCCCAGGTGAACCGATAGATCATGTCCCTTTACCGCGGTATCCAGGAAAAACACAGCCCTGAATGTATACATTCGCTGCTTTAGATCTTTTTCCCTGGGCAGCTTCATTCCGTCATATTTCTTGAATCCCAGCTGCTCTAGATTGCCGGTAATATAGGCGCCTTCCTGCAAAGCGCTTTCCAAAATGGAAAACTGCAGGGTTACCTCATCATCTATGGTCTTAAGCCGGTCATCGGCACTAAGAATCCATGAGGAGAAAGCCAAAAAAGCCAGGCAAATAACTAATTTTTTTCGTGGTTTCATACTTTTAAATAACCGTAAGCAAAATACTATAGCAAGTTTAGTGGATGATAATTCCAAAATCAATAATATTTTAATTTTTATTTATACTGCAGCGGGATTTGCAGATACACCAGTTTTTTAAGAAGAATTTGCATCAGCCGAAACGCTTCCGGGGAAAGCTTTTCTACGGTGTCATGGGGGGTATGCCGCAACCGCCAGGTAAGCGGCTGGATTGCGGCGTACTTTTGCCGTATACTGTGTGAACGTATCCCGTCTATCTTCCCACTCATACTTTGCACACCGCGTTTTAAGTTTTCCAGACCGGTTCTGTAACGGAGCGCCTCCTCATAAGGCAGAACACAGATCTGCATGGCGGGGTATCCCTGCAGTACCAATCCCAGGTTGTCGGAAAATGGGGTCCGTAATGAAAAGTATTTTCCGTTTTTTATCGTTTCAAGCAGATCAACCGCGTAGGTCCTGAGCAACCGCAGTTTTGCGTACACCTCGGTATGGGTTTTCTTCCGGCTTTCCAGGAGTTTCTCGCTGGCCTCACTTAAGATCAGCGTGTCTCCAACTCCGCACATATCAAAATTAAAAAACACACAATTATTTATCTTCAGTTGTTGCAGCGCCATCCCCAACTTATAGGTACCCTGTGCCTTCACATCCCTTGATTCCGCGGCTTCCTCATGATCACTTAAAACAATCTGTAGGTTTGACTGCATACTGTTGCCGGAATGAAGGAATCCGGCCAGCCACAAAAGCTGAAAAACCGCGGCACTGTTATCGTTTGCTCCGGGGGTATTTTTCTTTCGGTCATAATGGGCAATAAGTACTTTTATGAAATACTCAGGATTCCTGAAACCGTTTGCGTCAAAGTTTATAATAAAAAACCTGGAATCCGCCAGGGAACTCACTTTAAACGGGATGCGGCGGCTGAGCAGGTAGGACTCTATATATTTAAAACGATTACAGCGTGGTGCACAAAATTCATGTAATTGACGAAGTAATTCCTGATCCATACCGAAAACGATAAGGCGATCGCGGAAATCCTTTTAGATTTGAAAATCAGGGCCATGCGTCTGCTCTGTTTTAAACACATACTGTTCCGGTTGATAATATATCCTACTGCGCGGTGGGACCGAAGACAGAATCCAAACGTTTCCGCCGATAATCGATCCTTCTCCGATAACAGTACTGCCGCCCAGGATGGTGGCCCCGGAATAGATTGTAACATGATCCTCAATCGTCGGATGCCTTTTTTTCTCTCCCTCTTCTTTTTTAACACTCAACGCCCCCAGGGTTACTCCCTGGTATAGTTTTACATGATTGCCGATCCTGGTTGTCTCACCGATTACGACACCCGTACCATGATCGATAAAAAAGTATTCGCCGATAGTGGCCCCCGGATGGATATCAATTCCTGTTTTACTATGAATATACTCACTCATCATGCGCGGAATAAGGGGAACATGGCGGATCCACAACTCATGCGCCAAACGATGGACCAGAATGGCATCCAGGCAGGGATAAGAGAGAATAACCTCTTCATGCGATTTCGCCGCGGGATCTCCCTGGAATGCAGCCTCCACATCCAGTTTTATTAAGCGCCGTAATTCGGGGATGGTACTCACCACCCCGCAGACGATCTTTTCCGCGTTTTCCTTCACCTCGTGTGATTCTTTGCCCGTCAGTTTATTTTGGTACTGCACACTTTTTCCCACTTCGGGGACAAGGCTGCGGATAATATTGGTTATCTTTTCCCCGACAACATACTTGATATTGAGTTGGTCTATCTCCTCTTCCTCCCGATATCCGGGGAATACCAACGACTGAAACTCATTGACTATCCTGATTATACTTTTTTGCGAGGGAAGATTGGGACCCCGGATATGGTTGATCCCCCCGATCTTCTTGTATGAAATGATAATCTTATCTACCAACTCATCGATTCTTTGTTTCATTATATATACTCATGGAATATAATTACGCCTTTGTCAAG
>CAZWKE010000001.1:20666-101213 GCA_964634205.1 uncultured Spirochaetaceae bacterium
CCGGAAGAAAGCCGCGCGGAAACGTCAAGCTGTGGGGAACCGATTAAAAGGTCGATATGAATTTTGCTCATGTTGAAACCGGCCCGTTCTTTTTCCCCTGTGCCGTAACGCTCGATTCCGGAAAAGCATTCACTATAGGCGGAACCGAATGCGATATGACTGGCCGCATTCTCATCATAAAGCAGATTATGGAAGATATGACCGCTCGTATACACCGGTGAACTTGATTCCACCAGGGCGACCTCTCCGAGACGCATGTTTTCCGGCGCAGCGGAAAGATATGCTTTCAGTTCCTCTATGCCCCGACTGCCGGTAATCTGCGTCAGTTTTCCTTCTGTAAACTCCAGGCGTATCCGGTTAATGTAAAAATTACGATACACCAGCGGGCGGCTGCATTCAACCCACCCGTTTACCCTGTGAAAATCCGGGGCTGAAAACACTTCTTCGGTGGGGATGTTCGGCACAAAATAATCACCTGTTCGACAAAGCGACTGCCCGCCCTGCCAACGTGCCTGCGGAGCAAGACCGATGCGTAAATCCGCGTGCGGACCCTGAAAAATCAATTCGGTAATCCCGAGATTATTGAGTTTCTGCTTGATGCGGTCGAGTTTGTTCAGATGGTCCCGCCAGGCCGAAATCGGGTCAGGAGTATTAATCCGGCAGATGGCAAAATACTCGTGCCAGAGTTTTTGCACGGCCTGCTCCTTTGAGAGCCGCGGGAATATTTTCCGGGCTGTGGCCGCTGTGGCTGAAGCGGCCACACACCACCTGATGCCGTTCGAGCGTACTTTTTCATGAAAAAAATATAGGCTCTCGGCGCGCGCCAAAAGCATTGCATTACTGCGTCCCGTATCAATATTTTCATACACCTTCAGATTTTCCCTGCCGGTAAGAGACAGAAATACCCCGTTTCGCTCTATAACCTCTTCATAGGCTTTGATCACACTGCCGGGGAAATACACCAGGCCGGCATCAGACGCAAACTCAAGGCGGATGGATTCCAGTTGCTCATCCATGTATAGAATATGTACATAAGCCGCGCCTTTGGCATAAGCGGCCCGGGCACAGGCCAGGGCAAGCTCTCTATGGACGGTAAAAGCCTGGATCAGACAATGCTCACCCGGCTTGATATTTACTCCCAGGGAAAGCAACAGGTCCGCGTATGCCGTAAGTTTATCGTTGAATTTCTTTTTGGTCATGCATCAATAATATCGGTGCGGATTAGAGTAAATTTCTTGTTTTTAAGAAAAAAACTTCAGGTAATTTATAGAAATAGTTATATGCCAACTCCAGGCTTTTCAATGATACTCTCTCGTCCTTGCCGTGAAACATACCGGCGTAATCGTCTATGGAAAATTCTTCATCAAACAGGGAAAAGCCGTAGACCACCGTCCCCTTGTTTCGCCAGAATCTTCCGTCCGTTACACTGCCGATAAACATGGGAACATAATAAGCAGTGGGATACACGGGCGATACGATTTCTTTTGTCGCCTGAAAAAGCGGCGTATCCGTGGATGAAACATTGGCGGGAAAATACTCGGTAATCTCAATACTGAAATATTCCTTCAACGGTCCCAGCAGGTGTTCCAATTCTTTGATGACATCCTCGACCGTTTGACCGGGCAAAATACGAATATCAAGCTCAATCATCCCGCTATCCGGAATGACATTGGTTTTAGTTCCTGATTTTATAATATTAGGGCTTATAGTCATGCGGCTGGCCGCGTGTAAAAATCTTGCCAATCCCGGTGCCCTGTTATACTCGGCTTGCAGGGTCTTTTGTAAGGCCCCTTTTTTTGTAAGCCTGCGGAAATGCCGTGTATTTGCCGCCAGGGCACGTACCATTTCCACGTACTCATTACAGAACTGCACCCCCGTTTTATATCGGGCAATCCTTCCCACCGCCTCCGCGATCTTGATCGCGGCATTATCGGCATGGTAGGGCAGGCTTCCGTGACCCGCAGTACCTTTTGTTTTTAACCGGGCCCAGACAATCCCTTTTTCACCGCGTGATACCGTGATTCCGCTTCCTTTTTTATTATGAATGAAAAATCCGCCCAACTCGGTGATCATATAATCTGCTTTGACCTTGTCCCAGTATTTTTCCACCAACCAACGGGCACCCAATCGTCCGGAGGCCTCCTCGTCAGCAACGGCGAGATAGATGAAATCTCCGGCAAAACGTCCGTTCTTCTTAATCAGTTCGGCTGCCGCCACGGCCTGGGAGGCGGTTATGTTCAGCATATCAACGGCCCCCCTGCCCCAGACAAATCCGCCGCGCAGATCACCGGAAAACGGATCACAGCTCCACTGTTCCCTGTTTGCCGGAACCACATCCAGGTGCCCCATATAAGCGAGTGAGGGTGCTTTGGGATCCGTACCGGGTATGCGCAGCAACAGGTTGGCACGCCCTTTCCGTGATTGCAGTATTGTGGTTTTTATTCCATAGCTAGAAAAAAATTTTTTTAGGGTTTCCGCGGAACGTATTTCCCACCCTGAATCGGGGGTACCGTCATTCACGCATTTGTTGCGGATTAGTTCCCGCAGAAGAGGCACAAGCTTTTTTCCAACGACAGGATACTCCTGAATTTTTCCGTTCACCGTGAAATCTACCTTAAAATTCGATATTGAAATTTTTGTAAATACCCCGAAAAGTTACCGGGTGAGAGTCTACCCGTTCTACATAGGCTCCGGGCGGACCTGTCTTCAGCCAGGCCAGAAGCGACGCCAACTTCCTTGCGTCTCCCTCAGCCATGACCTCCACGGTACCGTCATACATGTTCCGCACATAGCCGCTTATCCCCAGGCGTCTGGCTCGCTCCCGGGTTGAATACCGGAATCCCACTCCCTGAACAACTCCGTGTACCCTTGCCGTAAAAGCGGACTGTTGTATCTGGTCCATTACCTTACTTGCCTTATTCAAGTGCACCGGCGATTTCTTTTTCCAATTCAGCGTAATCAAAAGGTTTATAGAATACCTTGAAAGGAATATGGATATTGGGCTGTAAAAAACCGCTTGTAATAATGATTTTCTTATCGGAACAGTATTTTTTTAGCAGGCGGATCCAGTAATCGCCGCCTAAAATATCCATCCGGTAATCCGTTACAATAAGATCCACATTATTGTCAAGCAGCTGCTTTAAAGCCCCAACCCCGTCAGACGCAACAATTACCTGGTAGCCCTTTTGTTTAAGAAAATCACGCAGGGTCAGTCTGATTGAATCTTCATCTTCGACAATGAGAATAAGGGCCTGAGACTTTTTATCCATTTTCTCCCCGATATTTTGCTAATAAATCATCTATCTTTATTTTCAGGGCGTTTAAATCCAGTGGTTTGGCAAAAAAGGCGTCGGCCCCATTACGTATCATGGATTCTTCTTCATGCGGATCGTTCATGCCGGTAATAGCGATAACTGCCGGACTTTGGGTCCCGCCGTTTTCTTTTAATTTTTGGCATAGCTTGTGCCCGTCGATACCGGGGAGATTGATATCCAGAATAATGATACCGGGAGAATACTCGGATATAAGCTTGCCCGCTTCAAATCCGTCATATGCCTGCAAAACCGTAAAGTCGGGAAATTTTTTTAACAGATAGCGTTTCAGTAATCCATTAATGTCTTCATCATCATCAACCACCAGAAAAATATCCCAGGCAAGCTTTTCTTCATCAAGATGTTCGAGTTCATCCGGGATCCTCATCCCGCGTGAGCTTAAGAAATCTATCAAATCGTCAGCGTACACCCGGTATTGCCCCCCGGGGGTAACAAAGGCTTTTAAATGACCGTTTTTAATCCAATTAATCGCCGTCTGATTGACTACACCACAGATATTCGCTACTTCGAGTGCAGAAAATATTCTTATTTTCTTTCCATTCTTTGCCATTTATGATATCCTTAAAAAAACTAACATTTATAAAATTCTTCAATTAAGTAAAATTATAATACTTTTATTTGCTATGTCAACGTATAATACGGGATTTAAAGATGCTGTTACCGATTATAGATACCTGAAAAACAGGGAATATTCGGATAAATCGGCACTGAAACTCATCGGGGACCACTATCGTCTTTCAAAAATCCAACGCAACTGTTTACTCAGGGGTATTGTAACCCAAAATCAAAGTATAACTCGTAAAAAAAAACTTATCGGGGCAAAAGCAGTAAGAAACAAATCGCTGGGAATAGATTGGTATAATGTCTTAATTACCATCGAAAGTTATTTGAAAGGGCAGCTTCTTTTTTTGGCGGATGACGGCGTCATCCGTGACAGCTCCTCCACCCACGGAAGTTACCGACAGAGCCAGGTAACCGAACATGCCGTCACTACCCTGGGAAAGGCGCTGCTTGACTTACAGCCCCAAAACTTAAGTATCGTAATGGATTCTCCCATATCTTTTTCCAAAATGATGGCTGATAATCTCCGTACTACATTTAATGCGGTTCTACCCATGCCTTTTGAAATCACCCTCCTTCATTCCGCTGATTATGCGCTGAAAACGTTTCAGGGTATTGTGGCTTCTTCAGATTCCGTAATCATGGATTGTGTCCCGAAAATATTCGATATCGCCCGGTACTGCCTCTCCGTCTTTTTTGGGTTTATTCCCCCATCGGTAGAAAACCTTCACTTCGATCCCTCCGGTTGATTCCAGGCGGACGCTATTCCTGATTTAAGGCTTTACGAATCAGCTTGAGGGGAAATCCCCGGGCATGCAGCCGCCGCATCAATTTGATCCGGTCTATGTTTCGGTTTTTCGCAACCAAATCCAGAATAGCATTATATTCCTGCTCTTCACTATATTCCCGCAGTGCCGCCTGCGCGATTTGCCTGTCTATGCCCGCACGGGCCAAATCTCTTAACAGGGCGAACCTGCCTTTATTCCCTTTCTTGATCAGGGAAGACAACCACAACCTGGCGAACGCGGCGTCATCCAGGTACCCCCGCTCACTTAAATCATCAATAACACGGGAAATATCATCTTCCTGAAATCCTTTTTTCAACAGCTTCAGTTTTAACTGCAGGCGGGAATGCGGCCTCCCGGCGAGCAGAACAAATGCCCGCTCCCGTATCTCGGTTATCCGGGACAACGCCTCCAGTTCGAGTATCTCAGGAAGGCTCAAGGTCAGCCCGGATATAAGCATCCTCTTTTCTATTATTTCACTTAACAGAATTATGTCAGGGTAATTTTGAAAGGTAATTCTACTTTTTTTAATACGCCCCGTTTTTTTAATTATTGCGGTTATGGTATATTTAACGTTTCGAGAATTGAAATCTTCTACGGGCGCCTCTTCTGCCATATTTCTTACGCTCAACCATACGCGGGTCACGGGTCAATAGCCCGTTAGACTTCAGAGACGACATATTGCTTTGATCCGCCTTTACCAGACCCCTGGCAATACCATGCCGGACGGCACCGGCCTGGCTTGAAACGCCGCCGCCTGTTACGGTAACTAACAGATCATAATTGGTCACATTATCCGTAATCTGCAGTGGCTGCTTTACGATTATCTGATGCCAGGAAACGGGGAAATATTCATTGAGCTTTTTCCCGTTTACCGTTATTTCGCCCGTACCTTTTCTTACGAACACCCGAGCCACCGATGTTTTTCTTCTTCCCGTTGCAATACTTAAATTCTTTGCCAACTGTTATCTCCTACACGTCCAGTTTTTCAGGATTTTGGGCCTGATGCGGATGTTCCGCTCCAGCGTATACCTTTACATTTTTAAACAGTTTTCTTCCCATTCGTCCTCTGGGCAACATTCCCTTGATAGCATGTTCCAGCGGAAATGTGGGTTTTTTCTGTATTTTCTTTGCCAGATTCTCAGACTTTAACCCGCCGGGATATCCGGAATGCCGGTAATACATTTTTTGCTGAGTTTTCTTACCGGTTACCTGAATCTTATCGGCATTTATAATGACGATTTTATCACCAACTTCCATATGCGGTGAATAAATCGCTTTATGTTTACCCCGTAATATAGGAACCACTCCGGCTGCGAGTCTGCCGAGTGTTTTCCCCTCGGCATCCACAATATACCATTTCTGAGTAATATCCCTCTTTTTTGCAAAAATAGTCTTCATACAAACGATACCTTTAATTTGAATTTATGTAAGGAACTCACATACTTACATATTACCCAAATTATGTCAAGCTGTTTTTATTCCTCTTTGCCCGCGCTTTTCTCTTCTTTTTTGGCTTCAATTTTATCTTTGATGTCGGCTATTCCAATAAAAAATGCAATGATTCCTATTAAAAGCGCTAAAATCGGTACTCCGCCTTTAAGAAAACTGAGCACATAAGGCCACCAGTCCTGTCCATAAAGTATATTCGCCGGTAATACAGTCCACACTGCCACTGCAATAAAAATTAAACCTATTATAAGTGCAATCATTCACATTCCTCCTTGTTTTTGGTAAAAAAGTTCCTTCTGCAAAGATAGCTATATTTTTAATTATGTCAACTCCTTTTTTGAAGTTTTTTTGTAGTGCTGCGAACCTTGTTGGTTTTTCCATCTTAAACTTAAAATTCCTGTAAAACATGTCACTTCTACTTGCAAAAACATGCTTTTTTTATTAATTTAGGGCTATACCAATCTTTACAAAGGAGTATCTAATGAAGGTCAGAATAGATGCTGATTTATGCACGGGATGCGCCCTGTGTACAGACAGCCTTCCGGAAATATTCACCATGGCTGATGACGTAGCGAAGGTAACAAAAGCGGACGTTCCTGCAGACCAGGAATCCGCTGTTAGCGAAGCTGCTGATGACTGTCCGGCGGAAGCTATAATTGTTGAATAAAAAAAAGGGCCGTTTTCTCTGAATAAACGGCCCTTTTTTATTTCCATAAAACCCACCTTATAATTATTTGCGATATTGCAAAAACATGATAAAATTAATACCAGTATGAAAAAGCTGTTTCTACTGCCGGTAACTCTGTTCGGTGCTTATCTCCTGTGTACCTCCTTTCTTACCCCGCAGGGAGAACAACACTGGCGCTTTATTACGGGGGGAAGAGTCCGGTCCGCGCCTGCGGTCGGGCAGAACGGCGTAATCTATGTGATTGCGGAGGACCGATACCTCTATGCGCTCAATCCGGACGGGAAAAGGCTTTGGCGCCTCTATCTGGAAAAACGCGTCAGTGATTGCTTTTCCGTAGGGTATGACGGAAGCATCTACGTGGGATTAAAAACGGGAATTATTCTGGCAATAAATCCTTACGGAAAAACAATCTGGCAATTTGATACAAAAGCGGAGATAAAGTATGCACCGGCCCTGTTTCGTGACGGTACCGTCCTGTTTACCACCCAAAATGGTGATTTGTTTGCACTATCACATACGGGACTGCTCCGGTGGAAGAAAAGTCTAAGCCTACCTCCGGCTGACAGCCCTGTTACCGATGTTGACGGTACGATTTATGTTCCGCTTGCCGGGGCCGAATTGCTGGCCCTGTATCCGTGGGGTGAAACCAAATGGCGGCTGTCACTCATAGGGGAACCGGACAGTCCGGCTATAAGCGCAAACGGTACCGTGCTTGTGGGAACCGATGCCGGACTGCTTTATGCCGTGGATACTGACGGTACGGTATTCTGGAGGGCATTATTTGATTCACCGGTACTCTATTCCGTACTCGATAAAAGCGGCAACATCTATGGAACCCTTGCGGACGGCCGCGTTTTCTGTATAAGCCCTGAAGGCAAGATCCTATGGTCGGTCCGTCTGGGAAAACGGATATCACGTTCACCCGCACTGGGACAGAGCGGTACGATATATGTCGCTACCGACAATAATTTTTTATATGCGCTCTCTCCCGGCGGTGCGGTACTCTGGTCTCTCCCGGTAAAAGGTGAATTAACGCATCCCGTTCTCTCGCCACAGGGTATGCTCTATGCGGGATCGAGTGACTGGTTGGTTTATGCTTTTCAGGCGGAGAAATCCCAGCAAAGCGCCTGGCCGTTGTACGGACACGATTCCCTGCATTCGGGCAGCTCTTCGAGAAAAAAACAATCCTATGATATAAACAAACAGTATGCCGGTAATCCGGATTTTCTGTATTTTAAAAACCTGCTGCTGTCAAACAACCCGCATCTCATTGAAAAGGGACTCACTGCGGCCGAGGAACGGTACAGACATTCCACCATTTATTCCGCAAAGGAGTATTTGTTCTATCTTCTTGGGTTGGTAGCGGGAAAAAACATAGTAGAATATGAAAAGGGATTTCATTATCCCACAGCCGGATATTCAAAAATACGTGAACGGGCCTGCCGGCTTTATACCTTAATCGGCGGATTCTATTCCCGGAACCTCCTGCTGCGGATTATGCGGGACGACCGGGATATCAGCATGAAAACCACGGCCGTTCATTGCCTGGGGATGCTGCAAAGTGATCCGCGGGGTGCGGCGGTCAGGATTATGGCCTCACTGGTTTTTTCAGCCGGTCGAAACACGCCGAACAACAGCCTGGCCCGGGAGGTAATACGTGCAATGGGAAGCATTGCCCGTTACCAGGGAGCACTCCCGCGGGAAGGCATAAAGGCACTGCTCGCTATTACAGGCGGTAATTATCTTGATAATGTAAAACAGCAGGCCGTATACACCTTAGAAAAATTACAATAAACAAGGAGGGTGTGCAATGAAAAAATATTTTATCATCTGCCTGTTTTTCCTGCTGGCCGTATACTCCTGGTGCCAGCTGAAGGTTGATCAAACTGAAATTTCCAAGGGCAAGCAAATTGACTTTGTCGGATACAGCGGCCCTTACCTCTATTATTACACCCTGGAAGAAATACGCAATATAGGAGCGTTCCTTGGCGGTAATATTACCAAGACCTATTCCCGCTCCACCTATAACGCGCTGTACGCAATAATTCACGCCTATGATCCGTCGGATACTTCGGATAAACTGGACGCGGATATATTCGTTATTGAACCCGGCGCGTTTTTGGATAATGTAAAAAACCTGCGTGTTATCCTGGCCGGTTTTCTGGAAAAGGCTTATGGGTATTCCTATAACGATGCCCTTACGATCGCAAAATTTATCACTTACTATAATGCGACCTTTAGAGGAAATATTTCCTACTTCAGCCGACGGTATAAAAACATCGTGCTCAAACATATTAAACATTCCGACGCCGGGCTTGCCGTAACCTACAGAGAATGGCCGGGAAAAACCAAGGTACTGATCCCCTTGAACCAGGATATGCAAAACGGTAATCTTAACTCACTGGACACCGGCGAACTTACCAATGAAAAGGTCATCCAGGATTTGAAAAAACGTGAGGACAAGGGTGTTGAAGACAGAAAAGACATGGTAGAGGTCCAGGAAAAGGGATTGGAACAGGCTGAAAAAAAACTCGCGGAAGACAAGGCAAAACTACAGGAAGACAAACAAAAGCTTGAAGAAGACAAGCGTAAACTTGCGGAAGACAAAAAAAACGGGACTTTAACCGACTCCCAGATAAAGGAAAAGGAAGCGGATATCAAAAAAAGAGAGGCCGACATAAAGCAAAGAGAGCAGGACATCACCCGGAGGGAAGAGGAAATCAAAAAGAAACAGGAGGATGTGAAAAAGACCAGGGAGGATATCGTCACCGATGAGCGCAGCCTGCCTGCTGAAAATAAGTCCACCGACCGCCAGGCAAGCACAAACACGGTTCCGGACACCGGGACAGGCAAGGCCCTGTTTTTAAAGATTGCAGACGGGGCGGAAGACGCAAAAGGAGAATTGGTGCTGCTGGATTTCAAGACAAACAGCCTCATGGCCCGTTCCGACAGCCTTAATATTAAAGAACGGAAGTTCTATGTCTTTGCCGACGGCATTCTGGTGGTGGCATCCCCCGGGGGCGGCGGGGAGAATTATCTACTGCTGCTTGATCCGTTATCATTAAAAGAAACCATACGCAGCAAAGAACAGGTCTTTGGCAGGGCGATTGTAATCATCAGCGGAAACAATATCTATACGGTGGTAAAAATGGGCAACTCCTATTATATCGGGAAGTTCGATCGCAACCTAAAACTGTTAAACGCCTCGCAGGAGGAGGTAAATCCCCTGACGCCTCTTGTTCTTTCGGGCAGGTCGCTCTACGCACAATCAAAAAGGGGAAGGGCGCTGCAGTTGTCTCCGACGGATCTTTCACTGCAAAACTCCGCTTCGTTACCGTAATATGGAACCGGGAATCATTATTGTCTTTACCGGCAATGGAAAGGGTAAAACCAGTGCTGCCCTGGGAACCGCACTGCGGGCGGCCGGACACCACTTAAAAGTGTGCATTATCCAATTCATCAAACACGAGAAGGTTGTATGCGGTGAACAGCTGGCTGTGCAAAACTATTTTCCGGATGTAGAAATTCATACGCTGGGGCTCGGCTTTGTCCGATCCCCCCGCAACCGGGAAAAACATCAAAAGCAGGCACAAAAAGCGCTTTCGTTTGCCGCGGAAAAAATAGCTTCGGGCCGTTATGATCTGGTTGTTTTGGATGAACTGACCCATGTCGTTGCCTTACAGTTGATAGATGAAAATGAAATATTAAACGTGCTGAAAGGAAAACCGCGGCACGTTCATCTTGTCATTACCGGCAGGGATGCAACCCCCGGCCTGATTCAGGCAGCCGATCTGGTCACCGACTGCAGACAGGTAAAGCATCCGTATGAGTCCGGCCGGTCCGCCATCAAAGGGATCGATTTTTAAGAACTGCGTGTATTGCCGCGACAAGCTCTTCAGGATGAAACGGCTTGGTACAGACACGATAGTTTGCCGTATTGAAATTTTCCCTCAACTCATCGAGAACCAACTTGTCCTGCCCCAATGCTGTTGAAAAAACAATTTTTACCTGCGGATCAATTTCAATTATTTTTTTTGCAGCGTCGATACCGGACAAAACAGGCATTGTAATATCGAGTATGAGTATCCGCGCCCTCAAGGCTCGGAACTGATTGACGGCGTCCCTGCCGTTCAGGGCATACCCTGCGATATGAAATCCATTGTCCGCCAAAAGAGGCGCGGTTTTATAGTGTACATAAAGTGAATCGTCAACGAGAAGAACAGATGTTCCCTTTGGATTCTTTGATTTATAATTATTCAACTTGCGCCAGACCTTGCCGTTTTCCTGCTGTATGTTCTCCGTTCTCATCCGATCCAACAGATTGGCAAATACAAGAGAATCCATATCCTGATCGATATCGGGGAATTCCAACTCAAGGATCCCTCTGATTACTTTGGCCTTGTTTTCGATATCTACCCGGGAAAGTCCGTACCATTCCTCAAGCATATGGTACCCGTCGGCCAAACGGCGGATACGAAAAGCCGGAATGGTTACGATCATAACCGTCCCGCCCCCCGGATTGTCCTCTACCGCAATACTGCCGCCTTCTTTTTTCACAATATTTTTTACAATCCACAATCCCTTGCCCGTACCCTGTATATGTTTTGCCGATTCGGCCCTGTAGGAACGCTCAAAAATCCTGGACTTTTCCTCGTCAGAAATACCTATTCCGGAATCAGAGACCATAATCCGAATATGATCATCCAAATACCGCAGGCGAATAACGACTTTGCTCTCCGGTTCAGAGTATTTTAAGGCATTTTCAATTATATTGGAAAGGACGTTCTTAAAGACCCTTCCCGTCTCAATAAAAAACAGCCTGCGGGAGCGGTAAGAAAAATCTATTCGCTTTTTTCCCATTGAAATGGATTCAATTAAATCTACCAGGGAGAATATTCTCTTCTCAAAACTGACATATCCCAGGGCTTCGGAAATAAGATTATACAATTCATTTACATTTTTATTCAGGGCTTCGGAAACCGTATCCGGGGGAAGATCCGCCAGTAAGGCAAAGATATTTGTGAACAAATTCCTTGAGTCATGGGCAAGAATATCCAACGTGGTTTGAAAGACAATTGCGTTTTCATTTAATTCTAATTCAATATCTTTCTGGTTTAGCTGCTGTTCCTTTGCCCGCATAAAAACCCCGTTATGCTGTTATTGATTCTATTATAGTGAATTTCAATGCAGTTTGCCAGAAGAGAGGTTTTTTTGTAGTGTTACGAAGCGTGTTGTTTTTTTCTAGTTTACGGCTTTCCGTTTTACGGATACTTCGGAAATATAGCTGTTTTCCAGACCTTTCAGCGCTTTTATCCAGGACAAGAACTTTTCCGCCTCTTTTTTATTACTGTAGGGACCGATACGAACCCTGAAAAAAGTATCGCCCTTTACGTCCCTGGTCATTATTCTCCCGGTCAGGCCTTTGTCGGTCAGGGTGGCATTCAGAAGTTCCGCCTTATTCCTGTCTTTATAGGAGCCGGCCTGTATCCAATATTCCTTCACAATGACATTCCGCGTTTTATGGGGAGGAGTGACCGATCGGGTGGAATAAGAGGCGTTTTTTTCCGTGGCCTTGGGTTTCACGGTCTTTGGTTTGGTATTTTCCTGTTTATTTTCCTCTGCCGTTACCTGAATCTTTTCCTGCTTCTCCGTATCCTGGGCTTCCCCGGTGGCAGTCTCATCGGTGGTCACATTATCTTCTTCCAGAGTAGGCTCAAGCCCGCTTAACGGGAAATTTTCTCTTGTATAATCAAAGGCGTAACTTTCCGCGTTAATGCGAGACATCGGAGTATTTCCCACTCCTGCCTCATCGGGTTGCGGGACAAGCGTTTGGTCCTTCAATAGTACCAGCCCCCCCAACAGAACAATAATCGCGGCGATAGTTACCGAAAGCACAATCCAAATCAATTTTTGATTATCCATATAGTTTAACCCTCCGCCGTTTTTCTTTTCCGCAGGATTGCAGTTATCCGTACGGCAAGCATCTCGGCGCTTCCTTTATTGTATTCATAATAAATATCGACCCCTTTGGTCTTTAATTTAGGGAAGATTCGTCTTTGGGCCAAAAATCTTTGCAGTAACGAGGGAATACTTAAGCCGTCCCGCCGCAAAGCCCGCTGCAGGCGAACAAAGAACGGCGCTTTAATTACAATTACAAAATCACACAATAAGTGAAGGTCCATCCTGAAAAGCAGGGCCGCGTTAAGGACATAATCTTGCGCTTTATTTTCGAGGATTCGGTTAATCTGTGTCTTCATGAGCGGGTGAAGGATTTCCTCCAGGCGCAACCTGTTTTTTTTACCGGCAAACACAAGTTTCCCCAGTTTCCGCCGGTCCACCTCTCCATTGTTATCCAGAATGGTGTCCCCAAACTCCGCGATAACCTTTTGTTTCTCCTGTTCAAGCACACGGTGCCCGATTTTATCCACATCCACCACGACGAAACCGCGCTTGCCGAGGACCCCAGCCGCCAGATTTTTACCCGCACAGTATCTGCCCGTCACCCCGATTACCATGATTAATGGATATTCCCCCAGCTCTCTCCAAGCTCTATATTTACCTTCAGTTTTACTTTCAGGTCAATAATATTTTCCATAATCCGGCGGATATACGGTTTTGCCCGATCAAGCTCGTTTTCCGGAACCTCAAAAATCAACTCATCATGAACCTGTAAAAGGAGCGTAGTGGTCAAACCGTTTTTGAGGAGCTCTGCCGTAATATCGCGCATGGCACATTTTACAATATCAGCGGCGCTCCCCTGGATGGTGGTATTCACCGCGATACGCTGTGCGGCCATCTTTTCCATCCTGTTTTTGCTGTTGATATTAATCACTTCACGCTTCCTGCCCATGATGGTTTTTACATACCCGTTTTTTTCAGCGGCGGCAATAGTAGCTTCTCTGTAGGCCCTTACCCCGCTGAATCGCTTAAAATAGTACTCTAAAAAATCATCCGCGTCTTTCTTACTTATCTTTAAGTCCCTGGCAAGCCTGAATGACGACATCCCGTAAATTACCCCGAAATTTATGGTTTTTCCGATGCGGCGCTGTTCCGGGGTTACCTGGTCCCGCTCAAGGTTGAAGATTACCGCCGCGGTTTCGGTATGCACATCCCTTCCCTGGTTGAATGCCCGGATCAACAGTTCATCATCCGCCATATGCGCCAGTATTGCCAGTTCAATCTGGGAATAATCCGCGCTGAGGAAAATACAGGACGCAGCCGGGACAAATGCCTCCCGTATTTTACGGCCTTCCTCATCTCTTATGGGAATATTCTGCAGGTTCGGATCCTTGCTGGAAAGACGGCCGGTTGTGGTGCCGGTTTGCATAAACCGGGTATGGATCCTCCCGGTCTCCCTGTTAATAAGTTCAGGCAGGGTGTCAAGGTAGGTGCTCTTTAATTTTGCCATTGAGCGATGTTCCAGCATCATTTTGGGGACCGCGTCATCCGTTGTGGCCGCCAGTATCTCCAGCACCTGGGTATCGGTGGAATAACCGGTTTTGGTTTTTTTTACGGGTTTTAATTTTCGATCTTCAAACAGAATCTGCTGCAGCTGTTTGGGGGAATTAAGATTGAACTCCTTACCGCAGAGTGCATACACCTCTTTTTCGAGGGCTGCCATCTTTACGCCATAGCGTTCGCTTAAATCTTTTAGTTTTTGGGGGAGAATCCGTATGCCGGTCAACTCCATCTCCGCGAGTACTGTTATCAGCGGCACTTCAATATCATAAAAAACCCTTTCCAGTTCTTCCCGCTTTAACAACTCTTTTAGGTGAAGGTAGAGTTTCAATGTCATATCCGCATCTTCGGCCGCGTAATCCGTGGCTTTGGTAATATCGATATCCGAAAGCAGTTCCCCGCTTTTTGCTTCAATTAAATCGGAGTATTTGATGGTGTTATGATTCAGATATTTTTCCGCCAATTTATCGATGCTGTAGGCACTCATGGCGCCGCTTTGCAAAACCCAGGCCGCAATCATGGTATCAAAAAAAATATTGGCGATGGTAACTCCCCAGCGCTTTAACACCTTGTAATCGTATTTGATATTCTGCCCGATCACCTTATACGCGGGATTTTCCAGAATCCCTTTCAGTTTTGCTTTTACCAACTCCGCATCGAGCACCTGTACCCCGGAAGCCCGAATGGGAATATAACAGGCCTTGTCCGGTGTTGTACAAAGGGAAAAACCGATGGGATTTGCCAGCATATCATCCTTGCTGTCCGTTTCCACATCAAAGGCAAAAAGCCCCTTCTCCTTTGCTTCCCCGATCCAGGAATCCAAATCCGCTTCCGTGATCACCGTATGGTATGTTTCCGCTTTGGTACTGGAAAGATCGAGTTCCTTTTCCACCTCACCCCCCAGTTCCTGCACCAGGGATTTCATCCCCTCTTTGGCAAACAGGGGGATGGCCCGGGAAAGTTTTAAAGGGGAAAGTTCAAGATGTGTCAGATCGGTATCTACGGGCACGTCCGTGCGCAGCGTCACCAGTTTTTTACTCAATACGGCATCGTTTTTTGAGGAAAGGAGTTTCGTACGTTGGGTTTCAGGGGTAACCTCATCGATATTCTCATAAATTCGCTCAAAATCATTGAAACGTGAGAGCAATTTCTGGGCGGATTTGGGACCGATACCCTGCACCCCGGGGATATTATCGGACTGGTCCCCTGTCAGGGCCAGAAAATCCCTGACCTGTTCGGGATACACCCCGAGATGTACGAACACCTGGTCCCTGCGCCATTCCTCATAATCACCCCGGCCCTTTTGCTGGCGCAGCACCGCGACATTATCTCCCACCACCTGCAGGATATCCTTGTCTTTGGATACAATAAAACACTGCAGTTTCTGCTTTTTACACTCAGCGGCAATGGTGGCGATGATATCATCCGCCTCAAATCCCTCACAACTCAATACCGGAACCTCCAGTGCCTCAAGGATCTGCCGGATCACATCAATCTGAAGATGCAGTTCTTCGGGGGTGGCGTCCCGCTGGGCTTTATAGGCGGGATATTCATGGTGACGAAAGGTTTTGGCTTTTGAGTCCATTACCACAGCCAGGTGTGAGGGGTGACGCGCTCTTTTCAAAGCAAAAAAGGAACGAAAAAACCCGTAAACCGCCGAGGAATTTCTGCCTTCCGGATTGAACAGGGGCCTGTTTTTAAAGGCATAATACGCCTGGTAAATGAGATTATAACCATCAAGTAAATACAATGCGTTAATCATGATGAAATATCTATAAATTTCGGAGTACCGATTTTTTTATATGGTGAGCTTACATGAAATGTTTTGGAAGTTAAAGTATCCAACTCTTTTTTTATGCTCTTTAAGCTGTCTTTTACCAGATCATTATTGTACCGATTGGCTTTCAGGGCCTGTTGTTTCAACTGCTCCAGGCGTGCGGTAAGTTCATCGATTTCAGGACACGGCCCTTTCACTTCGCTGTTGTACTTCCGTTTCCAGCTTTCAAGCGATTTATTGCAGGAGTCGATACTATGATTAAACCTCCGTTCCATATCGATATACACGGCCAGATTATCAGGATCGCTTTGCCGAATGACATGTTGTTCTTTTTTCAGAAGGGTAAGATAATCGGAAATGTTTTTATTGATTGTCTGCAGGACATTTTTCAGACTTTGAATTATTTTTTGAGAAGCGGTATCCATAGGCCGTATAATAACTACCTTTTTTATCCTGCGATATTAATGCTGGAAGTGTTGTTTTGATTCTGTTCGGTTCCCGCTTTGTTCGCGATTTCAGCCCATGCGGAGCGGAGTTCAACAAGGTGTTTTTTGACTTCTTCAAGCGCCTTTTGGTCTTTTTTAATATTCGCGTCCAGAAGTTTGCGGTTCATATACATATAGAGACTGAACAGATTCTTGGCGATCTCCCCGCCTTTTTCAAAATTAATCGAAACCATGAGTTCGGTGATAATATCCTGAGCGCGGATGATGAAGTTGCTGACTTGTTCATAGGCTTGATGCTTTTTTTCGATTTTTTCCAAGGCCAGGTTTATATTTTTAATCGCCCCATCGTAGAGCATAACAATCAGTTTCCCCGGGGTAGCCGTTTTTATCTGTGTTTCTCTATAGGAGTGAATGGGGTCCATCTTGTTCAAAATATTGTATCCTCCCTCAAAAAGCTTTTCAGCCATTTAATATATCGACAACGTCCATTTTTAACTTAAGGCTCTCCCTGTATAAATCTACTAATTTCTCTATTTTTTTCAATAGATTTTAGTTAAAATATTTTTTTATTTCGCATGTTCCATGAGGGTAGAGACCGGAACCACTTTATACCCCAGTTTCAGCAGTCCATTGATAATGAGGTCCAGCCGTTGGAACAGGTAATCGTCCCTACCTCCTTTTAATGCCCCCAAACGGATGGGAATGATGGAACCCGGTTTTTTCATCTTGATAATGCGCTCCACCAGGTCTGCTGAATTGAAATATATACCGGAGCTGATATTTTTCTCATTCTTTGAAACCCAATCCAGGGTATCGATATCCCGCCCGATATATGAATAGTTCATGTCTTTGGATGCTTTAATAATCTCGGAATTAACAAAATAATACGGTGCGTGCCACAAAAGGGAAAGCTCTCTGGCCGAAACAGAGAAATACTCATCCTCATTGCGGGCCAATCCTTTTTTGATAAACTCCTCGTCGATTTGAAATCTCGCGTCGGTCATATTGAAATACGCATAAAAAAGTGACCCCACCTCATGACCGGATTCGGCTATTTGCTTTACGGCTTCCGGATACCGGCGGATAAACTCTCCGTTTAAGAAAAAAGTGCAGCGGATACCGTAATCGGAAAGCACCTGCAAGACTTCCGTTAATCCTTCCGTGGAATCGATGGCATTAAAAACCAGGGCCACCTCCCGCCGCCTGATGCGGGAACCGTGGTTAAAAAAGGTAAAATCCAATGGTGCTTCTTTTTCCGGATAATTTTCATAGATATATTCTTTGAAGGGAAACAGGGGAACGGTCGTCAGGCCCTTCAGGTCCCGGACCATAATCATATTCTTATAATTACCGTATTCCTTGTCTTCTATATACACCCGATAATCGGGACCGGCTACCTGTTCTTCCGCCGGATTATACTCATTTACCGCCTGCCAGGATATTTCGGAGAGGGGCATACTGTAACTGCGGGAATCCAACTTTGTCAGTACCGCGTCATCGGCCTTGGAAAATCCGTAGACGCCGGGTTGTGACAGTGTAATAAACTGCTTTGCCCGGGTAGTAAGATTGTACAACTCCGTGTAATCCGAACCGGCGATAATTACTTCATGATCCGATTTCCATAGTACCTGAAGGGCCTCTGGGTGGTTGATTTCGTGAAGTTTGTTCCATCTGCCGTAATCATACACATCGATACTGTCCTTTTTCAGGAGAGCAAGTTTTTTCCCATCGTCCGAAAGGACGATATCCTTTACTCCTTCTATGTTCAACTCCGCAAATGCCTTGTTTTCATTGACAATCGGAATTCCGATTCGATAAAGGCTCGTTTTGGCTTTGCCGTTTTCCAACCGCCGGGCAAGCAGCGTAATGTAATCATCGTCGGACCAGATTATCTTGGTGATCATGGCATTACGCGGAAGATAAAGATAAGGGAGATTGGTAATGGATTCCTTATACTGAGAATCTTCGGGGTTCAGCAGATAGAGGAATATATTTTTTCCACCCTTGTTATATAAGATCTTTTTCCCATCCGGAGAAATCCTATAGCTGTCAAAGTTGGATTCAAAGGGAAAGGGTATTTTTCCCACAATGGTTCCCAGCTTTAGGAAATTAATGTATAAGGCCCTGGCAAAAAACTCACTTCCGGGCAGTTTATAAACCAGGGTATCATTGATATAATACAGGTCCCCCAACTTGTCCCAATGTACGTGGGAGATGTTCCCGTCCGCGATATTTCGGTAGTTCTCCGCAATAACCCGGTTCTTCCGCAGTTGTTCGATTGAATAATAATAGATCTTATTTTCTTTGCTGTACACAAAATACTTCGAATCCGCAGACCACTCCACAGGGGGCTGCGAGAGTCTCAGCTCTATATGCCGGGATACCAGTACTTCCTTGTTGTTCTCGAAATCGTAAAGCATCAGGTTAGCGAAAGCAACGGAAACCGGTTTAAAATAAATGATATAATTACCGTCCGGTGAGGTTTTCACAGGACTGATCTTACCACTCTCGATCTCATTACCATGGGCAAAAGCGGGGAATACCTTCACGGCCGTTATATTCTTAAATCCGGCATCGGTCCTGAAAACCCCAAAGCGGTTCTGAATCTGTAAAACACTGTTATTGCCGAGAAGCATGATTTTTTCCGGGAAAAACGTGAGTTGCTTAATGGTTTTCTGTTTCAGATCACTCAAAAACAACGTATTATAGCTGCCGTACCCCGGAAAATCGGTGTTTGTTTGAAACAGGAGCGTATCATTTGTGGAAAGCTTTAAACCGGAAAAACTGATTTCCCCGGACGCCGACCAGACACAAAGAAAAAACATAATCAGCGCCAAAATCTGATGTTTTTTGCTTACAAGGTAGTTCATATTCATACTCTTAGTAATATTCGGCAGCCTTTCAGGAAAATTCCATTATAAATTATTATTGTTTTTTGAGGATAATTATTGAATCCAACTCTTTCTCCAGTGTCCGGAGTTGTTCTTCAAGATGATCCAATCTTTTTAAATAGCTTGTTTTATTTCGTTCCTTTATGCGCTGCAAAGAGGTATCCACAATCTCTTCCATAGAGACATTGTTTTTTTTGGGGATACCGCAAAACGGACAAAAATTGAAGGAGATATTAAAAATATTGCCGCAATGTTTGCAAAACGTCACTGCTTTCATCCTCTTCTAGTATAAATACCAGGCCTGTGGTATTCAAGTATTTCTTATTAGATTTTCGACAGCAATCGTTGTAACATTTAGCCTGCGGGAATACCCCTCCGGCCCGGCTATTATGGTTGTTTGTTCTCCTCTCCGGCACTCCCTGGGGGTACTCTTCTAAAGATAACCTGTTTTGCCGGCGGCTTTTTATTGCTGGAATAGATTACCTCCTTCGGTTTTATCCTGCGCAGACTGACAATCCCCACAACGGTAAGTAATAGTAAGATGATAAAAGCAAGTATATTAAACGGTTGAGGGGGAAACGCCAGGTTCACTTCGGAGAGGGTTTGACCACTCAGTGTTATCCGGGCGGATACGGTCTGATTGGATAATCTGGCCTCAATATAATAATTGCCCGGTTTAGGAATGTTGATGACCAGCGGGGAGATGCCGGCGTACTCACTGTTTATAAATATTTTTGCGTGGGCGGGGGTGGTAATAACCTGGAGGGTCATATTGCCGGGAGGTTCGGCTGCGGTTGTATCCCCGGCAAAGGAGGTTGGGATAAAAACCACTACACAGAAGAGAAAAAAGGTTGTACATTTGATCCCACCCGTCATCATAAAATAAGGCCGGCGTTTTAAGCCGGCCTCTCTCAACATTATTTCTTTACAGAATAGAAAGCATTAATCCCCGGGAACTCGGACCTGCCTTCCAGCATGTCCTCGATCCGCATAAGCTGGTTATACTTGGCCATGCGGTCCGAACGGGAGAGTGACCCGGTTTTTATCTGACCCGTCTCCAGGGCTACAACCAGATCAGCGATAAAGGCGTCTTCGGTTTCACCGCTTCTATGGGATACTACGGCCGTGTAGTTTGCTTTTTTTGCCATTTCTACGGCTTCATAGGTTTCGGTGAGTGTTCCGATCTGGTTCACTTTGATCAGAATGGAATTGGCGATTCCCATGTCAATTCCTTTTTTCAAACGCTTGGTGTTGGTCACAAAGATATCATCACCCACAAGCTGAACCTTCTTCCCCAGTTTGTCGGTAAGATACTTCCAACCGTCCCAGTCGTCCTCGGCCATACCGTCTTCCAAATTAATAATAGGATATTTGTTTATCCAATCAGCCCAGTAATCGGCCATCTCCTGCGGTGAAAGCTCCCGTTTATCGGATTTCTTGAATACATACTTGTTCTTTTCCGTATCAAAAAACTCCGAAGCCGCCGGATCAAGAGAGATGTAAATGTCCTGGGCCGGTTTGTAGCCCGCCTTTTCGATACCCTGCAGAATAACCTCTACGGCCTCCTCATTGGACTTGAGGTTGGGGGCAAATCCTCCCTCATCACCAACCGCCGTGCTGTATCCTTTATCATGCAGCACCTTTTTCAAACTGTGGAAAACCTCGGACATCATGCGTACGGCTTCCCTGATGCTGGAGGCTCCTGTCGGCATAATCATAAACTCCTGAAAATCAACGGAGTTGTCCGCATGGGCCCCGCCATTAATAATATTGGCCATGGGAACGGGCAAAACGGAGGCATGATAACTTCCCAGGTATTTGAACAACGGCAGCCCCAGGTAATCGGCGGCAGCCCTGGCCGTAGCCATGGACACGCCCAGAATTGCGTTCGCCCCGAGTTTTCCCTTATTTTCCGTGCCGTCCAGTTCGATTAACGTTCTGTCGATATCAACCTGGTCCAGGGCGTTTAATCCCAGGATCTCGGCCGAGATGACGTTATTTACATTTTCAACCGCCTTTAACACGCCCTTTCCCGAAAATCGCTTTTTATCCCCGTCCCGCAATTCTACGGCTTCGTGTTCTCCCGTAGACGCGCCTGAAGGAACCGCGGCACGGCCCATCGAACCGTCTTCAAGAATTACATCCACCTCAACCGTGGGATTACCTCTCGAATCAAGGATCTCCCGCGCCTCAACATATTCTATTGTACTCATTTCCCTTCTCCTTTTATCAATATATCTGCAAAATACTATCGCTTTCACATAAATAAATCAAGGCCGCTGTAGTAATTTTGAGACTGCCCGCAAGGCCGGAAGCCGCCGGAATCCCTAAATCCGCCCTGGATTTTTATTCACTCGATTTATTTGAAATTTGTTGTATAATGATAATAAAAAAGAAAGTAAAAAGGAGAAGATCATGAAGTACGCATCTCTCATTATTTCACTTTTATGCCTTTTTTACCTTTCCTGTGGAAGCCATACAAAAATTGATTATGAAGATTTTATTGATACCAGTGCGGACAATTTTTCCGAAGCCATGGAGATTAAGCTCCAAGGCAGCCTGGATTTTTCGGAAACATCCATAAATTACTTTGATATAAATAAGATTGAAACCGGCGAATTTAAAATAGCCGAAGACGACAGCCCGCTTACGATCACGGACTTCGGCCCGGTAGGAGAGCTGCCCGTAGAAATGCGGCGGCCCACCATCTATGTGGTATTTTCCCATGCGATTGTTCCTTTAAGCAGGCTGGGCGCGCCCATGAAAGAATCGCCCTACATGGAGATAAATCCCAAAATTCCCGGTGTATTTCGTTGGTACGGTTCCAAACTGCTCAGCTTTGAGCCCGAGGAATCATTTTTTACCGGCGTACAGAGAACCTATACGGTTACCGTTTCAGCGGACGTACAGTCTCTGGGTAAAAAGAAACTGGGTAAGGAACATAAATTTTCCTTTTTTAATGAATACCTGAATATCGCTTCATTCCATCCCGGAACCCCGGCCGATCAGTACAATATTAATTATAATGATGTCCCCCCGGATGTGGCACAGAACATGACCGTACGCTTTACCTATCCCGTTGAGCTTAATCTTATCCGCCGTTATCTCCGGGTTGAGTGCGATAACCGGAGTTTCGGGTTCAGCCTTTCACGACCGGAAAAAAGTAATGATAACATCCCGGACAATCTCATCCGGAGATCGGTAATCATCACTGTACAGCAAAAGCTTCCCCAAAACAGTAAAGTAATCCTGACTATGCTGAAAGGCGCCCGTTCACGGGAAGACTGCCGGGGCACACCAAAGAATATCCAAAAGAGTTACCATACCCTGACCCCGTTTGTTTTCAGAAGAAGCGATCATTACAATTATTCCTTTCCCCGGAGTGAGAAAGGAGATATCAATCCTGTATACCTGGTATTCTCTCATCCGCTTGCCAGGGACGATATTGAAAAATTTTTTTCGACCTCTTTTCATCTGACGAATCTAAAAGATAATATTCAGGTATGGTATAACACGGTAAAAATCTCCAACCTGCCGGTAGTCTATGATTCCAGTTATACCATTCATATCAACAAAAACCTGAAAGATATCTACGGCCGCAGCCTGGGGACCGATCTGGAAGAGAAAATTAAGGTGGGAAAGGCGGCAAGCTATGCCTACTTTCCCAACACCGGCACAAAAATGCTCGAATCCGAGTTCCCGCCGAAAATAATCTTTGAGTATCAGAACATATCGAGCGGCAGGTGGAAAATCGGGACGATTTATGATCCTTACCCTTACAACGGCGTTTCCTTTCCCGACAGCGAGTTGGAGGATTTTGATTTTTCGGCGGAGGTACCCAATAAAAAGCGCTACGAGGTGGTGGACCTCTCTCCCTACCTGAACAAGTCCGGTAAGGGGTTTGTGGGGGTAGCCTGGAATTTCAGGTCCACGGGCAGAAACGGAAAGCTCTTGCGGGGGTATCAGCGGAACCTTAACCTCCAGGTAACCGATATAGGCATAACCACACGCTACGCCTATAATAAAGTCATTGTATGGGTGGCCTCGCTCTCCAGCGGAAAGCCCATGGCGGGGGCGGACGTGACCCTGCTCCGCAAACGTACGCCCAAGGCCTCTTCCCGCACCAATACACAGGGGATAGCCGTCTTCAATCTGCCCCCCGGTGAATACAGGAGCAAATTCTCCGATTATAACAACCGCGATTACCTGCGCATCCGGGTGGAAAAGGGCAATGATAAAGCGGAGTTCGTGCCCAACTACTCTCACAACATGTACCATTTCGGAATCTATAATTATGAAAGACCGACAAGGATTGAAAGTCCCCGAATGGAAACCCTGCTTTTTACCGACCGCGGACTGTATAAACCGGGAGAAACGGTCACCTTCAGGGGCATAGACCGTACGTGGTCGGCCGGTACCTATTCGGTATACCGGGGACCGTACAGCATAAGCGTCAGAGAGCGAAAATGGAAAAGCAAACCCTTCTATCAGATTACCGGCACCACCAGCGGTACCGGAGGATTTTACGGCAGTTTTAAAATACCGGATAACATGGAACCGGGGTACTTCACTATCGAATACGCGCGGGACTCCAGAAACAGGCGCAGTGTGGGGTTCCAGATTGCCCATTTTCGGAGACTGAGTTTTCAGGTTGATTTGAGTAAACCGGAGCGTGACTATTTTATCGGGGACAACCTTTCTTTCCGGGCCGAAGCAAGTTATCTGGCCGGGGGAGCAGTGGCCGGTGGTACCTACAGTTATTACTGGTTCAAACAACCGACCTATTACAAACCGCCCGGTAAAAAATGGAAGGCCTACCGATTCGGCCCTTCCGGATGGGGTTCGCAGATCAGTCTGGGTTCGGGCAAGGGGACACTTGGTATTCAGGGCACAGCGAACATCAGTCAAGAAACCACCGCGGACGGCCTGAAAGGCAAACCGTATCGCTATGGTGCGGAAATAATTGTGAACGACATCAGCCGGCAGGAAATATCCACCCGCCAGTATGTTATTGTGCATCCGGCCCGTTTTTACATCGGCGCCAAGGTGGGAAAAGATTCGGACGGCTGGTGGTCCAGTTTTGTTCCGGCAGGCAAGGCGTTTGAGGCTGAGATAGTACTGGTAAAACCTGAAGGGCAGACATATACCCGGGAAACCACGGTAAAGGCGGAACTGATAAAACGGACATGGAAACTGGCCCAACAGCAGGGCGTATACGGAAGAATAAATACACGTTACGAGATGGTGGAAGAGGTGGTACAGCGCGAAACATTGCATATCGGGAACGGTTCCGGCAAGGTTGGCCTTACACCCAAGGACGCGGGTTCCTATATTTTACGCTTTACCGCAGCGGATACCCGGGAGCACCCCGTACTGACGGATGTCTATTTATACGCAACCGGAGCGTCATGGGTACGCTGGAATACCAGGAACCCCCAGGATATCGATCTTGTGGTTGATAAGGAAAGTTATAATGTGGGCGAAAAGGCCAGGGTTTTGATCAAATCCCCGCTTCCCCAGGGTGATTACCTCTTAACCATCGAACGTGAAGGAATATTTGCAGAGAAACTCATTCATCTTGAGGGTTCGGCACAATTGATTGAGGTCCCCATCACTGAAAAATATGTTCCGATTGTATATGTCGCACTCTCAAGCTACTCAAAAAGGGAAGCAACAGCTTCCTCTTACTTTGATCCCGACCTGGGAAAACCCAAAGGCTATTTCGGGATTGTCCCCGTTCATGTCGGCACCGAGACAAAGACCTGTACGGTGGAGATTATTCCGGGCAAGGACATTTACAAACCCGGCGAAAAAGCGGAGGTGACCATTCTGGTGAAGAAAAACGGAAAACCGTTACCGGGAGCCGAGGTTACCTTTTTAGCAGCCGACCGGGGAGTACTGGACCTGATCAACTACCATGTGCCCGATCCGATAAGTTTTTTTTACAACAGTAATAAGTTCCCCCTTGGGGTGCTGGGCGCCGACTCGCGCTCATTGCTGATAGATCCGGTCACGTATGAGGTAAAGGATCTGCAGGGGGGCGGGGGCGAGGCCGGAAAACTCCAGCACCGCAAGGATTTTGTACCCCTGGCGGTATTCAAACCCTACCTTGTTACCGATTCACGGGGCAGGGCCGTCGCCCGCTTTACCTTCCCGGATACCCTTACCACCTATCGCTCCACCGCGTTGGTGGCAAAGGAACAGATATTCGGTATTAAAGAACAGGAGATCATGGTACAGAATCCCATCAATGTACGCACGGCCCTGCCGCGGCGGCTGCGTGTGCGGGACACGGCGATCGCCGGGTGTGTACTGACAAACTTGAGCAAGAAAGCGTACACGGTAACCGTATCCCTGCAGCCGGATATTCTTGGCATCCACGGACCAAAAGAAAAAAGCGTACAACTCGGGGGAGGGGAGAGTAAGGAGGTGACCTTCAATCTAATGGCTGAAAAACAGGGCGAGGCAACCCTGGTGTTTACCATCCGTTCTGCGGTACTCTCGGAAGAGTTGGAGCACAAACTGGTGGTGGAAAAACCCCTCATTACCGAGGCTTTTACGGTCATGGGAAAAACAGAGTATAATGATAACGCGGACAAGACAAAGAAGGACGAGCTCTACGCAGAAGAGGGGGTGATCATCCCGCAGAGTATTGCCCCGGGGTACGGCAGCCTCACCATCCGTCTTGATTCCACCCGGCTGACGGCCCTGGCCGAGGCGGTAGGCTATCTCATTCATTATCCGGAAGGTTGTGTGGAACAACGATTGTCAGCCATTCTTCCCTTTATCCTGTTCGGGGACAAGCTCGAACAGTTCGGTTCGGAATACAGCAGGTACAATGCGTCGCAGCTTATTGAATCGCTCTTCGCGTTATTGGCAAAATACCAGCATACCGACGGAGGTTTTAACTTCTGGCTGGACCGCATCGGACGCTCCAGTCCCTTTGTATCCGCCAAGGCCGCCCATTATCTTTACCTTGCGAGGGAAAGAGGCTATAAAATTCCCTCCGATTTCAATGAAAACAAACTCCTTTCCTTTTTACGAAGTTTTTACCATAGCAAATATATCAGTGATTATATCAAGATATACGCACTTTATATCCTGACACTTTTCGGTGATAATGTGCGAACGCAATTGGATACGTTCGCCGATAAGGGGGACAGCATCGGGTTGTCCGGCTATGCCATGCTTGGCTTGAGTTATTATCGGCTTGGTGATGCGGGCAGGGCCAGGACCATGCTGTCACGCCTGAAGAAGTTTACCATGGTGGGAACCCGCTCCATCGATCTTGTGGAAACCTACGAACACCGCTACTATTTTGACTCCATGGTGCAGAAGCTTGCTCTCCTGCTTATGCTTTACCAAAAGCTTGACCCGGGAAACGACATGCTGCAGCGAATCACCTTTACCCTGATGGGCAGACAAAAATACGGGTACTGGAACAATACCTGGGACACCTCCTGGGCGCTTATCTCCTACAGCCGCCTCTTACGCGGAGAAACGGGCAGCGATACAAACTTTACCGCAACCGTCAGCCTTAACGGAAAATCCCTGATCAATCATGTTTTTCAGGGGATTTCCAAAGGAAATTTTGTAAAGCGGTACGAACTGTTTCACGGCCCTCTGGCACAGTTAAAACGCAACACCCTTTTCCCCCTGCGCCTGGGCAAAAAGGGCAGGGGTATGCTGTATTACAGTGCAAGCATACGCTACGCGCTTCCCGCCGAAATCGCTCCGGCACGTGATGAGGGATTCAGTGTATTTTCCGAAATCTATGACCTTGACGGAAAAAAAGTTGAAGGAAGAAACCTTGAGCTGGGGAAAACCTACAGAATGCATACCGTCATCTCCAGCTCCAAACGGCGGACACTTGTAGTCTTACGGGTACCGGTACCGTCGGGGGCGGAGGTTATTGATGCCTCGTTCGTTACTTCCGGCCGCTATTATAACAAGGGCGGGGTCAATACCAGGCAGTGGGTTCGGGAGACCATCTACGGCGATCAGTTTACCTTTGTGGGGGAGGGTTCTTACTACATGACTCCCGGCGGCCTGTTCTTTGATTTTTACGGTCCCGAGCAGAAGATCCTGGACAACGAGGTGAAATATTACTTTGACGATCTGTATCGTGGGAAACAGGAAGTGACCTTTTTATTCAGAACCACCTCAGCAGGCATCTACCCGACCCCGCCCGCATCGGCAGAGTGTATGTATGAGGAGGAGGTATTCGGACGTGCACAGGGACGGCTGCTGGTGATAAAATAGTACCGGCTTTTTTATAAATAAGAACGGCATCAGTCATGAAATCCGGAGATACCATTAAGAATATACTTATCACCTTGGTTGTTTTGCTGCTCCTCATCCAGCTCTTCTTTACCTTTCTGCCGTATCCGGAACTTACCCGTTTCAGGGAAAACCCCTACAGCCTCCACATCCTGGACCGGAACGGAACCCTGCTGCAGGTACTTGCCCTGGGAAACGGACTGAGACGGGAGTTTATTCCGCTTAAGGATGTCCCGCCAATCATACTCAGGGTATTTATAAGCGCCGAAGACGCTAATTTTTTTACCCACCGCGGCTACGACCCGGTTGCCTTATTTCGCGCCTGGGAACAGAACCTGCGGCACGGGGAAATTGTCTCCGGCGCCTCGACCATCACCATGCAGCTTGCGCGTATCATCTCACCGCATAAAGGAGGATACGCGGGAAAAATAGAGGAAATATTTCATGCGCTTCTTATTGAAGCCAGAATGAATAAAACCGATATTCTTGAACTCTGGCTGAACAGCATACCCTTCGGTTTCAACACCGTAGGCATTGCTTCGGCCAGCAAGGTGTTCTTCGGGGAGCCCCTGCAAAGTCTTTTACCGGCGGACTGTATTCTCTTGGCACTCATACCGAGAAACCCGGCAAAATATAATCCACTCCAAGGCGGCCGAGAGATAGTACAGGCAGGGCTTGCGCTGGCACGGCGAATCGGTATTCCCCTGAGCGCGGCCGAAATCGAACAGGCCCTGGAGAGGGCAAAAAATTTTGCCGGAAAATACCATTGGCCGTTTTTTGCTCCGCATTTTGTTCATTACGTGACCGAACACCTTTCACCGGCTGAGTTGGCTGCGGGGAGACCGGTGTATACTTCACTGGATCTGGAACTGAACCGGCGGGTGGAGGCGGCTATAAAAACAAAAATAGCGGCCGCCTATTCCAACAGAATCCAAAATGGGGCGGCATTACTATTGGACAACAGGACCGGTGAAATTCTGGCATACGTGGGTTCACAAGACTATTTCGACCCGGAATACAGCGGCCAGATCGACGGCATCCAGATCAGGAACCAGCCGGGCTCAACCCTGAAGCCATACCTCTATGCCCTTGCCCTGACCAAGGGCTTTACCGCGGCATCCGTGCTGCCCGACATCCCCACCGATTTCGGGGGAGAAGAGGTCTACATTCCCCTTAACTTCAACGAGCGCTTTAACGGGCCGGTCCGCCTGCGGGTGGCTTTGGCGTCCTCATTGAATGTTCCCGCCGTCTATCTCCTGGAACGCCTGGGGGTTAAAAACTTTTCCGATAAGCTCATTGAATTGGGATTTAACTCATTGAAAGACCAGGCGTCATCCGTAGGTATAGGGCTTGCCCTGGGAAACGCCGAAGTCAGCTTATATGAGCTTGTACGGGCATTCTCAGTGTTTCCTCGGGATGGAAAACTGTTACCGACCACCTGGAGAAGACGATCCAGGGAGGGGAAAACGGATTTCATCGACGGGAAACAGGTGTTCGATCCTCTTTCCGCCGGAATTATCAGAGACATCCTCTCCGACGAAGAAAGCAGGATACCCGGATTCGGCCCGGATTCAATCTTAAATACACCGTTTCCCGCTATCTTTAAAACCGGGACCTCCAACCAGTTCAATAATATCTGGGCCGTCGGGGCGACTCCCCGGTATACAATGGGTGTGTGGATGGGAAATTTTTCCGGGCACACGGTAATCGGGGCCCCGGGCAGTTCCCTGCCCGCGCAGGTGGTTGTTCAAGTTCTCTCACCGCTTTCCGTCCCCGGGGAAAATTTTCCGAAAATTGCAAATGCACAGCGGATTCAAATCTGTACCCTCTCCGGGGGGAAGGCCACGCCCCTCTGCCCGGCGACGACCATGGAATACTTTCCGCCCGGTACCGAACCCGCTCCCTGTACCTATCATGTTGAGGTTAACGGTCGGGTTATTATCAACTATCCGCCCGAATACCAGCTCTGGGCAATGGAAAGCGGGCATGTCTACGACATACGGCGGACGACAGGAACATCCGGGGATAGTACCTCCGGGAAGGTACGGATAATCCATCCCGCGCCTGATGCGGTATTCTTTTATGATCCCGCTATCCCCGCCGGGGAACAGGCCGTTCGCATTGAGGTCATCAGCCAGGATCCCTCCTCCAGCGTGGAATTATCTGTGGATGGTGTACCGGTGGCACAGGGATTTTCACCGCTTGCCTGTACCATCCCCCTGGTACCGGGAGAGCATAGGGTCCTGGCCCAAGGGAAAAACGGATATGATGAGCTCCATTTCGAGGTACGCTGAATATTAAAAAACATATATATCTTTAGTAATTTTTGGATTGTTATTTTGGGTGTATATGTTTATAATAATTTTGTGGCAAACAGCTCGGCAAATATAAGCAAAATTCTCAAACTGGAATCCGAATTCAACCGCATCCAGGATGTTGATATATTGCTGGAGAGAATACTTACGGAGGCCCGACGCATGCTTCAGGCCGACGCAGGTTCTATTTATATTGTCGAAGGTAATAAACTGACCATTAAATACTCCCAGAATGATACAAAACAAAAAGAACTTCCGCCGGGGCAAAAACTTATTTATTCGATATTTAAACTGAACGTCAATAAAAAAACCGTTGCAGGGTATGTGGCCTGCACAGGCGAAATCGTAAATATCCCCGACGTTTATACCATTGCCCCCAACGCCCCTTATCACTATGATCCCAGTTTTGATAAACTGGCCGGATACAAAACCGGTTCCATGCTTACCATCCCCTTAAAATTAAACACGGGAACCCTCATCGGCCTGATCCAGATTATCAATAAAAAGAATGCCGCCGGGGAAATTATCCCATTCACTAAAAACGATGAGCTTCTGGCCATGCATTTCGGGAATAACGCCACCGTTGCGCTGCAGAGGGCCCAGATGACCAGAACCATTATCCTGCGGATGATTAAAATGTCGGCTTTACGGGACCCCAAAGAAACCGGTATGCACGTTAACCGGGTGGCCGGGTACGCGGTTGAAATCTATGAACGATACGCCAATAAACACGCCATCCCGGAAAAAGAAGTACAAAAAAACCGCGACATGCTGCGTATGGCCGCCATGCTGCACGATGTCGGTAAGATCGCCATCTCCGATACCATTTTAAAGAAACCCGGGAAACTCAACCAAAGCGAATTTGACATTATGAAGGGCCACACCTACCTGGGGGCGAGGCTTTTTATGGACACACAATCGGAGTTCGATGAGGTCGCCGCCCAGATTGCCTTAAGCCACCATGAAAAATGGAACGGGAAAGGATACCCGGGATATATCAATATCGCCAATGGCAAACCAAAAAAAAAGGATAAGGACGGGAATCCCAAAGGACTTAAGGGAAAACAGATTCCCCTCTGGGGAAGAATAGTTGCCATAGCGGACGTATACGATGCACTCTCATCCAAACGGGTCTATAAAGAAAAATGGGAACAGGAAAAGGTATTGGAAGAGATTAATAATCTATCGGGCAGCAGTTTTGATCCGGAGCTGGTGGATATTTTTTTTGAGGTCCTCCCTCATATAAAACAGATCTCCGAACGCTACGCCGAGGAATTAGAGTAAGCCTTCATCACCTTGGGGTTATGGTGTTTTTGTGAATAAAGATGTAACCGATTCGGTAAAAATTTATTTTATAGAACCCATCGAAATGATCTCAGTAGTCATCGATACATTAATCAAATTAAACTTTGAGGCATATTCCATTTCGGAAATCTATAAACATAAACTTATTTCCGTCTTAAAAACAAATCCCCGCAGCGTTGTGTATATCTGTGTAATGAGTGATTCAAGCCTGGATGAATGGATGGAATACCTTGATGAGCTGCAGAAACTCACGGAAGTCCAGCTCCAGGTAGGTGCCTTCATCTACAGTAAAATGCCTTTTGACGCTAAAATACGCTTTCTGGAAAGGGGTATTGCCACGATTCCCTTTGAAAGTCTGAAACTCCATACACTACAGACCCTGAAAAAAATCCTGACATATTTTGAGGCCGGTGGAAAGAAAAAATATGTATCTGCTCCGACCTCCGGTATCTGCCAGGCGTATTTCAAGATAAAAGGGCAGCCGACCCAATTACATGCCGACATTCTCTCACTCTCGGTATTTGCTTTTTCCTGCAGGATTAAACAACAGGACCGGCTTCATTTCGGCACCGGCGCTTATTACCGGGACGTCACACTCTTGCTTCGTGGTCGCCGTGTGGGTATTTCCGCCCAGTTTATCGGTTTCGGTAAGGACAATCCTCATATTGGAATCTTCAAGATAGTTGTTGCTTCAACAGAAGGTGCCGCCGGCGGATATCATAATCAACTTCCCCATGATGTAAAGAACAAACTCTATGCTGCCGTGAAATCGTTTTTAAAAGACAATTTAAAAAAGAAAATCGATGCAATTCCCGATTAGAAAGACTTATGGAACACCGACAGAGGGTTATTCCTCAGCCCGCGTAAGAACAGCCACATTATACTGATCAGCATCTTCAAGATAGAGTGCCAGTGAAATGACATTATCGTTTACCATATAATAATACACTGTTACGGTACTATCCTCAATCTGCAGGGTAAAGCGATCTCCTTTGTCACTCAATTGATAATGCATGGTGATCTCACCATCAACCACAAGGGTGGTGTCGTCTTTAAACTCCCAGGTCTGCCTGTCGCCCTCGGCAATCCTGCTCCTGCCCCCACTCAAAATAAACTGGGGGAACAGGTCCCATTTCCCCAGCAAGGGATTTCCGCCGCCATTGGCAAATACCTGAATACTGACGCTTATACACAGAAGGAACAGCAGTACCTTTTTCACAGTTTATACCCGAATGTGCGCAACAACTCTCTGCGCTTTTTTTTATCATCCGCGCTTTCCACTCCTTTTGGGGAAAATCCGTCAACCACCCCAACGATCCCTCTTCCCTGTCCTGTTTCCGCCACAAGAACCTGCAAGGGATTTGCCGTGGCGCAGAAGATCCTGGTGACCTCCTGGCACTGTTTGATTTGATTGAGCACATTTATCGGGAACGCGTTTTTCATGATGAGGAAAAAGGAATGTCCCGCACCGACGGCCTTTGCATACGTTATCGCCTGTGTTACCAGCTGTTCGTCGTTTCCCTCTGTTCTGATCAGACACGGTCCGGAGGCTTCACAAAAGGACAACCCGAACTGCACCCCCGGAACCGCGCAAACCATTATTTCCGCGATGTCCTCCGCAGTCTTGATGAAATGAGACTGCCCGACAATAATATTACAGTTTTCAGGAAGACCGATATCTACCGGAATGATATCCATATACTCACCTCCGAAAAAAATTATTGATTCAGGGCATCCAGATCTATCTCCGCAACCGTACAGGGCATTTGCACACCCCAGTTCTCCAGAATCACGGGATGAATCTCGCCCATGATACCCACCTGTTGCTTGTTATTAACAATCCCCGCACTCCGCCCCCTGATAAAACGAGGATCATCAAGTTCCTGCAGGGAATACTCTTTGTTAAGGTAAAAAAACAACGCGGAAACCTTGGCGCTGATATCATTAAAACCCGCCTCCCTGTCCGCAAAGAAAAAGGTAAGGAAGTTCTTTGTAACCGAACCGTAATTTTCATTTTTGTTTTTCAGTACCACCTTGCCGACCTCAAAGATCAGGTGCGGGTAGACTGCATTCCCTGACATGGCCTCGGAAGCCAGCAGATTGGGAATAATGGAATTTCGTACCATCTCATAGCTTTCGGTCATTGGATTGGCGATTTCGATTATATTTTCACCGGGAAGATTCATTTTTTCCACAAAGTCTTTTTTTGATCCCAGATAATTATAAATCATCTCCTGAAAACCAAGCCCGGTCATGATGTCTCGCGCTCTGCGTGAAAACTCTTCCTGGGGAGTAAGCCGGCCGATGGTAAAATCTTCCGGGGTGAGCGGGGTGAATTTTTGGAGGCCCCGTCCCATCATAATTTCTTCTACAACATCCACGGGATGCATAAAGTCATTCCGGTATTCCGGAGGGAATATGGTCAGTTCTTCCTTTTCCACGCTGACTTTGTTGCCCATTTTCCGGATACAGTCCGCCGCCTGTGCCACGGGGAGTTCGTCTCCCAGCAGTTTGTTTGCGTAACCGATATCCAGTGAAACCGGCTTTTGAAAGTAAAACGGAGTGATAATTTCATGTCCCCGCGGGGTATCATACGGATAACATACCTTGACCGGTTTGATGGTAAAACCGGCCTCGGCAAAATCACACGCGGCCACCGATGTAGCCAGAAGCAAGGTGTCCAGGTCCGTGCCCGTCAACTCCACAAAGACTTTGCTGTCGCCTATCTCTACGGCGCCGATTGTATCACTGTTGATAATGGGAGGAAAGCTTAACACGTCTCCCTTGTTGTCCTTTAAAAAGGGATATTTACTGAAATCCTTTACGATATAACCGAATTCCACTCCCTTGGGGTGCTCACTCAATATTTGTTTGAGGTTGTATTCCTTTTTTAGTCCCAGGGGGATGAACCGTGTCGTATCCGGATCCGCGGCAATATAGTGCACGGGATATTCGATACTATCGGAGCGATAGATACCCATGGCGATGGTCTTGCGTTTGCTGCCGTAGTTTCCGCACAATTTTTCCTGGGATTGGATCAGGTCGATAAGCAGGGCCTCTTCGATTGCGGGCCCTTCGGCCGTAAAGGCGGCGATATAGGGCCGGATGTGCTGCAGCTCATTATCCACAAAAATGACGCGATCGCCGGTATCCTTCTTTTTACCTGATATTGAAAAAAAATCAAACGTCGGCGCCTGGGTTCCCAGAAAGATTTTCAGCTGCCGGGCCAATCCGATGGTAGACCATAAATCCGGTCGGTTGGTGTCATTCAGTTCGATTTTGAGAATTCCCTGGTCCTTATCCACATCATCCAGTTCAGCCTTGGCGGTCTCCAGAACCTCAATCAGTTCCGTCTGGTTCAATTTCCTCCCGAGGTATTTGAAAAAAAGCTTTTCGTTCACTTCAATCTTGGGCATTGATCAACTCCTTCTGCGTAAGCGTACCTGCTCAATATCAGCCTGAAATAAATCGCGGATATCCTTTAATCCCAGGGACATAAGGGCCATACGGTCGATACCCATTCCCCAGGCCAGCACCGGTACATGAACGCCCAGAGGAACGGTCACTTCGGGACGGAATATCCCGGCGCCCCCCAGCTCAAACCAACCCAGTTCCGGATGCTTTATGTGCACCTCAACGGACGGTTCGGTAAAAGGGAAGTACCCCGGTACATATTTCACCTCTTTGGCACCCGCCACCTCTTCGGCAAACATTTTCAACAGTCCCAGCAGGGTGCGCAGGTTTACGTCTTCACCCAACACAATCCCTTCGGTCTGATAAAAATCCGCAAGGTGGGTTGCGTCAACCTTGTCATAACGGAAACAACGGACCACCCCGAAATACTTTCCCGGTATCTTTGCCTTTACCAGCGCTTTAGCGGAAAGAACCGTGCCCTGGCTGCGTAAAATAAGTTTTTTGGTAAACTGCTTGTCGAATTTATATCCCCACCCGCGGCTGCCTGTCTGCCAGCCGTTCTCGTGCGCAAGCGCCACCTGGGTCAGATAGGGCTCACGAATCGCCTTGGCCTGCCCGGGCTCCTTGATATAATACACATCATGAATATCACGGGCCGAATGAAACTGCGGCATAAAAAGTGCGTCACAATTCCAGAATTCGCTTTCCACCAGCGGGCCATCGTACTCTTCAAATCCCAAGGACACAAGTTTGTCTTTCAGTTTGTCCAGGAACTCAACATAAGGATTTTTCCTTCCCAGAAGGACCCTCACCGGTGGGGTGTTGAGATTGTAACTGCGAAACCCTTTGTTCCGCCATTCCCCGTTTTTCAAAATTTCAGGTGTAAGTGTGCCGATTTCTTCTCCGGTGACACCCTTTTGCAGCAAAGCCTTTTTCACGGCCTCACCCTGGGTGGTAAGGACATAGGTAACCTCATCCCGTTCGGTCTGTTTACAGATACTTGTGGCCGAGCCGCGTTTTTTTGCCAGAGAAGAAGCCAGGTTTTGCAGTTCAGGCCTTAACTCCATATGTTTTAACAATTTCTGTTCGTGGAGCAGCTTCAGCAACTCACGGATGCTTTTCAGTCTTGTATTTTTTGCGGTATCCTTGATAAAAACCGCCTTGTTTTCATTCATGGCAAGAACACCTTCTTTGGAAAGCATCCCGTACGCGGAGCCCACATCCTTGTTCTCAAGTTCGGTACGCTCCACCAGTTCGGGTACGGTAAGTTCCCCGTGGTTTTCCAGTAATGTCATTATTCTTTCTTCCGGAGTCCCTTTTTTGAAGTATTCCTGTCCCAGTTCGGTTATTTCATAGGAAACAACCGTAAACCGCTCGGTTTCCGCAAAAAGTTCCTTTGCACTCAACCAACTGAACACCTGGTTACACTGTCCCAGGTTAAAGGAAAGTCTCTCCATTAAAAGAGCAGGGGTAATTTTTTCACCCTGTTCCACAACACGAAGCACCTTGATTTCGAGAGGATGGAGGGTCCGGATAATAGTATCAACAGCGTCCATAACAACAACTCCACGCATAGAATTATAAACTCTTAATAGGTAACCTTTAATGGAAAGATTGTAAAGGGGTTGGTAGGTTTTTTATCGCAGTTTTATATAACGGATAATTACCGTTTATCAGGAATCCTCTTCCAGAACCTTAATTTCATGATGGGCCGATTCCTGAACCTCTTCGTATTTTCGGCCCTCATCTATTAATGCCCGGAATGTATCAAGTGTGGCCGGCGTTACCGTAAATCCTTTTTCCAGCGCCAATTCCTGTAATACGGGCCGCTTCAAATTTTGGTTCTCAAAAAATCCGAAAAACCCTTCAAAATGAACGGGTTTACCGCTGATGACGCAGGTTCCCTTTACCGGTTTATCGATAAGCATCAAGTAAATCATAGACACACCTTCCTTTTCTTCCCTTTAAATAGTAATGAAAACCTCTGCGGTTTTCAACAGTTCCACCTATTCTTAAGAATGCTTTTTTTATAGTGCTACGAAGCTTGTTGTTTTATCCCTTGATTGCATGTACGCGTGGTTCGATAAATAGTATATTAGGGAAGAAGGAAATGATTGCCATGAAAAAAACAGTGTTTCTCCTGCTGGGAATAATCGTCTGCATCTGGTCGGTAAACGCACAATCGAGTGGAAGGCTTAATCTTACCTTTATGGGTGATATCATGGCCCACGACGTTAATTACCGCATGAAAAACTATAACCTGATTTATGAGGATGTAAAGGATCTTTTGTTAAACGACGACCTGTCATTTGCCAATCTTGAGTTTCCCGTTGACGGGGACCTTCCGTATTCCACCTATCCGCGATTTAATGTGCACTCCGCGTATGTGTTCGCGGCTGTGAAAGCGGGCATAGAAGTGTTTTCCCTGGCAAACAACCACTCTCTGGACCAGGGAGCAAAGGGAGTACAAAAAACCCTCTTATCCTTAGTCGCCTTAAAACAACGCTTTGGGGGAAGACTGTACTTTTCGGGTATTCGCAAAAGTCTCGAACAAAAGATAACCCCACAGATTATCTACCGCAATGGACTGAAAATCGGGTTTTTGGCGGTGACCCAATTTTCAAATCTCCCCCAGGATAAGCCTTATATAAACGTAGTTGATTATAATGATGAAAAGCAGGCCAAATCTTTTTTGGCCATGTTGAAAAAAATTACCGGTGCTTATGACCTTTTTATACTTTCCTTTCACGGGGGAATTGAGTATGCAACCGAACCGGATCCTAAAAAAGTCACTTTTTTTAAAGCATTAATCGATGCCGGTGTTGATATCGTCTACGGTCACCATCCCCATGTACTCCAGCCGTTTAAAATCATTACTAAAAACGGGAATAAGAAACTGATTATCTATTCCATGGGAAATTTTATTTCAGGACAGACCTGGTTTATAAACCCCAAAAAGCCGTACAGCAAACGTGCCAATACCGGTGATTCGGTATTATTGCGGGTCTCGGTGGTTATTACCGGTGGAAACTCCGATATCGACCGGGTAGAACCCATACCCATAACGCATTACATCAAACCCGACAAGGACATTGTCGTAAGAAGACTTAAACCGCTTGCCGCAAGAAAACTTCACGGATTCTGGTCCCGCTACTACCAGGTCCGCCTTGAATTAATGAAAGAGTTTTTACACAGCCTTTCTATAACGCCCTGACCTGACAGTGTGAACAGCCGGAATGAAGGATTCGGGTTTTGGGATCGTAACTGGTATGCTGTGCTACGAAGGCAGCGCAACCGAAAAAAGCCGGCGCAATTCAGCCGCGAAATAGAGTGAACCCGTCGCCAGCACAGGAACTACTTTCCCGGAAAGAGAAAGTGCTTTTTTTAATGCGCGGGCAGGGTTTTTTTCCAGTGTGGTCTGTTTATTTAGCCGGTAAAAAGCCTTGTACACCTCCCGGGGATCACTCCGGCGAAAAGATCCCGGGGTGGAAATAATGATATGAAGGAATTGGGGAGCCAGGATTGCGGCCATTTCCTCTATTTTTTTCCCTGTTACCGCGGCAAACAAAAGGATCCCCCTTTGCCCGGCCAGATGACTAAAGCTTGAAACCGCCCTGGAAACCGAGCCCGGCGTGTGGGCCCCGTCAATAATAACAAGCGGATTTTTATTCAGCACCTCCATCCTGGCCGGCAAGAAGGCCGTACTGAATCCCTGTTTAATCACATCATCCGGAAGTTCGGGATACAAGGTGTGCAACACCAAAAACGCCAGGGAGGCATTCTCAGCCTGGAAAGCACCCGGGAGTAATAGCTGGAAATTCCGTTCCTTATCACCCGCCATGACAAGGCTGAACTCCGTGTGCTCGACCGAATCAGACACCACCAGCCGTTCTATGGCTTCATCCAGAAAATACAGGGCCGCATTATGAGCTGCCGCATACTCCCTGACCACCTTTTTTACCGCCCGATTCTGAAATCCGCAGAAAACCGGAATATTCCGCTTTATTATTCCGCATTTTTCCGCGGCTATTTTTTCCAGTGTATTCCCCAGGATTGCTTCATGCTCCATTTCAATCGGTGTCAGCACAACCGCCGCAGGGTTGACGATATTAGTTGCGTCCAGCCTACCCCCCAGACCGGTTTCCAGGATAATGTATTCACATCCCTGACGTTTAAAGGCCAGCCAGGCCAGGAGTGTCATCAATTCGAAAAAAGAGGGCTGTTTCCCCCCGGGAAAATCTGCTTTGGGGATTCTCCCCAAAACCTGTTGTAACTCACCGCAAAGCCCGGTGAACACATCGATAGCAACCGGTTCGCCGTTTATAACAATACGCTCCAGAATTGAACTGACATGAGGCGACGTGTACATCCCCGTATGTTTTCCGGCGGCCCTCAACCCCGCTGCCAGAAAACACGCGGTTGAGCCTTTTGCCTTGGACCCGGCGATATGTATGACTTTGAAACCTTGTTGAGGATTACCGAAACGCTTAAGTAAAAACCGCATACAGTCAAGTTTATACTCACTTGATTTAATGGCAGCGGTGTCTCTTTCCAGGTTAATAAAGGAATACAGGTATTTTACGCATTTCTCAAACAGGGCTTGGTTACGTTTTTTCATCTACAACTGACCACACCGGAATATAAAACAGGAAAGGCAAAAAATGCTGTGGAAAGGACTTGAACCTTCACGGGGTAACCCCCACTAGCCCCTCAAGCTAGCGTGTCTACCAATTCCACCACCACAGCTCGTAATACGGTGCGTATTAATATAATAAACAAAAATCTTTTTTGTCAAGGCATAAAGGATTGTGGAATACTTGAAGCAAACGGCGATATTATGCAGTATATATATTGTATGAAACAAAAAATCCACTATGTATGTTCGCAGTGCGGACACGCCGAACCGAAATGGTTGGGGAGATGTCCGGAATGCGGTAACTGGAACACCCTGCGGGAGGCTGAAAAGCAAACCGGCGGGAGTGTGAAGAAGACCGGAACCAACCTTACCACCGTCCCGCTTTTCTCTGTGCAAAAAAAAGAGGATATGCGTTTTGATTGCGGAAATGAAGAAATAAACAGGGTATTGGGCGGGGGTATAATGAAAGGGTCGGCCATTCTCATCGGAGGGGAACCGGGCATCGGGAAGTCCACCCTGATGCTGCAGCTTTCATCCAGTATAAAAACAAACGGCAGAATATTATATATTTCGGGTGAGGAATCTCCCGCTCAATTGAAAATGCATGCGGACCGACTGGGTATCAAAAAAGCCACTATTGAAGTATTTCCGGAAACCGAAATTTCGGCCATCAATACCGTCCTTGATCGGGTTAATCCCGTACTGGTAATTGTAGACTCAATTCAAACCATCATCGACCATGAATTGGGCATGGTCGCGGGCAGCGTCAATCAAATAAAATACTGTTCACAGGAACTTATCGAATGGGTGAAAACAAGATCCGCGGCCCTGTTTTTAATCGGGCATGTTACCAAGGAGGGCAGTATTGCCGGTCCGAAGATTATCGAGCACATGGTTGATACGGTACTATCCTTCGAGACCGCTGACAACGATATACGTTTTTTGCGTACCAACAAGAACCGCTTCGGTTCAAGCGATGAGATCGGTATTTTTAAAATGTCGGAAAGCGGGCTTGTCCCGGTAAAAAACGCAGCTACCCTGTTTCTGGAGCAGCGGGCGGGGGAGCTTCCTCCCGGCATTGCCATTACTCCTTTGTATGAGGGCTCCCGCGTACTGTTGGTGGAGATCCAGTGTCTGGTGATTCCGGCCAAGGGAGGGGTTTCACGGGTCTTTTCCGATCGCATCGACGCGCGCATGGTATCCAAGGCCGCCGCGGTTCTGGAAAAACACCTGAATATACGGCTTACGGATTATGATATTTATGTGAATGTGGCCGGCGGACTACAGGTCAAAGAGGTGGGCGTGGAGCTCCCGCTGTGCCTGGCCCTTTATTCGGCCCGGCTTTCCGTACCCCTGCCGCATGCTACAGCCATATGTGGGGAGGTAAGCCTGGCCGGGGAGATCCGGACCATTAAACGCCTTGATCTCCGGGTAAAAACCGCCTCAGAATTGGGATTTTCATCCATACTTGGTCCGCAGGTTGAGGAAAAAAACTCCATAAAAGACGCAGAATATAAAGGATACGCTTCGTTGAAAGAGGCGGTGCTTTCTATTTTTAAACGCCGACAGCAGTAACGTAAAGCGTGAGCTGCCCGCCCTATCAACCGTGCTTTCGCAGGGAAAGCTCTGACAATATGGTCCCTTATTTAGCACCTAACAGCGAGGTAATAAGAGATATCCCCACCCAGGTTCCGATCATACTTCCCACGCCGGAGAGAAAAAACACCCAGAATATTTTCAGCACCCGGTTTGTATACAATCCCTTAAACTTATTTAAATCTTCATACAGGGATTCAAAATCCTTCACTTTCGGCTTCATCACATAATATTGGATTAAGCCGGCAACCATCCCCGCACCCACAACCGGTGTCAAAGAGGTAAACGGCGCGGCAATGAATACAACCAGAATGGTCAACGGATGGGCAAGGGCCAGAATCGCCCCCAAGGCCGAGGGAATTCCATTTGCTAAAAACCAGGTCCAGGCCATACTAATGCCCTTTTCCGCGCCTCCGAGGATAACTCCCAGCACTATCAGGCCGATAACAATCACCGTAACAAACCAGGGGATGAGCTTGATAATAATTTTTTTCGGCGGAATGACATCGATATCGGAAACATTGTTGGCCTGTTCTCCCTTTTCCAGGCGCCGCAGGTTGGCGATAATTCCCTCAACATGGCCGGCGCCGACAACAGCAACCAGTTTTTTCCCGGGAGTATTGAAGATCTTTGTTGCCAGGTATCTGTCACGTTCGTCTATGAGGACTTCTTTTACCGACGGTAAATACCCCGCCAGCTCCTCCATCATATTGTGCATCAGGCTTTTTTCCTTGAGTTTTTCCATTTCCTCTTCGGAAAGTTTCTCTTTGGTAAACACCGAGGTCAAAAGCGCGGCCAGCATTTTATTCTTACCCCAAAAACTCGACTTGGACCAGGCCCGGCGCAAGGTCACCTGCACCTCCCGGTCGCAAAACTCACAGGGGATCTCCAGTTCTCCCGCCACCTGAATTGCCTTCAGCATTTCCTCCCCCGGTTTTACCCCGACATTCAGACCCAGCCGCCGTTGAAAAGAGGCAAGTACAATATTGGCCAACAACAGGAAGCCCTTGCGTTCCTTTAATACCCTGGTGATATCCAAATTCTTCCAGACATTAGTTTGGGTCAACGTCTGATAGCGTGTTTTATCCAACTCCACACATACCCGATCGGGTTTTTCCTTCCGGATAACCTCTTCAACCTCAAGGACACTTGCCTGAGAAACATGGGCTGTGCCCACAAGGGTGATTTTTTTCCCGTTTACCGTAATTGTCTGAAGCATCTCATTCATATTGATTTCCTTTGATCTAATTTAAGAATTATTTTGCCGAAAACTTATCCAGTTCATATCGGGCAAGACGTCTTTCCGGATATCCCCACGCATCAGTATCCACAACCTCCTGCAAAAAGGTAACGGCCGAATGCTTTTTATTTTGCAGAAGAAAGTTCACCGCAAGGTAAAAAAGCATTTGCGCACGAACACGGGGGATTTTTTCATCGTTGGCCATAGCCAATACCGAGGATTCGGCCGACGGTTCAAGATAATAACGGGCAATATGGTACTGCCACGAACCGGATGGCATATTTTTAAGATTTGATTTTAAATATTCCTTGGCCTGCTTTTCCTTTCCCGCTTTTTTCAGGGTAACCGCAGCCAGCAAAATGTCCGAAAATTTTTCTTTCTCATACCCGGCAGCCTTGGCAAACATTTTAGATGAATCCAGGAAACGATCCTGTACATAATACAGAATTGCCAATGAGTCATAAGCAAAGTAATATTCCGGTTTAAGGCTGATTACCTTCTCATAATCACGGGTCGATTCCGCTTTCAGCCCTTTCTCTTCCAGTATTCCGGCACGGAATATATAGGCCACAAAATTATTCGGATCAAGCTTGATTGCAGTATTAAAATCCTGCAGGGCGCGATCTCTTTTCCCCATGCTTAAAAGCAGCCTGCCCCGGTCAAAATAGCTGTAATAGTATTCATTATCCAGTGTAATCGCCTTGTCCAGATCGGCAAGGGCCTCTTCCTTATGGTTCAATGTCCTGTTGGCCCTGGCCCGGTCGATATAAGAAAAGGGATAATCAGGCTCGGCCGCAATTGCCTTGTTCATATATTGAAGTGCCTGTTTATACTTTTTCTGATGATAATTCACATTACCCAACCCCAACAGGGCGACAAGATTGTTATTATCCGCGGCGACCACCTTGTTAAACATACCCTCGGCTTTTTTATAGTCTTTATCATATAAATATATGGCCCCCAGGGCGGAAAGCGCGTCGGTATGAGCGGGATCAAGGGAAATCACCCGCTCAAGCAGGGCTTTCTGGGTTTTTTCATCACCTTCCAAGCCTTTTAGTATGGCTTTATTGTACAGCGCTCCCGTGTTGTCCGGTTCCTGTTTCAATACTCCGTCAATCTCATCCTGTGCCTGTTTTAGTTTGCCGGCGAACAGCAGCAACCTCGCATAAAGCAGTTGGGTTTCCGTATCCCCCGGTTTTTCTTTGAAAGCTTTTTCATAAGCCTCCAGGGCCTTGTCGGGTTTCCCCAACATTAAAAAGTTCGAAATACTCTCAAAAGGGCTTTCAAAAGCATCGGTTTTCCGTGTGGAAGGGTTGGCGGTCTTACAGGAAAAACCAAGCGAGATCAATAGCAGCATACAACCAAAACAAATAAAGCCGAGAGATCTATTTTTCATTCTCATACCTTTCTTTGAAGATATTTAATATAATCCGCTTCCTTTATTTATACAAGCGTAATAATGAAAAATAATACATCACTCCGGGGGCAGTTTTGCATGCCTGCGACAATTCTCATTTCAAGCCATGCAATTCTGAAATTGCCGGCTTGACTATAAAAGCCTGGTGTACTATAGAGAGATATGAAAGAGACAAATCCCACAATTAATGCAATCAAGGAAGCATTCGCCCGACTCTATGATATTATCAGCGAACTCAGGGGACCCGGGGGTTGTCCCTGGGATAAGGAACAGACCCCCTATACCATCAGAGAGAACCTGTTGGAAGAGGCGTACGAATGCATCCACGCCATAGAAGAAAAAAACGACGAAAATTTTAAAGAGGAACTGGGCGACCTGTTTCTGATCCTGACCATGCTTTCCCGTATGAGTGAAGAAGACAACCGGTTTACCTTATTAGCAGTCCTTGAAGGAATTTGTGAAAAATTGATCCGTCGGCACCCTCACGTTTTTAAAAAAAAGGAAGCTAAATCGGTTGAAAAAATCCTTCAACACTGGGATTACATAAAGGAGCATATCGAAGGGAAAAAATATAAACATTCGATTTTTGAAAACCTGTTAAAACCCATCCCCCCCCTTGAACGTGCGTATCATATTCAAAAAAAAGTATCCAAAATAGGTTTTGACTGGGAAAATCCTGAACAGGTTTGGGACAAAATTCATGAGGAGATGCGGGAGCTGCAGGAGTCTTTCAGCGGAAAGAACAGCGATGAGTTGGAGATGGAAATCGGCGATCTTTTTTTTACATTGGTAAACTTCTCACGACTGGCGGGATTTAATCCCGGTCTTGCCCTGGAGCGCTCGAATAAAAAATTCATTGCGCGTTTTCAGAAGGTAGAAGAGAAACTGAAAGAGATGAACATCAAACCCGAAGATGCGGGGCTGGAACTTATGGACTCTTTATGGGAGAGTGTAAAAACATCCAAGCCTTAATAACGCTTTCCTTTGAAACTGATACGGATCTGCTTGTACAGACCGTCACCTTCACTTAGTGTTTCTATATCTTCAACATCATTCAGCGTAGTATGAATAATCCGCCTTTCAAAGGGATTCATTGGTTCAAGTAATCGTGATCCGCCGGAGCGTCTGACCTGTTCGGCAACTCTTTCGGCCAATGAGACGATTTTCTGTTGTCTTTTGGTGCGATAATTTTCCGTATCAACAATAACTCTCATTCTGTGATTCTCGCCCATGCGCCCGATCACGGCATTGACAATCAGCTGGATTGCGTCCAGTGTTTTGCCCCGTCTTCCGATCAAAAGACCCGAATCCCGGCTGACAATACTGATTCCCAACTTATCACTCTCTTTGAAATTTACTTCAACCCTCCCGTTCAACTCCATTTTATCAATCAACTGCTCTATGAAATGGATGATCTCCTGCTGCTCAGCATTATCTACCGAAAGCTGTTCTGCCATTTGCGCCTGTACACTTATTTTTACCGAACCTTTGGAAAACAGTCCCTTTTTTTTAGACTCTATTACCTGGTAATCCAGTTGGCCGGGTGCAATGTGCAGAGTATTACACGCATTTTCAATTGCTGCCTCTAAATCATTTCCCTGAAATTCAATTGTACCCATATATATTATCTCCTCATATAGGATTTCATACTCGTAAGTCGTGGTTTTTTCGGCTTTGGAGGTCGGTTCTTAAAGTATTTCCGATACACCAGCATCTGAGCCGTGGTTAGGATGTTTTGTACGGTCCAGTACAACACAAGACCGGAAGGCAGATTGTACAGGATAAAGAAAAATACCCCCACCAGAATATAGGGCAGCATTTTCATCTTATTGTCCGTCCCCGTGCTGGTCTGGGTTAATTTCGAAGACACAACCTGTGTCGCAAGCATAATAATGGGGAGCAGCCTCAGATACTGCCAGTTTAAAATGGGGATGGTAAAATTAAAGGCAACAATATATTCCGGTGAGGAAAGATCATTGATCCAACCGGGAATAAAGACCGCGTTCCGCAGGCCGAAATGTTCCTGCAACAGTATATACAGCGCGAACATTATCGGCAGCTGTAACAACTGCGGGAGACAGCCCCCCAGGGGATTCACCCCTTCCCGCCGATACAACTCAGCCATCTCCATATTCAATTTTTTCGGGTTGTCCTTGTATTTTTCTCTGAGCTCGGTCATTTTTGGATTGAGTTCCTGCAGCCTGCTCATGGACTCATAACTTTTTCTGGTCAACGGGAATACCAATACCTTGATAAGGATGGTTAACAGGATGATGGCGATGCCGTAATTGCCCACAAGACTGTAAAACAGGTCCAATGGATATTTGAGGATATCCGCGATAAATCCAATCAGAAATACCGAAGGAACCACCTCATCAAGATGCCGGTCCTGCAGACCGTATGAATTGTCTTTGGCCGTATTGTACTTTGCCAATAAGGAGCGTTTCTTCGGTCCGATATATACTTTAAAGGTATCTTCTCTGCGCTGCGTTTTGTCATACGGGCGCTCAATATCAAGCGCCGAACGCACCGGAACAGTTGAGTCCAGCTTTCGTGAATCAAATACCAGTCGTTGGGGATCGAAAGACGGCAGTACCAGCATGGTATAATACTTGCCGATAATACCCGCCCAGATTATCGTGGACTTTTTCACAGTCTCGGTCTTTCCCGGTTCGACATTTCTCTCGTTTCTCCCCCGGTCATAATACACAAACTTGCGGTACTCACCTCGTCCCTCAAGTTTGGTAAAGGCCGGACCAATCTGCGGTCCGATACTTAAGGTGTACATAACCCCGTTAAAATCCAAATTCAAATTGTCATTTGTCTTGTTCTCAATCGCAATTTTCAACTCAAACATATACTCATCGGGATTAAGAATATAGGTTTTTCTTACGATAAAAGGAACATCCTTGTAGGAAAAGGTACGGAAAAACTCAATGGAATTCTTCGATTCATCAATTTTATACTCATAAACCGCATTCAGGGCCTGTGCCTTGTAATCCCCAAAATGCAGCAGAAACGGATATTCCGCGTTTGCAGCGGTATTATCCCCCGTAAAAACCATCTCCGTACGCTCTCCGTTAGATTCCTTCAGTCTGATGGAACGAATCACCCCCCCCTTATTGGAAAAGGTAATGATATAGTCTTTATATTCTTTCTGCAGCTTGATATTATTATTTACCGACGGCTCTTCTTCCAGCGGCATCACGGTAATCGCCGGCTTTTCTTCTACCACCGGCTGTTCCTTTTGAGGAGTTGGTTTTTTTACGTCTTCATGGGTGGGAGCCTTCGGGGGGGCGATAATATTCATCACCAAAGACCATACCAGGAAGATGCCCACTAAAAAAATAATTGTTAATCCGGTTCTTTTGTCCATTGTTTGTTACTCCTCAATCGTATTATTATTTTACGGGATCGTAGCCGCCGGGATGAAACGGATGGCATTTTAAAAGCCTTCTGACCGAATAATACAATCCCTTAAAAAAGCCATGCTTTAAGAACGACTCTTTCGCATACTGCGAACACGTAGGAAAAAATCTGCACGAGGGAGGAAAAAGCGGTGAAATCATTTTTTGATATAGCTTTATAATAAATACAAATACATATTTCATAATTTACTCTCTTCCTCCGTTTTCAGCAGGAACCTTCGCTTAAGGAGCGTTAAAAAAAATCCCCTCAACGCTACATACGAATATAAACCGGGTGAAAGAATAAATATAAAATCAAACCCGTCTTTTATCCCTTGTTTTCGTTCTCTGTATATCTCTTTAAGAATACGCTTTTGCCTGTTCCTTTGTACGGCATTCTTAAAGCCCCGTCTGGTAAAAAAAGCAACCCTGTTATAATCCCTATGGTTTGCTTTATAAAGAAGTGTTAATGCTTCTCCTCTGATTCTTTTCGCCGTATGAAGCAGTTCCTCAATATCATCTCTTTTATGTAATCTCTCAACTCGTGTAAGGTTTCTTTTCATCTGCAACAGAGAGCTTCATTCTTCCTTTTCTTCTGCGTCTGTTTAAAATGAGTCTTCCGCTTTTGGTTTTCATCCTCGCCCGGAACCCGAATTTTCTGTTTCGTTTCGTTCTACTGGGCTGGTATGTCCTTTTCATGATCGATCTCCTCTTACTATATCGTTATATTCTTTCAATTTCAATAATCAAAATAACAGGATGTATTGAGAATTTATTGCTGTACTGCAGCATCCATCGAAAAAAACTGTATGGAGTATACTTATTTATACTTCAATTGTCAACTGTTCGGGAGGTATTAAGGTCTTTTACGGATTGATTTATACAACTGCTGCAATACGGCTTTTAGTTCAGTGTTTTTAATGGTTTTCAGCTGTTCTTTCAGGTCGATATTACTCAATTCTTCATTTTCACGGTCCGTTTCGTCCCCAACCGGTTTTGTCTGCTTTTGTTTCTGTTCTGATTTTTCGCTGCGTAAGGTTATTTTTATGTTTTTAATTCCAAGCTCCGGATACGTCCTTTTTATCACCGAGATTAGGCGGTCTTTTTTTATTGTTATCATTTGAAGCCATGCCGGATGAGTGGCGGTTAAAAGAAGTGTCTCCTTTTTAATATCGACCAGTTTGATATTCTTCGCGGCCTCTCTTCCCAATATACCTTCCCAGTTGCTGAAAAAAGCAGCATAACGCCGCCCTTTCCCCGATAAGCTGCCCTTGAATGCTCCTTTTAAAATATCTCCGGCTCGTTCCATTTTTCCAGCGTCCCGTTCCTGATATGATATTTCAATGTACCAGCTTTTTCATAGGAAGCAAAGTCCTCATCGGGAAGAAAGGAAAAAAAGGCCTGCTCATACTGCGGAAGCAGCCTGATAATACTCTCCCTTTTTGGTTTATCAATTTCAAGCAACACATCGTCAAGCAGTAAGAGGGGTTTTTTACCGGTTATTCCCATATAAAACTGTGCCTGGGCGGCCTTTAATATTACTGAAATCAATCGTGTCTGACCTGTTGATGCAATCTTTAAAAAATCCTTATCCCCCAGATAAAAAAAGAACCTGTCCCTGTGGGGGCCGCTCGTGCTCGTCTTCCAAGCTATATCCCGCTGTTTTGTTTTGCTGAGAAACATCGCAGCATCTTCTTTTGTTTCACAGTCTTTCCACGACGGTGCATAACGAATAACCAGCCGCTCTCCCAATCCGGCGATTTTTTGAAACAAATCAGAGAAAATTGTATTAAATGATTCCGTTATCTGCTTACGTTTTTCCTGGATCTCCATACCGTATTGCGCTGTTTTTATATTATACACTTCAAGTATGTCTTTTTTTCCCTGCTTTAAAATACTATTTCGATATTTCAGTATCCTGTTGTATTTTCGCAGCACATCAATAAAAACGACATCATAAATACAGAGTGTCTGATTGAAAAATCTTCGCTGCATAGGGGGAGATCCGCTTACAATCTGCATGTCACTGTGTGAAAAAACCACACAGGGAACATTTTGCACCAGTTCCTTCCTGTCTTGTACTTTTTTGCCTTCTACCGCTATTTCCTTGCTGGTATTCCTGGAAAGCCGCACGGTGATTTGTTTACTGAAATTATCCTGATCGATAAACTCTCCCCTGATTGCCGCTGTGGTACTCCTATTATTTATCATTAATGCATCCTGGTGCACCCTGAAAGATGAACCGTAACAGAGCAGATATAAGGCTTCGATGATGTTTGTTTTCCCCTGGCCGTTTTCACCAATAAAAAAAACCTGTGAAGGTCCGAGAGCTATATGTACATCTCTAAGGTTTCTGAAATCATGAAGCGTTAAGGAGGTGAATCCCATTAATCTTTTTGTAAAGGCATTACAATATTGAAATAATCATCATTCCCGGAAGGCTTCACCGTAAGTGCCTTTTTATTATCCGTAAACTCAATCATTATTTTCTCGGTTCCTATTTCCCTGATAGGCTCCAGTAAATAAAGGTAGTTTACCGCAATACTAATGTCCGGACCGGAATACTCACACTCAAGTTCTTCTCTGGCCATTCCGATTTCGCTTTCTTCCGAGCTGACCGTAAGGGTATTCCCTTGTATTGCGATGAACACCCTGCGGGATTTGTTCTCCACTAAAATTGATACCCTTTTCAGTGATTCCAAAAGCGATGTTTTGGATACGATTACATTGTATTCGTGTTGTTCGGGGATTATTTTTTGGTAATTGGGAAATTTCCCCTCGATCAAATTCGACGAAAAAAGATGGTTATCAAGTTTTACAAAGACATTCTTTTCAGTTATCGCCAATAAGAGATTCCCTTCACCCGAGGCGTTTTTTCTGATGATATGTAAAATCTTGGGAGGTACAATAACCCCGTTAAAGTCATTTACCTGTCCGGGGAATCCCTTTTTTATCAGGGCCAGTCTTCTCCCGTCCGAGGCCACCATGCTGAGATTATTTTCAATTTTTTCCAGAAAAACCCCGTTCAAGAAAAACCTGGTCTCGTCATCCGAAATTGCAAATATTGTTTTTGAAACCATATCAACAAATTGTTTTTGCGGAAACTCCATATAAAGATCATCCGCAATTCCGTGCTGTTCCGGAAATTTGTCCGGCGGGATGCACTTCAGTTGAAATTGAATACTGCTCTTTTCGGGTACAATCGAAAGGTAAACAGTATCCTTTAACTCAAAGCTGATCTGACCGTCCGGCAGTGAACGCAGGATATCAAGCATGCGGTCACAGAGTACGGCAACCGTACCTTCGTTTGTAATCTGAACCGGAATTTGGGATTTATAGGCCACCTTGAGGTCCGTAGCGTTTAAATGAAGCAGTCCGTCATGCACATCAAGTAATACGTTGGAGAGAATGGAGATGGTGCTCTTTGTCGATATGGTATCATGAGCAAGCAATATTTCTTTTAAAATACTTGATTTTTCACATGAAAATTTCATTACTCTTACTCCTATTATTATTAATATATTAATTAGTAGTAGTAATAGTAGGCACACTTAATATGTGTAAAACATGGATAAAGTGTTATCAAAAAACAAATTAAAACAATAATAAGTCTTTATTGTTTTCCACATTTTACACAAACAGTAACAGTTTATTAAAATATACACAAGAGTATTCACAGCTTAATAACGTTTTTTTAACCGGAAGCGTTTTTCTCTTTTATTGCTTTTATTAAATGCTGGATGGTCGGTTCTAATGTTGGATCTGTTTTGATTCTGTTTTCTATTTTCTGGCAGGCATGCATAACCGTAGTATGATCCCTTCCCCCAAAATCAAGACCGACTTCAGTGGTGGAATATTCGGTTACTTCACGTGAAATATACATGGCTATCTGCCGTGGAAAAGCGATGGCCTTTGTTCTTTTTTTACATTTCAGGTCATTGCTTGATATGCCAAAGTAGTTGGCAACCACTCGTTGAATAAGGTCAAGCGGGATATTTTTATGCTGGGGTTGTGAAAAAAAGTCTTTCAATTGCTGGGCCGCAATATCGATGGTTATTTTTTTGTTCACGAGATCACCGTAGGCGATGAGCTTGGTCAGTGCCTTTTCAAGATCACGGACGTTTGTGGTGACATTTTTACAGATAAGATCGATAACTTCGTCGGGTATGGCTATCTTTTTATTTTCGATTTTTTGCTTTAAAATCGCGATTCTTGTTTCATAGTTGGGGGGTTGAAGATCAACATTCAAGCCACGCTCAAACCTGCTTCGCAGCCTGTCGGAAAGTGCCTTAAGCTCAGATACGGGGCGGTCACAGGTAAATACCATCTGTTTGTTGGCGTCATATAACGCGTTAAAAGTATGGAACAACTCCTCCTGGGTTTCCACCTTTCCCGGGAGAAAATGAATATCATCAATGAGCAGTACGTCAACCTTGCGATATTTGTTTTTAAAACGATGCGCAGATTTTTCTTTTATAGCCAAAATAAATTCATTAGTAAAGGTTTCAGCGGTAACGTAAACAATTTTCAAATGAGGAAACTCCCTATAGGCTGAATTTCCGATGGACTGAATCAAATGGGTTTTTCCCAGACCGACCCCGCCGTAGATAAGACAGGGATTATAAGCGGTCCCGGGGTTTTTGGCGATGGCGATGGCGGCATTAGCGGCAAAAGAGTTGTTTTCCCCGATGACGAAGTTTTCAAAACTGTAGTCTTTGTTGAACTGGGGATGAGTCCGCACCGGCTTTTGCTGGGGAGCCACCGGTTTTTGCTTTATTTCCGTTTCAGAACTGTTATTAACCCTGGACTGAATATTAAAGCCGATCTTTATCTTATTCCCGGAGAGATCAAACAGTTTGTTTTCCAGCAATGGGAGATAGCGTTTTGTCACCTGGTCTTTATAAAATGAGGACGGGACATTCAGGATTATCTGTGATTCATCGGAAGTATGATATTCGATGTTCTTAAACCACATAATGAATTCCTGCTCTGTTATTTCATGCTTGATCTGCGTGATCACTTCCTGCCAGAACGGTTTATAATCCCAATGTTCGGAGTTCATATAAAGGATTCTCCACTTTATCTGCAAAAAATTAACAGGTTATCCACAATAAAAAATATAACTGTAAAATTAATTATACAGTCAATGGTAACCCGAAAGATACATTTTTGTATCAAATTTCTACCAAAATCCCTAATTATATATGCTGCAAGCATTTATATTTTGAATATTAGGAAAATATAATATTTCTTTTTAGATATAATCAAAAATACCGTTTACATCTACGCTTCTGATATGAAAAATAATTATTCACAACTTACCCACAACCAAAAGCTGTGTCTGTAACACGAATAAGCAGTGTACCTTATATTTTGGTTTTTTTCAAGATTAAATAATTAATTATTCCAGCTTGTTTCTTCGTTTGAGCGCTTGTGAGAGGGTAAGTTTGTCCGCGTATTCCAGGTCACCTCCTACCGGCAGTCCCAGCGCTATACGGCTGACGGTCACCCCCGTAGTTTTTATTATCTTAGCCAGGTAGAGTGCGGTCGTATCACCCTCTACGGTGGGATTTGTGGCGATAATTATTTCTGTAATTGCGGTACTTGTTATTCTGTTTATTAATTCCTTTATGCGTAAATTGTTCGGGCCGATCCCGTCGAGTGGGGAGATGACCCCCCCCAGGACATGATAGAGTCCGCTGTGTACATGAGTGGCTTCGATAGTAAGTATATCCTTGGCCTCTTCTACAACACAGATTACGGTCTTATCGCGTGATGCATCTTGGCAGATCGGACAGGGATCGGTCTCCGCAAAATTACCGCAAATCCGACAGCTTTTCAGATTTTTCTTCAAGGCAAGTAATGCGCCTGCCAGAGACTCGGTTTTTGAATCGGGGGATTTCAGCAGAAAATATACAATCCTGGACGCGCTTTTTTTCCCCAGTCCGGGAAGTTTGGCAAGCTGGGATATTACCTGTTCAATGATATTCACGTTATGGTCCTAAAAACCCGGGGGGTAATTGCATCCCGCCGCTGAGTCCGGAGAATTCCTCTTTCATCTTTTCCCGTAATTTGGTAAGGGCATCGGAATACGCAGCGCGTATAAGGTCCTGCAGCATTTGAATGTCTTTGGGATCGACCACTTCCGGTGCCAGAGAGACATCAAGAACCTCCATTTTACCGTTGAGTTTAATTTTTACCATGTCACCACCGGCCGTCCCTTCGATGACAAGGTCTTTGAGTTTTTCCTGCATTTCAGCCATGCGTGATTGTATATTTTTGAAGTTCTTTAAAAATTCCATTGGATTAAATCCCATTCCTACTCTCCTTTTACTACCGTACCTTTGAATACCTTTTTAATAAGATTTTCATCGTCATCGGAGACCGGCCCTTGTCCGGTTCCGGCCTCTTTAATAAGCTCAATCTTCACCGCCAGCTGGCTCCCTGCCAGTTTGGCCGCGATTTCCGAAACCGTGGATCTTTCTCCCATGACAAACTCGGCGGAGAAAGCGTCTTTGTCCGGAAACAACAATAACAGCGTGTTGTCATGAAGTCTGCATTCGGTGCATTTTTTTAAGGAGGAAGCAAGCGTAAGCTTTTTCTTCCCTATGGTTTCGATGATCCCTTGAAGTATTGCCTCGCCGGAAAGTGCTTTGGCCGGCTGCGGCTCCTGCGAAGCCGTGGAACGGTTTCCCTGCTTTTTTTGGGGGGCGGTACCGATATCGGCTTTGAGTTTTCGGACCGTCTCTAATAACTCAGAAGGCGTAATCAATGTCTGCAGGCTGCAAAGCCGGGACAGCAAAAGTTCCAGTTCAAATTTTTGATTCAACGAAAACCGAAAATTCCGGTAAAGGTGAAGGATGAGGTCCAAGGCTTTTTCTATCTGTTGTATTGTGAAGGTGTCGACGGTCTCCTTGGGAAAGGTATCAGGTGAGCACCCTAGGAGTGATTCCTTTGTAATCCCGCTTTTTAGAAAAAGAAGGTTGCGAAAGTATTCCGCCAGGCCGATAACAAACTGCTCCTCGGAAATCCCCTTGCTAAGGGTGTCGTCCGTGGCATGCAGTACCTCACGCATATCTCCCTGAGTAAGTTTCTGTATCAGTTTCCCCATCTCTTCGGTTCCGACAATACCCATCTTCTCCTGGATCTTAGCCATAACGATATTGTTTCCTGAAAAGGAGACAATCTGATCAAACAGCGTATACGCATCCCGCAGAGAGCCGGTGGCTTCCTTGGCAATCCAGATAAGAGACTCGTTGTCAATGGTAATAGACAGGTCCTTGGAAACCTCTTGTATTTTATTTTTGATATCGGTGAGTGAAATAAGACGAAAATTAAACTGCTGACATCTGGAGCGGATGGTCGCCGGAACTTTATGCACCTCGGTTGTGGCGAAAATAAAAACCACATGGGGCGGCGGTTCCTCGATTGTTTTCAGCAGGGCATTGAAGGCGCTGTTGGAGAGCATGTGTACTTCATCGATAATGTATACCTTGTAGCGAAAACTACTCGGAGCAAAAAGGACCTCATCGCGGATCTCCCTGACGTCGTTCACGCTGGTGTGAGAAGCCCCGTCAATCTCGATCACATCGAACGATCTGCCCTCATTAATCGCCGTACACGAATCACAGGCCCCGCAGGGATTTGCGGTAAGCCCCTGTTCACAGTTTAATGATTTGGCCATGATTCTGGCGGCAGATGTTTTTCCCACCCCTCGGGGACCGGAAAAAAGATACGCATGGGCCACCCGTTTTTGCACTACTGAATTTTTCAGAGCGGAAACAATAAACTCCTGCCCCACTAATTCATCAAATGTCCTGGGTCGTTTTTTTATCGCGGTTACTTCGTAGGTCATAGCATAGTATACAAAATATAATAGAATTTAAAAACCCCTTTAGTGCTCACCAAGCTGATTGCAGCTCATTTACCATTCGCTTACCGCTGCTACCTTCCGGTCCTGACGGAGTTGGGCGACGGCAAATAGTGCAGAGCCTGGATAATACACTAAAGGGGAACGGAGAGAGAGGGATTCGAACCCTCGGTACCCGGGTAGAGTACACACGCTTTCCAAGCGTGCACCTTCGGCCTCTCGGTCATCTCTCCTCATGCTGTCAAAAAGCAATTAATGTGTTTCCATCTACTTGTTTTTGCGGAGAGAGGGGGATTCGAACCCCCGGCCCCTCACCAATTACATGGGGTATCAGCCGCCGAATTAAGTGGCCCTTCCCATGTATTTGATGAGGGGCAACGGTTTTCGAGACCGCCCGATTCAACCGCTCTCGCATCTCTCCGTAAGAATTTGTGCCCAAGAGGACTCGAACCTCCGGCCTTTAGATCCGCAATCTAACGCTCTATCCAGCTGAGCTATGGGCACAGTAAAAAAGCGGAGAGGGTGGGATTCGAACCCACGGTACCCTTACGAGTACAACTCCTTAGCAGGGAGCCCGATTCGGCCACTCTCGCACCTCTCCTTTGTATATGACGGAGAGAGAGGGATTCGAACCCCCGGTGAGTTGCCCCACAACGGTTTTCAAGACCGCCTCCTTCAACCACTCGGACATCTCTCCGTATGCTCCATATATGGATTTGCAAACAGTATAACTATACTCATGCGTATTACATTTGTCAATAAAAATGAGTTTGAATGATCGTGTCGGCCATGCCGCCACCGTCTGACGAGCTACCCGATATTCTTGCTGATAATATCATAAATTCTATCCAGGTCGTCGGCGGAAAAATAACTGATTTCAATCTTGCCTTTTTGCAGGGTCCCCTTTATAGATATTTTCGTGCCCAACGCATTAATAAACTTTTCTTTAATGTCCTCAATCTCCGGTATTTTTTCGGGCTTTTCAGGAAGACGCGGCTCGGTTTTTTCTTCAGGTTTCCCCTGGAGTTTTGCGGCCATGGATTCGGCTTCGCGCACTGAAAGGAATTTATCGACGATGCTGTTATAGAGAATGATCTGCCCCGAGGTGTCCTCAACCGACAGAATGGCGCGTGCGTGGCCCGCGGATATTTTCCCCTGCTGCAAGCCATCCTGCATCATCTGCGGCAGCTTTAACAGACGGATACTGTTGGCGATTGTAGAGCGGCTTTTCCCCAGGTGCCCGGCCAATTCATCCTGGCTGACCTTTGTCAATTCCAACAAATTTTTATACGCGCGAGCCTCCTCGATGGGAGTAAGATCCTCTCTTTGTATATTCTCGATCAGGGATATTTCCAGTTTCTCGGCTTCGGAAAAATCTTTGATGATTATCGGCAGCTTGTCTAATCCGGCCATTTTTGCCGCACGATAGCGCCTTTCCCCCGCGATTATAATGTAGGTCCGGTCTGCTGTTTGCTCTACCAGTATAGGCTGCAGCACACCCTTGGCCTTGATTGAATCAGCCAATTCCTTGAGACTCTGCTCACTGAACTGCTTCCGCGGTTGATTCGGGTTGGGGCTGATCGACCGGATGTCAGCTTCTATCTGACTCCCGGTGTTTTCTTTGTTTTGGGACCCCTGGAGCAAGGCTTCGATTCCTTTCCCCAATGCTTTTTTAGACATACTCTACAACCTCTTCCGCAAGTTTTTTGTAGCTGACGGCACCGATACAATCGGGATCGTATTTGTTAATCGGGACGGAATAAGAAGGAGCTTCACTGAGGCGGACATTACGGGGAACGACGGTTCGGAAAACTTTGTCTTTGAAATATTGGGTGACTTCCTGTACGACTTCATGTGCAAGACGGGTCCTTGTGTCATACATGGTAAAAAGAATCCCCCCGATTTGCAGGTCGGGATTGATTCCCTGTTGCACTGTTTTAATGGTTTGCAGCAGAGAGTTCAGCCCTTCAAGTGCGAAGTATTCACACTGCAAGGGAATAAGCACATAATTCGCTGCGGCCAGACCATTAATCGTCAGGATTCCAAGAGAGGGTGGGCAGTCGATCAGAATATAATCATAATTGTGTTTAAAACCGTCAAGCGCCTTTTTCAAATAATATTCGCGACCTTCCACATCGGCTAATTCCACCGTTGCCCCTGAAAGATTAATGCTTGAAGGTATGATAGACAGCCCGGGAACTGCTGTCTCCTGTACAGCCTGGTTGCCGGAAACGTGTGCGGTAATAACCTCGTATATTCCCGGTTTCTGGTTGTCCGCCCCGACGTTGCTTGAACAGTTGGCTTGTGAATCAAAATCAATAAGTAATACTTTCTTTCCCATTTCAGCCAGGTAGGCTCCGATATTTACCGCTGATGTGGTTTTCCCGACCCCACCCTTTTGATTGGCAAAAACAATTATTTTTCCCATTACGATACCTGTGGTTAAAGATATTATGTACTATATCAGAAAACCTTTTATAGTGCTACGAAGCTTGTGGTTTTTATTTATTTTATTCATGTAAAATTAATAAAATATCCTTACGGTAAGAAAAGAGCAATAATTAACCTGGAAAGAACAAAATGGCTTTTACTATTATAAAAATAATTGCAAAATTTATTGCATATTCAGGCACATAATAATATCTTATAGGTGAAGGAAAGCGGGCGGATTATAGTTTAACTGCCAGATTACAAAGGAGAGAACTTATGTTAAAAGCACAGGTTGAAAAGGCACTTAATGATGTACGTCCCTCGTTACAGGCTGACGGTGGCGACGTGGAACTTGTTGATGTGAATGAACAGGGGATCGTAAAAGTAAAGCTGACAGGTGCCTGCCATGGATGCCCGATGTCTCAAATGACATTGAGTAATGGTATTGAACGGTATCTAAAAAAGCAAATACCCGATGTCACTAAAGTTGAAGCCGTATAATAATCTAAAAATAGATATAAAAAAGACCGCTTTTATGCGGTCTTTTTTTTGTTTCACGTGAAACATTTTTTTTAATGCTACGAAGCTTGTGGGAAAAAGCAAAACGCAGGTCAAGGGTGTAATACATTGGTAGGATATCCTCTTTTGAAAGGAGAAAGCACAATGAAAATACCCGAGTTTTGCCCCAATATGCTGTGTAAGCTGCACGACAAGGATAACACAAAAAAACACTGGTTTGCCAGGCACGGCAGGTATTATACTAAAACCTTCGGGGTGGTACAGCGCTTTGTCTGTCGCTGTTGCAATAAAACATTTTCCACCCAGACACTTAACATTGATTATTACGCAAAAAAGAAGCTTGATTATCATGAGTTGGTAAAAAAGCTTGTGTCCACAAGTAGTCAGCGGGATATGAGCCGGGACTTCAAGGTATCTCTGGGTACGGTAAGGAATAAGCTCGACCGCTTGTCACGACAAGCAATGGCTCTGCACCAGACACTCAAACAAGAGGTAAGCGATCAGGCTGTGGTAGTGGCTGACGGGTTTGAAAGTTTTTGTGTGTCACAATACTTTCCCAACAATATCCATCTTTTGGCCCTGAAGGATTCCCAGTATATCTGCTATACAAACTATGTAACCATCAGGCGGAAGGGGCGGATGACCCCTAAGCAGAAGCTGAAAAGAGAAAGGCTGGAACGGCAGTTCTGGGCCCCGTATAAGGGGATCGAGCTTGAGTTTGCTGAGGTATTGGATGAGGTAGTCCGGATCCGGGACAACTCCGTATATCCTCGGTTTACCTTCTATACTGATGAGAAACCTGAGTATGTACGGGCCATGAGCAACCATCCTCACGTCAGCAGCCTGAAACAGCGGCAGCAGCTTGTGCATGAGCAGATATCTTCCCGGAAAGCCCGAACCATCACCAATCACCTGTTTGCGGTAAACTACCTGGACAGACAGATCAGGAAGGACCTGGCCGGGCATGTGCGGGAGACCGTGTGTTTTGCTCGTAATGTGAATGACTGTATGAACCGGCTGAACGTATATTTTATGTATCACAATTATATAAAGGTGTTTCGGGAAAAACAGCGGCATAAAGATAAGCGGACCCATGCCGAGGTGGCGGGAATTCCTAAGGTGAGCATCCGTAAAGCATTGCGCTTCATTTTTACCAGGAGGCGATTCTTGTCCTTGGAATCCATTACCGGTTTCAATCTCCGCTTATGGCAGAGACAGTTGTTTACTCCCTTAAAACGCAGGGTGGAATATGTTCCTAAGTATGCTTTTGCTTAAATGCTCATCTCAAAACAACAAGGTTCGTAGCACTAACTATCTTTCTCGTCGCGGGCTATTCCCACAACATAATCATCATCTCGTATAGAAACGATGCACACACCCATTGCGGTTTTGCCCATTTCCGGAATGCTTTTCAGTTTCAGCTTAATTGTATTGCCGGTAGAGGTAATGCAGATCAGGTCGTCTTTTTTACGGATATTAAGGGCACTGACAAGTTTCCCGGTTTTTTCGCTCACCTTGTAACATGTCTGCCCCTTGGTCCCTCTGCCGTGAGGTTTAAAATTATCATAAAGAATTCGTTTGCCGTACCCCATACTGCTGATAAGTACCATATGCTCATCCTTTTGGATGGTAATCGCGGAAATGACTTTATCATCCGGAGAAAGACGGATGCCTATTACCCCGTGTGAGGTTCTTCCTGTAGGGCGTACGGATTTTTCCTTAAAGCGTAATGCGTAGCCCTTGCTGGTAACAAGCAGGATATCCTCATTCCCGGCAGAGAGGTTGGCGCCGATCAGCCGGTCGTTCTTGTCCAGGTTGATGGCGATGATCCCCCGCTGGCGAGCGTTTGAAAAATCACTTGTTTTTACCTTTTTCACAATGCCTTTGCTGGTTGCCATAAAGACGTAATTGTCCTCGGAGAAATCGCTGAGGGAAGCGCAGGTGGTGATATCCTCATTTTCAGAAAGCGCCAGAAGGGCCTTTATGTGCTGACCCCGGGAGATTTTGGAACCCTCGGGAATCTCGTGTACCTTCAGCCAGTAGGCTTTTCCCTCGGAAGTAATAAACAATATATAATCATGGGTAGAAGCGATGAAAATTTGGGTGATAAAGTCCTCATCCTTCAATTTGGAAGATGAGCTTCCCCTGCCCCCGCGGTTTTGCCGTTTATAGATAGAAAGCGGCAGACGCTTGATAAAGCCTTTGTTGGAGATGACGATTACCATGTCTTCTTTTACGATCAAATCTTCAATATCAAGTTTTTCGACCTCGTCTGCCACGATTTCCGTTTTCCGTTTATCACCGTATTTTTTGGCAATCTCTTCCATTTCTTCTTTTACGACATTCAGAATTTTTCTCTCGCTTGCCAGCAGGTCTTTCAGGCAGGCGATTAGTTTTTTTATTTCCGCCAGTTCCTCGATGATTTTTTGGGTTTCCAGGCTTGTCAGTTTTTGCAGGCGCATATCCAGGATGGCCTGGGCTTGTTTGGTACTGAGTCCAAAACGCTGTCTCAGGTTTTTCCTGGCCAGATCCACTGTTTTTGACTGCTTTATAATTTTGATAACTTCATCAATATTATCCAGCGCTATTTTTAAACCTTCCAGGATATGTTCACGTTCCAGGGCCTTTTTCAGATCAAACTTACTTCGGCGGATAACCACCTCTTTCCGGTGATCAACAAAACAGGAAATTAATTCTTTCAGATTGACAAGCTTTGGCTTCCCGTGAACCAGGGCGATGTTGTTGACATTAAAGTTTATCTGCAATTGAGTGTTCGTGAATAACTGGTTTAAAATAACTTTTGGAATCGCACCCCGACGCAGCTCGATGACAATGCGAATACCGTTTCTGTCGGACTCGTCCCTGAGATCGGAGATTCCGTCAATTCTATGCACTTTCACCATGTCGGCGATTTTTACAATCAAACTGGACTTGTTTACCTGGTAGGGGATTTCCTTGACGATGATCGCATCCCTGCCCCCTTTCAGGGTTTCCAGCACGATCTTGGCGCGCAGTACAATTCTTCCCTTGCCGGTTCTAAAGGCATCTTTTATTCCTTTTATACCGTAGATTATTCCGCCGGTGGGAAAGTCCGGCCCTTTAATAAAGTATAATAGCTCTTTGGTTGTTATTTTATGATTTTCGATGTATGCGGAAGTGGCGGCCGCGATCTCATTCAGATTGTGGGGTGCCATATTTGTAGCCATACCTACGGCGATTCCGCTTGCTCCGTTGGCCAGTAAAAAAGGAAACGCGCCGGGAAGGACAAACGGTTCCTGGAGCGAATCGTCATAGTTGGGAACAAAGTCCACCGTCTCTTTGTTGATGTCGCGCAGCATTTCCTCGGCGAGTTTGGCCATACGTGCTTCGGTGTACCGCATGGCTGCGGGAGGATCTCCGTCAACTGAACCGAAGTTCCCTTGGCCGGTCACCACCGGATAGCGCAGAGAAAAATCTTGTGCCAGGCGTACCAGTGCATCATAAATTGATTGGTCACCGTGGGGATGGTATTTCCCCAGTACATCGCCGACAATCCTTCCGGTTTTTTTAAAGGGCCGGTCGGAACGCAGACCCATTTCATTCATGGAATAAAGAATTCTCCGATGAACGGGTTTCAGGCCGTCACGTGCGTCAGGGAGTGCCCTGCTGACGATTACGGACATCGCATAGTTTAGATAGGATTCTTTGACTTCATCTTCAATGGCTACAGGAATAACCCGGCCGATATGGTCACTCATATTAGACTCCCGTTAATTGGTGTTATACGTCAAGAAAAGATACTGACAGGGCGTTCTCTTCAATGAATTTTTTCCTTGGTTCAACATTTCCGCCCATAAGGGTTGTAAAGATTTCTTCCGCCTCAACGGCGTCCTCAAGGGTAATCTTCATGATTCTCCGGTTTTCAGGATTCATTGTGGTTTCCCATAACTGATCGGGGTTCATTTCACCCAGGCCTTTATAACGCTGTATGGTAATTCCGTCCTGCCCGCCATTGGGTTTGATCTTTTTTAGTATTTTTTCCTTTTCAGCATCATTATATGCATAATGGATTTTTTTACTATACGCGATTTTATAAAGCGGCGGCATGGCGATGTATATGTGCTCTTTTTCAATAAGTTCTTTCATATAGCGAAAGAAAAAGGTAAGCAGCAGGGTCCTAATGTGTGACCCGTCAACATCCGCGTCAGCCATGAGGATTACCTTATGATAACGTAGTTTGGAAAGATCGAACGTAGAACCGGCTCCGGTTCCAAGCGTGGTAACGATGGGGATCAGTTTGTCGTTGGATAACACCTTGTCGATACGTGTTTTTTCCACGTTCAGCATTTTTCCCCACAATGGAAGGATCGCCTGAAAATGCCGGTCCCTTCCGAGTTTGGCGCTGCCGCCTGCGGAGTCACCCTCTACGATATAAAGCTCACATTTGGCCGCGTCTTTTTCCGCGCAGTCAGCAAGTTTCCCAGGCAGCCCCGTGCTTTCCAGGAAACTTTTCCTGCGGGTAAGTTCGCGTGCCTGCCGCGCCGCCAACCGGGCTTTTGCCGCCAACAGACATTTTTCCAATACCTTTTTGATGACCCCGGGGTTTTCCTCAAAGTAGCCGGTCAGGTTCTCGTTGACCACGGTTTCCACCAGACCCTTTACCTCGCTGTTGCCCAATTTGGCCTTTGTCTGTCCCTCAAACTGGGGATCATGCAGCTTTACCGAGATAACGGCGGTAAGCCCCTCCCGGGCATCATCACCGCTGAGATTTTCATCCAGCTTTTTGGAGAGGTTCTGCCGCTTTAAAAAATCATTCAGGACGCGGGTGAGGGCAGATTTAAATCCGCTTAAGTGGGTGCCGCCTTCACGTGTGTTTATATTGTTGGCAAATGAGAAGATATTCTCAGCATAGCCGTCATTGTATTCAATCGCGCATTCCATGGCCACATCATCGGTCTGGGCCTCAAAATAAATGGGTTTATTGTGGATAGGGGTTTTGTTTTTATTCAGAAACTCAATAAAAGATTTCAGTCCGCCCTCGAATTTGAACTTGTGTTCTTTTACCTTTTGGGGCCGTTCATCCACGAGAGTAATTTCTATTCCCTTGTTGAGAAAAGCAAGCTCTCTTAAACGATTGGCCAGGATATCGAAATGATACTCCGTATCTTCAAAGATTTTACTGTCCGCTTTAAACCGCGTATGGGTTCCGGTTATATCGGTTGTCCCGATCTCTTTGACCACAGCCTCGGGAACGCCCCTGTTGTATTTCTGGTAATAGATTTTTCCGGAGCGGTGGACCTTGGCAACACACCACTCCGAGAGGGCGTTTACCACCGATACACCAACACCGTGCAGCCCGCCGGAAACCTTATAGCTGTTCTTGTCGAATTTACCTCCGGCATTAAGTTTGGTCATGACCACTTCAAGGGCGCTGACCTTTTCGGTGGGGTGTATTTCGGTCGGGATACCCCTGCCATTGTCTTCAACCCGAATGACGTTGTCCTTTTCGATAACAACTTTGATTACCGAACAATATCCTGCCAGGGCCTCATCAATACTGTTGTCCACAACCTCATAGACCAGGTGGTGGAGGCCGTCCGGCCCGGTAGACCCGATATACATACTCGGCCGTTTACGAACGTGCTCCATGCCCATGAGAACCTTAATATTTTTTGCTGAGTAATTTTCCTGCATGGTTAAACCTTATCGTTCCTAAAATGGGATAGCATATTATAGTATGTCCCCCAAAAAAAGTAAAGCACTCTGCGCCGCTCGGAAATGCAAGCATATGCAAAATATAATAAATATTATATATGAAAAATTATATTTTATCGATCAGAATGGAACATTTTCCCGACGGAATGGGAAGTGTTTTCTTTTTTTGGCCGATTATATTCACTGTAAAATAGTACAGCTTTTCGGATTCCAGTTTGATCTCCCATCCCCGTGCGCTTTTATTGCTTAATATGGTTATCAGGTTTCGCTTCAAAGACAGGTCTTCAATACCCATAATTTCCAATGTGGGGATTATCCAGTCGACTGTTTTGCGGGGGAGTGAAATCGAAAGTCCGATAACATTCTCAATAATCAATGCAACAGTCGAGAGTGCCGCATAGGGCAGGTACAGATTACGGGGAAAATTATCCTTTTTGGACCATTTGGCCTTTCCTTCCTTTACCGGACAATAGGCCTCCCAAAGTGTCCCCGGACTGTTGTCCGCCGGGTGGGCGCTGTCCAGAATATAGTAGAGGTGGCGGATGGCACACTCACGAGCCAGATCGAACCTGCCGTATTTTTCCAGGCCTTTTATTACAATATAGGTAAATGGGGGAAATACCGAACCACGAAAGCCGTTCCCTGTTCTATCAAACTGTTTGCTGTTGGCGGAAAGCGAGGGGAATGGATTTTCCACACCGAATTCCTTGGGATTGGTAAGGTGGGCAATCAGTTTTTCCGCTCTTTCCTCGTTCGGTATCTCCGCCAGCAGGGGCCAGAAGGAGGCGATGGTCTTGGTACGGACCTGTTTTTCTTTTTTATCAAGATCATAGTAAAAGCCGTCGTCACTGTTCCACATCAGCGAATTGATTCTGGTCTTCAAGGAAAAATAATATCGTTTATAGCGATAACTTTTTTCTTTGTCGTTCAGAATATCGTAAAGCAGCGACATATACAGGGCATTTAACGCCTGCTGTGAATTGAAGTCAATTGGATATTCCATTTCACTGCGGGGAGCATTTTCCATCATTGTAGCAATCAGGGGAACGGAGTACAGCCCGTTTTCCTTTTTAAGCTTACTTTCCAGCCAGTGATAATACAGATCGAGTTTTGATATGATTTCTTTTATGCGTTTCTTCGAACCGATTTTATGGTAAATATTAAACTCCGCCCAGGAAAAAAGCGGCGGAAGCACCCCCGCGGGGTTTTTTTTATGAAATATCGGGTTCCCATCCTTTTCACTGTATTCACCGTAAATAGCCCCGTTCTCTTCCTGCTTTGCGTAGAAATTATCCAGCATGGGAGTGACGGGGAAGTTCTTATTGCTGTACACCAGGAAGAATGTGGAAAAACAGGCGGCAAACTGGTTGATGCTTTCACTCTGCGGATAATTGAAATATTTGGAGTGAAAACCGTTTTCAGAAGTGCCTTGTTTCCATGAATTTTTTATCCAGTTCCATGTCTGGTTGTAGAGGTCGACAATGTCCTGATCGTAAAAATGAACCTTGGGGAATTCTTTCTTTAACACTCGTGCTCCTTACCAAAAATCTCTGTTTTCTGTTTGCCGTGCTACCTCGGTGTAAATTTTCCGATAAAGCTGGTGAAGCGGAATTTTCGTCGATTTACTCAATGAAATGACATCTTCGATTTCCGGAACGGCCTTTATACATTTATCGTCTAAAAATCCGTATTTTACATGTATTTCACCGAAAGAAGACTGAAAATTTCTCAACTCACGTTTGAGGATTCTTCGTTCCGTGACGTACCTGCGCAGACCGAAGGTTGAGGTTGTCTGCAACAATAATTTTTCAATCATAACACACTGTTCCGGCGCACAGAGTACCTGTATCAAAAAACCCGGTCTCCCCTTTTTCATGGTAGCCGGCATAATACTAAAATCAAGCGCTCCCCGCTCCAGAATAAGCTGCATGGCCGCGGCGATTATTTCCGGGGTGGAGTCATCGATGTTCGTCTCCAGTACAACAATAGTATCCGCCTGCCCCCCTGCTTTTCCCTGATGATATTCGAACAATTTAGCCGTTACATCAGGGGAAAGCGGATCCGCAATTTCTGTAATATTGTTCAGTTCCATTTCGCAATTTTCCGTAAATGGTGTAAAAAATGTATTGAGAAATATTGCGCACAGCGCAGATATTTCTCCGGCCCGGATACTCGTCAGGATGCGTGTCCCTTTAAAAATCTCAAATACCTCAGCCGCTGAGTGTAATCCTATACATGGTGTTGATACTAGAAATTTATTATTAATTTTGTTTTGTAATTGTATAATGCAAATATAAATAAATAAGGACCAGGGGTCAAGATTTTTCAGATCCGCCTGTTTTACGAACCGTCCGGCTTGTGGTGCGTCTGCTGCAAGAACCTGAAAATATACTGTACAGTCCATGCTGTTATATGACGCAAGCGTATTTTGCAGTTTTTGCAGATCCTGTTCGGTTTTCGGCTTTTCCAAAAACGCGGTAATATCTTTTATAAAAGGAAACGGTTTTTTACGGTTGAGCTCCAAAAATAATTCGGATAAAACTAAGGGAGCAGGCGATGTAAGTTGAAAAAGTGCGGCATAAAGCAGTTCGGGTGATACCCCGGTTGAGAGATCCAGCAGATACATCTATTCCCCGATCCGGTTGATAAGCGCCGCGGTATACCCTGCCCCAAAGCCATTGTCTATATTCACCACGGTTACCCCCGGGGCACATGAGTTGAGCATGGTGAGCAATGGCGCAATCCCGTTTAGGTGCGCTCCATACCCCACAGAAGTGGGGACGGCGATTACCGGACAACTTACCAATCCGGCAATGACACTTGCCAAAGCCCCGTCCATTCCGGCTACCGCCACTATTACCCTGCTTTCGCGCAGTGTATCTATTTTTGAAAGCAGACGGTGAATGCCCGCCACCCCGATATCCCAATAGGTCTGGACGGCCGCACCGGCTGTCTGTGCCGTAATCGCGGCCTCCTCTGCCACCGGAATGTCCGAAGTACCTGCCGATACCACCGTTACCCTGCCGCAGGCTTTTTCCTGTGTGCCGATGACAATAACACCGCTGGTCTCAAAATAGCGTACCTGCTTAAAGTGTGCACGCAAAAGTGCTGCCGTTGATTTTTTTGCCCTGGTAAGCAGCACCGGCAAGGTGCGTTTTGCTATCTCCCGGGCAATAGAAAGGACCTGTTTATCGGTTTTATTTTTACAATAGATCACTTCGGGAAATCCCGTACGCAGCTCCCGGTAAACATCAACTTCCGCAAATCCCAGGTTTCCCGGAATCAAACCGGTTATCCTTTTTACGGCCTCTTGCGGACTGAGAGTGTGCTGTTTGATCTGTTCCAGCAGATCCAATAAATTTTCATGTTTCATGTTGCACCGTTAAAATATTAATCTTGTAACAAAAAGGAGTCAAATCTTTTTTAAAATTAGTAATTGTATGTTATATTTATAATATACTTACGATAATAAACTAAGAAGGAAACTGGAAAATGGTGTATAAAAAAAGATACATAATTTTTATTTGTGTCTCTTTTCTTCTATTAATAATAAATATTTTTGTATGGGCGGAAGAACAAAAAATCGTTTTGGGCAGGGTGGACGCCTGGCAGGCAATAGCCGCTTTTGACGGCGTGCATATGCAGAAGGGAAAATGGGGATTTTTGGACCTGGTTCTTGATTATGGTGAATACCAGCCCGAGCAAAATACGGATATCCTGCTGCATTTTAACGGCAGTCCGGTACACGAAGAAAGCAGACATTACCGGGTGGATATGCAAAAAGCATTGGTTTCCACTGATTTCGCGAAGCTGGGAAAGGGAGCGGCGGCGTTTCGAAACCGTGGCGGATGCCATCTGGTTCCCCGGGGACAGGCATTGTTTAATGCCGGTACGGTGTGGGATGATTTTTCCATAGAGTTCTGGCTTTACCCGGCAAATCTTTCACAGGGAGAAACAGTGATTTCCTGGCGTGGACTGCGGGTGGCGGATAATGAACTCGTTCCCCAAAGTTTCGAATGCAGGGTTGAGGACAGAAGTCTGGTATGGATTTTTAATAATTTTTTTGTTTCACCGGACAGCAAGAACTATTCTTTTAAACTAAAAGGGTACAGCAAACTTCTCCCGCGTACCTGGCATCACCACCTGTTGCGCTACGACAGCACACGCGGGATTCTGGAATATCTGGTGGACGGGATTCCTGAGGGTGTTATCTATACGACCACAACATTCAGTGCCGGCGGCTCTGTGGCCAGACCGGTATTGGGAGAACCCGATGACGCGCAACTTGTAATCGGAAAGAATTTTACCGGTTTTCTTGATGAGTTTCGTGTTTCACGGGAGTATATTAACAAAGCAAAGCTGGGAAAATATCCGTCACACAGCGGCAGTGCGGTAAGTAAAGTCTTCGATTTGGGTTACTCCGGGACACGGATTAAAAGAATTATCGCTTCCATGGATAAGCCGGCCGACTCGGAAATTTATTTTTTTTATCGCTGCAGCGACCGGTTTCGCACCGCAAGCAGCCTTGCCTCACCCTGGGTACAGTTTACTCCCGGTACCGAATTCCCTGATTCGGTAAGCGGGAGGTACATACAGCTTCGGGTTGAATTATTTCCGGACGGTCGACAGGAGTATTCTCCGACCATACATGAGATTACTATTATGTATGAACCGGACCTGCCCCCGATCAGCCCCGTGGGATTTAAGGTAAAACCGGGGAACGGCAAGGTGACCTTAAGCTGGAAAAAAGCCAATGAAATGGACGTGAAAGGGTATATGGTGTTTTATGGAACCGGCCCCTTGAACTATATGGGGACGGGAAGTGACCAGGGCCCGTCACCGATAGACGTCGGCAATGTGGATAGTGTCCGGATTACCGGGCTTGAAAACGGCCGACTGTATTATTTTTCTGTTGTTGCCTATGATTCTTCCACCCCCCCCCACCTCAGTGATTTTGCGGAAGAAAAAAGCGCCAGACCCTCTGAGGTTTTGGAATGAGAACAATGACCCTTGAAGAACGATTGGCAAGGGCGCGCACCGGCTTTCTCTTCGGTGAATATGATATGGTCGAGCGGATGCTGGAAAAAATAGTTCTGGAAAAGCCGCATCTTCCGAATGTATACAATATTCTGGGCAGTGTGTATGAGCGCAAAGGGAAATATAAGGACGCCATACAGGCATTTCATAAGGCGATTGAGTTAAAACCCGACAACGGCGAGGCATATAACAACCTTGGGGTGGCCTATAAAAACTCGGGTGATACGGACAAGGCGTATACTATTTTACAGAAGGCATTGCACGTTACCCGCAACAAGGTGGATATTTATTATAACCTGGGAAATTTATATCGGGACAGGGCTGATTATGAAAAATCCGAGGAGTATTACAGAAAATCATTGGAATTGAATCCTGCCTATATTCTTGCCTACAATAATCTGGGGACGGTTCTGGAAAAGATGAAACGCGATGACGAGGCTGTCAGGGTTTACCGCCAGGGATTACAGATTGATATCAATCATCCGCGTCTGCATTATAATCTTGGGGTTATTTTTAAACGAAACGGTCTTTTTAAACAGGCCAAAAGTGAATTCGAGTTCGCATTGCGGATCAGCCATGGGTGGACCCAGGCAATGAACAATCTTGGGGTTGTCTACCAGGAGTTGGGGGAGCCTGAGCGGGCTTTGCAGATATTTCGGGATATTTTAAAAACCGAACCGCAGAATTCAGAGGTACATAATAATATCGGGGTATTGCTGCAGAAACAAAAAAATTATGATGAGGCGGCAGACGCGTTCAACACGTCAATCCGCTTTAATCCACAGTATACAAGAGCTCATTTTAATTTGGCGCTGCTTTTTGCCGAAAGGGGCTTTCACAAAGAGGCCTTGGAACAGTTACAGAAAATAAAGGAGTTTGATCCCCATGACATCCAGGTACAGTTCAGGGAAGGATCCGTACTCATGGTTTTGGGGCGTTTTGATGAGGCCAAAAAATGCTTTATGCGCGTGTTGGCACAGGATCCCTCGTCGATCGACACATTGGTCGCTCTCGCTAATATCTGCATCAAGCAGGGTGAAATACAAACGGCATACGATATTCAGAAGAAGCTTGCGGCTCTTGGTTACCGTAATGCCGAGTTCCACCTGGAACTGGCCTTCATCTACAGGGAGAAAGCGAATTTTAAAAAGGCCGAGCAGGAGGTAAAATTATACCTTGAACAGAATCCCGGGGATGAGAACGCCCGATTTCTTCTCGCGGATCTCTGTTATAAACAGAATAATTTAAGCTTCGCGCAAAATATTCTTGCAGGACTGATTAAAGGAGGAAGCACACAAGAGGAGGTGTATTATCTTCTTGCCGGAATCTATCGTGAGCAGGGAGATTATCCCAGCGCAGTAGCGGTGTTAAAGCAGATTGTGGAAAAGCAGGGATCAAGCGAGGAAATACAGGATGTGGATAAACTGACCGAATCACTGAAACTTTATGAAGAAACTATCAATGAATATGAAAAAGAACATGAGGAGCAGTGGCAAAGAAACCTGATAAAATACCGTGACCTGGGAGAGGATCTCGAAAAAGAACAGGCGGACGACGAGGACGCCTTTTTGTTTGATGAACAGATATCCGATGAAGATGATGCCGTTCCCATTATCAAGGTTGGCGGAATGGAACCGGTTTTGGCGGTGAGGGAAGAAGAAGAGGAGCTAACGCTTGAAGAAAGTCCCGAACCAATACCTGAAACAGAAATAAAAAAGGTGATTGAAATCAAAGAAGAAAAGGCGCCTTCGTTGATGAATCTGCTGGATGGCCAGGAGCTTTACCGGGAAAGTCCGCACGCGCCTTTCCCCCAGGCCGGTTATGCGGCGCCGGCCGCGCCTCCTTCAGCCGTATCCGGCACGGTGGGAGCTGCCGGTACCGGCGGCCATGGGAGCCCGGGTAACAGGGAAAGTGCGTACGGCCCGGGCGACTCCGGCGGTGCAGGCGGCAGCGAAACGGGAACTGAAGCGGAATACCGGCAGCCCGGGGAAGAGCGGCCGGAAGAGCAGCTTGCGGGATATGAAAATACACTGAAAAGCCTTACCAATACGCTGCAAAACGCGGTGGATGCAGCCGGCAGGGCGATACAGCAGAATGCGCAAAACATACAGAGCAGGGGAGGTGCCCGGGTTTCAGGGCCCCCGCCGCAAGGAGGGGGAATGCCGCAGTATGCTCCGCAATATATTGTGGTGCCGCAGTCTCCGCTGCCGGTTGAAATATCATATCGTGCCGGGAAACAGGGGGAACCGGAGGAGAACCCGGACCTGGAAAAGGACCGTTCCGGCCGGGCTGTCAACGATGAGGTTGGGGAGGAACTCGATCGGCAGGAACATACCGAAATGGAACTTCCGCAGCAGCAGGAGTCCGATGATATCGGGCAAGAGGCTGTGGAGGAAGATGTTACGGCGGAGCAGGAGGAGCCCGAAATTGAGTTGCTTGAACAAGCGGAGGATGCGCTGACATCTGGGAATGAAGATATGCTTTCGCCCGGGGAGGCGGAGACTGAAGGTGATGAGTTGGAGATTGATGATGCGGAATCCGGCGAGACGGCAGCAGGGGCTTTCCCTACGGAAAAGGATGACGAGAACCTGGGAATGCTTCAGGAAGAAGCGGAACAAGGTATAACCGTCTCCCCGATTAATCAGGAGCAGGCTGCTTTTTTCGGGGAAAAACCTCGAATTCAAAATAAACAATCGGGAAAACTTCTTGACTATTTAGCGAATATGGCAAATTATTTACCACAAGACGAGCAGTTTTTGCGATTAGAAAACGAAATCCACCTGAAAATGCAGAAAATACGTGCAAAACTGTCAGGGAGCAAAGGGTTAATGAGAAAGATAAGGGAACATTATCAGGCCAATCCAAGGCCGGCTGTTTTACCTATTACCGCCGACGCCATTACCTCTACCTTTAATTTTATAAAGAATCTTTCTTCCTATGTCCCCAACAAAGAGACGGGAACCCAGCTTGCTTTAAAGATCGATTCCATCTTAGACAAAATGAGGAGTGTATAAGGTATGGAGCGGGAAAACGTATTATATGTAATGAAATCATATATCGAAAAAATGCCCAGCCTCCCGACCACTGTGGCCAAAATTTTACAGCTTTGCAATGATCCAAAGACCTCCCCGACGGACCTGAACAAGTTAATCGGTCTTGACCCGGTATTAATGGGGAAGGTAATGAAGCTTATTAACTCGGCTTATTACGGACTTTCACAGAAGATCACTTCATTAGTGCGTGCCATTATTATGTTGGGTATTAATACCGTAAAGAACCTGGCGTTAAGTACCGCGGTGTTGGCAAGCCTGGGGAAAAAAACTGATTTTCAAGCCTTAAATATGGAGGGTTTTTGGAAACATTCCATCTGTGTGGGCAGTACAGCCAAATTAATCGCTAAAAAACGTAATGTTGATCCCAAGTCGTTGGAAGAATATTTTATCGCGGGGCTGCTCCATGATATCGGCAAGATACCATTGAATAACAGGCTGTCCAAGCAGTTTATCGAGGCTTTGTCCGAGGCTGAACGGTCGCGGCATCCCCTCTATTTTGCTGAGCAGCATATTCTGAATGTGGACCACTCGGAGATCGGAAAACAGATCGTGGAAAACTGGAAACTCAGTAAGGATATAGAAGACGTGGTCCTGTTTCATCACAATTTAACCGAATACCAGGGAGATAACACCGATATCCTGTATACGGTGGCTATTTCCAACTATTTTGCCAACATCAGTGAGTTGGGTTTTTCCGGTGATCGTTTTCCCGAGAAAGTACAGGAAGACGTCTTCGGTTACCTCGGCATCGGTTGGCAATACCTGGAACAGATCGAAGATGATATAAAAAAGGAAATCGAAAAAGCACAAATCTTTCTTGAAGTTGTGAAATAGGAGTGTGATGCATGGCGTTTCGCATGCGCTTTTGGGGCGTGCGGGGATCGATACCCTGCCCGGGGCCGGATACGGTAAGATACGGGGGAAACACCGCGTGTATTGAGCTGCGTTTTCAACCCTTAAACCGGCTGATTATTGTTGATGCGGGGTCGGGGATCCGGGCTTTAGGCGATCAGATAATGAAGCAGGACCTGCCAAAAGGCCCGATAAAAACACAGATTTTTCTTACCCATACCCATTGGGACCATATCATGGGGTTTCCCTTTTTTACTCCCATTTATATTCCGGGGACGGAACTTACCATTTTCGGACCGGTTACCTATGAAGAGGACACGCTGGATAAAATTGTCGGGGATCAGCTCCGCTACCGCTATTTCCCCGTACGCCAAAGTGAGCTGGCGGCCAAAATCGATTATGCCCAGCTGCAGGAGTGTGAAAAAGACCTGGGAGACGGAATCATAATGCGGACCAAGTATCTGAATCATCCCATCCTTTGTTTGGGATACCGTTTTGAATACCAGGGCAAGGTGCTGTGTACGGCTTTCGATACCGAGCCTTTCAGAAATGTTTTCGACCAGAATAAGGACTCTCCCGACTTCGATGAGGAAGCCTTTAAAGAAGGTGAGATCGTGGCAAAACAGGAGAATGAGAAGGTGCTGCAGTATTTCAAAGACGCGGATGTGGTAATTCATGATACACAATATACGCATAAAGAATATACGGCCGGAAAGATCGGTTGGGGGCACAGTACCTTTGAGTATGCCATAAACGCGGCCCATAAAGCCAACGTAAAAAAGCTGTTCTTTTTTCATCATGATCCCCTGCGCCGGGATGATGAGCTTGATGAGCTGATTGCGTTTTATAAGAACAAGATAAAGGGGAAATCAGCTCTGGAAATTGAGGTGGCACGCGAGGGATTGACACTTGACATCTAGGTATTGTTTTGGTTTTATTAAAAATAGAATGGCAAAAATCATCTCATATTTTATACTTTAGTTATACGACTAATGGGGGATTAGCTCAGTTGGTAGAGCGATAGGTTCGCAATCTATAGGTCAGGGGTTCAAATCCCCTATCCTCCATTTTCTCTTAGAGTGCCGGAAACAAGGGGGTAAGGTATGAGATTTGTGAATTTATTACGTATTTGCCTGCTGGCAGGTTTTCTGTTGACCGGGGTGTATGGTTTTGCGCAGGCGGCAGACGACGCTGCCGCCGGTAAAACAACGGGAAAATACGATCCTATTTTTCCGGATGAAAATAAAAACCTTATTTTTATAGAGGGTGAGCATGCCGTGGCCACCAATTTCTATAAGGAACCGATTAAAAACTTCGGCTGTTCGGGTAAAAAAAGCCTGCAGCTGAACAAGGCCACCGCGTTACAGGGTGGGGCTGCCTATTACGCCGACTTTCTGTTTTACGCGGAAGAGGCCGGAACATATGAATTGTGGTACGGCGGAACCCCGCCGGGACCCCGGGGGGAAGACCTTGAATCCTATTCTTCTCCCTTTACCTATATCATCGATGACACTACCAAAGTTAATGTTTATAGAAGAAAGATGGTGGTGGTTGATCAGTATACTCCTTCGTATTACTGGAACATGGTGGGTCCGGTCAGGTTGTCAAAAGGCAGACATAAAATACGCTTTCAGGTAAGTGAACGGCGCCGGTACGACGGCCGTTATTACTTTTACCTGGATTGTTTTTTCTTTGTAAGGGGTGCGGTGGGTAAGCCGGTACCGGAAGTGTTCCCCAAGAACATGAATAAAAGAAGTATCAACAGGCCCTTTCTGGCAATCGAAGAATATCTGAAAAGAATTAACCAACGGCCGAACCAGATAGCACCGTATATTGAAGTTTCCATGGTTTTTTCACTCATAAGCGATTACCTGAGTGCCTTGAAATACCTGAAGAGAGCCCGGGCTTTGGACAGGAACAATTTGGAGGTATTGCTGCTTATCGCCAAAAATACCATCTGGGACGGTAACGTGGAGGATGGGTTACAGGCCTATCGGGAGTTACTGGCCCTGGATCCCAAGCGCTACGATGTCTGGCTGGAGGCGGGCAAGGTGGCGGCCTGGACCGGGCGCTACCAGGACTCGATTGAGTTTTTCAAGCAGGGTCTGGAGCAGTACCCTGATGATATCGGTCTGCGCCTGAATTGGGGAATTACACTGGAATGGTCCGGAAAGGTGCGGGAGGCCGAAGGCATCTATAATCAGGTGATGGAACAGGCCAAGGGGGACAGGAAACTCCTTCTTAAGCTGGCCCGTGAATATGAAATAAACGGGTATCCAAAGCGGGCCGAGGCTGTTTACGGTTATATGCAGGACCAATTTCCGCAGTATCTTGAGTCGTACATCGGCCAGCAGGAGCTGTACAGTAACAGCGGAGAAACCGAGAAAGCGGCCGAGGTCAGCAAGAAAATCAGGGAACGTTTTAACGAATCCGCCAAATTAAACGCCTATCTGGCCATCCAAAAGGAAAAACAGGGATTACGGGAAGCATTGCTGGCCCAATACCGGAAGGAGCTTGAGCGTAATCCGGACAACCTTGATTTACGCGAGCTTCTGGCCCAGACACTTTTCTGGAACGGAATGGTAAGAGACGCGGTAAACGAATATCTAAATATTATTACAAATCATACCTATCGGGAAATTAAAGGTTCGGACAGCCGGGCGTTTTCCCTGCTGGAGTCGCTGGACAAGCTCTATATCTTATACACCTATTTCAATAATATTCCGCATGTGGCTGCGGACAAGAAGAATGAGGTTGATAAACAGTTGGCGGTTCTGCAGCGTACCACGGCGGACTCTAATGACGTGACGGCCCAGATAGACTCCACGCAGCAGGATATCGAGTCCTTGCGCTCTTCCCTGACCGGTGAAAAGGGAAATGACGACAAGGTCAATGCTTCCATTGCCAAGCTGCAGGAGACATTAAAGGAGCTGCAGCAGCAGAAGACCGAATTGAGTAAGAAGATGATCGAGGATAAAAATCTTGTCGGTGAAAAGATAAAAGAGGGTTATGCGTATTTTGAACGTTATACCGAAGCGGTCTCCGCGCTTGAGGAGCTGATAAAAGGAACCGGGACCATCGCCCAATCCGAGGACAAGGAACAGCAGACCTTTGAAAAGGTGAAAGAGACGACCACCTGGAAATGGGACAAACCGCTGGTGATGGGAGAGCTGCGGCAGCTGGAATCGCAAAAACTTTTTCTGGCCAAGTATATCATCGCCAAAATTGCGCAGTCGGAAAAGCGTTACGGTGATGCGGAAAACCAGATAAAGGATAAAGTACAAAATGAAAAGACCGTCCAGCCCGAAACCAAATATCTCTACCTGGAAACACTGATCTGGCAGGGCAAGGGCAGGGACGCGCTTACCTATATGGATAAAGAACTCGGCTCAATCAGTGAATACGCGCCGTATGCCGGAGACGTGAAGAATTTTCTGGTAAAATACGCGGCGGTGGGCAAATACACAGGCAGGGTAAGCGATGATTATGCGCAGGAACTGCAAAACCTTGCCGACAAGTTCTCGGGGATTATTTCAGAAGCAAACAGCAACAGGCAGCGAACCGCGGATACCATCGATCAGCTGATCGACCTGTACCACCAACGGCTGGTGCGCGCCTTTTTTTACAATCAGCAGAACACCTATTTGCTGCGCAATGAACTGGGAAAATTCTACCTTCAGGACAAAAATCTGAACGCGGCCATCAGCCAGTTCAAACAGGTGTTGGATATGGACCCGAATGACATCGCCGCCGTCTACCAGTTGGGCCTGGTGTACCGCTGGAAAGGGAACTGGAGCGCGGCCATGAATCAGTTTAAGCGTGTCTATGATAATGATCCCACCTATGAGCAGGCCGCGGCCTTTTATAACGACCTGGCACGCCAGCACTGTGACCTGGTGCAGTATGCCTTTAAATATGTGGCGGAAACAGCCAACTATATTGAGACAACCGGCGCGGCTTCATCAAGGGAAAACACACTGGATTTTACCCACCCCTTTGATACCACATTCGCGCTGAGAGCCGCCTATAATCTCGATTATTTTACTTATTACAAGGTCTGGGACGCGGGCGGGCAGCCCTATACCTATAATTATCATGATCTGCTGCTCGGTCTTTCCTATTATAATCTGGACTGGGGGCTGCGCATCACCCCGTTTGTGGGCGCCAAACTGCTGTTGAAGGACGCGTTCTATAGAACCATGCTGAAGGACAATACCCACAACTTCCGTTCCCAGCCTGTCGCCGCTATTTTTGATTATTACGATGTTCCCGAACCCTACGCCTACCTGGAGGCAGCCTTATGGGAAAACGGGATGTTTACCGCCTCGTTCCGCGGGGGGTATGAACGCTACCATGAAACCTATGCCTATTTTGAACAAAATGCGTATGATCTCTGGGGAGAGTGTAACCTGACCTTAAAACTCGCCTTTCTTGATATTCCGGTGATCAAGGGTACCAAACTGCGCGCGTACGGTAAAGTAGACTCACTGGATGACGGCAACCTGATTTATGAGACCGCGGGCTACCTGGACGTTACCTTTCTGAAGCTGGATTACCCGGTTGATCTGAGTGTCACGGCCTACGGCCAGGTCTGGTATTCGCACACTAAGGATAATGCATATGGTGATTACTTTAAACCGCAAAACCAGTATCAGTTTCTGGGTGGGCTTGGATTTTCCGCGTATTTCACCGTGGCCGACGGCAATGTGCTGGGAGTAAGTCTCAAGCTGCAGGGTGGGCCGTATAGTGAGTTTCATCCATATATTCCAATGGGCCAATTTGACTATATAAAGGTGGAAGGGGATTTGACCCTCGAGTACACAATAAATACCTTACGCTTTTTCCTGGAAACCGATTACCAGGGCACCTACGACCCGAACGGAATACTGCAGGCGGAAGCCCTGAGTTACGGCCAGTTGACCATCAGGGTGGGTATCGATGCGCGTTTCCCCGGCCTACTGGCACCGTAATATAAACGTTTATTGTTGATCAAACAGAACGGGGCCCTGTAATCAGGGCCCTCTTAATAATCGGCCCGGCCGTATTATCAACAGGCGGTCTAAAAGTAGGTCGAGATGAATTGACATAAAAGTTAAAAAAATGTTTAAATAAGGACAGCTAATTCGCCCGGATGGTGAAATTGGTAGACACGCTAGGTTCAGGGTCTAGTGGGGGTAACCCCATGGAGGTTCGAGTCCTCTTCCGGGCATCAGAAAGGCCGCCTGATACAATTCGGGCGGCCTTTTTTTATATACCTTCCCGGTTGTTATGACCACTGATAAAGTTCAATAAAAGCACCCAAAAACAGATTATCAGGTTGAACAGGGGGACCTGTAACGCTCCGGGCAGGCAGTAAATAATGGAAACCGCCGGTATCCAGACGATCCAGGTGGAAAAAAGTACCGCAGGAATTTTAAATGTAAACAGGCGCTTGTTTATGTTTTGCTTAAGGCGTGTAAAGGAAAATCCGCAGTCCTTCCACAGAAAGGCAATTGTCAGTGAGGGTGCGGCCCAGAGCGGGTTGTATATGAACTGGTCTACAAATGTTTTCTGCAGGATCGTCCCAAAGGTCACGGTATAACCGAAGATCATCCCCTGCAGGCGGTAAAACGCATCAACCTCAATTCCCTTCCAGATCCACACCAGCAGGTAGAATAAAAGCTCTTTGGGGAAGGCCTTTTTAGATATTTGCTTTGTGGCAAACAGGTACAGGCAGGGGATAAGACCGCCGAAAATAGCGGTGGAAACGGCTGAAAACAAATACCCGTATGTTGTTTTTAAGCTGCTGATCGATAAAAAAGCGGCCTGTGCCGCGTTAATAAAGTAATAGGATAAAACAACTCCCAGGCCGATTGCCTGCAACACCAATCCGGGCAGCAAATTTGTCTTCATGCCCTTGAGGGCCGCGGAAATAAGTGTATTGTTGACGGTGGTTTCGGCTCTGCGTGTCATCGCTTTTTAATGGAAATGACACTATATACTACTCCGACCCGAGATGCAATATTTAGTGCTACGAACAAAGCAATTTTAAATTTGTACCATGTCAGAGCGAGCCAAATGGAAAAGCTGCTTATTTTAATAAAATGCAATCGAACAAATTTAAAATTGCCGTTCAAAGCATGTTGATACAGGCAATTCTCATTTTGAACGATTATATTTTATAGCTGTGAGAGAATTGGCTTTCAGAGGTTGCCATTGAATGGTTCAAAATGAGAATTGCTGCTGCGAACCTTGTGGTTTTATCCATCTCTGCCGGGGGGAATCCACGGTAGAGAAATACTTAATCGAGTTTCACCTTTTTAAGCCGCAGCGAGTTGCTTACTACGTTTATGGAGCTTAAGGCCATGGCTGATTCCGCGATTGCCGGGTGCAGTAATCCCAATACCGCTAAGGGGACCGCGATGATATTATAGAAAAAGGCCCAGAACAGATTCTGGATGATCTTGTTGAAGGTGGCCTTGGAAAGCCTGACGGCCCGGACAACGCCTTCAAGGCTGCCGCCCACCAGTGTGATATCCGCCGCCTCAATAGCGATATCGGTACCGGTACCGATGGCGATTCCCACATGCGCTTGTTTCAAGGCCGGGGCGTCATTGATGCCGTCTCCCACCATGGCCACGGTTTTCCCCTGCTCCTGCAGCTGTTTCACGATTCTGATCTTGTCCTGCGGCAGCAACTCCGCGAAAACCGTATCGATTCGCACCGCACGCGCGATTGTTTGAGCGGCTTTTTTATTGTCTCCGGTGAGCATTACGGTTTCTATGCCCATGGCGTGCAGTTTTTCCAGGGCGGACACGGAATCCGTTTTGATCTGGTCGGCAATAGCGACGATGCCCACGGCCTCTTTCTTCCGGGCAAAAAGGACCACGGTATATCCCTTTTCCTGGTATCTCACGGCGGTTTCCTTGAATTCATCAAGAGGGATACCCAGTTCGGTAAAGAACCCGGTGCTTCCGGCCGCATACTGCAGATCGTCCATAACTGCGGAGATACCCTTCCCGCTGATTGAGTTAAACTGTTCGGGTTTACTGACGGCCGCGCCCAGCCCGGTTGCCCAGGTGGTAACCGCGTTTGCCAACGGATGTCCGGAGAGATTTTCCAGGGAGCCGGCCAGGCTGATAAACTCCTGTTTATCAAGCGAACTTTGGTATTCTATAACCCGGGGTTTGCCGATGGTGATGGTCCCTGTTTTATCGAAGACCACGGTTTGGACCTTTTGGGCGGTCTGGATTGCTTCTCCATTGCGGATGAGGATGCCATTGGTTGCGCCCTTCCCCATCCCCACCATCAGCGCGGTCGGTGTGGCCAGGCCCAGGGCACAGGGGCAGGCGATGACCAGGGTGGCGATGGCCGCAAACAGGGCCGACGAAACAATCCCGTTATTCAGGTTGATCCAGGGGATTACGGGGGCGAAAACCGAAAGGATACGCTGACCGATCCCCGGGAAGAACAACCAGAATAATAATGTAGACAGAAAAATCAGCAGTACCACCGGCACAAACACCGCGGTGACCTTATCGGCAAAAGCCTGAATCGGTATTTTGGATGACTGTGCCTGCCGGGTCAAGAGGATGATTTGGGAGAGAAAGGTATCCTTCCCGATCTTTTCTATCCGCACGGTAAGCGCGCCTTCGCCGTTCAGTGTGGCACCGATAACCTTGTCACCCCTGGTTTTATCCACGGGAATGGATTCCCCGGTGGCAATGGCCTCGTCAACGGAGCTTTGTCCTTCTGTTATCACCCCGTCTACCGGGATCTTTTCTCCCGGTTTCACCAATACCATATCGCCGATATTCAGGTCTTCCACGGGGACATCCCTTGTACTGCCGTCCTTGTTTAAAAGATGCGCACTTTTTGCGCCCAGCTCAAGCAACTGTTTGATCGCCTGGGAGGCTCTGCCGGTGGCCATTTCCTTGAGGTAGTTTCCGATGAAGTTGATGGACATGATCATAGCCCCAACCACCGCGAAGTTTTCGATGTGCATTCCCAGCAGCTTCAAAATTCCCGTGCTGAAGGCCGCGATGGTTCCCAACCCGATCAGGGAGTCCATAGTGAAAGAAAATTTCTTAAAGGAGAACAGGGTAGCCCGGAT
>CAZWKE010000001.1:101313-103279 GCA_964634205.1 uncultured Spirochaetaceae bacterium
TTTACCTTCTTTTTAAAGGTTTTTGTATCGGTGCTTCCTTCACGATAGCTGATGTAGGCCTTTTTTTCCGGGAAACTGACCCGTGCTTCAATAACGCCGGGGATGTGCTTCAGCGTATTTTCCACCGTTAGGGCACAGGAAGCGCATGACATGCCCTGTACCGAATATTCAATGTCGGTTTTTTCCATTGTTGCTGACTCCGTCATCATGTCCTCCGTCTCTTACTTACACTGCGTCGTAACCCGCCGCCTGTACAACTTTTATCAGCTCGGTTTTATCTTTGGACGGTGAAGTGACGAACGCCTTTTTTTTGGCGAAGTTCACTTCCGCTTGTTCCACGCCGGGTACTCCTGCCAGCGCCTGTTGTATGGTTCCCGCGCAATGTGTACAGGACATGCCTTTTAATTTCAGGGTTATGGTGTTTTTCATACGTTACCTCCATTAGTGTAATGTTGTTCCCCGACCGGTGATTTTTTGTTCATATCACAGCAGTCCAGGCGTTTGTGACCATAGGCTTTTTCGTTGGCCTCGGCCAGGTGTTCAAAATAGTGATTGATCTTTTGACCGATTTTTTTGAAGATATTCATTGAAACCTCCCGTATATATACTAGTTATCTTCCCATCATCGGACCGTTTCCGTCACCCATCATCCCGTGACCGCGGGAACCGGGTCCCATGTTGTCCTGATTCATGAATGAATCGTCTTCCCAACCCCTGTGCTGCAGAAAGCCGTACCCCATGGCTCTGTGCATGGCCTCGAGGCTTTCGGAACCTTCTCCACCCATAATCTGATCCATCCATTCGTGCTGCCCCTGGTTCGGATGGGCCAGACTCATTACCGCGTCCCCCAACTCTTCCAGGAGTTTGTTGCTCACCTTGTCCGGATCTATCCGGTCATTGGTGCTTATCCCCTGCTCCTGCCTGATAAGCATAAGTATTTGACCGATACTCTTTTCCTGCTCGTTATCGTGTGCCGCAAGGGGGACTACCGCCAGCCCCAACAACAAAATCGTTACTCCCATCATAACAGCCCTTTTCTCCATTTTTTACCTCCCCGGGGTCTTATCCCGTTTTCCTGAATTTTGAAAAAATATCCATAATCTCGGCAATTTTCTTGTTTTTATCTTCGGGGTCGTCGCTTTTCATACTGTCCGCAACACAGGTATTCAGATGTTGGTACATAATCAAATCCTCAACCTTCCTGATGGCGGCGGTACAGGCTCTGGTCTGGGTAAGGATATCCATACAATACCTGTTTTCGGCCATCATTTTTTGAATACCTCCCAGTTGGCCCTGGATCTTATTAAGCCGCTGGGCGACCTCCGCTTTTTGTCTTTCATCCATCATAATTTCTCGTCTCCTTTTTCATCTAATAATAATATACTATACCCAGGTAGGGTAGTCAATTGTTGAGATGATTATTTTACCAGGCGTGTTTTATCTTTCAGTATGACTTTTTTCCCCCGGCGTTCAATAATTCCCTGTTGAACAAGTTCGGCAACCACCCTGGAAAGCGAAGGTCTGGTGACGCCGAAAAACTCAGCCAGTTCTTCCATGGAATGGGCCATAATTCTCTGCCCGCCGGTTTGCTCCGGCAGGCCCAGCAGGTAATTGGCCAGTTTTTCCTTGATTGTTTTAAATGAGAAGAAAGCCAGTTTTCCGGAGATAAAGACAAATTTATTTGAGACCAGATTCAACAGATTTTTTAAAATACGCGTATCCAGCGAACAAAGTGTCAGTATGCTTGATTTATCGATGATCATTACTTCACATTCTCTCTTGGCCACCACCGAACCGGGCATTGTATTTTGTGAAGCAAAGAGTACCGCAGGAGCCAGCATGGTCGGGGCGTGGAAATCCTCAACTTTTATTGTTTTTCCGGTGATATCGGTTATTTCACCGTAACAGGTTCCATACAACAGAATATAAAGCCGGGTATACTCGGCTCCCTGGTGAAGAATACTTT
>CAZWKE010000001.1:103379-104881 GCA_964634205.1 uncultured Spirochaetaceae bacterium
GCCGCCGCTTCTGCTCCACCGGCCGCCGCTTCTGCTCCACCGGCCGCCGCTGCAATACACGATGAAACGAAAGCAGCCGCCGCAGCCGTGACTGATATCCCGGTTGCCGCTGCGAATATCGCATGGGACCGGCCTTCCGAATTGCGACAGTGGCCCATCCAACTGCACCTTGTACCGCCCACGGCCCCCTATTACCGCAACAGGGATGTTGTGCTTGCCGCGGATTGTGTCGCCTACAGCATGGGTGATTTTCATAAAAAATACTTAAAGGGGAAGCCGATTGCTATTGCCTGCCCCAAGCTTGATCAGGAATTGGATATATACGTGGAAAAGTTGAAGATCATGGTTGAACAGGCTGAAATAAGGTCGTTAACCGTCCTGATTATGGAGGTCCCCTGCTGCGGCGGGCTTTACCGGATCGCCCGGACCGCGGTGGAACAGTCTGCACGTAAAATACCGGTACATAAGGTTGTGGTGAGTATAAAGGGGGAAGAGTCGGTTCAAATATAGTTTTCCATTTGTAATTTCCCGATATTGTTGTATTTTATACTATAAACTCAGGAAGGGAATGACATGAGTATTTTTAAAGAGAGGGATTCCGAGCGACTGTATACACTGGCCGTGGTCCTGGCGCTTATCACTATAGGATATAACATCCTTGAGGGCATTGTATCGGTTTTTTTCGGAGCCAAGGACGAGACCCTGGCCTTGTTGGGATTCGGGGTGGACAGTTTTGTAGAGGTAATTTCGGGAGCGGGTATCCTTCATATGGTCCTGCGTATCAAAAGGAACCAAGGGGAGGATAGAAAACGGTTTGAGAAGGCGGCGCTGTTTATCACCGGATTTGCTTTTATGCTGCTTTGTCTGGGCCTTGTCACCGGCTCCGTAGTAAACGTGCTGCAGGGAACCCACCCGTCCACCACCCTTGCCGGGATAATCATTTCAATTATCTCGCTTCTGACCATGTTTATTCTTTATAATGTCAAGCTTAAAACAGGCAGGGCCCTTGATTCAAAAGCCATTATTGCCGACGCACATTGTACGCTGACCTGTTTTTACCTTTCCGGCATTCTATTAGGTTCCAGTATATTATATGAGTTGTTCAAAATCGGGTATTTTGACCTTATCGGCGGCCTGGGCATCGCTTTTTTTGCTTTCAGAGAAGGGCGGGAAGCTTTGGAAGAGTTTTTTCATAAAGAAGACGAACCGGCATAAACGGAATATGAGACTTACCTCCACCGGCCATTGCTGCGGGAGAGAATAAACTGCAAGGAGGAAATTGATGAGTAAACAACCGAGTCGGACTGAAAAGCAGGAAAGCCTGAAAAATGTCATCACCCGACTGCACCGGGGTGAAAGTGTGGAGCAGGTAAAAGCGGAATTTCATCGTCTTATCAAAAACGTCAGCCCGGAAGAGATCTCTACCATGGAACAGGCCCTGCCCTTTGATATCACCTATGTGGATGAACACGATAAGGTACGTTATTATTCAGGGAGTGAGG
>CAZWKE010000001.1:104981-193826 GCA_964634205.1 uncultured Spirochaetaceae bacterium
GATATCACCTATGTGGATGAACACGATAAGGTACGTTATTATTCAGGGAGTGAGGAACGTATCTTCCCCAGAAGTCCCGCGGTCATCGGGCGGGATGTGCAGAACTGTCACCCCCAGAAAAGCGTGGAAACGGTAAACCGGATTCTACAGGACTTCCGGGAAAAAAAACAGAAGGCGGCCGAGTTCTGGATCGATATGCATGGCCGGAAGGTCCATATCCGCTACTTTCCGGTATACAATGAGAGCGGGGAATATCGGGGTGTCATCGAGGTTACCCAGGATATTACCGTTATTCAAAAACTGGATGGAGAACGCCGCCTGCTGGATTGGCGGCGGTAGACTGTGGACCTGTATGACGCCCTGGCCGATATCTACGGCGATATTTTTCCCCTTTCCGCAGAAAGGGTTGAATTCGTGTGTTCGTTGTTGCCGCAGGGCAACGCACATATCATGGATGTCGGTTGCGCCACAGGCGATCTGGCATTGGCGCTTGCCCGGAGAAATATCCGGGTAACCGCTATAGACCGTAATAAAAAGATGATTAATATCGCGCGGCACAGTGCCCGCCGGCTGAATGTACCGGTGGATTTCAAGGAACATGATATGTCGCATCTGAGCGGATTTGGTTCCGCTTGCTTTGACTTGGTTGTATGCTTTGGGAATACCCTGCCCCATCTGCGTACCTGGGCGGCCGTTGACTCTTTTTTCAGTGCGGCCCACCGCTTGTTGACGGAAAATGGGAGTTTAGTGTTTCAGGTTTTGGGATATGACAAGATTATGGCTGAGGCAAAGGTTGATTTTCCGCGTATTAATTCAGGGGATTATGTCTTTACCCGTGAGTATGAGATTGTTTCGCCGAAAAAAATTATATTTCAAGCGGCACTGACCAATAAAAAAACAAACAAAACGCTGAAAGGGACCGTTCCCCTGCTGCCGCTTACCGGGGAAAGGCTGCAGATCGGGGTGAACCGGGCGGGTTTTGCCGGGCTTGCGGCTTATAAGGATTATAATTTCAGCCCGACTGACGGCACGGAGTTTACGATCATCTATACAGCCCGAAAACAGAAAGGAGCATGATCGCTTGCGCTTACATTATTTTCAACATGTGCCCTTTGAGGACCCGGGATACATTCAGGAGTGGGCACAGAAAAAAAACATCAGGATTTCAGCAACACACGGCTATCGGGATTGGCAGGTGCCTGCAGCGGCGGACATCGACTTTCTGGTAATCATGGGCGGCCCCATGGGGGTAGTTGATGAAGGGAAATACCCCTGGCTTGCCGCGGAAAAGAAATATATCGAAGGGGCAATAAAGCTGGGGAAACCGGTGTTGGGTGTTTGTCTGGGAGCACAGATGATCGCCAGCGTCCTTGGTGCCCGTGTCTATGCAAACAAATACAAGGAAATAGGGTGGTTTAAGGTGAAACCCCGGGGTGATACGGCTTCATCTCTCTGGAGTATCCAGGGCAAAAAGGATTTTTTTGCCTTTCACTGGCATGGAGATACTTTTGATCTCCCTTCCGGGGCCGTACATGTTGCCTCTTCGGAGGCCTGTCCCCACCAGGCGTTTGTTTATGACGATCGGGTTTTGGGATTGCAGTTTCACCTGGAGTCCACCCTGGAGGGGATAAAAAGACTCATACAAAACTGCCGGGAAGACATGAAAAAAGGTGATTTTGTGCAGACGGAAGCACAGATCCTGGAGATATCGCCGGGATATCTTCCCACAACACACACCCTGATGGACGCTGTGCTGAACGGCCTGTTTTCGATCGCCTGATTATGAGGACAGGATGGACTTTATCAGTACCGTAAGTTTTGATTCTATCATCTCCCTGTACGAAAGAACGCGAGAGACATAATTGAGGGTGATAAGGGGGGTCCCGTTTGTAGTGACCCGGTTTTCACCGGCATTATAAATGGAAAGGGCTACAATCTCATTTTGTCCCCTGTCAAGACATGCTTTCAAATGGCGTATACCGAAAAGCGTATTTGTTTCGGCGGAAAAAAAGTCTTTTTCATTCAAATAGGGAAATGATTTGGAGTTCAACTGAAAGAGACCGCGGTCGATTGATTCGTCTTCATTGATATTTACCGCGTCCGCATTAAAACCACTTTCGGTCTTGCATAAGGCAAACACCAGTGGCGGCGAAATACGATAAATATTGGCGTATTTCATGATCAGCTTCGTAATAAATGTCGAATGGGTAAAGCTATTATAAAAATCAATAATAATCCGGCGGGTAGCCTTATTTCTGTAAAGGGTCAGACTGAGGTCGTCTTTTACTACGGCAGCCAGATATCGGCCCATGACCTTCTTGCTAGCCAGACTTCTTTGCGGCGTGGGGGTATTAAAAACAGGGGATTCCCCATCCCGCGAAAGGTACGCTGAGGTTACAATAATCGATATAAGCAGTAAAATACCGAGTTTTGGAATAGCATTCTCCTTTTTTATAAGTTTGTTTGATTTATCTGCTTTTAATTTACCCGCCATGGGGTATTTTAGGAATTAATATAACTATTTTTTTATAAATCGCCAAGAAAAAACTCTGTTTATTGCAAAAGAACAATCACATACGCCTCAATCGCCTTTCCCCGCCCCACATTTCCCATACCTTCTTTGGTTTTGCATTTAAGTGAAATAAGGGAAGCATCTGTCCTTGTCAGGCGGGAAAGACTGTTTTTTATCCGGGGCACAAAGGGAAGCAGTTTCGGTTTTTCCAGTATAATAGTGGCATCGATATTTACGATTGAATATGACCGGGCACTAATCAGCTCTATGGTTTTTTGTAAAAGCGTTTCACTGGAAATGTTCTTGTAAGCCGGGTCCTCCGGAGGAAAATGGGTGCCGATATCACCCATGGCCGCGGCTCCCAGCAGGGCGTCTATCAGGGCGTGGATCAGGACATCACCGTCGGAATGACCCATCTCGCCTTTATTCCAGGGAATAACCATTCCCCCCAGGTACAGGCGGCGGTTTTTTACCAGCCTATGAATGTCATATCCCAGACCGACCCTCATCATTCCCCCATATCAAAAGCATAAGTGATCTTGCGATTGGACGGATCACCGGGGATGGTATATACGGGCTTTCCTGTAAGCGCGTATACCTCCGCGTCATCAGGACAGATGGTATGATTCTTAAAAGCCGACTTGTGCGCGGTAAAAATAGCGGAAAAGATAAAGCCCTGCGGTGTCTGGGCTCCTTTGGTGCATTGTTTATCAACGTGTTCTTCAATAAACCCCTTGGCATCTATTTTCTTTATCGCGTCGATAATGTCAACAACCGGAATACAGGCATCATGGCGCTTTGTATTCTCAAATACGGCGTTGATGAGTTCCCCTCTGATCCACGGCCGTACGCCGTCATGGATCAGTACATACTCCGGCCCGGCTTCGGCAAGTGATTGCAGGGCCAGGAAAACGGATTCCTGCCTGCTTTCTCCGCCCGGGACTATTGAGAACGAACATGCGGGTTCGGAGTGTAATAATCCGGCGAACATCTCCCTTACAAAGGGAATATCGGTCTTAGGTACCGTAACCGTTATCCAACTGAAAAGCCCGGTCGAAAGAAAACTTTCCACGGCTTTTTTAAGGACCGGAACACCGCCAATCGAGAGGTATTGTTTTTTTTGCTTTTTTTGCATGCGCAGGCTGGAACCGGCCGCGGTAATGACAGCAGCTGCGGAGGTCAATCCGACTCCATTTTTTTGAATATCAGTTCTTCAACTTCCTCTTTGCCTTTGTTCATGGAATAGGCAATCTCATCGATCAGCAGTTTGAGCGCATTATCAAAGAGCTTCCGTTCCAGAATCGGCAGCTCTTTGATCTTGCTGCGGTTATAGAGGGAGCGGACAACCTTGGCGATATCCAGGACACTGCCCTTTTTCAACAGGTCAAGGTTCATTTGGTAGCGCATCTTCCAGTCCGCTGAAATGGGCTGGTAATCCTCGGCCACCACGTTTAAGGCTTTTTGGGCCTCCTTTTTGTCGACGATCGGCCGGATACCCCGTTCATCGGTTTTATCCACCGGAACCATTACGGTCATATCGGGGACATCCAGGTAGATAATATAGTACAGCAGCTTTTTCCCCTGGAATTTCTTTTCTTCAATCGACATAATTTGGCCCACCCCCTGCAGGGGATAGACTATTTTCTGGTCTACTTTGTATTTTAGTTTTACCTTGCTTGATTTTGTTTTTTTTGCTTGCTTGGTTTTCATATTACCTAATATACAGCAAATGCCCTATATAGTCAAAATAATTGAAATACTATAAAGTAAAATCATGGAAAACACCGGTACAAAAAAGAATAGAGTTCTCTTTCTCCTCATTTCCAGTGTGGTGATCATAATTACTGTTGTATTAATTGTAATATTTCACCGAGAGATCTGGAGTGTGTTTGAGAGTGTTGATTCCATCAGAAACTGGGTCGATTCATGGGGGATTCTGGCCCCGGTGTTATTTGTATTTCTGCAGATCGTTCAGGTGGTTATTTTTATTATTCCCGGGGAAATTCCCCAGATTGCGGGCGGGTACTTGTTCGGTTTTTTTTGGGGCATTCTGCTTTCCACTATCGGGATCGGGATCGGTTCTACCGTTAACTTTTATCTTGCGCGGTTATGGGGGCTGAATTTTGTGGAAGCCATCCTCCCCCACAAAACACTTTTAAAAATGCAAAAACTGATTTCCGATTCCCGGTCAGGCCTCATTTACTTTATTATCTTTTTAATTCCGGGTATTCCCAAGGATGTCATTGCCTACGTGGCCGGGCTTTCAAAAATACGATTCTGGAGTTTTATTATTATTTCAAGCAGCGGACGGCTGCTTGGATTAATCCTTACGGTGATTATCGGGGTGGCGCTGGCCGATAAAAACTGGTTCCTTGCAATAGTCACCGTTATCTTCGGACTGATCTTGGTAATTGTCGGAATTATTTACCGCGAAAGATTGTTTACCCTGTTAAAACGCCTTACCGAACATCCCGGTGAGTAAAAAATCCCGCAGGCTTTTTCCTTTGACGATCCATGGAGGAACGGATGTGTCCTTGAACTCAATATATTTCAGGGGATGAATGTCCAGAATATTACTGTACCAGCCGTCAATCACGTCCAGGTCAATAATATTAAACGAAGCGATATGATTAATGGGGAGGATGACCGCATCCTGAAGCAGTATTTCCTCGGCCTCTGAAAGGATTTTATATCGTTCCAGTCCTATACTGGCCAGGGACTCCTGTATCAGATTGTCATATTTTTTATGATTAAAGAGTGCCTCGTTCAGGTTACTCTTACTCGTCCACATCTGTAGAAAAGCCAGGGGATCGGCAAAATCCCCTATCCAGGTGTATGAGCTTATGGTATAATTATGCTTGCCCAATGCATCGAAGAAATTTAGAGGATCAATCTCCTTGTAAACGACCTTTACCTCCAGATTTTCCTTCCAGGCATTGGAGACAATATCCGCAAACAGGGTATTCCCCTTGGAAACCAGAAACGTAATGGGAGGCAGCCCCTTTCCTTTGGGGTATCCGGCCTGCTTCAACAGTTTCAATCCCTCTGCAATATCCTGGGATGCAATTCCCTTGACCCTGGGGTACTTGGGGATCTGGGGGATAAGCCGGTCGGTAGGGAGGGGCGAATAGTCTTTGGAACGCAGTTTGTCCCACGGAATAATCAGGGAAAGCCCTTTGCGTACCAGGGGATTGTTCCAGGGTTTGTTTTTACAGACAAAAAAGAAAAAACTTGTGGCAAACATGGGATATATCTGGATTTTAGCCTTTGCTTCCTTTTCCAAAGAATCAAAATCAGCGTCATTCAGGCTTGTCCATTGTATTTTGCCGCTGTTAAAGTCCTGGGAAATCTGTTTGGGATTGTCATAAAAAAGCACTCGAATTCCGTCCAGGCTGACATGTTCCTTGTCCCAATAGTATTTGTTCTTTTTTAATAAAAGCTCATGGTCGGTTCTTTTATAAAGATAGAACGGCCCGTTACTGATAAGCGGTGCCTTCTTGTCCCAGTTTTTCTGCTTCAGATACGAATGGTGAATAGGGGCAAAGCTTAAGATGCACAGCAGCTTTAAAAAATGGCTGGTTGGTTTTTCAAGTTTTATTTCAAGTACTTTGTCGCTAAGCGCGTAAATTCCAACCGATGCGGGGTCCTTGGAAATACCTTTGCGATAGTTTTCAGCGCCTTTAATTACGTCAAGATAGACGGAATATTCGGCCTTCTGTGCCGGGCTTAACAGCAGCAGCATGGTGTCCCTGAAATCCTGGGCCCGTACCGGATCGCCGTTACTGAAATAAGCATTATCCCGGATATAGAAGGTATAGGTCAGTTTATCATCAGACAGCGTCCAGCGTTCGGCCATGGCCGGGATCGGCTCAAGGGTGATGGGGTGGTAGGTCATCAGCCCTTCGTATAACCCGGTAAGGATCTGGATTTCGGAGCTCTTATGGACGTGGATCGGGTTAAGGGTGATGTCCTGTTTTATCATCGCCATAACAAAATCGTTTTGTATGGCATCTTCCTGGTTTTCCTTGTTTTTCTCTTGGGCAGTTACCGGAAAAATAAAGAGTGCCGAAAGCAGGATGCTTGCCAGCACTCGAATGCTTCGCTGCATATGTTACCTCTATCTCATTCAATCTAACAATTTTTGTTCATGCGGTCAATAAAATCCCGGGTAGACGGTATTACATTATTCATTGTAGCATATATTTTTAAAAAAACGGCCGCTTTTGTAAGATATTCAGAATTTAATTATGTTGAATATTGAAAGGAAAAACAAGGTAATTCCGCCGATTCCCGTTATAAGAGAAAGGACCAAAAAGGCGGTCATGGAACCCTGTGCGCTGCGGATTAACTCTTCCTCACTCTTTACGCTGATGATAAACTTGTTTTCCTTTTTTGCCGGTTTCTGCATGCACAACTCTCCGCTTGCATCCGCGGCCTCGCCCAGGATATATAAATTACGCTGCAGGGGAATAATCTCTTCTTCATAGCGGTACCCGATGGTTCGCCGGTTTGTCCCGCCGGTTAGGCCCCCCAGGTTGATGGAAAGTCCGCCGATACGAATTGCCCCACCCTGCACCTCTCCCGGTTCAAAGCGTGAATAGACCTTTTCAGTGACAAAAGAAGCGCCTTCCGGGTTTACCCTTATTTTTCCGGTAGAACCCTGGATATAAAAAGGTACGGACCGGGTATTGTGCGCAACCGTATCCGACCCTCTCCTGGTTCGCTGTACGCGGTTTCCGTTGGTATCGGTGTCCCAGTAGGTCTCTTCGTATTCCCGGCTTACATTCATTGAGTAATACACGCAGTCGGCCTTGGCCAGTTCGGAGATCAGCGGGGTAGCACAGGTTGCCTGTCCTTTTACCTCTGTTATCTGGTTGAATGATCCCGCCCCGATATCCTTTGCTACTGAGGCGGCGATTTCCTGCAGCTCCCCGATCTGCGATGTCTGTGTACTTTTCATCTGATAAAGTTTCTTCCCTTGAAACAGGTAACCAAAATAAAAGGCAATGCCCACGGCAAAAAGACCGATACCGATAAACAGACCCATACCCACCTCCTCTTTAAAATGCTAAGGGGTGTCGATAAGAATTTCAAGCCGAATTTTTAAAAAACAGTGTAGGGGAGTACTTCCCGGATCTTTAATTTTACCTTGACAAGCGATACATACTTTCCCGAGGCAATAAAAATCTGCGGTGCCTCCTCAATTAAGGCCTGTCCGGTGATGCGCCGGGGTTTGTTGAAATACCGGGGCCGCAGAAGGTTTCTGATTGCGTTTTTTATGGCCTGTTCGTATGAGGTGATTTTCTGATGATACCCTTTGAAAAGGTCCCCCTCCCCTTTGCCCTCGGATGAGGGAATGGCGTTACTTAACCAGGCGGTGCGTCTGGTTATCTGAAAATCCGCCGGCCGGTACTCGATTTTTGTAAAAAGCATTTTGTCTTGTTGTTCGGTGGAAATGATTTTAAGGTGTGTGTCGCCGGGTATGATCCGGGCTACGGGTGAGAGATCAAACCGTTCGGCTACATGCCTTTTTTTGTCCTGGGGGATATAAGAGAAATTAAATCCGTAGATCATCCCGGAAATAATAAAACGCGCTTCTTCCAGGATCTGCAGTGCGGCCTGCTTTTTTGTAAGCGGATATTCCGTATCCTTCTCTCCGGCAAACGGTTCAAGCTCGCACCAGACATCTATATATAACAGATCAAACTGGATACAGAAAATATACGCACTTAATAATAATAAAACGCAGATACCCGCGGTTTTTTTAGGAAACACCATCTATTACATATTATCGGAGCAGCAATTCTCATTTTGGACTTTATTTACGCTAAAAAAGAAAAAACAGGTGATTAAAATTGCTGTTACCGGATGTTTCTTCTGATTTCCTGTATGGGATTTATGCCGAAACGGATAAGAAAATACACAAACGCAACCAAAAGACCGGAAAGGTGCCCCAGATGGGCGATTGAGCTGTTTGGATCCAACAACTGGGAAAAAAGTTCTATACCCGCGAATACAATAAGTAATACATATGCCTTCATGGGAAGGATACCCCAGATGTAAATAGGCTGGTTGGGATGGCGCGTGGCAAACGCCAGCAGCAGGCCGTAAATGGCTCCGGAAGCTCCCACAACCGGAATTCCGCCCATCCCCAGGTACGGGTAGACGATGGCCATAATCAGCCCGGCCCCGATACCGACCGTAAAATAGAAAAGCAGGAACTCGCTGCTGCCGAACTCCCGTTCCAGCTGCGTGCCGAACATAAAGAGTATCAACATGTTTATCAGAATATGGAAGAATCCGCCGTGCATGAACATATAGGTGGCAAGCTGCCAGACGAATCCGCTGCCGAACGCTTCATCGGGAATTAACGCGAAATATTTTGTCATCAAATTTATTTGTCCGGACTCGTTATGCTGAGCTTGTGAGCTGAAAAACTGGATATTTGTGCTTGGGGTAACTAATTGAAATACAAAAAGAACAACACAACTGATGATGATAATAATGGTCGCGTTATAATAGCGATATAAAAACGGTCTGCGAAACAGTGACAACATTTTCATATAAACAAATTACGAACATATCACATTTTAGTCAATAGAGAATTACCGCTATCGCCCTGCTTTGGCAGGCAAATTTAAAATTGCTGAAGAGAGAATCGGTTTGTGTATACCTTAATGCCGATTAATAGTATGTTTTATTTTACTTATGAAACGGAAAGCCGATTTTTATACGCATAAAGCCAAAGCCCAGGGGTATCCGGCCCGTTCGGTGTTTAAGCTGCAGGAGATACTGGGCAAATACCCGCTGCTGAAAAAAGGGGCAAGGGTGCTGGACCTGGGCGCCGCCCCCGGCAGTTTCAGTCAGTTCCTGCTTGAAAGGTTGAAAGGAAAAGGTAGTGTATTTGCGGTTGATCTCAGTACGGAAATAACCGTACCCGCCCGGTTCCCCAATTTCGGGTTTCTTCAGGGAGACATCTTTTCTTCCTCGGTACTGGACCGCATAACAAGTCACGGGCCTTACGATCTTGTGGTAAGTGATGCGGCGCCGGCCACCACCGGAAACCGTTTGGTGGACACCTCTCATTCCCTGGATATCGCCCGGCGCGTGCTGGAGATCGCGGTACAGGTCATCACCGAGCACGGGAATCTCGTTGTGAAACTTTTCCAGGGGGGCGATGAGCGCGAGTTTATGGGGGAGATGAGGACTTTTTTTAAACAGGTAAAAGGGTTTAAACCGCAGGCTTCGCGCAAAGAATCATTCGAAACGTTTTATCTGGGCTTCGATTTTAAAAGTCCCGCTTAAAGCCGTATATTCAAAATTATTTAAAACGGATATCGTGTACGCTTTTGGTGGTTAAAATTATGATCACCGGCATATGTTTATATTGATAAATAATTTTCGCCTGGTCCGCGTCTTCAAGTTCGTATTGGTTGGTACGAATGCGGATATAAATCCCCGGAGGGGCCTGAATATGCAGGGTCTTTCCCCTCGGTTCAATGGTTACCGGTGCCTGGTCAAGCGCCTGTAAAACCTTATACGCCTCCCTGATTTTAACAAAGCGCAGCCAGGGGTAGTGTTTTTTTACGAACGCAAACATGTTTTCCAGACCGCTGTACAGATCCTCCCAGCTTTTGCCTTTGCTGCGGGAAGGATCGAACAGATCATCCGGATGAATAAAGTGGGTCCAGATACCGGGACCAGCCACAGAGGAGGAGATAATCTGGCGGATGTAGGGAGTAAACAAATAACCTGAAGAAACACGCGGAATATAATATATCCCGGGAACAATCGGGCTGGGACCGAACTCGGTACTGGTTTCCTCTTTCCCCCCGGTCCTCACGGTGGAGACGGTCTTGATGGAAGGAAAAACCTCATGCAGCGTACGGATGCCTTCGTCTGAGATGATGTCCTGCGGGGCAACATAGGCAAAGGGCAGGGTCTCTGCCCCAAACTGCATTGTCCAGGTGCGTTTGGCCTGCCGGAGTGATAGGGCCATATCCTTTGTACTCGACCAGGCTTTGGGGTTGTAATCGGTCTTTTCCCGGGTAAGGGAAACATGGTTATAGCCGTGAAGTCCCAACTCTCCCCCCATCGCGAGGATTTCTCCGGCCGCTTTCGCGCTTGCGTTTCCCTTTGCCAGGTAGAATTCATTGTTGAGGAACGGCGGGGTGGTAATATCGTTATAATTAAATACCAGAAAGGCATTCACCGGTATAGCATACCGCGAAAGCAGTTCCTTTATCTGCGGCCACCACCGGGTGGTGTAGAACTCTGTGGTGGTTATCTTTAGAGGGGGAACGATATTGTTGTACATCGGCAGGGGCCAGTCGTCGATGAACAACACTCCCAGGCCCGCTGTAACACAGGCGGCCAGCGGTTGTACGTAAAGGAACGACTCAAGGATCAGTCCCTGAAAATTTCCTCCTGCCATGGCATTCCAGTTCCACACCAGAACCCTGCCTTTGTGAAACATGTTGGTCCACACAAGGGGTGTTTTCCCGCTTTCGTCAGTGCCGAGTATTGTGGCTCCGGATGTGGGTGGATGTGTTCCGCTGTCCCAATCATATTCGCTGTCTTCGAGTGCCAGGTCCTCTCCCAGGGCCAGACCGCTTTGAATATGATATCCGTGATTCCAGGTTTCTTTTGCTTTCTGCGGGCCCATTAATAAAACCGAACGCAGCTCATCGAAATTGCCGGCCATAAACGAAACCAGGCCACCCCCCTGATACAAATAATTGGTGAACAATCCCGAGGACAGTCCCGCGTCATCCGTAAGGATCAGTCCGATGCTTGTATAACAAAACAGATCGTGGGCACATAAATCAGTGAATTTGTTTCTATTAAGTACTTCGAACGGGATTTTGGCTCTTTTTAACACCGCCTGGGTATATGCGGAAAGCTTCCGGGTTGATTGCATGCTTTCGTCAACCAGTAAAAGTATTTTCTGTGTCCGCGGCCGGGGAAAAAGCGCGCGTATCAAAAACTCGCGGAAATTCAACAGGGGTAACCTTTCATTGTCGTCTGAGCGGAAAAGATAGCCGGACATGGCAAAGCCCCCGTTCTTATTTGTGACGATTACCGGACTGGGGGCAAGATCTTTATCCGTGCGTTTCAGGGAAAGGTAGACATTCAGGTTTTTGTCTACCGGGAGGAACTGCAGAAAAAAGGCGGATAACGCGGCGTTCTGTTTGGCTTTGTATTCGCAAAGCTTGGGGTCTTTGTATTTGATGACATAAAGCCCCGGGTTGTCCGTCCATTCCCCCAGGTAGATGATGCCCAACCGTGCCATGGTATAATTAATCAGCGGGGTTGCCGTATATTCTTTATCGGTACTGTTGTAATAAGCACCGAAATTACCGATGATCACCAGTTTTTTCCCCGCATCCAGGCACAGGTTCAGAAACTCAAGGTATGACTTCGGGTCTTTCATCTCATTGCCGTCAAACCATGTTATGATAGCCCGTACGTTTTCCAGATCTTTTTGTCGCGGTATGTTTTTGTCTATGTCCCAATAGGTCAGACGCAGCCCCAGGTCTCTGATAATACCTGATAAGTAGGTCTTGATTTCATTGTTTCCCGCGCTTTTGCCTTCGGATGATTTATAAAGTCCAAGCACGGTTTTCCCGGAAGGGACGGCGTGAAGACCGGCACAAACGCAAAGGGTTAACAACATAATGGACAACAACTGTTTCATATCTTTTGGACTCTTATTTTTAATATAGGAAATTACGGGGTTATTTTCCACATTTCTTTCCCGGAATTGTGATTTTAGGTTCTGATAGGTGAATTATGTTTTCCGATGCATCGGTTCCTGTTTTTTCGCGGGGAATCAAGGTCCTTAAATAGAATAAAAAGGACCCCGGAAACAGAAGGAAGGGATCGATATCTTTAATAGATGAGGAAAATTGTTATTGAAACAAAACCAGGAAAAGTGGAAGAATTAGATTCGCTTTGCGCTTCCTTTTTTTACAATTAGAAAACCGTGCTCGGTTAGGGTTTTTTTGTCGGTTTCCCGATAATGGTCGGAAAGTAAGGTCCCCCCGGATAATCCTCGCGACAAACTCCGCAGCTTCTCCGCATCGAACAGTATGTTGTGTCCCCACCCCTTATTCAACCTGGTTTCAAACGGAACATGCATGATGAGTATCTTTTTTGTTTGGTTCCATAATGCCGACAACGCTTTGCGACACACGGCATTGTTTTTTAAATGCTCAAAAACATCGATTATGACAACAACATCGGCAGGCGGTATTTTTTTAACCTGCTTAACGATATCAAGGGTAATAAAGGTTATGGGCGAATAATTCCCGTTTTTATTTATAATCGCGGTTACCTCTCGGCTCGCTGTCCAGCCGATATCACTTGCAATTATTCTTTTTACATTTATTCCCAGCAGTTGTTTCCGCGTCATCCCGCTGAGTAATAACGGTAACTGGGCGGAATTAGTCCCTACGTCGTGAATGACCAGGGGATTCGTAAGGGATACGGTTTGCGAAATAACTTTTATTATCCGGTAATATAAGCGGCAGAATTCATCAATATGCCGCTTCGAATCACCGTATATAATATTTTTTAGGTGTTCCAGATAGATCTTCTTGAATTCACGGTGAGTATTATATACAAATATATTTTCCACCTCCGCAAACGAAATGGCGAAGGTATTTGCCATAATATGAAAATCAGCGATAAAGATCAAAATGGATGAGATTTCATCTATGTGAGTGATTACGGACAATCCGTTTCTTTTACCATGGAGGGCTATCAGGTTCAGTATTTCTCTCTGCCTGTTCTGATTAAATACTTCCTGGTCAAGCGATATATATTCATCTTTCAGCGCAAAAATAAAACCGAATAGTCCCTTGTTGCTTTGGAAAAAAATAAACTCCATCCAATCGGCATGAAATAATTGACAATTCGTGATACCGGGTTCCATATGCAATGAGTTATATATTCCGGGTATACTTTTTTGCTTAGCAGCCGCAAGATACGTGATATTCCGCTTTTTTAAATTGAACCAATCAAAATCATCGTGTGTTTGGATTCCGTTTGTGTGTAAAATCCGCCGGATATTATTATTAAAGATTCTTTTTTTGTCTGTTACGCGATTATGGATCGTAGAAATCATAGAAACCTCGTTTATTATATATTATTAAATTGGAATTTTTTATTGTTGCAAAGTTCTTTTCCGCATAGTCGCAAACAACGATTCATTTCCACTCTCAGAAGTTGGGCTTTTTGGGATTCCCAGACTCTTTTTAAATCAAAATCTTTATCCGCAATATTGGCCAGCGCGGGAAACGCAGATACGGGACAAAGCCTGACGTGTCCTTTGAAATCTATAAACAGCTTCCGTGTAAAAACATTGCATACCGGTTCTTTTAACAGGTCATTATTGTATGCATTCAGGATTTCCTGTGTGCTTTCATGCACCAAAGGAGTATAACTGGTTTTATATGAGTGTGTAATACAGAGGTATTCCGCAAGACAGGCTACCGCGTATTCTTTTTTACTTCCGTTTTTAAATGAATATGATTCATAAAACGTATTTTTTTGTTTTCGTGGCGCAAAAAAACTTTTTGTCAGTATATTCAAATCATGACGGACGAAAAATCTGCTTTTAATCAAAAACCGGTAAATATCGGTAATATGGCCGATATTCAATGTGCTTATCACTGTATTAACGGAATACGGAATTTGCATTGAATTCAATAGGTTGAATAATCTGATTACTTTTTTATAGGTATCTTTCCCCCGTATGAAATCATTTATATGCGGCTCCGTACTATCGAACGAAATAGCCAAATAATCAATAGTATCTTTCAATACTTCCAAATCCTTTTCCGTAATCAAAGTCCCATTGGTAACTATGCCTATTTTTAAACCGATTTGTATGCAGTATTTCAGGAAAGGATATACCATTTTTCTGTTGGCAAAAATCTCACCGGAATCGAATTGAACGTTTCCTTCGGGATTATATGACCTAAACTGAGAAAGGACCGAATATATATCTCGTGGTATCATTGTGCATTTTACACTTTTCATATGCTTATTAATTTGACACATCTTACAATTCAGGTTGCATATTGTATTTAGCGATAAAATAATTCCCTGCGGCTTGTGTTTCTTTGGATCAAAATGGTAGGTCATAACATTATTTATCCTGATTTTCAGCTAAGGCTTTATTGAAGATGTACTGTTCAAAAACAGGAAAAGGACAGGTGCATATATCAACCGGACATCTGATCAGGCTTTTCCTGAAATTGATACCTTCATAAATATTACCTATTTTTTTGTACAATGCATAACAGGGCCTTACCTCACCGTCATTCATAATGACACCGATATTGTATCCCGCATTGCATAATGAATTTTTACGGGAAAATATTCCGGGATTAGTGAATTCAATTTTATCGAGGCTGAATCGGTCAATCTCCTCAATTGTATATGCCTGCGGATATGTTTTGTTTTTCCACACCCCCTGAAAAGATTTAAAGCCCAGCTCAATATTATGGGATTTAAATAGCTCTTTATATCTTTGAATATCATCTATAATATAGGGATAGGCGATCATTCGTACCAAAAGAGTGAACCCCTTTTTCTGCAAAACAGCACAGTTGTGTAAAAACCTTTCCAACAGGCTGTATTTCTTTAATTGCCTCATATGTGCGGTGGCCATAATAAATGGCACTCTTGACGGATCGATTCTCTGCGCGAATTTTTTTATAGTAGGATGAGTAAGATTGGTGATCACCGCTATATAATTTTTTTTAGCTATTATGGAAAAGGCCTTGAGTATATTTCTTACATAAAACGGCTCACCGCCCGTGAAAATGAATTTTACGGTTTTATCTATTTTTTCAAGCTGTTCTTTCAACGCCCTGATATTGATTGTTTCGGGAGCATGCTTTCCTTTCAACGGGAATGAAGAAGCGATACATTGCGGGCATGATAAATTGCAGCTATAGGTAACACACCATTGTAATACCATATCATAGCTTTTGCCTAAAACATCATATATTTGTTGTTCCATTATTTTTTCGGCCACCAGTTGATTCTGATGACACTCTCCTTTCCATTTTTTATATCGAAAGTTATATTTGGTTGATTTCTTTTTATTACCCATTCGATTTCATGGTAATATCCGTGAATCTGTTTTTGGATGGTGCCTGTGTTAAGAAGAAAGTCCAGTTGTTTTTTGATTTTATCAGTATCCGGCGTTGAAAATGATACTATTATTGATTCTATGTTCCATGAAACCGGGATGTCATCCAACGAGATGTTGATATGATGTTTCCCCGCAACGCTACAGACATATTCTTTGGTAAACCGCTTTAAAAAAAATGTCGCCCTGCTGTCCATAAAAAGTTGTTCTTTGCTTGATTCAGTTGTTTTATTTTCCCCCCAGAATACGAGTTTGATTGAATTTAAATTCCTTTGTTTTATCGAAAACAAAATTGACAGATTATAGGGGATTCCTTTGAACCTTATCTGTTTGTGTCTTCCGGACAGCGGGATGCGGTCACCATTGAAACACAGGTAATCTCTTTTTTCATTCCATGGCACCGCTCCTTCCACCAGGCCCACGCTGAGGACCAAATTGTAATTAACCCATGCGTTGGGTAAAACACTGTTTGGGATTAAGAAGTTTTTTTCCCCTTTGAAGCGAAAAGTGTGATCCTTTCCGCCCAACGTCGGTATCGGAGCTCTTTTTCGTGAAAAATAATTATTCTTTAAAATGAAAATCTGTTTTGTTTCACTGTCGAAAAAACCGTCTTCTGATATTTTTACCTCTACCGTATGAATCCCTGTTTTCCTGAAACGATATTTCTCCAAGCGCGCACCGGCATTACTCTGTGGGATACCGTCAACAGACCATGAATACTCCGGTATTCCTGCGGCATGCTGTGTCGAAAAACTCCCGGACGCGTCAAACGCAAGCTTTTGTTTATTGGCGGCAAAAAGAGGCGCATGGAGCAGTGCCACCGGATTTGTATGTGTGTTGCCGGCCCGTTGTTTTTCCCGCGCGGCAAAAAGATAGCCGGTGCAAAAAACACCGCTCCGCTTTTCATAGGCCCTGATGGAAAAACCGAGATCCTTCACCATGTGATATAATTCTTTTTCAGGATATGTATTATGGGTTTCCATGACCATGTTTTTTATCCGTTTAAAATAAGCGGACGGCGCGCTCTGTAATATCTCCAATTCACTTCCTTCACAATCAACCTTCATAAGGTCTATCTCAGATTCGGCTGCCATATTCAGAATCTCCTTCAGACTGATACAGGGGATGGATTGTTTTTGGTATTTTTTGTCGGAAAAATCCTGGAAAAGGTCCTTGTACGCGGATACCATACATGAGGCAAAGTCTTCTTCATAATCCTTTAGATAGATATCCATATATTTTTTATCTTTTGCGACGGCATAATTGAATGTATGGATTTTGTGCTGCAGGTTGTTCTTCTTTACGTTTTCCACCAACAGTTTGTAGTTGGTCACTTCCGGTTCAAAGGCATATATTGTTGCTCCTTTAGCAGCCGCAAAAAGTGAATAGAGACCTACATTGGCGCCGAGGTCCAGCACGGTCATTTGTTTTTCAATCAGAAAATGGCGATGATAAAAATCCGATTTCCAAACCTCTTCTATTATGCTTTTTGATGACTGGATTACGGTAACCGTATAGCCGTTTGGTAATATTTCTTCCGTTATCTTCAAGAGGCTGTCCTTCGTAATGGTTATTGGTTTTGTAACTGTCTCTTTTTTACATAATGCCCTTTTATAAAAAAGGAATTGAACAGTTTTATTAAAAAAAAATAACATAATTTTTTCAGACGATTATTTTGCTTAATACAATAATAATCATTCAGCAGTTTTCTGGGTTTCAAATAAAACCGATAACCATCGATCATGTCCCAGTTGGTACATTCTCCCAGGTGACTCCATTTGTGATAGAGGTTGTAACAGTTGTAACCGTAGGCAAAGGATTTTTTTATAAATGCCTTAACATCCAGTTTCCCTTTATGATATAAAAACATTGTGGGCACATAGTAACCCTTGAGATTGCATTGTTTGATTTGTAATCCCAGATCAGTGTCTTCACCGCCATATGTGTTGAATCTTGTGTCAAATTGAAGTTTATTTGCTTTTAACCGTGAAGCATTAAAAATTATATTCTTTGTATCTATCCGTAATGCGTCGATTTCATAGGTGGTTTTGTCATAATAGTCAGGCATCCAGTTGTAATAGATATACTGTTCAACCTCGGCAAACAGGCTTTTTCTATTCACCTGTATGGTTCGGCCGACAACATATATTGAATCATATTTTTTAATTGCCCGGAGTCCGCTTTTTCCCCAATTTTTGTCCAACACACAATCATCATCCACAAACGCAAGGTATTTTAATTTACAGTTTCCAAGCGCACAATTTCTTGCATTGGAGTAACCCCGGGATGGTTCACAAATATACCTTATAGGGAATTTATTTCGGTGTTTGAACCGCTTATATACGGGGAGGGCGGTCTTTTCCGTGTCATTATCGATGATAAGTACTGAAAATTCACATTGCTCCTGTTTAAATATACTGGCAAGGCATTTTCCCAGGTCGGTGATCCTGTTTTTTGTAATTATCGCTATGGACAACTCCATTATTTTTGTCTCATCTCAATGACGCGTGATTTGAACTTGGATTTTATTAAGCAAACCAGGAAGCCAAAACCATAACTTATATGACACGCAAAAATACCAAGTGTGGTAAATATACTATGCACAAAATGTTTTATTACAAACAAACTGTTCAAAAAACATATAGCAAAATAGAGAAGAAGTACTGCCAAAAGTGAAAAAGTAATTATCGGATTGAACAATCCCGCGAAGGAAAATATCAACAGGAAAAGTAGAAACAGTGTCGGAATAATGAATTGCTTTGACTTTGACGTGCCGGATAAGAACAACGTACACCGGTAATACCCGTAATAATAAATTTGCCTGGCAAAAGGAAACAACATTTTTTTTCTGTGGTGATGTACGATCACGTCGTTTGCATAATATATTTTATAATTATTATTAATTATATCATGACAATATTTCATATCTTCCGCATTGGTGTACGACTCATTGAATAGATGGTGTTTTGCATACTCCGTTCTGATTATCAGGTTGCAGGTAGGAAGCTCATTCACAAATTGTGGTGCAGAGCATTTATGTCTTATGGCTCCGCTTCCGAAACCGATTTTTTGCTGCATTACATATCCGGATATCCTTCTTGAAATCGCTTCATTTTCCGGGGTAATATTGGGGCCGCCGACCGCCATGATTTCCGGATTGCTGAAATAACTTACCGCGTTTTTCAACCAATTACACTCAGGTGAAGCATCAGCATCTATAAAGGCAATAAAATCCGCGTTTTCACAGATTCTTTTGATTGCAGTATTTCTTTTTGCCGGTATATTTTTTACCCCGGTGGGAAATATTTGCACCCGATCATCTTTTACCGGCATATTTATCATTTCGTCCGGGAAAAGATAGATTCCATAATTATAATAGTCCAGTTGCAGACAATTATTTATTGTTTCAAGTAAAAACGGCGTGTATAAATCCTTGAAAACAATAGCGATACTGATTGATGGAGTTTTCATAAACTACAGTGAACCTCCCGTTTATTCCGTATGGAAAAATTTATCCAGCCATTTGTCGAACGGCAAAATATAAACAATTACAATCAAGACAATATGTAAGGATATAAAGACCAGTAATCCCGGAAATGTCGGGGTAAAACCGAATAAGACTTTAATATGTGGAATTGTAACATCCCATGTCGCATAATTTATGCCGTTAACGATATACCACATCGCATCCAAGAAACCGGAAAAAAACAGGATGATACCGCTTAATCCTGTTTTCAAACACTTCCCGCTGCTTCCCCCGCCCATGCGATAGGCAAAACAGATAGAGTATAGAAAAACGGGAAATAAAAAAATATTCAGGTATTTATAAAACTCATCCAATTGATGGAAAATAGCGGAATAACTTAAGCGGGGGTCTATATAGCTGAAATAAAAAACTATGGGCGCAAACAGCAACAGATATGAAAGTTTAAATTTATTTGGAAAAAGACTTATTCCGAAAAGAATGACGATAAAAATAAAAATATGAATCAGAAACTGAAATAAGTGTACTCCTTCACGATCATAGGAAAACGTCAAAAAAGACAGGGCTATCCCGATAATTCCTATAAAGAAACAAAGCAGCCACAGATATTTCTTGAGTAGAAACGAAAATGAGTTTTTCATATGATTTTCCTTTTTTTTAAAAGGGCTTTTATTTACAACCGTGTCGGCACTCTACGTTCAATATAGTATGCCGGCTGAAAATTGTATGCCTGGAATGTAATGTGTATCGTAAAGAATTCAATCCATATTGATCAGGATCAATTGCGTTTTTCTTTACCTGCATTTTAAATATCTTTTCATTTATTGCCGCCGCTGATTTCAGTTTGTAATCATGGCTGTTAAAAAGCTTTCTCCTCACCACGCCTTCATTGATATGCGGGAGGCAGGTAAACCTTCCAAGGCGCCTGAAAGGGGCCGAGTGGATTTTGATTTTAGTTTCGCGCAGTTTACCGACGGAGCAGTCATGGAGTTCGCCGTGGTTATGATGCGGCCCATTATCCGGCACCAGATTGTCATGAACGGCACTAAAATCATATTGGAACACGATGTTGTTTTTTTGAACAGATCCGCCGATACCGTGCAGTTTGTTATGAATATCGGTTTCACTCAGAACGGTATCCCACATACAAACCTCGGCTATCTCTCCCCGGAAGGGCCGCGCCGCTTTCATTGTATTGAGGAGCGGGTTGTTGCCGATTATTATTTTTTTATCAGCAATTTGATATAAAAAGGCCTTTGCAAACAGTTGGGTAACGTCTTTGCCCTGATTCGGTACGTTTGTGCCGTTTAAAAACAGATTGATACGACGGTTCTTCCTGTCTACAACCAGGAAAAGCATGGCCCATTCATTTTTCGGCCAACTGCTGTATAAAACATCGAATCCCCGGATCTTTTTAAATGGTTTGGCGACAAATGACTCATATTTATTGTAGGAGATGATGTTCTTTGAGCCGGTAAACCACAAAGGAACCTCAAAAAAACCGAATCCTTCGCCCAGTAAATAGTCGTTATTCTCATCCGCCTCCGGTTTTATGAATAAAAACAGTGAATAACCGTTTATATCCGTTTTTTTTATGCTTCTGTTTCGGGGGACCGAGATATATGATCGTCCTGTGTTGAAACGGACGATATTCCTGTTACCCTTTTTAAATGTTAGGTAGCGCACGTCGGTAAGTCCTTTTCTCTCCGTTCTGAAATACAGATCGTCGTCCTCATAACCCCAACCCCAATAGCCGTTATAATAGCCGTTGACCGCATGAAACTGTTCTTTCGAAAACAATACACAACCGCCGAAATATTCCCGATAAGAAAGTTTGTACCCTTCATCGCTTCTTAAGGCGCAGAGATGAACAGGGTGTGTGCCGGGGAAACTATAATCGCAACTGTCGTCCTCAGGCAGCATGTCTATGTCATGAAAGGCAAAATAATCAAAGCCCTCCTTGCATGCCTCCCTGAACGCGATATTTTTTATCATTCCGCGATTAAACTGTTTGTTGTCTGCCTGATGACAAATAAATATCTTGTGATCTATCCCTTTTTTGGTAAGGAAATCACTCAGGTAAGGAACGAAAATATCCAAATGTTTTTTTCTGTCCCGGTATGGAACACAAACCGCCAGTCTTTTATTCATATTTATCAATACATCAATCAATCAAACCAATGTCCGTACGGATTGATTGATAGTTGTCCAAATATTGTTTTATTATAGCGTTCCATGAATAGTCGTGTTTGGCCCGCCGGTATGCGGCCTCTGCCAGTTGTATTCTCGCCGGCCTGTTCTTCAGTACATACACGATCTTCTCCGCCAGTTCCCGGGGATCGGTCGCATTGTACAGCAGGCACTCTTTTCCCCCTTTAATTATCTCCTCGACACCGTCGAACCTGGAAGAAATTATCGGTACCCGGCAGATCATTGGTTCCAAAATCGAATAGGGAAAATATTCCAATAAACTGGGCGTGACCCAAATATCGGCTGCACTAAGCATGCTGTTTCTCTTCGGCAGATCAAGCCAACCGAAAGAAACAACGTGTTTTCCCAATGGTTTTATAGCCCTGTCGATTCCGGCTACATACTCACCCACCTTGTTTTCCCAGCTCCTGGGCTTTCTCCCCCCGATTATAAACCGGACATTATCTATCTTTTGCGTAACATGCGGAACTGCTTGTAACAGATACTCGATTCCTTTTCCGAAACTCCATCTAGTTAAACAGGCAACAATAAAATTGTTCTTTTTAAGCTTGCCGATCTTTTTATCAAGGTGAATATTGGTTGTTTGAAACTCTTTTTCATTAATTCCATTTGGAATAACCGCCGGCCGATGTTTTTCGAATATTCCCTTGTAATGCTGTTGCAATTTTTTACAGGAGCTCATATGCAGGACATGAATCATATCGGAATTGCGTAAAATCTGTTTTTCAACGGGCAGCATATCGGTATAAATCCGGCGTATTTCCTTTTCATACGCCAAAATGGAGTGGCAGCTGAAAACGATTTTACTTCTATGGTAATTCTCTTTAATATACCGGATAATCTCCCATACTTCGTTGGTTATCGTAAAAAAATGGACTACATCATATCCGGTACGGGAAAGAATTCGGGGATATATTTTATTAAGCGGTCCATGGTATAGGCGTGGTTTGCCTTTACCGTTGAGTCTGAAAAATTGTCCCCGCCACCTTTTAAAACGGCATGATATAAAAAGAATATGGATCTCCGCTTCATGTTTTATCCCGTCGGTTACGGCGTTTACTACTCTGCCGATGCCGCCTTTAATATCCTTTCCGAATTCATAGGTAACATAAAGTATTCTTAAGGAACGCGGATTATCCCGGTGTGTGTTGCGTATTTTTAAAACCCTCGACATAATTTTTATACCGGCGTGAAAGCCGTAATAAACCATTATCCACAAAATCATTCACACTGTTATATTTTTTTGATCTGGTTGAGTAAAATTGAGTATCATTCTTTTCATTAAAAACCTTGTTATAGGTTTCGAACTCTTTTGCCGCGTAATAATCATAATGATGAGACGCGGTGTTCATTATTCTTTTCTTTGCCGATGATATAAATTTATAATGCCGCAGCAAACAAGTAACGTCCGCTATGTGTGCCTTGTCGCAATAATGCGGATTCACCACCGGTTCTATCTTATGATCGATGAACATCAAGGGATGTTTTGTCAGCAAAAATATGCTGTTTGGGGTTTTAAAGTGTTTTCCCCTTATGCCGCCGTAGCAGTACTGCATATTCTCATCTGCAAGCGTATTAAAATAACAGAACGATTTCGAAAAGGTAAAATAGCCGGCTTTTTTAATCGACTCCGTATTATCATAGTAGCAATATTTTTCTACTATATCCTCCGTAGCAGGTGTGCCGGTGCGCGACCCGTCCCCGCGGAACATATCAAGCATACAGGCGATGACCGCGGTATATTTATGTAGGGAAAGGTAATGGAGGAATTGGTTCATGGATATGACATCGGAACAGGGATACTCGAACAATTCATCTATATCCACGCACAAACACCACCTGCCTTTGCAGTGTTCTTCTATAACGGTTCTGCGGATATCACTTTCATAATAGGCAAAATCCAGGTCCGTTTCATACAAGAGGACATCATCATGCGCTTTCAGGAGTCGCGTCGTTTCGTCGGAGGACCCGTTGTCGATGAAAATGAATGTTTTACAGCCAATATCTCTATAATGTCGCAGAAAGGGAGTAATATAATCTTCTCCGTTTTTTACCAGGCATACGACACAGAACTCATCCGTTCGCGGATTAATTTTGTTTAATCCCGCGGTATGTCTGATTTCCCGGTAAAAAATCGTCCCGGAGTCCTTCGGTTCGGCGGTATTCCCTGCACGGGTAAATCGTGTGTCTTTTGTTGCCCGGAAAAGATTGTCGAGAAATCTTTTCCGCATGTTCCCGATATTATAATATTCGACTTTGGCGGATGCGTAATTTTTAAGAAATTCGATGAACCCCTGCTTGTTTTTCAGCGCGGCGTACATCCTCAAATATCCCGACAACCCTGAGACATCATTTACGCTGTACGGAAAGCACCGGCGCATGATCTCACAATCTATATGCCCCAATACCAGGCATTCCAATGCTGCGGCGTATAAGATCTCGTAACCGAAATCATGACCGGGATACGGAATTACAATAACCCTGCTGCCGGCCAAATCTGCGGCCGATTTTATTTCACTGCCGTTATTTGATGAATGACCGAATGGGTCAAGTACCGGATTTGAAATGATCTGAATTTGCAAACCGAGTAATGCGGCAATCAGCCGGGATAAAAAACCGATTCTCTGTTCGGACCGACAGAGTATGGTAAGCTTGGACCTGTTAATTCCGTTACGCATTGCCTTTATTTTCCGAATATCAGCCGGATGGGGTATGGTAAATACCGGCTTACGGCATATTTCTTCCAGTTTTCGCGCGGTCGGGTATTGGACCGCCGCCGCCATATCTGATTGAGCCAATGCCCGTGCCAGTAGCCCTGTTGCGGGGAATTCCTGTGCCCAGTACTCCACGGGAATATCAACATGAACCACAAGTTTGGTTCTGGAATGATATCCGATAATGCTTCGCACCATGTCGGTCAATACCAAGGTTTTCCTTGTCAGATGAATATGTACAATATCAATCTTCCCGTTCCGGAGTACCGGTAAGACCTGGCCCGGTTTAAGTATTTTACCCTGAAATGCTTTCAGCCATTGATAAAAACCGACGACCGAATTCTTATTTTGTTCATACTGACCTTCCCCGCCTGGAGTGAGTATGCAATAATTCAACACTCTATTTTCCTTGAGAGATACATCTCATAATACAAATTCAAAATTACCGAAGGGGAGTATTTTTGTTTTATTTTTTTATACGCATTTGTTGCCAGTTGTCTGCGGGCATTTCTTTTGGCTATTAAATACAATATCTTTGCGCTTAACTCCTCTATATTCTCCGTGTCATAACAGAGACACTCGGTATTTTCGTCAAGAATTTCCGTAACACTGTCGATCCTTGACGATATTACGGGGAGTTTGCGGATGACAGGTTCTAAAATAGAATAGGGGAAGTATTCCAATTGACTCGGCATTACCCAGATATCGGCGAGAGTCATGGTGGCATTTCTCTCCTTGTCATTCAGCCAACCGAGTGGAATGACGTAATCTTTCAGGCGTTTGATTTTTTTGTCGATGGTTTTTACGTAATTACGGACCGCATTTTCCCAACTGTATGATTTCCGTCCGGCGATAATGAATCTGATATTTTGCGTATGCTCTACAACCTTGCAGGCGGCATCAAGTAAAAACTCCAATCCCTTGCCGTAACTCCAGCGTGATATACACAGTACAATACTGTTGGCTCTTGCGTCGGCTTTTTTAGATAATCTTTCCATAAACTTTATGGATAGTTCTTGATGCTCTTTTTCGTCGACGGCGTTCGGGATGATTGAATACCCGGTTTTTTTAATAATCTCAGGGTAGCATTTTATAAAATAAGCAACCGAACTGCTGTTCAAAAAATGAATATGATCGGAATTTGAGAGAATAGTCTGTTCATATTTCATCATTTCACTGTTATTCTTACGGACCTTCTGCTCATGTTTTAAAATTGAATGGCAGCTGTATATTATTTTTACCGCCGGTAAACAATGTTTTATCATACCGACACAGGCGGCAATCTCTTCTCCTGTGTGCATTACATGCACAATATTTACGCCTGATCTCTTTAAAAAAGCAATCAGCGGATGAAAAAAGAACATTCTATAAATATTTTTCAGCGCGGGTTTAAAACCGCGCGCAGCACTGCCGCGGTGTCTTGCCGATATACTCAATAAAAACACGGTTAACCATTTTTTCGGAAATATCCTTAAGTGGTTTTTTGATGCTTGTTTAAATAGCCTAAAAAAGGGTATTTTATTAAAAAAAGAGTATTTTATCAGTAAAACAAAAAAATCCAGACCGGAGCTGTAATTGTAGGCCGTAACAATATTGATTATCCTTCCGATTCCACCGTATATTCTTTTCCCGTATTCATGGGTAATATAAAGAATTCTGCTTTCATTGCCGTGCTGCTTGTGTGCCGTGTTTGTTTGCGATTCCATTATGTTGATATGATTTTTCTTATAATGGTCTCGATATCCTCTGTTTGAATACTAATATCCTGTACAGGAAGCTCTATTAACAGGGCCGAGATTTTTTTTTGAAAATTATTATTTTTTGCGTCGATTTTAATTTTGCCCGAGAATGGATTTATCATTTCCAGCTTGTAAGTATTCGCCTCCGCGGCGGGAACCGGTTTGGAAAATCTTAATTCAACTGTTTTTTCATAAGTGGAATGCACTTTCAGGTTTTCCAAGGAATCGTTATAGATTATTTCCCCATGATTCACAATGGTAACCATATCACAGAGATTCTTAATCTCGTTTAAATCATGCGTGGTAACAATAAACGTCACACCACGCTCTTTATTTACTCTTTTTATGAACTGCCGCACGTTGTCCTTGGATATAATGTCTAAGCCGATAGTGGGTTCGTCCAGAAACACAAGTTCCGGCTCATGTAAAAGCGTACAGACAAATTCACATTTCATCCTTTCTCCCAATGACAGATTGCGAACCGGTTTTTGAATAATATCCCGAATATTAAAAATGGATACCATATACGAAAGATTTTCTTTATATTGTAAATTCGGTATTTTATAGATTATCTTATGCATGGCGAATGTATCCAAAGCCGGAAGTTCCCAGGTCAATTGTGTTTTTTGACCGAACAATACCCCTATCCGTTTTACATACTCCTCCCGTTCCTTCCAAGGCACATAGTCAAGGACCTTCACGGTTCCTTTTGTCGGATATAATACGCCGGACAGTATTTTTATAATGGTCGATTTGCCCGCGCCGTTAGGACCGATTAATGCCCGAATTTCATTTTTATTTACTTCTAAGTTTATGTCGTCGATAGCCGTAATGTATTTGAATTTCCTATGAAATACGCCGGCCAGAGAGGCAAGCAGGCCTTCGTTCTCCCTGACATGCACCTTGAAGGTTTTTCGCAGCCCCTGAACGGAAATAATCGGATTCATACCTTACCCCCCCGCACTTGTATATTTTTTTATCCGCAGGTTCCATAAAACCAGCGAGAGGAACAGCAGCAGAATACTTATCAGCATCGCGTACAGCATATATATGTCCAACCTATGCAAAAGAATCTGCACAGGAAAATAAATCCAGACGGCGACCGGAATTATTATCAGGTAAAAAAACTTGAAAACGCCCCCGAAAATCTCGGCGGGATAAAAACTAAAAGAAACCAGTTTGTCGAAGATGTCTTTCAGTCTCATCATGTTGACGATTGCGAGGCACAATGTACAATACAATATCAGCAACGATATGTAAAAAAGCAGACCGATTACCAGAAAACAGAAAAAAAGCAGGATCTGCCACCACTGTACGACTATCCCCAGATTGAGAATTGAATAGACCAGCGCTATTGCCCCGGCCAGTATGGTTCCAAAGGAACGATAATTGAATCCTTTTGTCAGAATCATGATGATGGCGGGATACGGCAATACCAATAATCTGTCGAATGAACCTGTTTTCACCTTATCCTGAATCGAATATTTTATTTCACCGAAAGCGGTTTCCGTAATACCCGACCAAAACAGCAGCATGGCCGAGAACAAAAGAATTTGCGCGAATGACCAATCCGGGTACCCGCTGGTTCTTGTATATATCAGGAACTGTACCAGGGGTATGGTACAGGAAAAAGTAAATGTGGAAAAAACTCCCAAAATGAAATCAGCCCTGAATTCCATGGCTCGTGCCAGTTTTATTTTTGAGTTCATAAAAAAAAGCTTTAGATAATCCCCGAAACGCAACGCTTTAACACCCCACTGCCGTAAATTTTTTAATCATCAGCAGCCAATAAATTCTACACAATATGTACAGAATGACGATCCATATACCCCCAACGGCCAATACACGCAGGAAATAACCCCATCCGGCGGTTTCCGGCATATTCAAGAGAAATCTTGCCGGTATATAGCAGATATATTGGAACGGCATGTACCCGATAATCCGACGGGCTGTTTCGGGCAAAAAATCGATCGGTAAAAACGCGCCCGATACAAATTGAAGAAAAAAGGCTTTGACCATCTGGAGGGCGCTGATGCTTTTCAACAAGAATCCCGTTGTCCCTATTAAAAAGCTGATCAGGAAAAAAAGTATGAATGCCGGAATCATAAGCAGCAGGTATTTTATAAAAGACAACCATGTCAGAAAATCCGGGTAGACAATCATCAGGAAAATGAAAAAACTCGGTAAAAACTCCAGGAAAAAAGCGAAGATCTTATTGGCCGCGGATTTTGAAAAAAACCATTTCATTACATGTATCGGCTTTATTAATCGCACAATCATATTTCCAGAAAGTATATCCTGGGACAACTCGTTATCCGAATAGCTGACGGCCAATGCGTAGTAAAACCTTACAGCGGCAAAATACCATATCATCTGGGTACAGGAATACCCTAAAATTATTTCCTGCTGTCCGTTCGTATAAATCGTGGTAAAAATGGAAATAATCAACACCAGCATGACGGGATCGATTATAATTGAAATAAAGAAAGCCCATCGGTAATATAAATATACTTTGAGATGTAAACGTATTGTTTCGGATAATAATTTCATATGGAATATATTCTTATTATTTGAATGAATTTACGTACTTATTGTAATTATGATTTTTGGAAATCAACAACATGAATGATTTTCAACAGTTGAGGTTGTGAATCGATGGCCCGCACTCATTATCGCCGGTGCCGGAACAACCTGGCGCAATGTAAATGCATTTTGTAAAAATTTAGCATAAAAGGATTATGTCTGTCGTCCATCCCTACCCGCATGGACTAATACTTTGAAGTAAGGTTTTCTTCTATTGCTTTTTTATGCCGGCCCCGTAATTGATATCCGCTTTCAACGTATAGAATCCGAAAATAATTTTATGCAATAAAATAAAGGGGATGAGCAATAAAACATGATAACGTCCCGAAATCAGGCTGTATTTAACAGTCTTCCAGATACTGTTAAAAAAATTGCGTAGATAAAGGGCAAACAAAAGGAACATGTTCAATAGATTTCTAATATTGAGGCTGTGTAGAGAAGCCGAAACCTTATATATTTTTGTTATTGTGTCTCGTGACTGAATTATTTTTTTTCCCTGAATATACATACTGTTTTTCGCCCACATCCTGGCGTGGTCGATAAAACCTTTGAAGGTATGCCGATTATGATGATTTACTTTGGCTTTCGGCTCAAAAAAAATCCGATAGCCGTTGTCTTTTGCCTTACAGCAAAATAAAATATCTTCCGCGCCCATTATGTCCTCATCGAATCCCCCGATCTCATGGATTACATCGGCAGGAACACTCATATTCGCGGTGGGCATAGCATTATATTCATAGCGTGGGGACAGGTTGGGATGAGAATTATACCAGGAACAAACATCATCACAGCAGGCCCAAAGTGTTGCATTATAACCGGCAATACCTCCCGCAATCAGTTTAACCTTCTTGTCGCGATTGTTATGATAATTGTGGGCCTCTACATGGAATTTCACGAAATTTGCGTCAGGAACACAATCCGAATCAATAAATATCAGAATTTCTCCTTGGGCGGCTTTAATCCCGGTATTTCTGGCGGCTGACGGCCCTTTTTTATTTTCAGTAATAAGCCGAACAGGAAATGTCCTTATAATATCTAATGTCTTATCCTTTGATCCATTGTCGACCACTATTATTTCAAGAAAGTCAGACGGATAGTTCTGTTCCAGAAGTTTTTTTAGGCAATTTTCTATAAGTCTTTCCTGATTTAAAACAGGGATAATGACGGAGACCATACGGAAGGGGGCATTATGATGTCTCACTTCAGGACGGCAGGGGACGGCTGTACTATCATTCGTATGATGATAATTCATAAAATTATACACATTATGTTATAAAAACAGAATCACTTTGTCGTCTCTGCCGATACGCGTGGACGAAATTTATTTTACGGACGCGCGGTTTAGTGAACCGGCATAGATGGAAATATCCTTGTATTAACGCAATATGAGGCATACAGTACTTTACACAACAATAAAATCTTTGCTATTAATACTGTCATTCTTTTTATTATTTGGTATGTTTTAACTAGAAGGAGAAAATCTGTAAGTGGCTGGTTTGCGAGTTCTATTTATTGGAGAAATAGTTGGTAAGTGCGGGGTGTTTTGTGTGAAAAAACTTCTCCCCAAACTTAAGAAAGAGTTTGCCATCGACATGGTGATTGCCAATGCGGACGGTGCAACGGGAGGATTCGGTTTGGGAAAAAATCACGCAATTTATCTGCACAAACTGGGGATAAACGTGATTACGGGGGGTGACTGTATTTATTATAAGAGAGACATGGCCGAATATATCGACAGCGCTCCTTATATTTTACGTGCCGCGAATTATCCCAAAGAGAATCCCGGGCGGGGCTGGATGATCTATGAAAAGGACGGCAGTAAAATAGGGATTATTTCATTGCTCGGACTTTCCGGATTTGACCGTGTGCATTTATTCAACCCGTTTCAACTGGTTCCCCAACTGGTGGAACGCATAAAAAGGGAAACCCCGATGGTTATTATTGATTTTCACGCTTCCACAACTTCTGAAAAATATTCCATGTTTTATTACCTGGGGGGAAAGGTTTCGGCGGTAATCGGCACGCATGCCAAAGTTCCCACGGCCGATGAGACGCTGTTTAACGGTACCACGGCGGTGATCTGTGACGTGGGACGTACGGGAAGCCTGAATTCGGTAGGCGGACTGGACCCCGAGGTCGAGGTGAGAAAATTTCTTACCCAGGTACCGGAATATTCAAAGACCAGGTGCGAAGACATGGAACTGCAGGGGGTTTTGTTTGATATTGATGAGAACGGAAACGCCACTTCCATACAGCGAATAATACGAGAGTGTAAGGAGGGTTTTAATGCAAACTCAGGGGAAAATAACGGCAATTGAGGATAATATTGTTACCATCGAAATAGCCGACCAGGAGATATGTACCCAATGCGGGATAAAAACCGACAGTCAGTTTTCAATTGGCTGTAATTCATGTTCACTATTGGCGCAAAAGAATAAAAAGTTTTTAAAAGCCATAAATAATCTCACTACTCCCTTGAAGGAAGGGGACATGGTGAATGTTTCCCTTTCACCGGCAAAGGCGATTAAGGCCGGGTTTTTTATCTTCATTATCCCGCTTGTGTTGTTTTTTCTATTCTATTATTTTACGGAGTACGTATTGTTATTAACCAATGAGTGGGTAAAAATCGGTATGGGTCTGGGGGGGATTTTACTTGGGTTTATGGGAGTCTATTTCCGCAGCAAGCTGCTGAAGCAAAAGGAATGGCCCCAGGTGACTGAGGTGGTACGATAGAGAAAGCTTCCCGGTGGTTAATCCTGAAGTATTTTTTGTGTATCCAGCGCGTTAATGATATCAGGGATATCGTCCAGGCCGGCAATCCGGTGGATGAACCCGTTCTCGATGGCGGATTTGGGCATACCGAATACCACGCTTGAAGCCGCATCCTGGGCAACGGTGAGACCACCCTCTTTATAGATTGTACCTATTTCCGCGGCACCGTCTTTGCCCATTCCGGTCATAATAATCGCCATACTGTGGTTATGGTACTGGGCCGCAACCGACGCAAAAAGCACGTCAACCGAGGGTTTATGTCCGTTTACCGGCCCGGAGTCGTTATAACGGATGACTTTGGCCAGGGGTTTGTTTTCAACCTCAATATGTTTATCTCCCGGTGCGATTAAGATTCTGCCTTTTTTGATGATATCCCCGTTTTGTGCTTCTTTTACCTCCAGGGCACATATTTTATTCAGGCTGCCGGCAAACTCTTCGGTAAATCCGGGGGGCATATGCTGCACGATCAGTACGGGTACGGGCAGTGAGGCCTTTAAGCGGGCGCATACACGGCGCAATGCGCTTGGCCCCCCTGTAGAGATACCGATGGCCACTACTTCGATCTTTCCCGGTTCCCTTTTGGGTATTATTTGCTTTTTCTGTGGAGTGACGGCGGGAGTTTCATGGACGGGGTAAGAAATATCCTGCTCATGGTACACCCGTCCGGTAACGTAATAGTTTTTTCTTCCGCCGTATGCCCGTACAAGTTGGATAAGCTGGTCCGCAACCTTCCCGATATCATAGTCATTTTCGGTGCTGGGCTTCAGGAGAAAGTCCGAGGCCCCCAGGGCCAGAGCCTCCATGGTCTCATGCGCGCCGCGCCGGGCAATGGAAGAAAGAATAATAACCGGTGTTTCGTTACGGAGCTTTCGTTTTTCCCGCAGGAATTCAATACCGTTCATCTGCGGCATCTGAATATCCAGAATGATGACGTCCGGGTCCAGGGTTTTCATTTTATACAGGGCAAACTCACCGTTCATGGCGGTGGCCGCGACCTGGATGTCTTCCGTGTTTTCAAAGACCAGGCGGATCATCTTTCTCATTATCGAGGAATCATCAACTATCAGTACACTCGTTTTATGTTCCGCCACTACCTGTCCTTTGAAGCCTTGTTTTTTTTATAAATGCACGACCAATCGGTTTTTACAAACTCAAACGGTGTATTCATGCCGAAAAGTGATTCGGAGTGACCAAGAATTAAATAGGAAAACCCTGCCATGGTCTCCCAAAACCGGTTTATCAGGGATTTTTGTGCGGTTTCATCAAAATAGATGATGACATTTCGACAGAAGAGGATATCGATATTTTTCAGTCCGCTTTCGGATTTTAAATTATGGTAATCGAACCTGATCATGTTTTTAAGGCTGTCGATTATCTTATAGCCGTCCGGTTTTTTTTCAAAATATTTTCGGAGGTAAGCAAGCGGTACGTCGCTTACCCGTGCTTCGTTATAAAATCCTTCACGGGCGATTAAGAGTGAGGTCAGGCTGAGGTCCGAGGCAATAATCTCGGCCGTAAAATGAAGCGGCAGGTGCTCTTTTAAGACCATGGCAATCGAGTAGGGTTCTTCTCCCGAGGCACAGCCCGCGCTCCATACTTTGATATGATTGGCGCCTCGTTCCCTTTTGTATGCCACCATGTTGGGAATGACAAAATGCTCAAGTGTTTGAAAATGACCCTTGTTGCGAAAAAAACGGGTGAGATTGGTGGTAACCGAATCCAGCAGCACCTTCATCTCTTCCGGATCCTTGATAATGATATCGTAGTACGTGCGTATATCATCCAACTTTAGTGTTTTCAATCGTTCACGCAGCCTGTTTTCCAGGATTGATCTGTTGTTTTTGGAAAAATGGATGCCGCTTTGGTTATAGATAAGGGTACTGAAGAGGTTTACGTAGTAAGCGTCCAAGTGTTCAAGCATGATGTGTAAATAAAGTGTAGTATTTACCATATGCGGAGTCAATAGTTAAACTCCTTTAGCAAAAAGACGTGTTATACATAAGATTTTTTTATTAATTTTTTCTGTTTTTAAGTTTTTTTATTATTTTTGGCTATATTTAATAATAGGAGTCCGGTTGACATGATTAGATTGCAAATAAAGGACATTCTCCTTGATCAGAGTACGGGTGAACCGCAGGTTATCCTTGAAAGCGAAGATACCTGCTCCAGCATCAGCGTCCATATCGGTCCCTCGGAAGCCAACGCCATTCTGGTGGCGTTGGAAGGAATTACCCTGCCGCGGCCGCTGACCCACGATCTTATTATCCGGTTTTTCTCCAGGCATGGATTCACGATCAAGTCTCTTGAACTGTATGCGTTCCTGGATAACAAGTATTATGCCCGGCTTTGGTATAAAAAGGGTTTTAAGCGCTACAATATGGAGATTCGTCCCAGTGACGGTCTTGCCCTCGTTGTCCGCATGGGTATCCCGATTTACCTGAAAAAGGAGTTGCTTGCCCTGCATCCGGGGATTCAGCTTTATCTTGACCGCAAAGAACTCTACAATAACCACTCTTCAGCCTTCGGATTAAGCTCTTAATTGCTTTAACCAATTGACAGAACTCACACATATATCAATAATACTCATGAGATGGGTAAATATATTTTTATTACAGGCGGTGTATGTTCCAGCTTGGGCAAAGGATTGGCGGCGGCCTCGATTGCCAACCTGCTTGAGGGGCATGAGCTTAACGTGCGCTTAATCAAAATTGATCCGTATATTAATCTGGATGCCGGGACCATGAATCCCTATCAGCACGGAGAGGTGTATGTCACTGATGACGGAGCGGAAACAGACCTTGATCTCGGTAATTACGCGCGCTTTACCAACTGTCCGTTAAGCAGGGAGAACTCGATTACCACCGGCCAGATTTACCAGGAGATTATCCGCAAAGAGCGGGAAGGCAGATTTTTGGGCAGAACCATTCAGGTTATTCCCCATGTAACCGACGAGATCAAACAACGTATCAGAAATGTCGGTCAACAGGATGATGTGGATGTCACGATTGTTGAGATCGGGGGTACGGTTGGGGATATCGAATCCGTCCCGTTTCTTGAGGCCGCGCGGCAGTTTATCCATGACCTGGGAAAACAGGATGTGCTTTATATACATCTTACCCTGGTGCCCACGGTCTCCAATGGAGAGCTGAAAACCAAACCCACACAGCATTCGGTAAAAGAACTGCTGGAGATCGGGATCCAACCCGATATCCTGTTGTGCAGGGCAGAGGTCCCGTTAGACGATGATCTAAAAAGCAAGATATCCCTTTTTACCAATGTAGATGAGAAAGCCGTCTTTTCCGCCTATAATGTACCCCACACCATTTACCAGGTACCTTTGATTTTTGCCGGGCAAAAGATAGACAAGATAATCCTTGACAAGCTGGCCGTAAGCGACAACCTGGTGAATAAAAGGATTAAGAAGTGGCAAAAGCTCATTGATTCCTATATCAATGCGGCAAAAACCGTAAAGATCGGGATTGTGGGCAAATATATCGAGCTGCACGATTCATATAAATCCATCTTTGAGGCGCTGGTGCACGGCGGAATGAGCAATAATGTCAAGGTGGAGCTGGTAAAGATTGATTCCGAAAAAATGGAAACCGCTAAAAATCTTAAAGAGTATTTCCGGGATATCCACGGTATTCTTGTTCCCGGAGGTTTCGGTCAGCGGGGAATAGAAGGAATGATACGGGCGGCCAATTATGCCCGGCTTTCCGACATGCCATATTTCGGTATCTGCCTCGGTATGCAGGTTATGGTCATAGAGTTCGCCAGAAATGTACTGGGATTGACCGATGCCAACAGTACTGAGTTTGAACAGCAGACTGGAAATCCGGTGGTCAGTTTACTGGAAGAACAGCAAAATATAAAAACGCTCGGCGGCAGTATGCGTCTGGGGCGAAGTGCTTCGCTGGTGTTCGATGAAAGTCGCCTGCATAAGATATATAAGCGGATGAGGATCTTCGAGCGGCATCGACATCGTTATGAGGTAAACAACAAATACAAAGCCGCTTTGACAGACGGAGGTTTGCGGATTGGTGCCACGACGCCGGACGGTGAGTTGGTAGAGGCGGTGGAATGGGACAAGCACCGCTGGGGATTGGGTGTCCAGTTCCATCCCGAATTTACTTCCAAACCGGATTTACCCAATCCGCTTTTTGATAACTTTATTGCTGCGTGTATGAAGAATGTTTAGGCGTTGTTTTTTCTTTACAATCATTTGTATTTTAATTTGGAGTTGTAGTCTTGATTATAAGGGCGCGTTTGGAGGAGAAAAGCAGCGAGAAGAGATACCCGATACCATCTTGTACAATTTCAAGCATGTTGTGGTAGAGGATAACAAGAAACTGTTTCAAATAGAGGCCGACGAGGCAACGGTATTCAAGAAAAAGCAGGAAACACTCCTGGAAAACATACATTTTCTGGAGTATGACAAGGATGGGAATATTGTAACGGAGGGGTTTGCCGATAACGCACGCTTCCACACGGGTAGTGAGGACGCGGAGATATGGGGTTCGGTGTATTTTTACTCTGCCCGGGAAGGGGCAGAGCTGCTTACCCCCAGCCTCTCCTGGAAGAAAGATTCCAAAGTGCTGCAGGCTGATCCCAAGGACCTGGTTCGCATAAACAAGGATGACGGCTCTTATATCCAGGGGAGGGGTTTTTTGGCGGACCTCCGCCGCAAATCCGTTTCTTTTTTATCCCAGGTACGGGGAAGGATAGTCAGAAATGATGAGGAAAAGTAGTGTCTTCATAATTTTTTTCCTCTGCTGGGGGCTTATTTCCGCGGAGGTGTTTCATTTTTCCGGTAACAGGGTACAGACCGTGTTTGCCAAGGGTAAGGAGCATACGCTGTTAACCGGCAATGCCAAGGTCGTTTCCGATGATAATCATATTAGCGCTGACTCCATAGAACTTTTTGGTAAAGACAATAGTTATGTATTATGTAAGGGGAATGTGCACCTTATAAACACAAAAAAGGGCATGGATCTCACCTGTGAAACTTTGTTTTACGATCGCAAGCTGAAAAAGTCCATGGTACAGGGGAACGCCGTTATGGTAGACCGTGAAAACCAGTTGGTGGTAAAGGGCGGCTTCCTCGAAGATAACGAAGAACAGGAAATTACGATAATCGAGATCGGAGTACGTATTTTGAAAGAAGATATGGTCAGCCGTTCCGAGTTCGCCCGCTACCTCAGGAAAGAAAAAAAACTTGAGCTTTCCGGTATGCCGGTGGTACATTGGAAAGGCGATGAATACAGGGCGGCTAAAATATATATTGATCTGGACAAGGATGAAATAACGTTGGAAGGAAATGTTTCGGGAGAGCTTACCCCCGAAGAGGAAGGAAAAAAAGAGCAGGGAGAAAAAAAGAGTGAACAGCAGCAACCTGAAAACGGTAAAAACAGCACTCAAAACCAAAAGCAATAACGGTTCTCTCTCCGTTCAGGGACTGGTAAGAAAGTTCGGAAAGAAGGTTGCGGTCAATGACGTGACCTTTTCCATGGATGTCGGGGAGGTCGTGGGATTGCTGGGGCCGAACGGTGCCGGTAAAACCACCATCTTTTATATGATTGTCGGTTTTATAAAACCGACTGCCGGTAAAATATTTTTAAACGGCAAAGATATCACCTACCAGCCGATGTATATCCGGGCCCGGGAGGGGATATCCTACCTTCCGCAGGAAGCCTCGATTTTCAGGAAACTTTCCGTTGAGGAAAATGTGTGGGCGGTGCTTGAGGTGAGAGGTGATTTAACCACCGGTGAAAAAAAAGACAAACTGGAGTATCTTCTTGACGAGTTGGGCATAACCCAGATACGGAAGCAGAAGGCTTTTACGCTTTCCGGCGGCGAAAGACGGAGAACGGAAATTGCGCGCGCACTGGCAATTGAACCCAAATATTTGCTGTTGGATGAACCGTTCGCTGGTATTGACCCCATTGCCGTATCGGAAATAAAAAACATTATCAAGGACCTGTCTTCCAAAGGAATCGGGGTCCTGATTACGGATCATAGTGTGCATTATACATTGGAAATTACCGGTAGATCGTATATTATAAACCTTGGAGAAATTGTTACTGCGGGGACAAAGAAGCAGCTTTTAAAAAGCAAAATCGCGCGCAGTATTTACCTGGGTCACGATTTTGATATGTAAGTGAAAATAAGTGGAAAATTCGGCGGATTTATAGGAAAATTAAAATAAGAACAGTTGTCGAGGTATTCGGTGCAGGTACAGAAACATATCCTTAAACAGGAACAGAGACTCAAAATGACGCCTCAGTTATACCAGGCCATAAAAATTATGGCTCTGCCCATTCAGGAACTGCGGCTGCGAATACGACAGGAAATTGAAAAAAATCCTGCCCTGGAACTCCTTGAGGATAAAAACACAGAATCTTTTGACGAGATTTCACTGACGCGTAATTCGGATGAATATGATTTCTTTGATGAAACCTCAGACTCCGGCTATATCGGCAACAGGAGCAGCGATCAGGAGGATCTGAAACGGAAGTTCATTGAGGGGGCGCTTGCCAGACCGGAATCCCTGCATGACCATCTGCTGTGGCAGTTAAAGTTACAGCCGGTGACCGACAAGTGGTTTAAAATCGGGGAACTGTTGATCCTCAACCTGGACGAGAACGGTTTTCATATTGAAGCACCCGAATTACTGGTCAAGGAAGATGAGTTTGAAGTACTTCATGAAATGATGAAGATGATCCAGAGCTTTGATCCTCTGGGTGTCTGTACAAAAGACTATAAGGAGGCCCTGTTGGTACAGATTGAACACCACCAGGATCCCCATCCGCTCGCGCATCAGATTATAGAACAATACCTTGACTATCTGGAAAAAGGAAAATATAAAGAAATCGTAAAGAAACTGCATATTTCCGAGGATGAGTTTAAGGCCGCCCTGCAGTTTATTCGTACCCTGGAACCGCTTCCCGGGCGGAATTATGCTACGGAAACTCCCAAATATGTCATACCCGATGTCCGGGTCAGCATAAAAGAAGGAGAGTTTCATATTATCCTTAATGATGAAGAGATTCCCGTATTGGGAATCAATCCGTTTTTTGATAAGATTAAAAGCAGCACGGGTTCCGGGGAAGCAAAGGATGCCAAAACATTTGTTACCTCGAGCATAAACGAGGCCAAATGGTTTATTAAAAGCATCAATCAACGCAACAGTACCTTATTAAAGGTGTGTAAAGCGATTGTAGAGTTTCAGCGTGAGTTTTTCAGGAGAGGCCCGAAATACCTCGTGCCCCTGACTCTGAAAGATATTTCGCAGGAAATCGGTGTGCATGAGGCTACCGTATCACGCATGACGAATGGAAAATATATTCAAACCGAATACGGAATATTCGAATTGAAATATTTTTTTACCAATTCAATCTCCGGGTCCGGTTCGACCGGTTCGCGGTTCTCCAAAGAAGGAGTGAAACAGGTGGTGAAAGAGATTATCCTGGGTGAAGAAGGGAAACAAAATCTCAGCGACAGCAGGATCGTTGAAATACTTGCCAACAGAGGCATTAAGATTGCCCGAAGAACAATTTCAAAATACAGAAAGGAGTTGGGGATCATGTCGTCTTTCCAACGCAAAAGAATGGAGGAAGAAATATGAATATTGAAATAAGGGGGGTGCATTACAACGTTTCTGACGAAGAGAAGCAGACAATTGAAAAGAAACTGCACAGGATTGATTTTATTAAAGATAAAATAATTGATATCATTTTTTCAATTACTAAAGAGAAGAAGGAATTTAAACTTGAGGTATCCATATACTTTAAATGGGGAACAGACGCGCATTTACATGTGCATGATTTCAGCCTTGCGGAAGGGATGGATAAGTTATTCAATAAAATGGAAATTAAAATAAGTAAGGAAAAGGAAAAAAAACAGGAACACAATAAATAAACCCGACAGGGAGAGGACCTATGGAAAAGTTTACGGTGCTTGACCTGCTTCAGTTGGATTTAAAGGAACACGATGCCTTGGGTTTGAAATGCATCGGGGGCAGGCCGGGACTAATAAGGGAAATTAAAATGCCGGAACTAAACCGGCCCGGTCTTGCGTTAAGCGGCTTTTTCGATAATTTTGCCGAACAACGTTTGCAGATATTCGGCCGTGGGGAGACCTCATATCTGTGCAAGCTGGAAAAAGAGAACAAGCTGGAAAACATAAAAAGATTGTTTTCCTTTACCCTGCCCTGCTGTGTGTTTACGGGCAGTCTTGAGCCGCCGCCCAATTTTTTCAAATTGGCGGAAGAATCAGGGTGTCCGGTATTACAGTCCGAACTCTCATCTTCCGAGTTTTCAACCAGAATAATGCGGGTGCTCAGTAATATATTCGCCCCCAAAAAGAATGTTCATGGGGTGTTGGTTGAGGTATTCGGTATCGGAGTGCTGATCCAGGGTGAAAGCGGCGTGGGTAAAAGTGAGATTGCTTTGGAGTTGATCGAGCGCGGGCACCGGCTGGTAGCGGATGACGCGGTTGAAGTGAGGTGCGTCGGAGGCAACTTTCTGATGGGCAAAGGGGTGAATGTGATCGCCAGCCATCATATGGAGATCCGGGGATTGGGGATTATCAACGTCACCCACCTTTTCGGTGTCGGTGCCATCAGGGATAAAAAGCAGATCCAGTTGATTGTGCAGTTGGAAGAATGGGACACGACCAAAACATACGACCGGATCGGTTCCGAGGACAGCACCATGGAACTGTTGGGAGTGAATGTTCCGTATCTGCGGATTCCGGTAAAACCGGGAAGGAATATTCCCATCATCATAGAAACCGGGGCAATGAACGAACGCTTGAAAAAATTAGGGTACCACTCGGCCAAAGAGTTTAGCCGCAGTATCATGAACTGGCTTGAAACGGAACGTGCCCGTTCCGTCTATTTTGAAAACCAATAATCTAAAAATACAGGATGAAAGAAAAGGTAGTAGTTGTAACGAACAGAGCAGGAATACATGCGCGACCCGCCGCGCTCTTGGTGCAGACCGCCAGTCAATACACCTCCTCGATATTTTTGGAACGAAATAATGAGAGGGTGAATGGAAAATCCATAATGGGTGTGATAACTTTAGGAGCGGTGTATAACTCTGAAATAAAGATAATTGTAGACGGTGAGGATGAAGATAAAGCTATTGAGTCCTTAAGCGCTCTGTTTGAGAGAAAATTTGAAGAAGCTTAGATTTCTGCGAATATGTTTTACCTTTTTGTTTATCATGTTAATAATAGTCCCGGTATTTACACAAAATGACACGGTACGTATTCAAATCAATACCACCACGGACACGCTGTCCGTTTTTTTTATCAGTCGAAACGCCGGGCGCGTGCTTTATGTTCTTAATGACGGTCTTGAATCCCAGATATTTTTTTATATCCGCCTGTATAAAAAAGCCGAGGGATTGTTTGCTTTTTTAGGCGATCACCTGGTGGCGGAGTATTCCCCGCAGTGTGTCGGTTACAGGGATTTTTTTGATGATGATTACGTTATCGAAAACTATGACGGGAAGATCCTGCGTTTTAAAAATCCGGATAAATTTGTAAAAGAACTGTTCTCTCTGCGTGATTTCCGCTTACGGGGTATGGAAGAAGCCGATCATTCCGGGTATTATGTGATGGTAATGGTTCAGTTGGATTCAGTGAAACTGGTTCCTCCCTTTACGATTCTTTCGCTTTTACCGTTTGAAGGAAGGTCAGTTACCCCCTGGATTAAACAGGAGCTGGTAAAATAGGGGAAAACAAGAAATGAGAATCAGGGAATCGGGTCGGTCATCGTCAATAATTCTCATCGTACTGGTCATTTTTTATATTCTGCTTATCGCGATCATAATTCTGTTTTTCCAGCAGATTATCCTTACCATCTATAAAAGCAATCCGATTACCAATATCATGATCATGGGTATCATTATTATTTTACCCATTATCCTGCTGAGTGCGATCATCTTTAATATAGTCAAGCTGCTGAAGGAGCGGGCCCTTAAAAAATCAGGCGCGCGCTTTAAAACCCGGCTTATTCTTTTTTTCAGTTTTATTGCAATTCTTTCCGCCGTACCCCAGACCACACTTTCCGTTACCTTTATTAATTCGGTCATTAATTCCGAGTTCGTTACCCGCTTGAATGATGTCGTCGGCAATGCCTGGAGTATTGCCGTTGAATATTATACCAGCAAATCTAAAAATCTTGAGACATTCGGGAAAAGTAATCTGTTACCGTATTTATTCAGAGAACTTCCCTCCCGTCCTGGAAACACCTGGAAAACCGTACATAACGCAAACCCTGAGATTCAGTTTTTGCAGGTGTTTTCCTCTTCCGGTAAAGAGTTGTATTTTAAAGCACAAAATACAATTGCACAGGCGGCCCGGGTAAGTGATTTTTCCACTCTTTCGGGAGGGATGGGAAAGCTGCCCAAGGATGAGCGCGGTGATATCAGTATTCTCAGGTATCTGTATAAACTGACCCGCGGCAGCTCATCGTATTATGTCTTGTTCGGAGTTGTCCTGCCCAAGAGTTTTGACCAAAAAACCAAGCAGCTTATGGAATCCAGGGAATTTTTTGCCCAGTTGGCCAGGTACAAAAACCTGTTTGAGGTGGTAATAGTTATTTTTTATTCACTGTTTTCTTTTCCGGTGTTATTACTGGCAATTCTGGTGAGTTTTTTTCTGGCGGAGGAGATTATACGGCCGATTTTTAATCTTGAAGAGGCAACGCAAAGAGTTGCCCAGGGAGACTTTTCCATTCGTATATTGTCCCGGTCCAGTGATGAGTTGTCCAATCTTATTCAGTCCTTCAACCGTATGGTTTCGGAACTGGAGATCTCCAAAAAAAAGCTGCTGCAGGCGGAAAAAATAGCCGCATGGCAGGAGATCGCCAAGCGTCTGGCGCATGAAATTAAAAATCCGTTAACACCGATAAAGCTTTCTGCGGAAAGAATTCAGAAGAAATTTGAGCAGTCAAACAATGATAATCAGAAAGAGTTAAAGAAAGTGATCGGTTCCTCGGTTACGGCGATTATCAGTGAGGTGGAAAACCTTAACAAGTTGTTGAAGGATTTCAGTGATTTCGCCAAACTTCCGGAACCGCGGTGTGAAAAGACAAATCTAAAGAAACTGATCAAAGAAGCGGCATCTTTATATAATAATCCGGCAGCCGATATTCGTATTGACAGTAAAGGTATCGACAAGGATACCGCTGTTTATATCGATGCCAAACAGTTTAAACAGGTATTTGCCAATCTTATCATTAATGCGGTTCAGGCCATGCCCCATGGCGGAACGATTTTTATCCGGGCGGACCTTGTCAAAAAAGAAAAAACGAATTACTGTAGAATTCAGGTGCAGGATACGGGAGCCGGGATTGATGAGGAGATAAAACAGGCTATTTTTGATCCTTATTTTACCACCAAAAAGGGGGGTGCGGGTTTGGGACTCTCTATTGTTGAGAGGATTGTGTTTGATCATAAAGGCAACATCTGGTTTGAAAGCCAAAAAGGAAGAGGCACCACATTTTTTATAGACATTCCGATGGAACAGGAGTAGTATGCCGTCCGTTTTAATTATTGATGATGAACAGGGTATCCGCGCAGTGCTGAAAGATGTACTGGAGGACGAAGGATATGAGGTAATTCTGGCGGAGGACGGCTACCAGGGGCTTTCCCGGCTGCAGACACATCCGGTTGATCTGGTTATTCTGGATGTGTGGCTGCCGAATATGGGCGGGATTGATGTTCTGAAAAAATTAAAAGAAGATTATGCCGATATTGAGGTGGTCATTATTTCCGGTCACGCGAATATAGATATCGCCGTTAAGGCCGTGAAGATGGGCGCCTTTGATTTTCTGGAAAAACCGCTTTCCCTGGAACGTGTTATTACCGTTGTCCGCAATGCCCTGGCCTTGGAAGATTTACGCAAAGAGAACAGAACATTAAAGAACTCTATTTTTATGGAAGACCAGATGATCGGCTCCAGCCGCGCCATGAAAAAAATACATGAGTTGATAGAGCAAAGCGCCGGTTCGGACGCCCGTATCCTTATTCTTGGTGAGAACGGCACCGGCAAGGAACTGGTTGCCAGGGCCATTCATATGAAGAGTAAAAGGGTATTCGGCCCTTTTATTGAAGTCAACTGCGCGGCCATTCCCGACACCTTGATCGAAAGTGAGTTGTTTGGTCACGAAAAAGGGGCGTTTACCAATGCCTTTGCCAGGAGAAAAGGCAAGTTTGAGCTGGCACACAAGGGCAGCTTGTTTCTCGATGAAATCGCCGATCTGTCCTTAAGCGCACAGGCCAAGGTACTGCGGGTGATTCAGGAACTGGCTTTTGAAAGAATCGGTGGAGAAGAACAAATTTCAGTGGATGTACGGCTTATCGCGGCGACAAACAAGAATATTGAGGAAGAAATAAAAACCGGTAGATTCAGGGAAGACCTGTATTTCCGTTTGAATGTAATTCCGATTTTTATCCCGCCCCTGCGGGAGCGTATTGAGGACCTGGATGAACTGATCAGTTATTTTATGAAAAAGTATAAACATCCCAAATACGCGGAATCAAAAAAGATCTCGCCCGAGGCGTTAAAGATCTTAAAATCCTATCACTGGCCCGGCAATATTCGGGAGTTAAAGAATTTTATGGAGAGAATAAATATCATGACTGAAGAACAGTATATTCTTCCCGCAACCGTGAACCAGTACCTGGGTGCCAAAGAAAAGGACAAAAAGGATTCGTTCCTCTATGATTTTTCCGATATGAAGCTGAATGAGGCCAAGGATCATTTTGAGAAAGAATTGATCGTACAGAAACTCAAGGACAATGAGTATAATATTTCCAAAACCGCCCAGATTTTGGGGTTGTATCCCAGCAATTTACATAATAAAATAAAAAAATTAGGCATTAAAATTGAGAGGTGATGATAAATGAAAGGATTAACCAAAAGGCAGCAAGATGTTCTTAAATTTATCAAATCATATATCGCTTCCCATAAATTCCCTCCTACAATCAGAGAGGTGGCCGAACATTTCGATATTTCAGTAAAAGGCAGCTACGATCATATCAAGGCGTTGGAAAAAAAGAAGTACATCAAATGTAATGTAAACCGTTCACGTGCAATAGAGGTGATTCTGGATGAGGATAAGAGCGACGGTACGATTGTCCAGGTCCCTGTTTTGGGAAATGTGGCGGCCGGGAAACCGTTATTCGCCGATGAAAATTTCGAGGGAGTGGTGAAGGTCCCTGAACAGTATATTGGAAACGGGAAACATTTTGCCCTGAACGTAAAAGGAGAAAGCATGCAGGATGCGGGCATAATGGACGGCGATATCGCCATTATCAACCATCAGAATTATGCGGATAACGGTGATATCATAGTTGCGGTAATAGATGAGGCCGTGACCCTCAAGCGCTTTTTTAAAGAAAAAAACAGAATCATGCTGAAGGCGGAGAACAAGGCATTCCCCCCGATTTATTCTCAAAACATCAGAATTCTCGGAAAGTTGTCCTATCTGATCAGAAAATATGAATGATAAAGCATTAGTATTCCTATTACTGGGTCCCGAGCTCGGAGAAAAAGAAACCTACATTTCCCGTATAAAATCCCGTCTTGCAGAGGAGATGGGCAAAGAACCGGAGGTTTTTAAATATTTTCCTTATGATATAAATATTGTGGACGTCGTGAGCCTTCTAAAAAACGGGATGTTGTTTGCCGATCACAAGGTCGTTATTATTGAAAATGTTCATGAGTTGAAAAAAACTGATGTAAAAGCTCTTATTGATTACTGTCGCAGCCCTTCCGCGTTTTCCTCGCTTATTTTATGTTCGGACCAGGTAAAAGCGGTGGACACCGGATTGGCAAAAATAATCCCGGAAAAAAATAAAAAAATATTTTGGGAACTTTTTGAAAACCAAAAAAAGGGCTGGATTGTCAATTATTTCAAGAAATATGATATCAGGCTTGAAGATGAAGCCCTTGATTTTATGGTGGAGGTCGTAGAAACCAACACAAAAAATCTGCGCTCCGAATGTGACCGTCTGGCCGGATTTTTTGACCGGGGTTCGGTGATCAAATACGGCGATATTGAAAATTTCATTTATCACAGCAAAGAAGAAAATGTCTTTACACTTGGTGACCGGATTTTACACCGGGATTTTTTACAATCAATGGAAATATTACACAAGATTCTGCTTTCCAAGGAAGATGATCCCGTTCGTATCATCAGCGGCATCCTCTGGCAGGTGAGACTGCTTCTTGCCTTTGAAACCCAACTGGAACAGGGCTTGCGGGCAGATGAGATCTTCGGCAAGCTCAAGGTGAAAGGCAAACGGAGACAGGCCGTTTTATTTACGGGCAAAAAGAATTATTCAAAAAAGGAGCTGGAGTCGATTATTATGCTTACCGCGCAGTTCGAAGTTTTACTGCGAAGTATGGGGCAGGAATTGCAGAAGCTATTGCTTGAAATGTTTTTATATATAATCATTGTAAAAGGCGGTAAATCTACAATATTGTAAGTAATGTGCGCAATAAAATACAAAAATGTATTTAATTTTGTTCTTCAAAATTCACCGTGATGTTATTCTATATGATATAAGTAGTTATATCATATAGATAGTTGGCATGCTTTTTGTTATATAACAAAACATACATTAAATACTACATTTACAAGGAGTAAAAGATGAGTGATAGTATGACCCCAAAAGATGTATTGGAGTTGATTAAAAAAGAGGGAGTGGAGGTTGTAGACCTGCGCTTTATGGACTTTCCCGGCCTCTGGCAGCATTTTTCCGTGCCGCCCCGGGAGATTGAAGAGGAGACCTTTGAAAAAGGGCTTGGTTTTGACGGATCAAGTATCCGCGGCTGGCAGGCCATTAATGAGTCTGACATGCTGGTAAAACCCGTACCGGAAACGTGTTTTATTGACCCCTTTTTTGAGGCTAAAACCCTCGTATTGGTATGTAATATCTGTGATCCCATTACCGGTAAGGATTATACCAGGGACCCCAGAAATATTGCCAGAAAAGCGGAAAATTATCTTAAAGGAAGCGGCATTGCGGATACCGCCTTTTTCGGACCTGAAGCCGAATTCTTCATTTTTGATGATATTCGTTTTAACCAGAATGAGCATGAAGGGTATTACCATGTAGATTCGGTTGAGGGCCGCTGGAACTCGGGCCGCCAGGAATCTCCCAACCTGGGGTACAAACCCCGTTATAAGGAAGGGTATTTCCCGGTTCCGCCGACTGACAGCCAGCAGGACATCCGCTCCGAAATGCTTTTAACCCTGGAAAGAATCGGCGTTATGATCGAATGCCAGCATCATGAAGTAGCCACGGGCGGGCAGGCTGAAATCGACATGCGCTTTGCCCCGTTGGTAAAGATGGCCGACAATCTGCTGAAATACAAATATGTAATCAAGAATGTGGCCACAAAGCACGGTAAGACCGTTACGTTTATGCCCAAACCCCTGTTTAACGACAATGGAAGCGGTATGCATGTGCATATGTCCCTGTGGAAAGGCAGTAAAAACCTCTTTGCGGGTGACGGGTATGCCGGAATGTCCGAAACAGCCATGTACGCGATCGGCGGTATTCTAAAGCACGCACCAGCCATTCTGGCATTTTCCAATCCCACCACCAACAGCTACAAGCGTCTGGTACCGGGATTTGAGGCACCGGTAAACCTGGCATATTCCAGCCGGAACCGCAGCGCGGGAATTCGTATCCCCATGTATTCTACGTCAGAAAAGGCGAAACGAATCGAGTTCAGGTGTCCGGACCCGAGTTGTAATCCATACCTTGCTTTCTCCGCCATGCTCATGGCGGCCTTGGACGGAATCATGAATAAAATTGATCCGGGTGATCCCCTGGACAAGGATATCTATGATTTACCGCCCGAAGAATTGGCCAGTGTACCGCAGACTCCCGGATCATTACGATCCGCACTCGAGGCCCTGGAGAAAGATCATGAATTTTTGCTGAAGGGTGATGTGTTTACCCCGGATGTTATTGAGACCTGGATTAATTATAAGATCAAGAATGAGGTCCAGGCCCTGGATCTTCGTCCGCATCCGTGGGAATTTGCCATGTATTATGACATTTAAGTAAAAAAAAGCATCTTAATAAAAAAGGGGCTGTCCAACGGTTCTTACTCCTTGTACGGCCCCTTTTGTTTTATTTTCCACAGATTGACAATGCAGAACACTCTCTATACAATAAAACCGATTTTGCCCCAGTAGCTCAGTAGGATAGAGCACCGGTTTCCTAAACCGTAGGTCGGACGTTCGAGTCGTCTCTGGGGCATTTTTTTTATTTAAACTGAAGTGAAAACTCTACGGGAGTATCGGGAAACAGGAGATGTTCGAGGGGCAGCGAGTAAGACACGGTATTTCCGTTCCGATACCCACCGGTTTGAGAAACAACAGTGCCATTGACACTGATGTCAAACCGGATAACCGTGTTTTTCACCAATGCCGCCCCGTCATCAAGAGCAAAATCAATGACGTCAAAATAATCTTCTTTACTCTCGGATTCCCGCGGAAGCAATGTTTTAAACTCTTTTGTCTGCAGAAGGGGAAAAAGGCCAAGAATCTGGGTGAAGTTCTCCCTGTCCAGATGAAAGTGAAGCGTGTTGGTAGTTCCCGGGACAAAGTTCACCACCTGGGCCTTTGAGAGTACCTTGTCCGAACTGAAAATCCTCTTTATATCGCGGAAATAGAGTTCAAGTTCGAGTTTCCCCTTTTCAGGAACGTTTATTTTTTTTATGGTTATACCGGGACGGGAAAGGAGCTCCTTGCGGATTTCGGCCGGATCGAATATAACCGCCTTAGCGGCGGATTCGAATTTACCGCTTGCCTCCCCAACGTCGATAATATACTGTACCAATGCCGGATCTAATACCAAGCTCAGTGAAAGATACCCGGAACCATCGGTGTTCAGGGTTATTTTTTCCCTGGCTGTACACGACGACAACACGGCAATTCCCGCGAGTAGTAATATCAGAAATACATAGAGCGGTTTCATTATCTAATAGTGAAACAACCTTCCCCCTGATTTGTAACACTTTTCATTAATATTTTTCATAATATAATCCGCGGCGAGTTCGCTGGTAAGCTGTTTAATGAAAAACCCATGGAGGTTAACAGGCCCCTGCTTGTTGGCACGTATTAATGCGCTGAGGATGCTTTCAAAGCATGCGTACAGGCCGCCGCCCAGGAGAAACGGGTTTTTCTCCGCGCGGGGAGAACAGGTAATAACCGACAGCATCCCTTTGTTCTGCTTTTTAAAGTACTCGGTAAAATCTTTGATAAAGAACAGCGGGCCTTTCAGCCATGTATCGATAACCTGCTCAATCGCAACAGGTGAAAGCTCTTCTATCGTCTGCTCACGCTCGGGCAGCAGATTCAGCAGGATAGCGGTATCCGCCGAGTTCCAGATGCTCTTGCATTTAATTACCAGATTGCGGGATGAAAGGGATGAGGATTTCTTCCAGTAGATGAGTGCCCGCGGTTTTACCGGAAGCTTAGGGATTTTAAAGCCGTTATCTTTGTCCGATTGAATCCCGATAACCTCGTCTCCCTGTTCCAGGAAACGTGTAAGCAGCTTTAACCCAAGCGGTGTATGAATATCGGTTATGATTACTCGCTTCATTATGGGATTACATAATATATTCAAGGTCACTCACAGTCAAGGCAACAATTCTTTTTTTAAACCATTCCCGTAAAGTATAAAGCCTGTTTAAAAAAAATAGTATTTATCTATACCTGAAATTCATGTACATTAAACAAAAAGAGGGGGTAATGTTGTGCGTATCGCAGTCGGACAGGTAAACAGCGTCATCACGGATTTCATGAACAACGCAAAGAACATACTGGCATTGATTAAGCGGGCGAAGGAGGAGGGTTCCGAGCTTATTGTCTTCCCGGAATTAAGTGTCTGTGGGTATCCGCCGATGGACCTGCTTGATTTGGATAATTTTGTGGAAGAGTGTATGAAAGCGGTGCGGTTTATTCAGCACCGGGCACCGAAGAACATCGGCGTTGTGTTGGGGTATGTCGATCAAAATCGTTCCTACACGGGAAAGAAACTGATGAATGTCGCCTCTCTGATTTACGATAACCGGATTGTCTTTTCACAGGCGAAAACCCTGCTTCCAACCTATGATGTGTTCGACGAGTCACGTTATTTTGAACCGGCAAAACACCGCCGTGTAGTGGAGTTTAAAGGCAAAAAACTCGGTATTGCAATCTGTGAGGATATGTGGTGGGAACAGGAGAAGCATTCGGGTGAAAAGTATGCTACGGACCCGGTGAAGGACCTCCTTGATCAGGGGGCCCAGGTACTTTTGGTACCTTCGGCCAGTCCATTCTATGCGGGGAAACTGAAAGTCCGCTATTCCCTGATTTCAGAGATAAATAAGAAAGCCGGTATTCCGGTTGTGTATGTTAACTCGGCCGGAGCGAACGATAGTTTGATTTTTGACGGCAGATCCATGTATGTTTCCGCGGAGGGAAGGCTGGAACTGCTTGCGGGGGCTTTTGCGGAAGATTTTGCCGTGATCGATACGGAAAAATCGAACGGAACGATATCATTGACCGAGGACAAATACGCGGATATAGAACATGCCCTGGTCCTGGGCATACGTGATTATATCCATAAATGCGGATTTTCCCGTGTTCATCTGGGCTTGTCCGGCGGTATCGATTCGGCGCTGACCACGGTCCTGGCGGTATTTGCGTTGGGCAAGGAAAATGTCACCGCCTTTGCCATGCCCTCCCGCTATTCCACTGAGGCCAGCCTGGAGGATGCCCGTTTGCTCTGTAAAAATTTGGGTATTGCGTTGCGGGTTATATCGATCGAAAATATCTTTCCCGCTTTCCTCTCCAGTCTAAAGCCGGTTTTTGGGGACAAGAAAGCGGATGTGACCGAGGAAAACTTGCAGGCCAGGATCAGGAGTACATTGCTGATGGCTTATGCCAACAAGTTCGGTTCCATTCTGCTGACCACGGGGAATAAATCGGAACTGGCCACCGGCTACTGCACGCTTTACGGTGATATGAGCGGTGCGCTTGGTGTGATCGGAGACCTGTTCAAAACGGAGGTGTATGCCCTGGCGCATGCGATTAACGCCAGGGGAGAGATCATCCCGCAGTCCATTCTGAGCAAGGCACCGTCCGCCGAGCTGCGGCATAACCAGACCGATCAGGATACACTTCCCGCGTATGAACTCCTGGACAAGATTCTCTATGCCTATATTTTGCAGCACAAGACCAAAGGCCAGATGATCGAAATGGGGTTTGACAAGGACCTCTTGGAGCAGGTGCTGACCATGGTTGCCCGGGCCGAATACAAACGCCGGCAGGCTCCTCCGGTCTTAAAAATATCTCCGCGAGCCTTCGGAACAGGCAGGCGTATTCCCATTGCCAGGGGTATTTTTGAAGCGTAGCCGGAGGTTCGGTTCCCTCCCCGCCGGCGCGGGCTTACACCGTGCTATGATGATTCCGCAAGTTCTTTGTATTTATCGAACTCCATCAGGTTATATTTATTTACGATAGCGATACGATTAAGGGTTAAAAGCAGGCTGGAAAAATCATACTGGCGTTTTTCCGGGATTTTCCGGAGGATCCGCTTATTTTGATCTTTGCCCAGCCATTCACGGAAGCCGGCACTTTGCTCGTAAATATCGTTGAACTCAAAGAAACAGGTATCGATGATTTTTTCTATATCTTTCAACGCCTGTGCATTGATGCCTTTTAAAGATGAAAAATAGTTCATCTGTTCTCTAGACTTAAGCAGAAACTGCTGAAAAATGCTGATACGTTTCATCAGCTGCAGGAGAGAGGCCTGTTTAATCTCGATTTTGCCTTCGGGATTGGAATAACGAAATATCAGATCCCTGGTGGTAACGGACATGCTTTTACCGGTAAAAAAACTCAAGACAAGCAGTACCATCCGTTTGATAAACGAGGAGACATGGGTGAGGTTGTAAAACTCCTGGAAGAAATACTCTAGTTTTGATATGTTTTCGGCTTGCGAAATGTAGCGAAAGGCAATTTCACGCAAGCGATAGGGTTTGGAGACGGTTTTTGCCTTTTCGGTATTCTCGTATTTTGATTTTATCTCAATATTCAGCAGATCTTCGCTTTTCCCAAGATCCGCGATCAGTAATAGATTTAACTCGGGATTGCTTTGTATTTGCAGGTCGGCGCATTTCTTTTCAATCGCCTTATCAAAATAGGCGGGTTTTGTACGATAATTCTCGTAACTTCCCACCAGGCTTTTTACGGAATCGAAAAGATAAATAAAATACTCGTCGCTTTTTATCATTTCAAGCCGGCTGAAAAACGGATTGATATTATTGATAATCCTGTTTTCAATGCTTGTTTTGATTGAAATAGCCAGTTCCAACTGTTTCTTCTTAAACGGGGCCAGGTTCTGGTGTGAGTACTGGTTGTGCAGAAAGAGCAGTAAAATATTGTGAAGTTTATTAATATCCTTGATATCGTGCAGTTCGATCTGTGTCGGTCTGGCCAGACAGGTATTTTGAATTGTATGGATATTGTTGATGAGAGTGATCAATAGATTGGAGTTAAACTCCGGATCGTCCCTCATGGTTCCCGGGTTGATATCCGGAATATTGAAAACCACATTATCTTTATTGAGAGCGGTTTTCCAGAGGTTGTTTGCGCTGAATGAGTAGGGAAAAATGTTTTCCCGCAGGGACTCAAGCCCTGTAATGATCTCATAATAATAGGTGCTGATATAAGAAAGTGCCTGGAACAGCTTTTCTTTTTCTTTATCCAAAAGATCGAACAGTTGCTTCTGAATCATAAACTCCATTGTATCATAATTAATATTCATGAACAACGGAATCCGGCATATTCGCGGGGTTGCGTTCCGTTCGGCGTTTGTCATGGAGGAAAAATATGAGAATTCTTGAATAATTGAAGTAATGGGTCTATAATTAAACTTAGCTTAGGTAAGCAAAGGTAATACAAGTGAAAAAACCAGGTGTTTTAATCGGTATAGCCGTTTTTTTTATAGGGAACTCTCTTTTGTTTGCTTCCTCGGGGATGTTCCATAATTTTCATGTGTTACACCAGGATTCCCGTGAATTGAGTCTTCTTTGCCAGAAAGAAACCAGTACGATTGATTATAAGCAGTACTTTACCGATCCGGAGGTAACCGGGGAGATCGTGTATGTTATTTTTAAGGCGAAGATGGAGAAGGAAGGCGATGACGCATGGGCCCTTGCCCTGTTTCACGGGTTTAAATACGCCTATACCGCTTCCGCCAAAGCAAAAAAACTCGCCGTAGGTATTCTGTTTACCAATGAGACCGGGAAAATATACTACATCGAACGTACGGTCTATACGGATTTTGTGAACGGAAAAATCTCCAATGACGAGTTTGTCCGCCGCATTCAGACCGAGAATGTGGAATAAAAAATCAGTTTTCCAGTATTGTTATTTCCACGCGCCTGTTTTTAATTCTTCCCGCTTCCGTACTGTTATCCGCGATCGGCTCGGTGGCTCCCTTGCCCACAATGATCATCTTGTCGGCCGTGGTGGCACCGATTGACAGCAGGTAATCTCCCACCGCCTTGGCCCTGTTCTTGGAGAGGATCATGCCCAGTTCGTCCGAGCCGATTTTGGCGGCATGACCGTCGATCTCGATATCACGGTTCGGGTATTTTTTCAGGATCTGCGCGATCTTTTGCAGTTTTTGTTTTTCGGAAGGGAGAAGCTCAAAGGAGTCCGGCTGGAACTGGATGTTCTTCAGGGTAAGCTTTACCCCTTTTTCCCCTTCTTCAACGGTCACGTCCTTGAGCTGGTTTTTCTCGATATCTTTGTTTATGTCTTCCACGGTTTTTTTACGGTCAAGGTGGGATGCGGTAAAAAGTTCGCCCTTGGAAGTACCGACAAACTCGTAATAGTCCCCGGTGTTCAAGAGATACACCTCATAGAACGAATCCGTATAGGAATGAACATTGCCGATTTCTTTGTCCCAGTTATAGACCTGGCTGACCTTGGCGGCGATTTTTACAGGGAAGGGAACCTCGGGATCAACCGGTTTTATACCCGATACTTCCTGCTCAAAGGAATATTCAATTTTAAACTGGGATATCTTCTTCCCGTCCATTTCCGTGTCTCCCAGGTAGGTATAGTGGACCGTGAAAGGAATAATATATGGGTCATCGATTCCATAAGGCCTTCTGAAATCGTGCAGTTCCTGGGCCGGGGCGGACCAGGTGAACCCGGGCCGGATGTCCTGCTCCGGAAATATTGGGATATTCCGCACAATCGGCCGGAAATAATGAGGATTGATCCTGCATCTGCCTTGTTCGTCCCGCCAGAATGCGGACCCCAGCTCTTCGGTGAGGCTGTAACTGCCTATATCTCCGTATGTCCTATCAGCGGTTTGAAAAACGGCGTTGATATAACCCGCGCCTTTTTTAACCTCCATGACTTCCGCGGTGATCTTGTTCAGGGCTTCATAGTTATAGCTGAATTTACCGTTTATATAAACTTTTTCCGTTACCTCGGCGATTATTCGGAATTTATCACCCTTTACATGAATATATTTAAAGACGTCCGCATTAAGTAAATTCAAGAAGCCGCATAAACATAGTAATACAATAACAAGTCGCTTTTTCATCCGTTACTCCTCTTTTGATTTTCGGCATGCTGCGGGGTTGTTCTTGACAAATTCGCCGCCTCTGTTATATGGTTGTGTATACAATATAATGCTTTCCGGCTGTAAATTCTAATAGTGAAAACAGTTAATACACGCTATATAAATCTTTACCGAAACGGTTATTTTTATTATAATGTAAAGAACCACGGTAAAAATCCGTGTATCTTTTTTAAGACATACTGGTAGAATATAATGACGGGTACAAAAAAGAACTCACCCCCTTTACAGGGAGAAGCGCATAAACTCATCCTCGAATACGGGTATCGGCAGCCGACCAAGCTGCAGAAAAGGCTGATCCCCTTTATTCTTCGCGGAAGGGACCTATACGCGGAGACCGGAATCCAGCGCGGGAAAAGCCTGACAATTGCCGTTTCCCTGCTGCTCCGCCTGAAAAAGGGACATAAGGGAATAAAATCACTGGTAATCACCGAATCCGGAGAGGCCGCGGCCAAACTTGTCAAATGTATAAAGCGCCTGGGACAGATGCGTTCCAAAAACCTGAGTGTATTAATGGTGGGCTTTTCTGATCTCATTAAAAAGGAAGGGCGCCAGTTACACAGCGATCCCGATATTATCGTCGGAACCTCGGCCAGGATAATCGACCATATCAGGCGCGGACATGTTGATTTATCACATGTGGAATTGGTATTCGCCGATGAGCCCGGCAATACACAGGAAGAGTTTCTCAATGATATTTTTTTCATTTTTTCCAAACTGCCGTCACATATACAGGCGGTCTATTTTTCTCATTTAAACAAAAACAAAGACAACAATCTGCTTCGTCAGTTAAAAAGACCGGTCGTGCTGCAGGTGACTGATTTTTCCGGTCAGGCACAGGTTATTACTCATAAATACATGATCACAAAACAAAAGAACGAGGCCTTGAAATCCTTGATCGTTGCCGCGCAGCTGGAGGGTGTGCTGGTAATCTGTAATACCGCCGCTCTTGGAAAAACCATAGAAAAAGAATTGAATGCAATAAAGCTGAAATCGGTATATTTAGCGGCTCCTATTCAACAAATAAAGCTGGGAAAGCAGGTTGAAGCATTCAATACGGGGAAGATTTCGGTACTTATTGTAACCCTTTCTGATATGAAAGCGGTCAATGCGGAAGGTACCTCCTACGTCATATTTTATGACTTGCCGCATTCCGCAAAAGATTATCAGGAGTATACCAAACCGGGGATCATCGGAGTGAATTGCAGAGAAATCGTTAATATTATTTCCGAAGACCAAACAGCTGAAATAACAACTATAGAGGAGACATGTCATATGAAAATGAAAGAACAGGAATTGCCCAAAGAAAATGAGGTTATAAAAGGATATTTCGCCCAAATCGTGAAAAAGATCAAGCAGGAGGAAAATCCGCTGGAATTGGACTACTATAAAAAACTGGTAAAAAAGAACGTATCCCTTTTTGACCGTTCATATTTGATGGCATATTTCGTCAGAAACTCCCTGAAAAAGCTTCAACCGAAGAAAACAAACAAAACAACCATGTTCGTCAGCATCGGAAAAAGTAAAGGGGTCTACCGGCAGGATCTGCTTAAGATGTTCGGTACGGCCCTGAATCTGAAAGAGTATGAGATCGGTGAGATCAAAATCCTCGAGAACTACTCGTTTATTGATATACCTCAAGATTATGCCGCAAAAGCAATCGAGGCCCTGAACAACTCTGATTTCAAGGGACGTAAGATAACGGTCAACTATTCTCGCAAAAAAACAGAGAGAAAACCCGGTGGATTTCGCAGGGCCCGACAGTCTCGCTAGCATTACAGAGTTTATCTCATTATTCCCCAGACTCGAAATAGAGATCGGCAGCGGTAACGGCCATTTCCTGGTAAACTATGCCTTAAAAGCAGAGAAGACCGGGTTTATCGGCGTCGAGATAAAGAAAAAACGCTGCCTGAAGATTATGAAAAAAGTATCGAGCAATAATCTCTCTTCGGTAAGAATCTACCAAGGAGATGCCGAAGAGTTTCTCCGCTGTCTGCCGGCGGGAGTGGTTGATGCCGTACACATCTACTTTCCTGATCCCTGGCCCAAAACAAAACATCGCAAGCGCCGGTTTTTAAAGATGCCCATGCTTGACACCATGCATCACTGTTTAAAACCGAGCGGAATGGTTTATTTCGCCAGTGATGTTTTTGACTATTTTATGCAGAGTAAGATTTTATGCATCCTGCACAAAGGATTCCTGCTGCAAACGGGTCGGCTCCCGGCGGAGGTGTTCAGTTCCGACTACAGCAAAAAAACACGGCAGGCCGGCAGAAACATCAATAGCCTGGTTGCAAGTAAATCAGGATTCTAAGAAAAGCAAAAAACAAAAGAATAAGATTCAGCAGGAGCCCGGAAAAAATAAAAAACGCCGAAAGCAGCCCCACTTTGATTGCCTTTTTCTGACATGCCTTGGCCAGGGTATACGGGTTCCCGGGAATGGAAATCAATTCTCCCATCGGGTCGGATGGTTTTTTCAGCGCGGATGAGATGTCGGGGCTTCCAAAAAAGTAAAAATACGCTTCCTTGTCCACCTCTTTTTTTAGGGAACAGCTGCGTTTCGGAATATGTGCCCGAAACAGTGGATCGTTTTGATTCGGTGGCTTGGTTTTACGGATCATTAAATATTTCTCGCCGTCGGGCAGGGAATTTATATATTCACTTTTTTCCAATGTATTCTTTTCATTAATATAACGTAGGGGAAGCTTCAGCAGGTCCCTTTCCGCGCGCAGGTAGCGTGCTCGCTTCCAGAAATGCCGGTAGAGAAAATATAAAAACACCCCCGGCGGTAAGAGGTAAAGGATCGGGAACAGACTTAATGTCAGGGCAAGCAAAGTGGGAATAGAAAAACTCAGCGAGGCATAATGAAGCGCAGGGAGTGAAAAATCTATCAGGCGGGAAAGCAGAAACGCGATCAGCAGTAAAGAAAGCGAGCCGCAAACCAATGAGATGGGGGTAAACTGGTTTAGATACTCGTTTTTCTGACGGGCACTCCAGATTGACCGCTCCAGCAGCAACTCCTTATTTCCGTCATAGATAACCACAAGAAGCGGATCATTCGGCTGGTTCTTAAAATGAAGGCGTCCGTCTTCCATAAACAATGGACCGCTGATAAAAACCTGGATGCCCGACGGCAGTGAGAAGATTTTTTCCCAGGGGATATACGAGGGCTGTTCGTCCGGGAAGTTAAACTCACTCTGATCCTTACCCTCCTGCGGCAGCTCATACGGATAGGATGAGAGCATATAGATCGAGGTTTTCGTCAGGTCCGCGGCTACCGAAAAATCCTGCGAGGCAATCCATACCAGGTTGTTCCCCTGGATGGCTTCAAGGGTGCCGAACAAGCGGAATTTCCCAACATACCGTCCCTTTTTTGTGTTCAGGGCGGAATTATTCGCAATAGGTAATAACGAAGCGGAAGTAAGGCGTTTGCGAAATCCAAACCATTGGGCCCTGATTAAAAAGGCACCCACCCCGGGGATAATTCCGTAGAAAACAAACGCGATAAGAAATATCAAGAAAATATAAATAATCATATATAGAATATTGAAAAAATACAATAAATACTTTAGTGTAGTATATCATGATCGAACGGATTATTGTAGGTATTTTCAGGACCAATTGTTATCTATTTGCCTTAAATAAAAAAGAATGTATTATTATAGATCCGGGCGGGGAAGCGGAAAAGATAATTTCCCAAATTGAACTGCTGAATATGACCCCTGCGGGGATTGTTTTTACCCATGGTCACTTTGATCATACGATGGCTGCCGGCCCTATTGTCGAATACTTTGATAAAAAGGGTATCCGTATCAAATGCGCCATTCATCGGGAAGACAGGGATTATCTGGGGAAAAGCGCGGACAAAACCAACAAAAAGCATTTAAAATATCTTGGCCCCGAAGCAGTGAAACTTTACGAGGAATATGCGGTGGTCCTTCCCGACGCGGATTTTGAATTAAAAAAGGGAAAGAAGGCTTTTAACACCAAGCTTTCGGTCATAGAGACGCCCGGGCACACCAAGGGCAGCGTCAGCCTTTACAGCGAAGCTGATGCGGTACTTTTTACGGGTGATACCCTGTTTTTTGACGGTATCGGCAGATCCGACCTCCCCGGAGGTGATCAGAAGACACTGATATCCAGTATTAAAGAGAAGCTGTTGGTACTTCCTCCCGAGACAAGTGTTTTCCCCGGTCATGGGCCTTTAACAACCATCGAAAGAGAGATTAAGGGAAATTCCTTTTTAATCTAGATTACACGTTGATATTGAAAACTGTTCCCGCTTCCGGAGAAAGCCCGCCCGCGAAAGGAACAAGCTTGCCGTATGCATTCTTTACCTGAGAAGCAATTTCTTTGATCATCCCGTCTATGTTTCCGGCGGTAACCCGGTTCGCCTGACCGGCGGAGGTACCGTCATTTTTTAATCTGGTAAGCCGTTCAATCAGGTTATCAAGGATACGCAGTTTGTAGAGAGGAATTCCTTCCAGGCTGCCGGAAGAAGGCACCCCGATGAGGTGTTTGAGGGCAACCGAGGGGGATAAAAAGCGGTTTACCGGCACTGATATTTTTTTGGTAAGGTCCCCCATAAAATAGAGACGGCTGACTATCGCTGATCCTGTCGAAGAAATATCAGAAATCATTTTTTAACTCCCGTACCTCTTTACATTAATTATCGGGAGTTCCGAAAAGGAGATTAGGAGTGATTATAAATAATTGATTGGTTTGAGCTGTTAACCGCTGACAGGTTACCTGTTTCGCAATTCTTCCGATGTTTTACATTTGATGCACAGAATCGCGTATGGAATCGCGTCAAGTCTTTCTTTGGGGATTTTCTGGTTACAGCGCATGCATTTCCCATAATGTCCGTTTTCTATACGGGAAAGGGCGTTTTCCACAAGTTTCAATGTTTTCAGTTCCTGATTGCCGAGCGCTTCCAGAATCCTTCTATCTATATCGTCTGAGGCTATATCCGCGAGATCTTTGGGGTCCGTATCCTCGATGATTTCATTAAACTCATCATTCTCTGCGGCAAGGTGCTGAAGAATGTCCTTCTTCATATTCATCAGGTTTGTCCTCATCTTTTCAACGTATGTTTTTTCCATGGTCCCTCCTCACCAGGACAGTGTCAAATTTTTTGTCCACACAATTTGGACTAAATATAAGAAATTGTCAACTAGTATGCAAATCTAAATGGTATTTTACAATCAATTCCTTTATTTTTCCCCCTTTGCAGGGAAAATACCACCCTCACAGTTGACAAAAACAGGCCGATCACCTATTGTTAGGCACTAGAGGAGCTGTCGTGGCAAAAGAAGAAGCAATAGAAGTAAACGGTATCGTAAAGGAATCATTACCCAATACGATGTTCAGAGTAGAGCTGGAAAATGGTCACCTGATTTTAGCGCATCTTTCCGGAAAGATGAGAAAGCATTACATTCGGATTGTCCCGGGAGATAAGGTAAAGGTAGCACTCTCTCCGTATGATCTTACCAGGGGTAGGATAATCTACCGCGAACGGTAGGTTTATCGTTAAGAAAAATAATTTATTGACAATAACCACACCGATGCGTATCTTAGGAAAGATATGAAAAAAGTGAATTTAGGTAATACAAAAATACGCATTTCTTCCATCGGGTTGGGATGTTGGCAGTTTTCCGGCGGTAAAGGGATTTCCGGACGCTACTGGCCAAAACTGAAGGTTAACGACGTAACGGAAATTATTCGTATCTCACTGAAGCAGGGTATCAACTGGTTTGATACGGCAGAGATTTACGGCTGGGGGAGGTCTGAAACGGCATTGGCCGGGGGATTACACGCACTGAAAGTAAAACCCGGTGACGTGGTAATCGCCACCAAGTGGTTTCCCCTGTTCAGGCGTGCGGGGTCAATCATAAGCACATTCCCCAAGCGGACTGCGGCATTGGACGGGTATCCCATAGACCTGTATCAAATACATTTCCCCGGTAGTTTATCCACAATTCCATCCCAGATGAATAAAATGGCTGATCTGCTGGAGCAGCAAAAGATAAAGGCTGTGGGAGTAAGTAATTTTAGTGCCGGGCAGATGAGGGCCGCGTATAAGGCATTGGCCGGGCGTGGGATGCACCTCAGTTCCAACCAGATGCGTTACAGCCTGCTGGACCGAAGCATTGAATGGAACGGTGTGCTGGAGACCGCAAAAGAACTGGGTATCACCATTATCGCCTATTCTCCCCTGGCCCAGGGATTGCTTTCGGGAAAATATCATGAACACCCGGAAGATATAAAATCACGTCCCGGACCCCGGAAATTCCTTAAACAGTTTAAACAAAAAAGCCTGGAAAAAAACCGACCGCTCATAGAACTGCTGCGCGGGATCGCTGAAAAAAAGAAAAAAACGCCGGCCCAGATCGCCTTAAGCTGGCTTATTACGCGGCACGGTGATACCGTGGTGGCCATACCGGGGGCCTCAAAGCCCTCGCATGCGCAGAGTAATGCGGAAGCCTTGAACATTCGCCTGACGTCGGATGAAATCGAGCGCATTGACAAGCTGAGTTTGGAAATCACCCGGGGTAAGTAAAAACAACAAGCTTCGTCGCACTAAACAAAATTACAGGACGGCTTTTATCTGCTCTTCACTTACCGGTTGTGAGTAACTCCCGCCGCTGAAACGCATCATGGAGCCGATCCCCTTTTGAAACACAAAGCGGATCCTGTTCTTTCGTACTTTTTTATCGGTATATAATTTTTTTATCAACGCCTCCGGGGTAATTGCGTGCGGAATTTCAACCGGCAGACCCGTACGGACTAAGAGGTCAACCACGCGTTGGGCCTGGGCCCGGGTCATATACCCGAAGGCTGCGGCCAGCCGGGTTTGCAGTGCCAGTCCTATAGCAAGGGCTTCACCGTGCAGCAGGGCGTACCCGGAAAGGGGTTCAAGGGCACGGCCGATGGTGTGACCCAGGTTCAGGATTTGGCGCAGGTTTGTCTCCTTTTCATCCTGTCTGACCACATTGTATTTTATTTCGCAGTTTTTCCGGGCAATATGGGAGCAGACGGCTTCATCCAGAATGTGCTCCTTTCCCTGTACAGGCAGAATTCCGTCGATCTGTTTCTCCAAATACTCAAAAAAAGCGGCGTCCGCCGCACAGGCATGCTTGATGGTTTCGGCCAGACCGCAGCGCAGTTCCCGCACCGGCAGGGTTTTCCAGGTGTTGATGTCGATATAGACCTTTTTGGGCTGATGGAACAGCCCGATCAGGTTTGTGGCCGCCGGGGTATTCACCGCGGTCTTGCCCCCCACCGAGGCATCGGCGGCGGCAAGCAGGGTAGTGGCATAATTGATAAAGGGAATACCGCGCCCGAATGTTCCGGCAAGGAACCCTGCCAGGTCCGTGACCACTCCGCCGCCCAGGGCGATAACGGCGCTGTCCCTGCCGAAACGCAGTTCTATCATCCGGTCTTCAAGCCGGGCCTTGGTCTCCCTGGTTTTGGACGCTTCCCCGGCCGTAAAGCTGAGAAGGTGTGCATCAAATCCCGCGGCGGTCAGCTGTTTTTCAAGATCGCGGGCATAGAGTTTTTCTACGTTCGAATCGGTAATCAGCGCGTATTTACTTGCTTCTCCAAGCAGCCCGGAGCTGAGGTCGGCTGTCAGGCGGGAGAACAAATCCATACCGATTTCGATATCATATGAATCGTCTATTTTCTTTTTCAATGGCACACGGAATAGATTCGGCACTGGTAACTCCTTTTTATGACCGGTACATGGCATTCTCTTTGATGTAACCATAGCTTAAATCCGCCCCGGTCACGGTCGCTGATGCGCTTCCCATCCCGAGGTCGATACGCAGTTCCACCGACCGGTTGTGCGACGGGTAGCCGCTACTATTGTCAAAGGCGCACTGCGCCAGGTAATCCGCGAGCAGCTTTTCCTTGCCTGTATCCAGGCAAAAACAGCCCTCCGTAAAGATGCATTGGTTTCCCAAACGGACCAAAAGCCGGCTGAAATCAAGGGGAATGTCATTGGTTCCCGCGTAATCACCGATGGCACTGATAATCCGGCCTACATTCGGATCGTTGCCGAAAACAGCGGTTTTTACGAGGTTGGAATTACAGACGGTCTTTCCGATTGCCGCGGCGGTCTCCCTGTCCGGTGCATTCACCGTTTTAACCTGGATCACATGGCTGACCCCTTCACCATTGCGGACAATATCGGATGCAAGCTGCCGACATACGGAGGTGAGTGCCCCGGTAAACTCATCCACGGAGGTCAAAGGGACCATATTGGAACTGAAAATAAGCGCCATATCACTGGTGCTTTGGTCACCGTCCACTGAAATGGTGTTAAAACTCTCGGCACAGGCCTGTTGTAAGGCCTGCTGCAGCAGCGGACGATCGATACTGATATCGGTCAGCAAAAATACCAGCATGGTGGCCATATTCGGCTCAATCATTCCCGCCCCTTTGGCAATTCCCACAATTCTGCCTGCTCCGATACGTGCCTCACGTATTTTGGGATAGGCGTCGGTGGTCATAATTGCCCCGGCGGCCGGCAGCAGGGACGAGTTATCCAGTGAGGAAACCAGCTCGGGGAGTTTTCCGATAATTTCCGGTACCGGAAGCCTCCAGCCGATTATCCCGGTGGAAGCACAGAAATATTGTTCCGCGGCGAAACCGGTGAGACCGCCCAGTTCGGCAAGGATGTGCCCCGCGTTTTTTACTCCGTCTTCGGCACAAACATTGGAAATCTTATTGTTGATCAAAACCCCGCTGATATTCTTTTGTCCCAGGCGTTTTTTCCCGATGATGACCGGCGCACCGGGGAAACTGTTGCGGGTAAAGACCGCGGCAAAACTCGGACTGGGACGATCAAGGGTAAGCAATGCCAGGCTCATGCGGTACGGCTTTTTTACGGGAATTTCTTTCGGTAGAAAATCCAGTTCCGCGGTTGCAGCCTGGAATCCCCGCGGCAGGCCGGCCCTTAGTGTCAGTGCTTTGATATACTCGTCGCGTGAAGCATATATTTCCATGGGCGTTATATTAATAACAATTTTTGATTTATTCCAGTGTATTTATTTCATATTCAGTATATATTAATTCATAATAACAAAGCACGGATTCGGGAGTACCGAGTTCATACATAGTGCAATTCTCAATATATGTATTTATAATTGCCGGAGCGGACCAATGAAAATACTCATCAACCATCTTGGATACGGAAAATACGGATATAAAAAAGCAATCGTACAAACTACGGAAGAATTTCAGGTAAAAGAATTCGTTATAAAAGACGCGGGTTCAGACCGGACGGTATTCTCAGGACAGGCAGGAAAAGCGGAACGTGTCTATGACTGGCGTAATTGGTTTTTTTCCCGGTTGGAGTTTACCGAGTTTAGCGGTTACGGTGAGTTTTATATTTTAATCTCCGTCGGTAGAGTTGTGGTGCGGTCGGAGGAGTTCGAGATCCGGGACAACCCCTACCTTACCAATACACTGACCGAGGTGCTTTCCTATTTTACTTCACAGCGCTGTGAAGGTATCTATGATCAGGCGGACCGACATATGTCTTTTTTTGGTGCCAGAGAGGAGCGGGTAGATGTTCATGGAGGGTGGTATGACGCCTCCGGGGACGTGAGCAAATACCTGAGTCATCTTTCCTATGCCAATTACATGAATCCCCAGCAGATACCGCTGGTGGTATGGAGTTTGTTGTATTCGTTTAAGCTTGTTACACAACAAAAAACCGTAAATTGGAAGTACCTGCCCGAACGAATCATCTCTGAAGCGCTTTTCGGGGCGGATTTTTTGGTACGCATGCAGGATAAGGCGGGTTATTTCTATATGACCGTATTTGACGGCTGGACCATGGATATTAATAAACGTGAGATCTGCTCTTATTCCACGATTAAAGGGATAAAGTCCGAGGCTTACGAGGCTTCTTTCCGCCAGGGGGGCGGGATGGCGATAGCTGCCTTGGCCGGAATGAGCGGCATGCGCAGATCCGGGGAGTTTGATTCGCAGACGTATCTGGAAGCGGCAAAAAAGGGTTTCCGACATCTGGAGGAAAACAATACCCGTTACCTGGATGACGGCAAGGAGAATATCATCGATGATTACTGTGCCCTGATGGCGGCAAGTGAGCTTTTTCTTGCCTGCGGGGAAGAGGATTTTTTACGGGCCGCCGTGTTCCGGGCTGAAAACCTGATAAACAGGATTTCGCGTGACCAATCCTTTGACGGCTGGTGGTGTGCGGACGGGCAGGGTGAACGGCCTTTTTTTCACGCCTCCGACGCGGGCCTGCCGGTCATGGCTCTCCTGCGGTTTATGGATATAGAACACCCGATGGTGGACCGTACCGCCGTTCTTCGGGCAGTCAGGAAGTCTTTGGAGTTTGAGTTGTCCATTACGAACGAGGTGAGTAATCCTTTCGGGTACGCCAGGCAATATGTGAAGGCTGTGGATGAGTCACGCAAAAGCGCGTTTTTTTTTCCTCATCAAAACGAATCGGGGTACTGGTGGCAGGGGGAGAACGCCCGCCTGGCCTCTTTATGCACGGTAGGCTCGCTGGCAAGCCGTTATTTTAAAGCGGAAAAGGAGATTGTTTCCGCATTAAGGAAGTACGCACAGGATCAGCTTGACTGGATTTTGGGTTTGAATCCCTTTGATCGCTGTATGCTGCACGGCAAGGGCAGAAATAATCCCGAATATACCAAATTTAATCTAAAGAATAGACCCGGCGGAATCTGCAACGGCATCACCTCGGGATACGATGATGAACAGGATATTGAATTTCTCCCCTCCCGCTATAGAGGCAATCTGGGTCAGAACTGGAGATGGACGGAGCAGTGGCTTCCGCATGCGGCCTGGTATTTTTTGGCGGTATGCGCGGGAGCAGAATAAAAAATCCCGGATGGTTCGAAAAGGGGCGGGGGATGCCGGGAGCGGGAGTTACTATTTTGCAATAAGGATTCTTTACGTCTGCTTTTTTATCTTATTTGTATTTTATCCGGTTTGCCCGAACGATTCGGTTTCAGGTTTTATTAATGCTTTCAGCGAGTGCTCCTTGCTGAAAAAATACAAAATAACGATAAACAGAATGATGCCGATGACGCTGTAGACATCTGCCAGGTTAAAGATCGGCCAGCTGAAATCTCCGTAATACCAGAGGATGTAATCCACCACTCCACCGTGTATCAGGCGGTCCAAAAAGTTTCCCATACCGCCGCAGGTAATCAGGAAAAGCGGGAGTATATGCTTCCATCGCTTTACCAGCAGGGCAAATGCCAGGACCGCACCCGTGGCCAGGGCCTGGATGCATAACAGCATGATGTATTTTTGCTGTGGGGCCAGCAGGTTGTCCAGGAAACGGAGCAGGGAAAACCCCAGGTTGTGGTTTATGGTATAGCGAAAAGACCAGAAACCGGGGATAACCACTACATCGCGGCTCCCGCGGAGAGTCTGGAATACGAGTTGTTTCACAATAAGGTCCGCTCCCGTAAAAAGCAGCAGGACCGTGAACAGGATGATTATCTTTGCCGCGAGGGACGGTGGTTTGAATCTAAATAGCGAAGCAATTTTATTATTCATGGTTTTGGGAGTGTACCTGAAAAATCGGGAAGATGCAAGGTAACAGAATCCTCTTCACGGAGGTTATCGGCAGTAAGATCAGGCCCAGAATACCAGGTTTAAGTCTACCACATCGTCCATATCCGGATGATCGGGCAGAACCCGGATGCCGTAATTGAATTTTCCTGATTTATGCGCGGTATACCGGCATTTGTATTTTAACAGGTTACCCTCTTCCGCCAGAAGCTGCATGGGAACATACTGGATTTCCTCGAACTGCATTTCTTCCCGACCGGAAAAAGTGTTGGCTTCTTCCTGCCTGCAGGGGGACAGCAGGACCTCAGCCTTGATTTCCCCCTTGGATATCTTGCCTTTGTTCACTTCAACATGGATGGTGATCTCGTCTCCCACATTCAGAATATCCCCGTCCACTCCTTCGATGGAAATATTGTGGATATGGACGCTGGGGAAGCGTGTGCTGATGGATTTTTTCCATTCCGCGATCTCCCGTGCCCGGGAAAAGTTGTTTTCACTGATAAACAGGTAGTGTTTGGCAGTGGGGATGTACATGGACTCGGTATATTCCTTCAGCATCCGGTTGGTGTTGAATTCGGAAATGATGGAGGTAATTGAAGATTTTATGGTCTTTACCCATTTTTCCGGCACACCCCGTGCGTTGCGTGCGTAGTACATGGGAATAATCTCATTCTCCAAGATATCATACAAGGCGTCACAATCAGCCAGGTCCTGTGTTTCCGGATTTTTATACTCGGTTCTCCCGCCGATGGCCCAGCCGTTGGTGGCGTTATACGCCTCATCCCACCAGCCGTCCAGTATGCTTGCGTTCAATACTCCGTTTATACCCGCTTTCTGGCCGCTGGTTCCGCTGGCCTCCAGGGGCCTCCGGGGATTGTTCAGCCATACATCCACACCCGAGACCATTCTCCGGGCAAGCTGCATGTTATACCCCTCAATAAAGATTATCTTGCCCAGGAACTCCTCTTTTTTGGAAAGCCGGACGATCTCCTTGATAAGTTCAAATGCCGCCTTATCATTGGGGTGGGCCTTGCCCGCGAAAATGAACTGCACCGGCAGTTTTGGATTAAGGATGATTTTTTTGAATCGTTCCATGTTTTTGAACAACAGGGTGGCGCGTTTATAAGTGGCAAATCGCCGGGCAAACCCGATGGTAAGAGGGCTGGGAGAAAGATTGGCCAGAAACCGGTCCACCAGGGCCGGGTCTTCACCTTCCCGTATCCAGTTGAGAGAGACCTTTTCCTTTATATGATTGAAAAGCTTGTTTTTTAGCTCGATATGCGTTTGCCATAATACTTCTGCGGGTATTTTTTCGATCTTCTTCCACTCGTCTTTTTTCAGGAGGTCCTCATTAAAATTCAGGGAACAATATTTGGCAACCAGCTTTTTCATCTCCGTGGTAATCCAGGTGGCTGCATGGACCCCATTGGTGATATGGGAAATAGGCAGCTCCTCACTTAAAAACCCGGACCAGATGGAAGCCCACATTTTTCTGGAGATCACACCGTGCAGCCGGCTGACACCGTTGCGTTTATAGGTGTTTTTTAATGCCAGCGCGGTCATCTCATACGGACCGGTATCGGTCAGAGCCTTATGGCCGAGTTCATAAATTTCCTGCCAGTTTAGGCCGCGGCTTTCCACATAATTTTTCAGGTAGTTTTCCACCAGGTGCATATCAAAAACCTCGTTACCGGCCGCCACGGGAGTGTGGGTGGTAAATACCGTACTTGCCTTTATTACCTCCTTGGCGGTTTCCAGGTTTAGGTTATAATTTTGCATCAGGTTTATCAGGCGTTCGATGATCAGGAAGGCCGAGTGCCCTTCGTTGAGATGGTAGACGAGCGGTTTGATATTCAACTGTTCCAGTAAGCGTATGCCGCCGATGCCCAGGAGGATTTCCTGTTCGATGCGAACCTGTTTTCCCCCTCCGTACAGTTTGGCCGTAATGGTCCTGTCCGCCGCACTGTTTTCCTGAACATCCGTGTCAAAGAAATAAATCGAAGCCCGGCCTACCTTGGCCTCCCAGACTCTGGCATGGACCTTGCGTCCCGGAAACTCCACCGAAATGATGACCCGTTCCCCGGCGATGTGCAGCTCCTGTAAGGGCATACGTGAAAAATCATTGAAATAATACTCTACCTTCTGGTCGCCGTCTTTTGAGATCCCCTGTTTAAAGTACCCGTTTTTATATAACAGGCCGACCCCGATGAAGTTCAGGTTGAGGTCCGAGGCGGATTTCAGGTGATCCCCGGATAAAATACCCAGACCGCCGGAATAGATGGGCAGGCATTCATGCAGCCCGTATTCCATGGAAAAGTAGGCTATCGGGTGTCCTTTGGAGAAAATATCGGCTCCCGCTAATAATGGCTTTTCCTGGGCGGTGTATCGCTGGAACCTTGCCGTAATATTCCGGTATTGCACCAGATACTGCTCGTTTTTGGAAAGATCGTCCAGATGCTGCGGATTAATAGTCTCAAGCAGGGCAACCGGATTGTTTCCCACCTTGTCAAACAGCAGCGGATCAATGAGACTGAAGACCTCCTGGGATTCCTGGTTCCAGCTCCACCACAGGTTGTATGCCAGGTCTCTGAGCCCCGACAGCGGCTCGGGAATGGAGGCCTTGACCGAAAACTGTCTGAAGCGGGGGCGCTGGCTGTCCGCCCCGCGGTATTCCAATCCTTCGAACTGCAGGACCTTTTCCTTGCGCTGTCCCTGCAGGCGGTTTCTGCACTGTTTACTCGCGATTTCATATGCGGCCAGGTAGTTGTTATAGAAAATTCGCCAGTCGGCCTGGAGTGCCGTCTGCCTGACCTCGGTTTTCAGGACCTTGCTTTTGTCCAACCGGTTGTTGACAAAATTGGCAATATGTCCCTTCAGCTCCATTACCGCGTCATGATACTCGCGGTTAAAGCGGCGGATTATTTTTATACCGTCTGATTCCTTTCCCGCTGAAATGACCCACCTGCCGAAACCGGCGATATCCGAACTTACGGTGGGAATTGAATAGGTGATGCTTTCCAGGGGGGTATACCCCCACGGCTCATAGTATGAGGGATAGAGGGTAAGGTCGCATCCGGAAAGTGCGTCATAGTATTCCATATTGAAGATACCGTCATGCCCGTTTAGGTAGACGGGAACAAAAATAATATTGATCCGGTCCTGGGGATTATTCTGGAAATTGTGGCGTTTACAGGTGTTCACAATCGGATCATCGTTGGGGTTCCACAGCGGATGGGTGGATATTTGCGAGTATACGGTATACTGCCCGTGCTGTTGCGTGGTGGAGTACCTTTCCCGTGACATATCCACCGCCCCTGTGAGGACAAAGAGGTATACCAGGATCTGCCGGTTGGGGGCCATGTCTCCTGATTTGGAAAGCTGGCCGAAAGCGTCAAGCAGGAGATTTATCCCCTTGTTATGGAACTCATATCTGCCTGAAGTGGAAATAATAATGGTCTCGTCGCTTGGAAACTCTTTTTTCAGGAATTTCTGCGCAAACCCCAAAAGCCTGGACCGGTTATTTTTAAAATAATCCTGTTTTTCCGTATAAGACGGAATCTTCGTTACATTAAATCCGTTGGGCAGCACAATATCCGGTTCGATCCCCAGCAGGTGCTTGGCTTCAATCGCGGTGATCTCGCTGACGGTGGTAAAGCAGTCGGCCTCCCGGGCCGTGGCCTTTTCAATTGAGTGTTTGGCCAGAACGTGAAAGTGAGAGGCCTCATTTTGCGGATTGATATCGGAAAGCACCTTGTAAATTTCCACCCCGCTCCCGGACATTGACCTGCCCAGGACCGTGGCATGGGTGGTGAATATGGTGGCAATATAGGGAGCACGCTTTTTTATCCGCAGAAGCCCAGCTCCGCACATCCATTCATGGAACTGGGCATAGATTGCATGCTCCTGGTACAGGTTGCTGACGGCCTCGATAACCTTGGCCGCCATGGTGGAAAAAATAACGGGTTCAATATAATCCCAACCCCCGGTCATGGAGTCCACACTGTAGTCTTCCCATAATTGATAGAGAAGCTTGTTCTGGTCCATGGTATTTTTATATCCGATCAGTACCACAAGGGGTTTTTCTTCAGTATTCCAGCGGCCTACCTTGGCCCTAAACCCGGTTTTTAAGAGTTCTTCACGAATTTTTTTTACCTGTTTATCGTCGGTTTCAATAATTTCAGGATTGTTCTCTAAGAGGGGGCCGATAAGCATGTAGTTGTCCTGGAACTCATTCTTTACCTCGCTGATCTTGCTTTTAATGACCGTATAAATCCCGCCTACCTTATTACAGACCTCCCAGGATACTTCGAACAGTATTTTTGCCTTAGCCATGCACTATTCCTTTTTTTGTTTTTTTATGCGTTTTCTGCTGGAGAATGGTCTCCTTCAGGTCGTTCAATACATTCATATAGATTATATAGGCATCGTACGGTGTATCATATGGATTAAAGTATTTATGCACGTCACCGTCGGCAAACCACTTGGTACACATATAATAAAAATGGTCCGAGGTAAGCAGCTTATGCCAGACATCAATCAGGTCCTGGTTGTGGGTGGCCAGTACCTGTTTTTCCAGGGCGTATGCCGCCTCTATACTGGAGTTCTGCAGCGGATTTCCCAACCATGCCGTGAGATCACGTTCGATATCCGCCCAGGAAACAAAATAAGGGACATCGATCTGGGCAATGGGAGTGTAATACTCCTGGGCTTCACGCGGGTTGATAAACTGAAAATCGGGATGTTTGAATACCTCTTCGGGAAGCTGACGGAAAAAATTAAAAATACCGGTGTCTTCCCATTGGTGTTCCCCGAAGGTCTCATAATCCATGAACAGATTAATTACCTCGCCGTTGCCGGCTATGCTGTGCAGCCAGCCCGCGTACTTTTCCGCGGTGAGGGGGAACTCCTCCCAGCCGCGGTTGGAAAAGCGAAACGCAATATCATCGGAAAGCTTATAATTTTTCAGCAGCACGTTCAGCTTATAGCTTCCCGCCGGTTTATAGAGGAAATTGGGGCTGCGCCAGCCCAGCACATGATCGGCCCCTTCGGCCAGAATGGTGGTGTAGCCCATTTCTTCGATAAAATGGGCCAGCTCATTATTATAAATAAGCTCCGTGTTTCTGAAAGTCTTCGGGGTTTGTCCGAACAGGTCTTTGATAAGCTGTTTGTGTTTTAAAACCTGGCGTTTGAAATTGGTTTTTGAAAACAGGAAGGCAAGGGAATGATAGTATGTTTCATTAATAAACTCGACACAACCCGTTGCCGCGAGTTTTTGAAATAGTTCGATAACATAGGGATTATACCGTTGGAACTGCTCTACGGCGATGCCGCTTATGGAAAAGGCCACCTTGAACCTGCCCTGATATCTGTCTATGAGCTCAAGCAGCAGGTGGTTCATGGGAATATAGCATTTTTCACTCACCTTGTTTAAAATGTTTCTGTTGTTCTCTTCGTCCTCATAGAAGTGATTCACCCCGATATCAAAAAAGGAGTAGTCTTTTCTCAAGCGATATGGCTGGTGCACCTGAAAGTAAAAACAGACAGAGATCATATGGGTCGCCCTTTCTTAAGCATAGGAAAATGATATTGCGTGATAAAGGTTTTTTATTTTATGTCCCGCGTTGTTCCAATGGATATTTTTTAATTCATAGGTACATTTTTCCACTATCTGTTTGGCAAGATGTTCATCCTGCAGCACATTGACAATGACGGAAGCCAGCTTTTCCACGTCCCAGAAATCAACCTTGATGGCGTCCTTTAATACCTCGGATACACCGGACTGCTTGGAGAGGATTATGGGCACATCATACAGCAGGGCCTCGAACGCGGTTATGCCGAAGGGTTCGGAAACCGACGGCATGACGTAGAGGTCGCTCATGGCATACATCTTTTCAACCTCAACCCGGTTTAAAAATCCGGTAAAATGAAAGCGGTCCGTGATCTTCAGGCTTGCCGCCCGGGAAATAAGCTTCGGCATCATGTCCCCGCTGCCGGCCATGATAAAGCGTACGTTCTTCATTTTTTTGAGTACCAGGTTGGCCGCTTCGATAAAATAATCCGGACCCTTCTGCATAGTAACGCGACCTAAAAACAGGACGTATTTGTCCGGCAGGTTTTTCTGGATACCGAAGCGTTCAATCTGTTTTTGTTTTTCCACGGCATTGTGTACGACCGCAATCTTGTGCGGATCAATTCCGTAATGGGTTGCGATGGTATTTTTTGTGTAGTAACTGACGGCGATTATTTTGTCCGCCTGCTCCATGCCGTATTTTTCTATATTATACACATTTTGATTCATATTTTCCCCGCTGCGGTCATATTCCGTCGCGTGAATATGGACAATCAGGGGTTTGCCGCCGGCCTTCTTGGCCGCCACGCCGGCAAGTATTGTTACCCAGTCATGCGCGTGAATGATATCAAAGTCTTTCATACTGCCCAGGTACTCACCGATAATGCTGTAGCGGAATACCTCGGTCATCAGGTCCTTGCCGTAATTCCCGCTGAAGGCCATCACCGAGTTCGGTATGCTTCCGGCCTTACCGGCGGCAAGGTTCTGGTATTTATTGAAGAATTCTACAGTGTTGCTTTGTGTATAATACGGCGAAATTGAACCGTCAACCATCTGTTTTGCCGTTTTAAACGCGGAACCGGCTTCCATCAATGCCCTATAGTGCTCGCTGAGTTGTATTTCGTCGGCGGCCAGAATCTCTATCTGGTTTTCACTATAGATACCCCTTTTGGTCGGGAGCACAAGCCGTATGTTTACATCATTATTAATAAGACCCCTGGTAATTCCATAGCAGGCCATGCCCAGTCCCCCGCTGATAAAAGGAGGGAACTCCCATCCAAACATTAATACTTTCATAAATAATGAACCTCCTCTTCCCCGTATTTCCTGCCCTTCAAATCCCTAAAAAAACGCGATATATTTAAGTATATTTATACGATTTGCATAAAGCAAATTTATTCTTTTATTTCCAGGGAATTTAATACGCGAAGGGCCTCCGCCATGCTCCAGGCCTGGGCGACCGCGCCGTTCGGCATGAAGGGAGGGTTGGGATTGAATATTTCAGAGATATGGAACAGTCCGCTTTCCGCGAGATGCGTACTCCAAAGCTCCTTGAAGGTATTTTGGAAATAAGTCCGGGTTTTTCCCCGGTCACTCCCGTACTTGATACAGGCATCGTAGAAAATTCCGATCAGCCACGGCCATGCCATGCCCTGGTGATAGGCCGAGTCACGTTTGTCCTGATCCCCGGAGTAGTCGGATAGGTAAAGCGGGTCCTGGGGAGAAAGCGTGCGCAGACCGTAGGGAGTAACCAGATGCTGCTTTACCACGGCTATGATTTTCTGCGCCTTCTCCGGTTGGATGCAGGTGTAGTCCAGGCCGACGGCAAACAGCTGGTTGGGTCTGATATGGGTCTCCTTATCCTGATCGTTCCGGTAAACGTCAATCAGGCATTCTGTCTGCGGATTCCAGAACAGAGTCTCAAAAGAGGCTTCAAACTTTTGTTTTATTTCACCGTATAATTGTTTTTGGGGCGCAGTCAGCAACGCTGCAAAATCCGAGAGAAAAAAGCAAAGGGCATTATAGAAAAGTGCATTGATCTCAACCGCGGCGCCGTGGCGGGGAGTAACGGGCGCGCCGTAGGCATTGGCATCCATCCAGGTAAGCTGTGTCCGGGCCGTCCCCGCAAAAACAAGCCCGGTTTCCGCTGTATGAGAAATCTGGGTTTTATTATTGATAACCGCGTCTAAAATGGCAGCCATACACTTGCCCAAGCGCTCTTTTACCCCCGCCTTATCGCCGGTATATTCTATATATTTTTGAATACTGCGGAAGAAGAGCAACGAGGTGTCGATGGAATTGTAGGCATGGTTATTATCGGTTGAAGTGACATTAGGGAGAAGTCCGTTTTTCACATAACGGGCATATTTACTCAGGATATTTAACGCCGTTTCCTTCTCTCCCCGGCACAGGGTTATACCGGGCAGTGAGATCATGGTATCACGGCCCCATTCACCAAACCAATGATACCCGGCAATTATCCCGGTATGATTATCGGTCAGATAATGTTCGGCGTGGAGTTTTAAGGTCGAAAGCGGTTCCGGTTCTCCCGCAAAACGGGATGTTTCCTTTTTAATTCGTGCCAGTTCGGTATCCCATTCTTCTTTAATGGGAGCGCTTTGTTTTTTAATTGAGGCGCGGATGATCACCTCCTGGCCCGGTTTCAGTTTCACCTCAAACACACCCGGAGTAAACAGGTCCTCTTTATAATTATATCCCCTGTTCTGTTCTTCTATATATTCAAAATCTTTCCACCAACCCGGCGCCGGATAAAATACACTGCGATGAGAGGTTTGCAAATACAGGGCGGGAAGGCCCTCATAGGGATCGATCTTAAATCCATTCTCCTCAAAATAGGTACGTGGGCGAACGAAGGTGTTCTCGAAAATCAATTCGTGAATGTTTCGGTAGGCAAGAAACGGCATGATTTTTAAAAGCACCGGCTGTTTGGCGGCGGTCAGCCTGAAGCGGACAAGAACGGTCGGCATAAAACGAGGCATACAGCTGGTCTTTTTTATCTCAACCTCTCCCAGTTTATAGGTTGTCTCAGGCAGGTATTCCGACTCAAACTTTGTAATATACTGGTGACCGGTGGGCGAAAAAACGCCGGGGAATTTATTGGTAGAGAGTTTGTGTTCGTGTTTGTTAAAGGATACCGCGCATTCCAGTTTGGACAACAACATAACGGTGGCCCCACGGTCTTTTAGGGGAACGGCAAGCAGGCCGTGATATTTTCTTGTATGACAGTCTATGACGGTACTTGATGCAAAGGCACCGTTCCCATTGGTCAGCAGGTACTCTTTTTTTAATGATTCGTTCAGGTTTAAAAGCTGTTCGCGCCTTAAAGTAATTTTCACGCTTTTCTCCTTTTATTCCGAAAGCGCATCAGCGCAATCTGTGTTTGGCCCCTACAGCCGAATATCAGCTTAGAACACCTCCTCCAATACATAAAAATAATATGCATCGGTGCCGAATACCAGCCATCTGCCTGCGCTGACCGGCGCGCTGAGGATTGCTCCCTGGATATCCATCTGCCACATTATGCTGCCGTCCGCCCCGGAAAGGCAGACAAGACGAGGGGGGATGCCCTTTTTTTCATCGCCCAGTACCCCAAAATAGATCCTGTCTCCAGCCACCAGCGGTGCGCTGCTGGTGGGTTGGTCAAGGGTGGTCTGCCAGGCGACCTCGCCGGAATCCGCGTAGAAGGCCCTGACAAGGGTATCGCCGCTGGTGTAGATGACCAGGTTGTTCCATACTGCGGGTGCCATATAATCAAGGAGCTCAATGCTCCGGTAAAAAACATCAAACGCATAGAGGTCTTTGCTTTTTTTCAGGCGTGATTTGTCCTCATAACGCCAGATCACCTTCCCCGTATACTTGTTCAGGGCATAGTATTGGTAGGTCAATTCATAGAAGCCGTAGGTGCAGATGGCATAATGCAGCCGGTCTCCCTCTATCGCGGGGAAGGAAAACCATAAAGGATCGCTTCCGCCGGTCTCGACAAGCCAAAGGTACTGCCGTTTTTTTATGTCAAAAGCTCCAAAACTCTGCGAGTGTTCGGGTGGGCCGGGGGCAAAGTACATGATGTCATTGTCGATCTGGAAACTGTAATAGATCCACACCGGGTTGGGCATGGAAAACCGCAGCTTGCCGTCCAGGGACAGAAAAAAGGTTGAGCCGCCGTGACTGCAAAATACGATATAATCTTTATACCTGGTCACCGTGGACAAGACCTTGGCGCCGCAGTCAAAGGACCATTTTTCATGTCCGTCCTTTATGGAAACCGCGTAGACTTTGCCGTCGTTTGAACCGAAGTACACGGTATCTTCGTCCACATACGGGGTAGAGTTGATTTCTCCCTTGGTTTTAAAAATCCAGCGCATATAACCGGTTGCCAAATCAAAAGCGTAAAAATTCCCGTCTGTGGCCCCGAAATATATCGTGTCGTCTTTCAGCAGGGGCGAGTTGAAAGAGGTCGCCTTGTCTTGCTGGGACTGAAGCCGGATTTTCCATCGCACCGCAAGCGGCGGGTTAAGACCGTTCGGTGTACTGCCCCTTCCCTGGGTATTGCGAAACATGATCCAGTCGGACTGCTGTTCACAGCCGCTTACCAATCCCAGGATGAGCACGCAGGATATCCATATAAGCGGAAGAATGCCTGAAATCCTTGTTTTTCCTACCATCGATAAAAAAGCCCCCGTAAACTAAACCAGCTCCTGAGACTGTTCGATACACCCTTGCCGCGCATACCGCTGACAAGCGTACGATACTCCTGCCTCAGTCCGTTCCAGAGACGCTCCCGCATTTGCGGGGCGATGTTCTGTTTATAGCGGAGTGTTGTATAATATTCGGCAAAACCAGCCAGTTCGGGGTATTCTGTTGCGTATTCATTGATTGTCTGGTGGGGTTTTTTTATGATATACCCCCTGAATGCCATACGCATGAGCAGCAGACCATACAATGCCCGCAGACCCTTCGCGGTGTTTCTTCTGCCGAGGAGTGAATAATATACAAGTAGACTGTAGCGGTAGATATATACACCGACAATCATGGCCGCGAAAAGCGCGCCTAATATGATCCCAATCAAAAGCGCGATATAGGCGGCGTTCCCCCGTAACGCATCCTGTTCCCGCCCGATTCTTTCATCATAAGGAATTACCACCTTCCAATCATTCGGGTCCCCGCCCTGCCGGGGGGGCATGGCGAACTGGGTTGATTCCACATCGATCCAGCCGTACACCGGCATGTACACCTGTGTCCAGGAATGCCGGTGCGAAGAGGTGACAAGGAATATGTCCTGTTCGGGGTATTTTTTCAGCACATCAAGCTGCTGCCGTAATAAGTGAACACCGCGTTTGTGGGCCGGGGTCTGCAGTTTGGAAGCAACCAGGTAGCCGGTGACAACCCGCGCCGGAATACCCACAAAGCGGGCAAGCAGCGCCATGGCATTGGAAAACTCGGTACAGTCCCCGCTCCTGGTTTCAAACAGGAATTTTGAGATTGCTGCCACGGAGGTGTCATCACTAAAACCCGCTTTATATTGATAGGCGCGGAAAAGCTGAAGCAGCACGAATATTTTACCATACGGTGTCAATTTGCTGTTGCGTACATCCTCGGTCATATCCGCCAGTTTCTGCTTCAGGGCAGGGGACAGTTGTAATTCGAGATAGGGTTTCAGGGTTTGTTTCTGCTGCGGGCTTAAGTCTTCCAGCTTGATCAGCGCCGGAGCCGAAGCCAGGCTTAACCCCGAAACCGCGTCATAGCTGTAACGAAACGGGACCGCATTCTCCTCCAGTGAGATCGGTTCAACCGAGAACGGCATATAGGCCAGGTAGCGCTCCGGAGCGATTGAAAAAATATGTACGTCATAAGCCTGACGGGTTTGCTTATATTGATCGCGTCCGGGCCATTTCCACGTCTGCAGCAGATGACGGGTTTTAAAGGTGTTCAGCTCGTTGTCTTCAAGCGAGGTGTCGTTGTTCTCGGTAAATCCTTTTTTCGGGTCAAAAAGGCTTCTATATGTTCCGGCCGCGTATAAGGTGTCGACTTTGGTAATCACCAGCATGGCCGCGTACTGCTTGTTGTTTTTGCGGGAAAGGGACTGCCACCGGTCCCGGGGCACCCCTTCCAGCTTCCCGCTGCCCCGTCCGTTCTGTCCACCGTACTGTGGAGTCCCGTTTTCCGAGTTGCTGTCGGTACTGAGAGGTTTTGATTCCGGGGGCTGCCCCAGTTCATTCAGGACAATAGAATGCTTAATGAAATCCGGGGGCAGAACCAGTGCGATCAGGAGTATCAGCGGGACACTCAGGCTGACGAAGAAAGCCAGCTCCCGGCGGCTTTTTTTATGCAGCCGTTCCTCAAACGCGGCCAGGTAGATAACCAGTGCGTGCAGACAAAAGGCGCAGATGGCCACAATCAGAACCACCTGGGTAAAGCCGTGGCTTTTCAGGGCAATCTCCTCGGAGGCCCGGGAAAAGCTCAATAATCTGAAATACACGATACCGAAATAAAACAGTTCAAGAACGGCGAATATCCTTCCCCGGCCGCGGGTCCGGAAAATCAATGCGGTCAGCATAAAAGCCAGCATCCCGCCCCCGATATAAATAAGAGTGGAGAGTCTGAAGCCGGAAATGATGACGGCGGTAAGCGCCGCAAATCCGAGACCGGCCGATATCCACCGTTTAAAGGTCAGGCGCGGTGGGGCCGGGAAAAAGGCCAGAAACATTTCCACCGGTATCAGGAAAAACCAGAAGATCCAGCCCTCTTTATCATAAGGCACCACAATGGCCGGATGGAACAAGGGCAGAACAATGACCGTAAAATAAAGCAGTAAGCGGGTAAAAAAAAGCGATGTCAACCGAACATGTCTTTTCATAGCAGTTTGGCGTCTACAAGTATTTCTTCTATATTAATTGAATTTACATTGGGAAGGCGGTGTTGGTAAAGCTCCTTTTCCCTGCGCAGAACCCACCATCCCGGAAATGAAAAATGCGGTAACGGCTTTAACAGGGAGAAGGTTGCCTGTTTTTGCTTTTTTGCCGAATGAGCGGAGGGGGTGGAGTGTATACTGCGGAAAAGGTGAATTCGGGACTGATCCAGCCCGGAGATCAATCGCGACAATTGTGTATCGAACGGAGTGGTGAAAATGAACACCTCACCCGGATGGGGGATATAGGTGTTGTTGACCAGGCTGTGGTAATGGATGGTCCCCAGTACCAGTCCAAGGTGATCGATATCGTCCGGTGTCTCGATGGTGAACTTGTCCTGGTTGGTAATCACCTCAAAGTTATAGTCCGGATAGGCCTCCTTCATGACCTTAATAAACGAGAGCATCCATCCCTTGACCACGTTCAGGTGTACAATGGAGTCCAGGGACTCCGGCCCCGGTTTCCGGTAATTTTGAAAAAAAATGGTGAGCAGCCGGGTTTTCTCCTGCGTGATATGTGAAACCTTGGTGATCAATGTAGAAAGCCTGCCGGACACCTTCCAGTTTATGTCGCGCAGTTTGTCGCCTGCCATATACTCTCTCTGGTAATACCGCTCCTCGTTGGTGTCTTTTTTTCTGGCGGTGTCCTCCATACCGTCCATGGTAACGGCGGGGGCCTGTTCTTCATGCAGGATCACGGGAGGACGTATGGTCAGGGTCCTTGGGATCGCGGGGGTAAAACGGGCCCGGGTAAGCCCGAAGATGTCCTTTATACACAGGAATCCCGAGGTTTTAAGGCTGCCGCAGAGCGGGAAGTAAAGCGGAAACTCAAACCTTTCCGGTTCCGGTGAGGAAAACTCCCGTATAAAAAGGAACGACTCCTTTTCCGCGACAAAGAGACGTCCCGAGAGCAGGAAATGCAGGCGAAAAAAGGGCAGGATGCGAAAACCCTCACAGTAAATACGCTGGTGGTATTCCTTGCCCGCATACAGGGCTTCGGCACTGTCCCATTCGTATGTCATTTCCTGCGGATGCAATACCTGGATGCGGTTAAGAATACCAAGCACAAACAGTACCGTGAGAGCGAAGATCGCTAGAATAAAACTAAAGGGATTCAGACTGAGCAGGGCATCATAGAGCAGTAACAGGGCAAAAACAAACAGAATACTGCCGGTAAGGGTCAGTGGATAATAATACAGCATACGCTGCAGAATCTGGACAAAAGTGTTCCGTGTTTGCATTCAGGTTTTGTTTTTCTCCGGAAAATGTTTACGAAACTCATCCACGGGGACGGTCTTAATGATCTCTTTCAATATTTTCTCGGCCGGAAGGGACGAGTCCTTCATTACCAGTCGGTGCGCAACCGCGTTGATAAAGAGTTCCTGGATGTGGTCGATGGTAACAAAACTTTCACCCCTGATCAGGGCCAGGGATCTTGCCAGACGGGACAGTTTTACCCCGGTACGGGGGCTTGCGCCCATGATAATTTCCGGATGTATACGGGTTTTTTTGACACAGGCCACGATATAATCGATGATATCGGGATGAATATCGATACTGTCCACCAGTGTCTGCCACTCAAGCAGCTCGTCGGAATCCATGATGGGGGCGAAATTCTTCCAGCCGTCGAGCCTGCCGTGTTGTTTGATTATCTCAGCCTCGTCTTGTGCTCCCGGCAGCCCGATGGAAAGCTGCAGCATAAAACGGTCAAGCTGCGGCGCGGGCAGCGGAAAGAGGTGCGCGCCCTTCAGGTTCATGGTGGCAATAATAAAGAAAGGATCGGGCAGGGTGTAGGTTTTGCCTTCTATGGTTATGGTATTTTCCTCCATGGCCTGAAAAAAACTTCCCTGGGTTTTTGGGGTCAACAGGTTTATCTCATCGCAGAGTACAAAATGGGCGAAAATTGGTCCGCGCATGAAGATGAACTCCCTGCCCGTGCTGTCCGGGCGGTTATAGCCCAGGATATCCTGCGGCAGCAGATCAACCGTACACTGGATACGGTTAAAGGGATCCACCTTCACCTCCTGCCCCCGGGTCTGTTTGGCCTTCCAGGTGATAGACCCGGCCAGGGCCCGCGCCAGGGAGGTTTTACCCACCCCATGAGAATCCGCCAGCAGGACGTGCCCTCCGGCAATTTTAGCGGCCAGTAAATACTCAAGTTTCACGGTATCAATATAAATGACCGATTTTATATTTTCGATCAGCCGGGAAATGCCGGCCTTTACCGATGCGTGTTTTTGGGATTTTGGCGTATTCATAGTAACTAATATAGAGGGAAATAAAGAAAAGGGCAAAAGAATTTTCCTTTTATCTACTTGCATATCAGTGGGGAATTGCCCACAATAGAGGATGAAATAACGCGTATACGGAGAAATGTATGCATATATTGAGATTTATCATATTTTTAAGCCTTATACTGGCGGTTTTTTCCTGTCAAAAACAGGAACAGCCCGTTAAAACCAAAGAAGCGACCATCTATACCGGCAAGGCACAGCCGCGCTGGGTGAACGCCACCGCGGGCTTGCGCATACGGGACAAGGCCGGACTTGACGGAAATGTTATCGGTGCCATACCATACGGTGAAAAAGTAATTCTTCTGGATGAAGAAGACAAGGTCGAGGAGATCGACGGCACCAAGGGTAGTTGGAGTAGAATACGCTGGCAGGACAAGGAAGGTTGGGTGTTCGGAGGGTTTTTACAGAAAGAAGAGATTATGCAAGACCGGTCCGACGAACCGAAGATAAAGCTTTTGGGCAGGTATGATCTTGTTGATGATGAATACCGCTCTCAATATATTGATTTTAAAAATAATAATACCTGTATTTTCATCTATAATTTCTGCCAGGGATTCGGAGAGGTGGCCGGCACCTATAAAATCAAGGATGAGTATATTTCCATCAATCTTACCGATGATGTGGTGATGAAGCTGAAAATACTCTCGCCCTATGAATTGGAGATCGTGGAGAACGCGGAACTGTTTACCTGTTATAATTTGCAGAACGGGACCCGATTGGTAAAAAACAAGTAATGAAGAAAAAGATATATAAGAATTATTTGCTTGAGGTGGCCTGGGAGGTTTGTAACCAGATCGGCGGCATTTATACCGTCATCCGCTCTAAAATACCCGCGGTCATAGAACACTGGCATGACAACTACTGCCTTATCGGACCATATTTCCCCGAAACAATCGGCGGGGAATTTGAGGAGAACGAGGAACCGGATTCCCCGTTTTATCAGAGTATTGCCGACCTGAAAAAAATGGGATTCGACGTGCATTTCGGTAGGTGGCTGGTGACGGGAAGGCCCCAGGTTATTCTCATCAATCCTGTTTCCCTTTTTCATCAACTCGCGGAATTAAAACAGCTGATCTGGAAGAAGCAGCAGATTGATTGTTCCGCGGCGGATGAACTGCTGGACCAGGCACTTACCTTTGGTTTTATCTTAAAATCACTGATTAATGTTTTTTGTAAAAAAAAGACGGGCACATCCGCTCCCATTGTTCACTTTCATGAATGGTTGACCGCCGTCTGCCTGTACGACCTGCGCCGTGAACTGCCGGCGGTGGCCACGGTTTTTACTACTCATGCCACAATGCTGGGGAGGTACTTCGCTTCGCATGAGCCGGATTTCTATGGAAGGCTGCCGGATATTGACTGGCTGGCGGAGGCGCGGAAGTACAATATCGAAGCGCAGGTGCGGATAGAACGCGCCGCTGCGCGGGAATCCCAGTGCTTTACCACTATCAGCCAAATTACCACGCCCGAATGTGTGCTTTTTTTGGGCAGAAAACCGGATTTCCTGTTGCCCAATGGATTGAATATAGAGCGGTTTGTGGCGCTCCATGAGTTCCAGAACCTGCATCAACAGTATAAACAGATGATCCATCAGTTTGTGGTGGGCCATTTCTTTCCCAGCTACAGCTTTGACCTTGACAATACCCTGTATTTTTTTATTTCCGGCCGCTTTGAGTACCGCAACAAGGGATTTGACCTGACGCTGGAGGCATTGCGTCGCTTAAATTCACGACTGAAGGCCGAATCGTTACCCGTCACCGTAGTGATGTTCTTTATCAGCAAGCGCCCCTATAACACGATAAACCCCGATGTACTGCATTCGCGGATCTTGACCGAGGAGATTCAAAACACCTGTGAAGCCATTCTGGACCAGATAGACAAACGCCTGTTTTTCGCTGTTACCCAGAGTACGGATACGCGGCTTCCGCCGTTGAATGATTTTGTTGACGACTACTGGAAACTGCGCCTGCGCCGCACGCTGTACTCGTGGAAAACGAAACGGCTTCCGATCATCGTTACCCATAATCTACGGGATGATGCCAACGACGAGATTCTCCGCTTTTTACGGGCCGCCAATCTGGTAAATAATGTTTCCGACAGGGTAAAAATAGTATATCATCCGGATTTTATTTCAGCGGTGAGCCCGCTTTTTGGGATGGATTACAGCCAGTTTGTGCGCGGCTGCCATTTGGGGATTTTCCCCAGCTTTTATGAACCCTGGGGGTACACTCCCATGGAGTGTGTGGCCAATGGGATTCCCACCATTACCTCGGACTTATCCGGATTCGGAGATTATGTACAGCGCAGTATTTCCGGACATGAGTCAGATGGAATATTAGTCATAAAACGGCGCGGTAAAAGTTTTGAAGAGGCCGCGGACCAGCTTGCCTCCTCTCTGTATGCCTTTTGCGCTTATTCACGCAGGGAGAGGATCGCCTTACGCAATGCGGTCGAAAGCCGCTCGGCACATTTTGACTGGCATAACCTGATCGGTAATTATCTGAAAGCCTACGAGTACGCCCGGAAAGCGGTGTGAGGAGGTATTACAACCTGTTCCCCCGTTTGATCTGTGCGTTTATTTTTTCTCAAACGTCTTAAAGCGTATGGTTTTCAGGATCTCCTCAACAACAGGGCGAAAATCCGCCTCTGCCGCGGACGGATGGTAGACACAGCCGACAAAATACACAAGATCGTTGTCCATCAGGATATAAAAGACCGCGTTACTGTCGTCGTTCTTTTCATGGAACTCGGTCACCAGCCAAACCTTTCCCAGCCATTGGATATCTTTTGCGGATTTTTCCTCGAATGCAGGATTACTCTTTTTCATTTCCTCCCAGATGTCCCGGTTGGTCTGCGGTGTATTTTCCATAGACATATCTTCTATGTTCTGAATGAAAAGAAAAACTCCCGCCCCCTTTTCCTTGAGATCAAAAAAACCAGGGACCGAAGACAGGACAATCCCCAGATCGATCTCCTCAATCTGCCAATCCTCCGGGTATGAGAGCGTAAATCCTTTTTCGCTATTTTCATATGATTTAAGCTCGATTGCACCCAGGGAAGTAACCCCGAAGATAAGAACCAGTATCAATAAATATTTCATACCGCCGCCTTTCTCAGAAACGTATATATTGTATGCAAAAAAATTAGCAAAATAATCTTACTTCCTACAAACGTTTATCCGGCACGCGGCGGGACGGGTGCCGGACAAACGGCGCGGTCGTTATTTCGAGACCATAAATTCCATGCTGTCCAATATCTGTTTTATGTTTTCTTCGTATTGGGCTTGTGCCTGCTGCGGATGAAACACCACCCCCACCATATAGATGGTCTCGTCATGCACGTACATATAGAAGTGTGCCAGTATCTTACTGTGCGGGTCCTCAAACTCAACGTACAACCATTCCACCCCCTGCCAGTTCTTGGTTGATCTGCTGATCTCTATGAAATCGGGTTGCTGCTCTTTCAGTTTATTCCACAGCTCTTCCTTGGTTTTCGGGACGGCCTTAAGGTCAACCGTCGTGGCCCCGCCTCTATAAATGGCCACTCCGGCACCGGGATTGTCCGATTGAAACAGGTCCTTATCGGATCCTACAAATATATGTGTTTTTTCCTCATCAATGGTCCATGCGGACGGATAAGAAAAAGCCACTCCCATGCCCTTGTTATTATATTGACTCAAGGATCCGCTGCTTTTTTCAACGCTGCCGGTAAAGGCAAATGATTGCAGCATCAGATCGATGTCTTTGGAAAACTGCTTTCTTGCCTCCGCGGGCGTATACCCGCAGGCAATCACATAGATGTTCTTTCCCCGTGTACATACATAAAACTCGGCCCGGATGTCCCGCTTGCTGTTTACCGCCGTGGTGTACGACCAGCTTTGTTTCGCCATGTCCTTCCGGGTGAACTCCGCCAGCTCAAACTCCTTTTCCACATCAAGCAGTTCACGCAGCACCTGTTCGGCCGAAATGTCTCCCTTGTCCGGGTAGTAATATATACCGAACATTACTCCGTTCTTGTAGTTTGACGAAAACTCCTTGGAAGAATAAAACTCCAGCTTCTCCCCGTGCTCGGTCTTTACCCAGTTTGCGGGATACGACAGGGAAAAGCCTTTTTGGCTGTTTTCGTATGCTTGCGTCTCCTGGGCAAAAAGGGGAGAAAACAGTATTACAAAAATTATTGAGGGTATGATGTATTTAAGTTTTTGCTTCATAATGTTCCTTCCTTTTATGCATAATTATAGCACAGCCTAATGCGTTTTGCTAATAATGTCATTAATACTTTAGTCTGACCCCCCCTGCTTTGGTGAGGGCCGAATCAAATGCAAACGCCGGAGCGGGTTTTGTTCTCTCCAAAATCCCGTCTAACCCAGGCGCACCCGCACTTCGTAGTGCTTCCCGCTTTCCGGAGCGGGAAGGATGTTTCCGGATATCGCTTTACCGTCCAGCAGAATTTCTGCGGCGCCACTGCCGACGCTTTTGGGATTTTCAACGGTGATGTTATACACCGCACCTCGGAAATTCCTTTTTACCCTAAATCCCCGCCAGGTTTTCGGAATACACGGATCGATTTTCAGACCTGAACATTCCGGGCGGATACCCAGAATAAACTTGGTGGCGGCCTGAAAACACCATGAGGCGGTTCCCGAAAGCCAGCTATTTCTTCCCAGGCCGAATTGGGGATGCTCGTCCCCCAGGATGTTCTGGGCATAGCAGTAGGGTTCAACCTCGTATTCGTCGATTATATCGTTTTTGGCCGCGGGATTTATCTGGTTGTAGTATTCGAACGCGCGGTCGCCATTGCCCATTATGGTCTCCGCAATCATGACCCACGGGTTGGAATGTAGGAAAATGCCGCCGTTTTCCTTGGCCCCCGGCGGATAACTGGAAATCCCTCCGATGTTCTTGTCATAGCGGTTGTAACCGGGCCAGGACAGCTTGATCCCGTTTTTGGTATTGAGCTTTTTGCGCAGGCTGTCCAGGGCGGTCTTGGCCCGTTCGCCCTCGGCAAATCCGCTGATCACGGCCCAGGACTGGGCATTGGTAAAGATTTTCCCCTTCTCGTTCCGGTTTGAACCAAGGGGACTGCCGTCATGGTCAAAATAGCGGATGAACCATTCCCCGTCCCAGGCGTGCTCATTTACCCGGGTTTTCATCTCTTCGTAATAATGCCGGCACATCTCCAAGTTCTCTTTGTCCTGCTTGTATTCCAGGACATCCATAAGCTCCTTAAGTGCGTATCCGTACTGATTGGCGATAAACACACTTTCCGCGCCGGTGCGCAGGTTCACGGTGTCGTTCCAGTCGGCAAAACCCAGTAAGGGCAGGCCGTGCCGGCCGACGTTGTCATGCGTAAAGCGGATCCCGCGTAACAGGTGTTTCAGTACGGAGGCGGACTCTATGGGGTTTTCATCCTTGTCCTTTTCATAAAAATCGATCTGTTTGTCCAGAAACGCAAAATCACCGGTCTCTTTGACATAGGCACAGGTGGCCATGATGATCCAGAGATGGTCGTCCCCGTAGTATTTTGGCCTTTCCTCGTTTTCGGCCGAGTCTCCGACATTGGCGATCATGGTCAGGGGATTGAACTGGTGCATGGCCGAACCGTCACGCTTCTGCACACTGAGCAGTTTTTCGATCAGCAGCACCGCCTCCGCGGAAGCACCCGCCAGGATACCCATGACATCCTGCGAGCTGTCCCTGAATCCCATACCGCGAGCGCCCAGTCCCAGTTGGTACAGCGAGAGGTAGCGAGACCAGTTTTTGGTGATATAGCACTGGCGTGCGTTATGGACATTCAGCATGGCGTTCATACTTTCATTGGGGGTGTCTATGTGGATGGCATCAAGGAAACTCCCCCAGAACTCCCGCAGCTCAGTGAAGGACTTTTCCACCCGGGCCGGGTCTCTATATTGTTCGATCAAAGCCAGGTCCGTCTCGATGTCCTTTACCTGGCCCAGTTGGGTAATAACTGTTTTTTCCTCACCGGCTCCCAGTACTCCCAGGTGGTGCATCAACGCCCCGATGTTGTCTCCTCTGTTGACCTGGGTGTTTCCCAGCTCTTCCCGCTGCAGTGCTCCGGGTGCGGCCCAGCTGCCGTAGCCATGGTCACCCAGGAACACGGCACGGTCGCTTTCAACCGAAGAAACCGGATGGTTCGAGGTAAAAAAGTTCTCAGCCCGTCCCAGGTTCATAAAGGCACATTGTTTGAGGATTTTAAAACCGTTTCCCTTGTCTATCAATCTGCTCATCTGTGTCTGGGGGACCCAGTCGGCATTGTTGAACTGTTTTATGGCCTGGAAGTGGGAGTATTCCACCACGGGTATACAATCAACCTGCTTTTTTTGATCGGAGATATTCTTTACCGTGATGGTACGGATAACCTGGGAGCCTTGCAGGGGTACGAATACCAGAATTTCGGTACGGATTCCGAAAAACTCGGAAATAAACAATGAATACCCGAGCCCCACGCGGCATTCGTAATGGTCATAAGTATCCAGGGTGGGGGTGTAATAGGGGGAAAATATCTTGTATCCCTCCGCTTCCTTTATGCGAATATAACATGTTTCCCCGTTCATCTGCGCGGCCGGGAGTTGGGGGATGTATTTGACAATCCTGTTTTCCGCGGGATCACCCTTACAGATGACCCCCCCGCCGTTCTGGTCGATAAACCCGCCGAACGCCAATGTGCCGATATAATTGATCCATTTTACCGGTGTTTTGGGCGTGGTAATCACGTACTCTTTTTGGGTATGATCGAAGAACCCGTATTTCATAGAACAACCTCCACTTTGTGTGTTTTGCCGTCACCGATGAAGGGCACAACCGGGGAGTCTAGTTCTTTTCCGTCCAGGATGATCTTTGATACCCCCTTGTTTTTTCCGTTCGGATTTTTTATCTCGATTTTGTAACGGTCACCGCGGAAGAATCTTTCTATTGTATATTCCTTCCAGTCTTTGGGGATACAGGGATCGATACGAATTCCATCATAATCCGGTTGGATACCCAGGATGTTTTGGCTGACCGCCACGAAATTCCAGGCCGCGGTTCCGGTAAGCCAGCTGTTTTTGGCCTCGCCGTGGCGTCCCGCGTCCTTGCCCGCCACCATCTGGGAGTACACATATGGTTCGGTGCGGTGCAGATCACTGATTTCCTGTAAGTAGGCCGGGGCAATTCGTTTATAATAGTCGAACGCCTCATCACCCCTGCCGATGACCGTTTCGCCGATCATGATCCAGGGATTGTTATGACAGAAAATACCCGCGTTTTCCTTATACCCTTCCGGGTAACTCGAGATCTCACCCAGATGCAGGTAATATTGGGTATAGGCGGGCTGGTGTAACACAATCCCGTGGTCCGTGGCCAGGTGTTTTCTTACCGCGTCCAGAGACTTGCGGGGAAATCCTTCCTGCAGCCCGATACCGGCCATGGTACAGATGCCCTGGGATTCAATGAATATCTTTCCTTCTTCGCATTCTTTTCCGCCCACCTTGTTGCCGTAATCATCATAGGCGCGTACAAACCACTCTCCGTCCCAACCGTGGGTCTTAATCACCTCTTCCATTTCTCCTATGGCCTTGTCCGCCCGCTCCGCTTCGGCTGCTTTGTTCCGGCGTCGTGCTATCTCGGCGTATTCCCTGCCGTAATAGACGAACAACCCGGCGATAAAAACAGATTCCGCCACCTTGCCGTCTTTATTGGTACTGGTCTGGAAGGAATCGTTCGGGTCTTCGGAGAAACAGTTCAGGTTAAGACAGTCGTTCCAGTCGGCCCGGCCGATAAGCGGGAGCTTATGCGGGCCCAGGTTTTCGATTACATGGTTGAAAGACTTTGTCAGGTGCTCAAAGAGAGTTCCGGTGTTGTTTTCGTCATTATCATAGGGGACCTGGGTGTCAAGGATACCCCAGTCGCCGCTTTCTTTTATGTACGCGGCCACCGCTGCGATAAGCCACATTGGATCGTCGTTGAAGTTACTGCCGATGGCGTCATTTCCGCGTTTGGTAAGCGGTTGATACTGGTGATAACAACCACCGTCCTCAAACTGGGTCGCGGCCACGTCAAGGATCCTCTCTTTGGCCCGCTCCGGAATCTGGTGTACAAATCCCAGCAGGTCCTGGCTGGTGTCCCGGAATCCCAGTCCGCGTCCGATCCCCGACTCGAAAAACGAGGCCGCGCGTCCGATGTTGTAGGTGACCATACACTGGTACTGGTTCCACACGTTGACCATGCGCTCCAGGTTTTTGTCGGAATGCCGTAGTGAGTAGTGAGAAAGCAGCTCGGTCCAATACTCCTTTAAGGCAGCGAGACCCTTTTCCACTTTTTCCGGGGAGTCATACCGCGCAATCATGGCCCGGGCGGGTTTTTTGTTGATTACCTTTTTGCTTTCCCACTTCTGGTCCTTGGGATTTTCCACATACCCCAGGATAAAAACGATCTCCTGAGATTCACCGGGATTAAGCTCCATCTGAAACATGTGGCTGGCAATCGGGGACCAGCCGTCGGCCACTGAGTTCGAAGCCTTACCGGTAAGCACGGTCTGGGGCTCATGGAACCCGTTGTACAGCCCGAAAAAGCTTTCCCGATCGGTATCAAAACCGTCCATTTTTCTGTTGGAAAAAT
>CAZWKE010000001.1:193926-195807 GCA_964634205.1 uncultured Spirochaetaceae bacterium
CCGAAAAAGCTTTCCCGATCGGTATCAAAACCGTCCATTTTTCTGTTGGAAAAATAAAAGGCATAATGATTGCGCCGCTCCCGGTATTCGGTTTTGTGGTAAATGGTATTATCTTTGATTTCCACCTCACCGGTATTAAAATTCCTTTGGAAGTTGGAGCGATCCTCCTGGGCATTCCACAAGCAGAACTCCAAAAAACTCCACAACATAAATTTTTTCCTTTGGGAGCCGTTATTGGTAAGTTTGATCTTTTGCACCTCCCCGTTAAAATTAAGGGGGACAAAATAGAGAACATGGGCCCGCAGACCGTTCTTTTCTCCGCTGATGGTGGTATAGCCCAGCCCGTGCCGGCATTCGTAACTGTCCAGATCGGTTTTTACGGGCTTCCATCCCGGCGACCAGACCGTTCCGTTATCATTGATATAGAAATATTTTCCGCCCGCGTCCATCGGAACATTATTATAGCGATAACGGGTGATTCTTCTGTATAGGGCGTCCATGTAAAAGGAATAACCTCCCGCGGTATTCGAGATTAATGAGAAAAAATCAGTGTTCCCCAGGTAGTTAATCCAGGGCCAGGGTGTTTTTGCCGTGGTAATAACATATTCCTTTTGTTCATCATCAAAAAAACCGTATTTCATTTCGTACTCCTTATAGTAGTTTCACTGTCGAAAACGGACAGGTAATGAGGGCCGCTTATCCCCGCAGACCCTGCTGTTTTACTATAGAACATTTTTAACAGAAAATGACAGGCAGCGCCATAGGCTACGGCATTTTCTCCCAAAGAAGAAAAAAGAACCTCGCAACCCACCAGGTCGGGATAGGCACTGTTGGCCATTATCGCAGCTCTGAATTGTTCACGTATGTCAAATGAGGATGATTTTAAAAATCCTCCCAGGAAAACATGTTTCAGGTTAAAAACGTTCACAATAAAGGCCATGTTATCGGCCAGTTCCCGGGTGAAAAGCCGGTATACCTCGGTATCATCAGGAATTTTTTTAATATCCTCGTTGGAAAGGGAAAATTGACTGTTGTTTCCCTGTTTCCAGAAGATGCTGCGGAACTCTCCGGCCGAAAAATCGGTCCCGTAATGTACGCTGTTGTTTACCACCAGTCCCAACCCGATTGCCGTGCCCCGGTACGTGTCCGACTGGTTGTTTCCCAGGCGCCATTCGGCCAGAAGAAAAAGAAAGTCTTTCAACGGTTTGCTTTTATGCCAGACGATTTCTCCCCAGCAGCAGCAGTTGGCGTCGTTGTCCACCAGCAGGGGCAGCCCGATTTCCGCCTCAAGCTCCGCGGTCAGGTTAAACGGCCGATTGATCTTCAGGGGAACGGATTCCAGGATGATCCCCTGATAGGGATTTATAATTCCCGCCAATCCGTACGATACCCCCAGCAGCGGTATGCCCAGTTCCTTTTCCTTCTGCCTGGCATAGGCCGTAATACGGTGGATGAGTTCCTTTATATTTGATTTTGAGGTTTTTTCGTCAAGCACAAGTTCATAGAGAATGGTCCCGTTCAAATCCATTCCCACTGCCCTGCAGGAATCCTGGTGCATTTCGCAGCCCACAATATGCCCGTATCTCTCATTGATCTTTAAGCAGACGGGTTTTCTGCCGCCTGCCGGTCCGGCCTGGCCCTCTTCCACCTCAAGTACCAGCCCCTGTTTGATCAGTTCGGCCATACAGGTTGAAACCGTGGACTTATTGATATCCAGCTGTTTTGCCAGGTCGATGCGGCTGAGCAGGGGGCGCAGCCACAATGCCTTTAGGAGGTGGACGGTATTGGGGTTTGTCACAACTGGATGCAGCATGTTCTCTCTTGGTTAGTTGGTTTAGCGTACCAACTTACATTGAAACACGCGTTATGTCAAGGGGATTG
>CAZWKE010000002.1:0-6161 GCA_964634205.1 uncultured Spirochaetaceae bacterium
TCCCCAGTATGCCTTTGTTTGATCCGTCCCCCAGGTCCACGGTTTGGACCACTAAAAAATGGTTACATTTAGAATTGCGTTTTTTTATAAATTTGGCACCCGGCGATTCTAAATTTGTTCTATCCAGCTGCTTCCCTTTATTCCAACGGTTCGTGACCGGAAATCACCTCTCGATAAAAATAATAACTGTCCTTGGGAATCCGTTTCAACGTTTTATAATCGGTATAGACTATGCCGAAGCGCTTGCTGTATCCGTAGGCCCATTCAAAGTTATCCATGAGCGACCAGAGAAAATATCCTTTGAGTTTTATGCCGTCCGTAACGGCTTTTTTACACATCCTGAAATGCTCCCGCAGATAGTTGATTCTTTCCGGATCGTGGCAGCGTGTACCGTCGTGATTCAGCCTGTCCGGCAGGGCGCAGCCGTTTTCAGTGATATACATTTCCGGGTGGTGGTAGTTGTTGTCAATCCAGGACAGCAGGCGATAGAGTCCGGCGGGAATAATGTCCCAGCCCATCTCGGTTTTTTTGTGATAGGTTTTGGCGTATTTGTATTCATGCAACCCGGTCTCATCGAAAGCGGCGGCCGGTTCCGAATAATAGTTTACCCCGAGAAAATCTATTTTTTGCGCAATTATCTCCAGATCGCCCGGTTGAACAGGAAAGGTACTTTCCGGTGTCCCGTGCAGGAAATCCTTTGGATAACCCCTCCCGAATAGAGGATCCAGAAAAATCCTGCAATTAAGATCCGTGGCGGTCTCCGCGGCAAGAACATTATTTTTATCTTTGGTGGCCGGGCGGAACCGGGTCAGGAGCTGGGTGATACCGATTTTTCCCTTACCACCCAGTTCCCGGTACTCCCGTACGGCAAGTCCGTGGGCAAGGTTGATATGGTGGATGGTGTTGCAGACGGCCTGGATATCATGAACAAACCCGGGAGCGTGATAGCCAAGATAATGCCCCATGTAGGTGCTGCAGAACGGCTCGTTAAAGGTAACCCACATATCCACCCTGTCTCCAAAGGCCTTAAAGCATTCCCGCGCATAGGTAAGAAAAGCCTGCGCGGTTTCCCTGCTGCGCCATCCTCCCCTGTCTTCCAGGCTTTGCGGCAGGTCCCAGTGATAAAGGGTGATCGCGGGGGTTATCTGATTTCTATGCAGCTCGTCCAACAACCGGTGGTAGAAATCCAAACCCGCCTGGTTGGGTTTTCCCGTTCCCTGTGGAAAAATGCGCGGCCAGGCAATCGAAAAGCGGTACGCGTTTATTCCCAGTTGTTTCATCAGGGCGATATCTTCCTTATAACGGTGATAATGATCACAGGTTATATCCGCCCGAGCTCCGTCATGTACCTTATCTTTTGTATTACAGAAGGTGTCCCAAATACTGGTTCCCCTTCCCGCCTCTTTGGTTGCTCCTTCAATCTGAAACGCGGAGGTTGCCACCCCCCATGTAAAATTATCCGGTAAACCGGTGAAATTCATACTCGCTCTCTCCTTGCTAAAAACGGATTCCGACCTTTTTAGTACGTTTTTTTGATCGGTCTGTCAAGGTCTCTTTTCCCGGATAATAAAAGAGGGCTGCCTGTAATCACAGGCAAGCCCCCGTTGAAAGCTTGTACGATATAGCCGTGTATGCTTCTTTATTTGGCTTCAAAGTGGCTCCACGGGTAGTTGCCCCGGTAATGGATGTAGTAGAGGCCGTTTATTTTTTGCGGGAGAGCCGAGCCGGCAGCCCACTTGTTGGTAAAATCAACCCCGTTGACGGTCAGTTCGGCCAGGTTCCAGGAGTTGATAAAGTTCGGCGCGCTGCTTAGGGTCCAGCAATATTCCCCGGCACCATCATACACCAACGGAATGCTTTTTGCCTCGGGATTATCGCAGGTGCCGCCCGGAGGAGTGGGGGTAGGAGTAACCGTCGGTGTGGGAGTAGGGGTGGGAGTTGAAGTCGGCGTTGGAGTGGGGGTTGCAGTGGGAGTCGGTGTAGGTGTTGCCGTAGGAGTAGGAGTGGAAGTGGGCGTTGGGGTGGGTGCCGCACCGGCCAGATAGGGTTTGATCAGATTGTATTTGGCGGTATTGACGCTTACCCAGTCATCCTTCAGGATACCACCCGTATCTCCGGAATTGGGATTCATGCACCAGAAGGTCCAGGATGCCTTGCTGCCGACGTACTGCATAAAAGTGGTAAACCATTTGTACGCGGTAGAAGACGGATCGGCGGCCGAGGCCTCCTTTATCCCGAACTCTCCGAATAACACCGGACCGATATTCTGTTTGTAGATGAACCAAAAATACTGATCCCAGATCGCCGCCATATTGGCCGGAAAGGAGGGATCGGAAAACCAAGACTGCTGATACACCTCAGGTCCGTATTCATGGGGTGAGTAAATCAGCCTGTTCGCCGGAATAGCGGTAATGGGATAGTCCCGGACTCCCGACAGGTTTCCGCCCCACCAGTAGGTGGAATCATCATACTGTTCAACCCCTTCCACAATGATATACAGATTGGGATTCGCGGCTAAAACCGCCTGCCCGCAGCGTTCTGCCGCGGCCTTCCAGTCCGTATGCGGATAACCGGGAGTATCGTATCCCCAGCCGGCCGGCGGCTTGGAGCCCGTCCCGGTGTTGCCGTGCGGTTCGTTGTTTAAGTCCGCGCCGATGACATTAGACTGGTTTTTATAACGTGTGGCCATCATCACCCAGTCCGAAATCCATTGGTCCTCGGAAAATGTATCCGTGTACCAGAGGGTCTCGTTCATATATCCGTCCGCGGCCCGGGAATGGTTGTCCAGGATGATATAAAGTCCCAGGTTCCCGGCCTCTTGAATTATTTTATCCAGAACCTCCAGGGAGCTTAACCCTTCCAGATCCGTATTCAGCCCCGTCCGGCCTGTGTAGGCGTCGACACCATAGGCATTAATCTGGATACCGTTCGGATTCTTCCCGATCATCGCGTTACTCCAGGGGATACGGATGCAGTTGAATCCCAGGTCATGAATCTGCTGAAGCATTGATTTGTAGTCGCGACTCCACAAACCGTGAACAACATAGCTGGATGTTTCGAAACCGAACCAGTTTACCCCCGTCAGCCTGCCGATAGACAAACTGACGGCCCTCTGCGAGGATACCGCTGCCGTACCGTCCGTTTTCGTTCCGTCGAGGAACGAAGGATCGCAGGACAGGGTCAGTGCCATGATTGCGCTGACACAGAGTAACACCACCGCTATGATGTTTTTTTTGGTATGAAAAAACATAGCTACCTCCTTATGCTTGTTTTGCTGTAAGTATAATCCATAGACGAGGCGGCATTATCACCCTGAAGGCTATATTCTATATACTTGAAGGATCAATTTTATAAACTTTGTGTATTAGGCGGATTATTCTTTGATCAGCTTGGTCAGGATGGAGTAGATATAGGAATGATACCCGAAATTGTTCACCTGGTACTCCTCAAGGATTTTGAAGAAGTCGGTCCGGTTGTCCACGCCGACCTCCGTATAGATTGCCCTGATATGGGCCTTCACCGTACTTTCGGCGATGAAGAGTTTTTTGGCGATCTCCTTTGTTTTATAACCCTGCAGCATCAGGATGAGTACCTCTTTTACCCGGGGGCTGAAACGGTAATGCTCAAAAAACAGATCTTCCGGCATAACAACCGAAGAAAAGAAGGGCTTGATATTGATGCCGCTCAAGCGAATGCCCTTTATCAGTCCGCCGATAAAAATCGGATTGGCTTTGCTGATAACCGTAATGCTTTTTTTGTTCTTCCCGTAGATCCTGAACTCACAATATTGGGTTGTTTTCTGTTTCAGTATTTTAGTACAGAACTCATTGACGATATCCTCATCATCCTCGTGAATATATTCGATGAAGTTTTGCGAAGGGAGTACTTCTTCTTCTTCATACCCTAATACATCATACCCGGCTTTATTGATGAAGGAAAAACGTAAACGCAGATCCAGCTCGAAGATTATAGTGGGAAGGAGCAGCGCCAATTCCCGGAAGTGCTCTTCGCTTTGAATCAGTTTTTGTTCGATTCGCTTCCGTTCGACAATTTCCTGTTCCAGTTGGGTATTTGCCAGGGTGAGCGCCTTGGTTCTATGAATAACCTGGTCCTCCAGATTTTCCGCGTGCTGCTTTAAACTGTTGATGAGTTTGGCGCCCTTTAAGGCGATACTCAGGGCATGGCGTAATATCTCATACATGCGCAGTTCACAGTCACCGATACCGAAAAGCACAAAACCGATCTGTTCGTATCCCTGAAACAGCGCCTGTATAATCATATTATGCCTGTTTTTTTCCGAGAGTACACCGGGAGGAAGGAGACTGGTTGTGGGGAACTGGATACCCCGGTTTACGATGGGAAATCTTTTTTCCTGGTCATACGCCAGAACCAGCCTGGATGTGGAAAGCGGATTCTGAGGGTCGTCATACAGCGCGATGTAGCACTGCCTGATCCCCAACTGGGGAAACTCTTTATAGATTACATCAAGCTCGTCATCCAACTCCAAGCTGGCAATAAGCTTTTCATTAATGTCCGTAAACTCTTCCAGATGGTAATCGAAAAGAATCTTCTGGAAGGTGATCTGCCGCTGGACGATATCTTCCTCCAGAATGGCCGCGGTCTCTTCTCCCTTTATTTCAGAATTTCCATTAGTTTTACACCCGCATGTTCGGCGAACCACCAGCTCAGACTCCTGAATGGTCTGGAGGTCGACATTTTCACCATTTATGAGTTTTTCTATGGTTCCCCCGGCCAGTTTTCCCTGCTCATAAAACGGCTGCTTTATCGTGGTAAGCTGACAGTATTGGCTGATTTCAATATCATCGAACCCGGTTATGGGAATGTTTCCGATGACATCCATATGCCGGGTACGCAGAATTTCTATTATGCCCAGGGCCATAACGTCATTGGAAGAAACGATCACGTCAAATCCCTGGTGCTTTTCATCAACAAGCTTTTTAATGGCGAGTTTGCCGGAATCGATCCGGAAATCACCTTCGATTACCAGTTCCGGGTTCAGCGGAATTTTGTATTCGTCAAGCACCTGCTTAAAAGCGTTAAAGCGGGTGTCCGCGTCTTTATTCCCCTTTTGCCCGCGAATAAAGGCAAAACGCTTGTACCCGTGTTCCTTGATTAAATGCATGAGCAGAGAGCGCATTCCCTTTTCATTGTCCGTTACAATAGAAGGTATCTCCGGAAATGACTCTCCCAGTGTTACCATGGGCAGGTAAGCATAGTTTTTCAGGGTCTCCTGCATAGCCTTTGGTCCGGCAATGTTTCCGATCGATGAGGCGGTGAGCACAAGACCGTCAAGGTTGTACCCGTTGATAAAATCCAGGAAGATATTACGGCACTTTTCAGATTCAAGGGTGGAGTGCAGCCGGCCCATAATGAAACAGAGAAAATTCAGGTCCGCTTCTTCGCAGTAATCGCGCAGCCCGGTAAAAATCCCCCGGTGATACGGGGTGCCGACCCAGTCGATCAATAGTCCGACGGTCTTACGGTTGTGCTTGTAATATCCGAAGGCAGGTAAATTGTTGACATCCGCCATTTAACGTTAACTCCCAAATAAAGGTGCACTATGTTAAATTTGCTATATATCTATTATAATACTAATCAAGATTTAAGATGTATACAAGCGCCAATTGCATCAATATTTAATAACAATAGAGAACGGCTTAACGGTTTAAAAATAATTAAACAAAGAACAATACTATATAAAAAGGGCTGCCTGTCATGGGCAGCCCCTCTATTCAAAAATAATCCCTTTCTTTATTTTGCCTCGAAATGACTCCAGGAATAGTTTGCCCTGTAGTGAATATAATAAAAGCCGTTTATTTTTTCCGGTAAAGAAGCGCCGGCCGCCCATGTATTGGTAAAATCCACGCCGTTAATCGTCAGTTCGGCCAGGTTCCACGAGTTGACAAACTCAGGTGTACCGCTTATGGTCCAGCAGTATTCACCCGCACCATCATAGACCAACGGCAGACTCTTTGCTTCCGGGTTGTCGCACGTTCCCCCGGGTGGGGTTGCGGAGGGTGTGGGAGTGGCAGTTGGAGTCGGAGTCGGAGTGGGTGAGGGTGTGGGAGTGGCAGTTGGAGTCGGGGTCGGAGTGGGTGAGGGTGTGGGAGTGGCAGTTGGAGTCGGGGTCGGAGTGGGTG
>CAZWKE010000002.1:6261-137131 GCA_964634205.1 uncultured Spirochaetaceae bacterium
GTGGCGGTTGGAGTGGGCGTGGGAGTGGGGGTCGGAGTTGGGGTTGGTGAGGGAGATGGGGCCAGTGTAGGGGTGGGGGTGGGAGTAAGCGAGGCCAGATATGGTTTTATCAGATTGTATTTGACGGTGTTTACGGTAAGCCAGTCATCTTGTAAAATACCGCCGGTGTCCCCGGAATCAGGATTCCAGGCCCAGTAGGTCCAATGGACCTTGTCCCCGGCGAACTTCAGAAAGGTGGTAAACCATTTGTAGGGTATTGAGCTGGGATCCGCGGCACTGCTTTCCTTTATTCCCATCTCACCGATATAAAGGCCGGCGATCTGGTTCTCGTAAATAAACCAGAAATACCGGCGCCAGACCGCGGGGAGGTTATTCGGAAAATCCGGATCATTAAACCAGTCCTGGGGGGCTACTTCCGGTCCGTACTCATGTACGGAGAACATCAGATGGTCTGAAGGGATTTCCGTAACCGGGTAGTCTTTAAGCCCCATATGGTTGCTGCCCCACCAGTAATTGTACTGACCGTACTCCTGTACTCCCTGCATGACAATAATCAGGTTGGGATTCTCGTTCAGGATGGCCTTGGCACAGCGGACGGCTGCCTTACGCCAGTCGGTCACCCCATACCCGGTGACATCATACCCCCAGCTGGCCGGGGGTTTCATCCCCATTCCCAGAAGCCCGCCATGGGGTTCGTTGTTTATATCAACGGCCACCACCTGGGGGCAGTTTTTGTAGCGGTCAACCATGAACAGCCAGTCACTGATCCACTGGTCCTCGGAAAAATCATCCGTATACCACAGGGTTTCCTGCATATATCCGTCGGCCTTCCTGGAATGGTTATCCAGAATAATCCGCATGCCCAGGCGCCCCGCCTCCTCTATGACCTTATCCAATACTTCAATAGAAGAAAGACCGCCCAGATCCAGGTTGAGGCCTTTTTCATGGGTATACGGATCTGTTCCGTAGGCATTTATCTGAATTGAACCGGGATATTTGTCCAACATCTCATTGGCCCAGGGAATACGGATACAATTAAATCCCAGGTCTTTCATCTGCTGCAGCATGGATTTATAATCGCGGGCCCAAAGACCGTGAACCACGTACGTGCTTGTTTCAAATCCAAACCAGTTCACCCCGGTCAGCCGTGCGATTTGCGGCACTCCGGAGGAAGCGGCCCTGTTCGGTACTGATTGTTTTGCGGGGTATTCCAGAATATTACTGCAGGAAAAGAAAATTAGCGAAAGAAGTAGGAGAAAGGAAAAAAATAATCCTTTCTTGACTGTTTTCGAGTGTTGTTTATCGCCATGCACATACATACAGACCTCCCCATATAACTAATTATTTTCAATTATAGTGACTTGTAAAGACCCTGGATATAAACTTTTAGGAGTATTTTTTTGCTTTATTTCAGTAAGAAATGGATAAATAGTGGTCCAAACCAAGGTTCGGACCACTACGAATTGGTTCTAATATCGTTTTCTCGGCGTGTTTTTGATCATTTCCTTGAGCTTGTTTTTTGATGATTGGAATTTTACGTGATCCAGCAACTTATATTCATTCTGAGTATCGGTTATTTTGGGCAGCACGGAGTGTATCGCTTCCAGTCTTTCCTTGTCGAAGGGAAAAATCCGAATAATCTTGATTAATTGCTCAATGGTGAAATGATATACCTTCGCATTCTGTGAGATAATAAAGAGTTTATCATCTCTATTTACCGTCCCTTTCAATTTTTTCATCATGCCGCTGAATTCATTCGGAGGGATCATACGGATCTGTTCCTTGTGCTTCTCCTTACGAGGCGGCTCCTTACGCTCCTCCTTACGAGGCGGCTTCTTACGCTCCTCCTTGCGAGGCGGCTTCTTACTTTCAACAAGTGCGTCGAGTTTTCTATTGATTCTATCCAAAAGCTCATTCGCTTTTTGTCTCTGTCTATGATCCAGTTTGTTCAGGTAGCTGTGTTCCAACTGCCATAAAAGCTGTTTGATCTCCGCAATTTTACCCTGGATATCATTATTACGGGATTGGGAAAAAGCCGTAAAATTAAAAAAAACCGCCAGCACACAAAGTAAGACAACAATTTTCATGTTAGAACTCCTTATGCTTATGATTATATTAATATAGCACGCAAAAATATTATTTCAGGATCTGTCTGTTGCTTCTGTCTTCCATTATGGCGAGCAGGGTGCTGCTTGCTCCGGTCAACGCATTCATACGCTCGGCGATTGTGTTAAAGGCAACGAGCAGCTCATCATCCCGGCTTTCAAATCCGTAAAACTTGTCCGGCTGGCGATGACCACCGCAACCGAGTCCTGAATGCTCCGGTGAACGCCGTTTATAGCCTGCATGATATCCGCAAGCCGCTGGCTGGTAAGGTCGGAGAGTTTTCTGATTTCCTTGGCGATAATAGTAAACCCTTTTCCTTTTTCTCCCACATGTACCGCCTCAATTGAGGCGTTCAGGGCAATCAGGTTGATACGCATGGATACCCCGGAACCGGTCCGCTGATGCTTATCATGGGGAGTGGATTGTATGCATTACAAAAAGCAAGGAAAAGAAAATATGACTTTCTGCAGGGGGTGCGGGTGCCGGTTGACCGATTTCTAAAGCGGATTTTCGGGAAAATATCCGCTTGACTACTTCTCTTATATGGCTTACCGTAATTTGCCGGGATAAACGATGAATGAGAGAAAAGATCTGGACATTGGAATTTCCAATTATATGCGTGACAAGGTCATAGATAAGCTGAAGCACGCCTATGCCAATGATTTGTTGGAAGAAAAGGACTTTGAAAAAAGGGTTGAGATAGCAACTTCTACACGGCAGCGCCATGAGCTTGGCTATTTGATCGATGATCTGCCCGCCGATATTGAGAAACTCCCAATACAGCAGACGGCAGCCTCCCCTGTCAGTATCAACCGGGGGAAAGTAAGAGAGAGCAGTACTTTTGTGGGGATTTTCAGCGGTATTGAAAAAAAGGGCGTATGGAATCCGGCCCGGAGTATGAAGATTGTGGCTGTAATGGGAGGGGTGGAACTGGATTTTACCCATGCCGAGATGCCGCCGGGAATTACCGATATCAAGATATTTGCCATGATGGGAGGGGTGGAAATAAGAGTTCCCCCCGGGATCAATGTGGACACGCACGGATTTGCCTTTATGGGCGGATTTGATGATCGCTGTCCGAACAAGGACATACCCGGCGCACCTACCATAAGAATCAGCGGATTTGCTTTTTTGGGCGGAATCGAGATAAAACCGCCGAAGAAAAAACTGATGCAGAAAATCCTGAAAAAACTTGGACTGGATTAAAATCCTCTCTAGACTTCACGCAGCTCGTAGGCACGTGAGCCCATTCCGATAGATTCCGCATGCGAAAGCTGTACCCCGGGATCAAGCTCCGCGTAACTGCTGTGTGAGAGATCGGTCCCGTTCGCTTCCCTGCTTAAATCCAAAGTGGCCTGGTCTACGGCTACCGCATCATTGGAGGCCACGATCCCGATATCCGGTATAACCGCTTTTTGCGAAATGCCGAGGCAATCGCAGTCTTTGGTCATATCGGCGAGCACGTTGATGAACAGGCATTTTTGTTTTTTATTGATAATCGCGCCGTAGGCATGTTCCGCGGTTCTTTTCTGCAGCTCTTTTGATTCCACCCCCCAATTATAGGCCACGGCATCGAATGAACAGACAGCCAGACATTCGCCGCACCCGGTACAGTTTTCATTGACAATAAAGGCCTTTCCATCTTTTTGGACGATGGTATCCTGCGGGCACCATTTTATGCAGACCTTGCAAAAGGTACAGGTATCGGTTTTGATGTAGGGCTTAATGCTTGAATGCTGCCTCATCTTTCCCATGCGGCTGGATAATCCCATGCCCAGGTTTTTTATACAAGCCCCTATACCGCAGGCCATGTGACCGGTGGCATGGGAAACGGCAACCAATGCGTCCGCCGCCTCAACCTCTCTGGCAATCAGCACGGATTTGAATATTTTCCCCGGAATATTTATGCGGATCTCCGAATTCCCCAACAACCCGTCGGCCATGATAAAAGGGGCGCCTACTTTTCCGTAGGTAAATCCGTGGTTAAAGGCATGCGCCAGATGGTCAACCGCATGGGACCGGGCGCCCTTGTACAATGTTGAGGTTTCGGTCAGAAAGGGAACGCCGCGGGCGGCCTTTATCCATTGTACCACCTGCCTGATCAGTTCCGGTTTGACAAAGGTGGTGTTTTTTCTTTCTCCCACATGGATTTTCACCGCGACCTTTTCCTTTGGACCAATAGATACGGGCAGGTCCATAGCCTGTAACAGGACCTGCATGGCTGCTGTTCTTTCCTTGAGATCGCTTTCAGCGGAAAGCCTTTTGAAGTATACCTTACTTGCCGGCATTGGATTATTCTCCTGCGGTTAAAATTTATGGCTTATTCATCTTTGAAAAAGATCTGCATCAGCTTTACTATATAATATATTTTTTTATATATAGTTATCAATACTTCTTTCAGCGGTTTGTCCGAATTGGCCTCAATCTCTTTCCAGTTGATAATCAGCTCGTGCACCTGTCTGGTATAGTCGTCAAGGGACATCTTTATGTTTTTTCCCAGGGTAACGAGGTTTTGGGCGGCCTCATGAATCATCCCCTTGGCCATATCATTGATCTCTTTCAGCATTTGGCGCAGTACCTTTTGCGCGGCTTTTTCTTTGTCCGATTTATGGTAGTACGTCTTCAGTTTGGTGCCGGTGTTGCTTTCCTCGGCCAGGGAGTCGTCGAACTTGGTGATTCGGTCGGAAATGTCCAGGAGTTGGTGGAAAGATTCCGAAAGCTCCTGTGATGTGAGATTGGTCGTCCATTTGCCCTTGATAATCAACAGGTCAACTATGCCCTTGATATCTTTTTTCAGAAAATCAAGCAGAAAGGCCTTGAGGTAATTCAAGGGATGAACATAGATAAAACCGCCCATGATTTTTTTGGAAAAGGCAACATTGGCTTTTTCGGTGTAATTCTTGAGTCTTGAAATGGAGGAGGTTCCGAAAATGAGTCTGGTCAATTCGCCGACCTTACTGGTATGCTTTTCCTTAAAAATCTTTTGCAGTGAAAGCTCGGTTTGTGTCTTAAGTTTGGAGAGATACGGTTCCACTATCTTTGTCCGTTTCAGGTTCGCCTTTATTTTGAAATAAGGATTTTTATCAATATGCTGGATAATGTATAACAACACTCTTGAACGCCGCAGTTCCTTTATGCGGGCCAGTATTTTTTTCCAGCTTGCGCGCGGGACGATATCCACCCCGCGGTATTCCTTTAACTGGTCCAGCACCCTGTTCCAGTCTTCGTTCTCATTTACGTCTTCGATGATATATAAAAATTCTTTCAGGTCTTCGACCACATACTCCCCGTTTATCGGCTCGAAGTGCGGGGTGTAAAAAAAGTTACCTTCCGGGAGGCTGGAATCGAATTTTTTCAGCATAAAATAATAGTCGAAATGGGTAAGATCGACAAACACCGAAAGGGTGTGATAGATGTGGTTGATTTCCCGTGTCCTGTCGATATCAAACACCGAGAAAAAGGTCATCATATCTTCTTTTATTTCTTTGGTGAGGCTTTTGGCGTCCATCACGCTTGCCCGTTTCCTGATGGACTCTTCATTCAACCGCTCTTTAATCTCCCTGTATTGTTCGGGAAGTGTGCTTTCAATGATAATCGACTTGAGTACACCCGAGTAATCGGCGTATTTTATCAGGCTTTGCGCAGGCCCCAGTATTTTATAAAACTCAAAAAAATACCTGGCCAGAAGCGGGTCCATAATCTCGTGCCGCGGCCGGTAAAACTTCAGCCGCTGCTTTTTAAGGGCCTTTACCACCTCTTTTAAAAGGCGCTTGCGTTCAAACTCAGGATCCGATCTGCCGACGAAAAAGGCGATTATCCTTTGGAAAAATCCAAGCTTTTTTTCCTGTTTTTTGGAACTAGTCCGGGCTTGTTCGGGTTCACGTTGCAGGACATCCTCTTCTCTTTCCATATGTATAATGGTATTTTAAAACCGGTCAGATGTCAATCAGCAATTCTTTAAGACAGATTGATTGAACTGTTTTTTTTTGATACGCTGTATATATGAAAGTAAACACCAACATTCGCGACAATGGGGCCTGCCCCCTCTGCCGCAAAGAGGAGAACTGTCTGATCCTGCGGAGAATCATTGCTTCCGTAGGGGAGTTTAAAGATAAAAACGGCACTGCCATGGAACTGGTTATTTATACCTGTCCGTATTTTGTAGAAAAGGTTTAATTGATGAGAGGAAAACTGGATACCCTTGCCAGGCGATTCGATGTCTTGCAGACGGAAATCGCCAAACCCGAGGTCATAGCCGATCATGAACGCTATAGGGATTTGATGCGTGAATATAGCGATCTTGAACCCATTATCGGGAGCTATGGGGAGCTGTGTAAGCTGGAAAAAGAGATCGAAGATACCGAGGGGTTGATCCATGAGGAAAAAGAGGCGGATCTGAAGCACCTGGCCCAGGAGGAGCTGCGTGAACTCATTAAAAAGAAGGAAGAGCTGGAAAAGAACATCAAACTTATGCTCATTCCCAAGGATCCGCTGGATCTGAAGAATATCATTATGGAAATACGGGCCGGGACCGGCGGAGAGGAGGCCGCGTTGTTCGCCGCGGACCTGTTTCGCATGTACTCCAAGTATGCGGAATCAAAGAACCGGCAGATAGAGATACTGTCTTCCAATACTACCGGTATCGGCGGTTTCAAGGAGATTATTTTTTCCATAACCGGTAAGAATGTGTACGCCGACCTGCGCTATGAAAGCGGAGTGCATCGTGTGCAGCGTGTGCCGGTGACTGAATCCGGGGGCAGGATACACACGTCGGCCGTTACGGTGGCGGTACTGCCGGAGGCCGAAGATACGGAAATCCAGATAAAGAGTGAGGAGCTGCGGGTTGACGTATTCCGCGCCGGCGGTCCCGGCGGGCAAAGTGTCAATACCACCGATTCCGCCGTACGCATTACGCACATTCCCTCGGGGCTTGTGGTATCCTGCCAGGATGAAAAATCACAGCATAAGAACAAAGCCAAGGCGCTCCGCGTGCTGCGCGCACGCCTCTATGAACTGGAAGAAAGACGGAAACAGGAAGAACGGGCCAAAGACCGGCGCAGCCAGATCGGCAGCGGAGACCGTTCGGAACGGATCCGTACCTATAATTTTCCGCAGAACAGGGTTACCGACCACCGCATTAACCTCACCCTTTACAAACTGGACCTCGTGCTGTTGGGAAGTATGGACGAGATTATCCAGCCCTTAAAAATCCACAACCGTGAACTGCTCTTAAAAGCCAAGACCTGATGCAATGACCGTAAAAGACGCGCTGCAGGAAGCCACCAATACGCTGTATTATGCTGAGGTCGGGACACCGTACCTTGACGCCTGTGTGCTGCTGGCGCACGCTCTCGAAACCAGCAAGGAACACCTGTTCAGTTCATTCTATACCGAGGTTGCGCCTGAGGCTTATGCCTGTTTTCGGGAATATGTGAACAGGCGTTGTTTGGGAATCCCGGTTTCGTATATCCGGCACAAGAAAGAGTTCTATGGGTTGGAGTTCTATGTGGATGAACGGGTCCTTGTACCGCGGCCCGACTCCGAAACGCTCGTAGAAACCGTCGGTGTAATTCTCCGGAAACATGAAGGCCTTAAAAAAATTCATGATGTGTGTACCGGTTCCGGCTGCATCGCCATAACGCTGCAGCACCTTTTCCCTGAAATGGAAGTAACGGCCTCGGATATTTCCGCCGGGGCGGGGGAGGTGTTTTTACATAACTGTAGAAAGCTTCTGCATAAGGAGCTGCCCTTTTATCAGACCGATCTGCTTTCCGGATTGGACGGCGGCTTTGATATCATCGTCTCCAATCCCCCCTACCTGACCGATGCCGAGGCTTCCGATCTGAAAAACAGCGGCTGGCCCGAACCGGAGCTGGCACTGCGCGCGGGGGAGAACGGCTGTTTTTATTTGATGGAGCTTATCAAAACCGCACCGCGCTGTTTAGGCAGCGGCGGCTACCTGGTATTGGAGGCGGCCCCGCCCCAGATGAAAATACTTACAGACTTTATGCACAAACTGAATTATATTAATATTACTGTGGAACAGGATTTGGCAGGACGCAAACGGGTTTTATATGCATCAGTTTGACACCTTATTACATGAGTTTACCCCCAAGTTGTCTCCGTACAAAAAACCGGAAAGGGACCTGATACGGGAAGCCGCGCTCTGGGCGTCCGCCATGCATAACAAGCAGAAGCGGGCCTCCGGTGAACCGTACCTGGTACATCTGTTACGTGTGGCGGAGATCCTTATTACCCTGAACCTGGATTACCGTGTCATCATGGCCGCCCTGCTGCATGACGTGTTGGAAGACACCGCGGTTACCAGGAGTGAGCTGCGGAAGAAATTCGGCCGGGAGGTGGAAGCCCTGGTGAACGGGGTCACCAAAATATCACTGATCCATGTAAAAAGCAAAACCGTGCAGGAGGCGGAGACAATCCGCAAGATGCTTTTCGCCATGATAAAGGACGTGCGCGTCATTCTGATCAAACTGGCGGACAAACTGCACAACATGCGTACACTGGGATTTCTGGCCGCGGAGAAAAGAAAGAAAATCGCCCAGGAATGCCTGGATATTTACGCGCCGTTGGCCGGCAGGCTGGGGATTTCATGGATAAAAAATGAACTGGAAGACCTGTCTTTAAAATTCCTGCAGTCGGACATCTATAACCAGATAAAGCAATGGGTTGCGCACCGGCGCAATGAACGGACCCAATACCTGGCACGTGTGGAAAAGGCCATTCGCAGCGAGGCCGGGAAGGCCGGAATAAAGGTGGAGCTGGAAACACGGGCCAAGCATTTTTATTCGATCTATAAAAAAATGAAACGGACCGGGAGTACCATAGATGAGATCTATGACCTTCTGGGTATCAGAATACTCTGCCACACCCCCAGTGAATGCTATGAACTTCTGGGACTGGTGCATAAGATCTGGCTGCCCATTGAAGGCCGCTTTAAGGATTATATCGCCATGGCCAAATCCAACGGATACCAGAGCCTGCATACCACGGTAATGGGCTTTGAGGGCAAGCTGATCGAGATTCAGATTCGGACCCACGAGATGCACCGGACCGCCGAGAACGGCATCGCCGCGCATTGGTTGTATAAAAAGGGATTTTCCAAGGAGATCGTGCGGCCGGAAGATATCCCCATAATCAACCAGTTGAAAAGCTGGGAGGATACACACGGCGCGTCGCGTGAATTTCTTGAAAAGATAAAACAGGAGCTGCTGAAGGATTCTATTTACGTGTTTACCCCCAGGGGAGAGGTGATAGAGCTGCCCAAGGGTGCCACGGCCATTGATTTTGCCTACCATATCCATACAGAGGTGGGGAACCACTGTATGGCCGCCAAGGCGGATGATACGATTATTCCCCTGCACCGGGAGCTGAAAAATACCCAGGTGATAGAGATTATAACCGCCAATAATGCCAGGCCGCATGTAAACTGGCTGCGCTATGCCAAGACCGCACGCGCGCGCTCCAAAATACGGCATTGGTTGAACCAGAACGATGCCAGCCTGATTATCGACCGCAGCATTGTGGTAAAGAAACGGCCGGCGCCCGCGCCTGCGCGGAAACCGCCCAAAAGCAAACAAGAGGGTACCCCGAAACAGGTCCTGGACAAAAGCAAGATCGGGATCAAAAGCGGAAACGAGCGGAACCTGATGATAAAACTGGCAAGGTGCTGCAACCCTACCATCGGGGACGCCATTATCGGCTATGTATCACGCGGCAGGGGGATAATCGTACACCGGGCGGACTGCCCCAACCGCATCCACATCAAGGACTTCGGGGAGAGGATGATCGACGTGGAATGGGAGACGGTGTCGCCCAAGGCCACCAAACGCTTTCGGGTAACGGCCCGGTTTACCTCCGACCTTTTTTCCGAGATAGAGGGGACCCTGCGCAAGTACAAGGGCCATCTGATCGAGGGAAAACTCGAGGAAAATATCAATGAAACACTCAATGGGTTTTTTACCGTGGAGCTTGATAATAAGGAAGATTTCAACAAGGTCCTGAAGAATCTGCGCACCATTCCCGCTATTGTGAACATCCAGCCCGTGCAGGTGTTTTAGGGGCGGCCGGATCATTGGATCGGCGCCGACGCGGCAACGGCTGCGTCGCGGGGAAAGCACGGCCCCGGGCGCGAGGATGATGCGCAATCGGATTACCGCTGTTTTTTCCGTTTTAAATAATGCAGGTGGGGGATGATCATTCTGTTGGGACGGCCCGTGCCGTCGTAAAAAAGGTCCACAACCGGGATACCGGACTCACGGCTGATTTTCTTGAAAATCGAGGCGCTGACCACACCGGGGCAGCAGAACATGGGATTGACATGGACGATGGCGTCGAAGGAGCGGTGTTTGATCCCGTGAAGGGCCCGGCCGCAGGTAATCGAGGTTTCTCCGGGCAGGTAGTGCATCAGGCCGTACTCCCGCATCAGCGTAACGCACTCATGCCAATCGGGCTCTGCCTGGTCTGCCAACAGCTCTCCCGCCATTTTTTCATAGCGCTGCTCAAACATACGCAGGATTTTCATGCGCCGTCCGCTCTGCGGGTCTATGCCGGAGTCGGCGTCAAAGAAGTGAAAGGTCAGTTCGCTGAACGAGGGGATAACCAGTTCCGCGTCAAGTTCGGCGATAAGCCGCTGCAGATCCTGGTTGACCACCTCATTATATTTTACGTAAAAATCTCCCAATATCCCGACACGGGCCTTGCGCCCGGCCCGTTCGCTGCGCGGGACACTTTGAAACAACTCGCAGACCTGCGTAAAGGCAGCCCTGGCGTCTTCCCCCTGTCGGAAGCAGCGGTGCAGCAGCTCCCGTGCCCGGTCCAGGGCCTGTCCGGCGCTGCCGGAGACCGCTTCGTAAGGACTGACACGAAAATAAAGCTTGTACACCAGGCTGCCCAGCACCCCGGCCTCAAAGATCTTCATGGAGAGGTTGCCGGGAAGAAAATCCCCCTGGCGCATTGAGTTTATCCGCGCGGCCTTGATCCCGTGCAGTCCCGCCGCCTGGAAGGCCATATCGGCCAGTACGGGGAACTGGGGAAAGTTGCAGGCCATACAGACGGTGGGAATATAGAGGCCGGTGTGCCCGGGGTCCAGGTGCTCGCGTTTTACCGTTTCTATAACCCCGCCGATGATGGCAACCGCGGGCATACACTCACCCCCGTTGGCGTAGCGATAACCGGTCAAGAGGTCCTGTTTGGCCGAGCGCAGAACGCGTGCCGTAAATCCGGCGTTTTCAAAGCAATCCGCCCAAAATCCGCTGATCAGATTGTTTATGTAGGGAATCAGCACGGTATCTCCCGGCTGGAACGCGGTTTGCGGAGTATTCGCTGTTGCTGCCCGGGCTGTACGGCCCGAAGCTGCCCGGGCCGCGTGGTCTGCTATTGCCCCGGCCTGTCCGGTCTTGCGGTTGTCCGGTTGTTCGGCCCCGCGATCGTCCATTGGTTCAACCTCACGGCCGTCCGGCGCTGCGTTCCCGACGGAAGCCGTTTCCATATGGTTTTTAAAGGCCTCCATGGCCGCCTCGATGCGGGTGGAATATCCCGTGGCCTGTGAATGCTCATCCAGCTGCATCAGGAGAAACGGTTTTCCGTAATGGGACATGATGTCTTTGACGTAAGACAGCAGAAAAGCATCCGGGCTGCAGCGGAAACAGCTTAAAAATACTACAAAGGTGTGTTCGCGGCAGGCGGCGAATTCCGCGGCGCAAAGGATTCTTTTTCCGTAATTCCAGTGCATATGGGTAAAGTATTTTTTTGCATATGCTTGCGGCACGGGGGGAAGATCGATCTCATACATACTATAGACCGCGGCGCCCAGCGCGCCTATTTTTTCCGGGATGGAAAGGTTGACCGCCTGATCGAAAAGCACATAGGGCCTGCCCAGAAGAATAACCTGCGGTGTCTCCGTTTCCGGCGTTTTGTCCCCCGCGGCCGCTGACAAGACATTCGGCCCGTGCGGCCGCCGGGTTGCCGCGGCCGCCAGTATCCGCCGTTTTTTTAAGAAAGCGGTATATGCATCCTGAAATGCCTGTTCCACCTGCTGTAGAGTCAAACGGGGGAACCTGCCGCTGAGTTCACCCCACAGCACCTCCGCGGTTTGCGCCCCATTATCCGGGGTAAGGCTGAGCAGGGGAGAGATCAGGGTGTTTTGGGCATCAAGCGAGGTAAGAGAAGAGAGGATTGTGGGGAGGTACTGTGAATAGTAACAGAAGTAGGAGTCGCCGGTTTTCTGTCTGAAGGTAACCGCTTCACCGGCGGCGGTTTCCTGTTCGCGTACCAGCGCGGGCAGAAAAATATGACGTGCCCCTTGGTCTACGGCCTGCTGCAGCAGGCCGTGGGCGATAATGATGGGGGCGCAAAAATCCGAGTTGACCAGCTTTCTGCCCAAAGCGGTACTCCGGGGTCCGGAGACAATGGTATGCACGCGGAATCCGAGTTTGTGAAAAAAATCATGCCAGAGGGAGTTGTACTCCAGGTTATACAGTGCGTCCAGGAGGGTGATGACCGGGGCCTCTGCGGCGGTATCGGCCTGCCCGGATGCGGCGGGGGAGAATACTGCACGGAATCGCCCAGCCGGCCCATGGTTTTTGCCCGCCGGTTTACGGCGGGTATCCGCGTATTCGCGGCCGCATTTCATACCCCAGGCGGATACCCGCTGCCCGGCATGTACCACCTGCAGCAGGCAGGTGTTGGAGCAGAGGGAGCAGGTCTGTTCCTGAATTTGAAAATCATTTTGCTCAGTAATAAAACCGCTTTTTTGCATGTTTTTTTCCGCGCAGCGCAGTGCGGCGCCCAATGCGCCGGTCAGGTGACAGTAGGGCGAAACATGAACGGGTTTTTGCAAAATCTGTTCGAACGCGGCGACCAGGGCCTTGTTCCGGCCGGTGGCGCCCTGGAACACCACGTGCTCGCCGATGGGGCTCTTGTTTACCACCTTGGCCAGGTAGTTGTCCCTGACCGAATAGAGTACGGCCGCGGCCAGTGATTCGCGGGAAAATCCCAGACCCTTTAATTCGGCCAGGTCGCGCTCCATGTAGACGGTACAGCGGTCGCTGGTAAACGGGGCCATGCCTTTCCCCGCCGCGGCTGAAAAATCATCCAGTTCCAGGTCGAGCAGCCTGGCCTGTTCTTCGATAAAACTGCCCGTACCCGCCGCGCACACGTAGTTCATGTGCGAAAAATAGACCCTGCCGCCTTTGAGTAGGGTGAACTTGGAGTCCTGCCCCCCGATTTCGATGATGGTGTCAACCTCCGGGTAAAGCGCGGCCGCGGCCATGGCGTGGGCACTGATTTCATTTATTTCAATGTCCGCCCGGAAAAGCTCCTTTATCATTTTGCGGCCCGATCCCGTGGTTGCCGCGCCCGCCAGAAACCATTCTTCTTCCCCCATGGTCTTGATGATGGTACTGACAAGCAGCTGTACCGCCTCTATGGGTTTGCCCCCGGTACGGGTATAGAATCCTTTGATAATCTGTTTTTGTTTGTTGATCAATACCGCCTTGGTACTGGTTGAGCCGATATCAAGGCCCAGGTAGAGGCCGTTGTCCGTTCCCTGATCCCCGGGGCGGCGGCTGGCTAGGTCATCGGGCCGTGCAAACGTGTTGGTGACGCCGCCGGGCCGTGTACGGGTTCCCATGCGGCCGCCGGGCCGTGGGCCAGGGTGGGCGGTGCCGCCAAGACCGGATACAATTTCCACTCCGTCCCGCAGTTCGCGCCGGATACTGCTGAAATCCGGGTAGTCGCTGAGGGCCAGGGTCAACGGTTCCCGTACCTGTTTTTCGTTTTTATCTGCCGTGAACAGGTGCCTGAAATCCTTGGGTGCTTTGTCGCCCAACAGGGCGGCGCCGACCGCTCCACAGACCATAGAGTACCGCGGCACCAGTACCTTTTTTCCCAGAATCTGTTCCAACTCAGTTACGATTTTTCGATTCAGCGAAACCCCGCCCACCATAGCCGCCGGTTCGCTGAGCTGCCGGCCCTTCAGCAGGGAGTCGGCAATAGTTCGGCTGATTCCCCGGCAGAGGCCCGCGCAGACCGCCTCCAGGGCATACCCCTCCTGCATGGCATGGATGATGTCGCTTTTGGCAAACACAGCACAGCGGGTGGCGATGTTCGGCACCTCTCCGGTGTATTCCAGTGCCTTTTTTTCCAGTTCCCGCACAGAGATTCCAAGGCGGGCCGCCTGTTGTTCGATAAAACTCCCTGTACCGGACGCACAGGGGGGATTGGTAGTGTGTTCCCTGTAGGACCCATGCCGGTCGTAAAAGCAGAGCATAAAATGCTCCGCCCCCAGGGAAAAAATGTTGCGCGAGGCCGGGACAAGAAAGTGCCCGCCTTCAATGACACAGAGTGTACTGTCCAAGAGCAGCCCGGGTTGGCCGGCGGCCCTGCCGGTAATGCCAATGGCGTGACAATCACGGGCAAGATCGGATTCCAAAATGTCTTTCAGCCGGCTGCGGATATCTCCGCCGTGCTCTTCGTAGGAAGAGGAAATGATGTTTTGGTTTTCCAGCAGCACGGTCCCGATACTGACCGAGCCCGCGTCTATGCCGAGACGCCTCATCCGCTTATATTAACCGAGATGATTATTTTTTTCTATCCATAATGAGGGATATTTCATCCAGGTTTACTGCGGCGTCGTTGTTTTTACTATCGTTTACCAGGCGGAACTGAAACTGCGCATTATCGTTTGCCTGTTCCGGAAACGAAACCGTGGTTTTGGTCCAGCCCCCGCTGGGACTGAGGTTCTTCAGCGTGGTCCAGGAACTGCCGTCGAACCACTCAATCCTGAATGAATCATCCGCACTCATATCCTTGGTCTTATACGAAAAGCGAATGCGGATATTTTTAAAGGGCTGCGTGGCAAAGGCCTTGGTCAAACTGCCGTGATTTTTCAGCACCGCGGATATCTCCCCCTGGGTGGCCGAGTTGCGGTCAATACCGACGTTGTTGGTGCTCCAGCCGCCGGGGATAAAGTTGGCGCTTTCAAAGCTGTCGGCGAAAAGCACCATGTCCTTCTCCTGCCCGCGCATGATCGCGCGCACCAGGAGGCCGCTTTCGGTGAGGTCGCTGTCCGCCCAATGGCCTTCGGGCGAGGCGTAGTATCGCATTGCCGCCGAGGGCTCTTTGCGGATGGTAATGGACCAGTTGGCCCAGCTTAATCCTTTTTTATTGATAAAGTCCAGCCAGGCATAGGTTTCAACCGGAAAGACCCCCGTACCCGTGGTCTGTTCAGCCTCGGTGGTTCCCCATTCGGTGATGAATACGGGGAGTTTTTTGTCCAGCGCGTTCCGTACTCTGTCGCGCTCCGCGCTGCCGTGGGAACCGGCGTAAAAATGGCAGGTGTACATAATATTTTTATAGGGAAGGGGATCCTGGGCTGCCAGGTCCACGTACTGACACCAATGCGGCGTACCCACGATGATGATATTATCCGGATCAATCTTCCTGATGGCGGTGATGACCTCCACGGCATAGGGCCTGATTGCCCCCTCCCATGTGACGTCGTCTCCATTCGGCTCATTACAGATTTCATAGAGTACATTGGGAGAGTCCTTATAGCGTTCGGCCATCTGTTTGAAAAAGGAGAGGGCCTGTTCCTTGTATTTCTGCGGATTGCCGTCATAGAGGATATGCCAGTCGATAAGCACGTAAAGACCGGTCTCGATGGCCGTATCCACGGCGGTTTCCATTTTATCGATTTCATCCATGGCGCGAAAACGTCCGTCCCCTACCGTATAGAGCGCGGCCCTGATCAATGAGCAGTCCCATTGGTCCCGCAGCCAGGTGAATGCCGACGTATTGGCAAAATCCCCGAACCACGCCACATCCATGAAACTCATCCCTTTCAATTGGACGGGGTCGCCTTTTGCATTGCAGAGTTGGGTCCCGATGACCTGCAGCCGGCCGTTGACATCCACCGGTCTGCCGCCGCACGCGGTCAGCAGTAAAAATCCGGTCAGTAAAACCAGCCCCAACCCGAAAACCGAAATAATCCGATTTTTTTTCTCACGTTGTTTCATTGTATCGCTCCTTGTTATAGTCTGTTTATTCTGTTCTATTCTATTCTATCCATAATAAGGGCAACATCGTCAAGCCCCGCGGTTGCCGTACCGTGAAAATCGGAGACGAAGCGTACGGCAAAATCATAGTTGTTCCCGGCCTCAGGAGGAAGTTCAAGGGTCACTGTGCTCCAGTTATTGCTTGGGGCAAGGGTTTTTGCCGCCTTCCATGTCTCTCCGTCGAACCACTCAACCCGAAAGATATCTCCTGAAACCGTGTCCCCGGTGCGGTAACCGAAGCGAACACGGATGTTGGTAAAGGGAATCGTGGCAAACCTTTTGGTCAGGCTGCTGTGCCCATTTAACAATGCGAAAGTCTCCCCGTCTGAGGCGTTTTTGTGATCTATACCCGGATTCTCGGTTTCCCAACCTCCGGCAATAAAGTTTGCGCTCTCAAAACTGTCGGCGAAAAGTACCATATCCGTATTCTGACCCCGCATCAGTGAGCGCACAAACAGTCCGCTTTCCGTAAGGTCACTGTCCTTCCAGTCGCCGTCGGGCGCGGCTGTGGTCTTTAGTACGGCCGAGGTCTCGGGTCTGGAAGAAAGCGACCAGTTGGCCCAGCTGATCTGCTGTTCGTTCATAAAATCAACCCAGGTATACGTCTCTTCCGGATACAATATGCCGTTTCCGGTGTGGTCGGTGCTTCCCCATTCCGTTACGAATACGGCCGCGTTTTTATCCATGGCAGCGGTGATTCTGTCGCGCAGATCGCCGTAATGCGAACCGGCATAAAAGTGACAGGTGTACATAATATTGGTGAACTGAAGCGGATCGTCGGCCGCGGTGTCCACCCACTGGCTCCAGAACGGTGTTCCCACCAGGATCACATTATGTGGATCGATCTCTCTGATGGCGGTGATGACCTCCCGGGCATAAGGCTTTACCACCCCGGCCCAGGTGACGTCGTCACCGTTGGGCTCACTGCAGATTTCGTAAAGCACATTGGGCACGTCCTTATATAGACCGGCCATCTCCCGGAAAAACTCGATCGCCTGGTCCTTGTATTTTATGGGATTACCGTCATAGAGGATATGCCAGTCGATGATGATATAGAGCCCCGTATCAACGGCCGCCGCTACGGCTTCCTTCATTTTCGGTATCCCCTCCGGCGCCCGAAAATGCCCGTCTTTCTCGGTATACAAAGCTGCCCTGATCAGGGTACAGCCCCAGTGGTCCCGCAGCCGGGAGAAGGTTCCGGTATTGATATAGTCACCCCCCCAGAGCACGTCATACAGTATCATTCCTCTCAGTTGGATCGGTTCCCCTTGCTTATTGCAGAGCATGTTTCCGATAACCTGTAAACGGCCGTTTTGTCCCACCGGCGTCCCCGCACACGAGGTTAACCCCAGCCAGAGACAGAACAACAACAGGACGGTTGTCGCGATTAATAGGTGGTTACGTGATTTCGGTGATTTCATTCCTCTTCCTTTCATCCGGGAGAGTATACTCCAAATAGCGTTTCTTTTAAATGAATTCCCGCATTAATGTAATCGTTTACATAAATTCCCCGGGAGTGATTATTTTGTCCGTGCCAATCGGCGCGGACGACAGGTGACAGGTCGTATGGTATGCTGACTTATCATAGGAGGAGAGTATGGCAGCGGCGGAAGATATCATAACGATACAGGGATTAACAAAAATATTTACCACGGACCATTCCCGGTATAATGAGGATGACATTGTCTCCGGGGATGCAAAGAGTTTATGGATGAGGAGCGCGGAAATGGTCCACGCATTGGAGGATATGAGTTTACATATCCGCAGGCGGGCGATTCACGCGCTTATCGGTCCGGCCGGAGCGGGAAAAACCACATTGTTAAAGATCCTGGCCGGAATGCTCTGCCCTTCACAGGGGTCTATGGTGGTCGACGGTTTTGTACCATGGGAGCAGAATGACCATTACCAGATGCATATCGGGATGTTTTTTGCGGGGAAGAGTCAGTTGGCCCCGAACCTTCCCGTGGCTGACACCTTTAATTCCCTCAAGGTGTTATACGGATTAACGGACAAGCGTTTCCAAAAAAATCTTGACTATTTGCTTGACGGCCTTGATCTTAAGGCAGCGGCTTTATTTCCCGAAAATACCCTGACCCCATGCCAACGCTTGAAATGCGAGCTCGTCTGTGCCCTTATGCATATGCCCCGTCTCGTTTTACTGGATGAACCCTTTGCCCACTGTGACAAAGCCGGCAGGGATCAGATTGCCGGATTTTTGAAAAAGCTTAATAGAGAAAAGAAAATCACTTTTGTAATCACCACGGAAAAAATGGCGGAAATCAAGGATGTCTGTACCACTGTTTCCGTTGTGAATTTCGGTAGAATAGTGTTTCATGACGCTCTGCGAAAACTAAAGATGTACAATTCGAATACAAAAATGCTTGAGGTGATCGTCACCCAGTCGCTTGCCGAGGCATACGCGGGCAGGCGGGCCGCCGCGGTTGCCGTGGGTAACCGCTAGTCTTATTCGGGAAACCTGAGAGCGGATTCCGCATTTTGCTTATTTCTCACTTTCTTCCCGGCTCTGATAATGGTAGGGAAAGAATACATAATCCCTGAACTCGCCGTCGGGGTTCTTGTCTCCGTAGGGATGCGCGCTGTTGGCGTCGTTATGACAGGTAATACAGAAATCACTCTTAAAAATAATCTCTTTGTTTTGCGGTGTTTTTACGATCCAGACCCATCCGCCCAGGGCATTGGGATCATCCGGAGCCTTTACCATGGCCGTGAGCATAATGGGTTTTTCCCCCGGGGCCGGCGCCGTGAGTTTGTCGTATACCTCTTTGATAATGATGGTGCCGGGAGGATAGTTGTAATACTTCCGGTTGTTTTTCACGGTAATCTCGGGCTTTTCCCCGGTTTCGTTGATATAAGGGATTCTGAAATGATTTTCGTGGCCGGATATGGGATAGTTTAATACCGTATTCGTGGTTTTCTCCCAACCCGAATAATCATCCGGCAGGTATTTTTTTACCCGGCCGCCGGAACACGCACCCAGCAGCACCACGGCCAGTATTACGGTAAGCTTCTTCATTTCGCTTTCCCCTTCAACCCTTTGAGTATATGGACCCTGAGAAACAGGTTTTTCCCCTTTACCTTTACCTTATACGGTCCCTCGGTTGCAACCTGTTCTTTCACCTTGCGATAAATGCTGTCGGCAATAATAATCTGCCCGGCCTTGGCCACATCACACAGACGCGATGCGGTGTTCACGTTATCACCGATGATGGTATAGTCGGCGCGGCGCTCGGAACCCACCATGCCGAGAATGACCTCGCCCTGGTTGATCCCGATCCCCACCTGGAGGTTGCCGTACTTTGTGTTGCTGTCCCCGGCCAGCTCCCGTTGTATCTGCAGCGCCGATCTGCAGGCCGAAAGTTCCGGATTGTCATTAGAGAAAAAGGCCACCACCTCGTCTCCCACGTACTTGTCGATGTCACCCTTGTTCCGATGGATGATCTCGCTCTGAAAATTAAGAATTTTATTCAGTGACTCCACCACCGCCTCGGGCTGCTTGTTCTCGGCATAGCTGGTGAAGCTTCTGATGTCGGAAAATAAAATGGTCAGCGGCAGTCTCTCACCCTTTTTCTCGGTCTTTAAGGAGTCAATAGTGGAGCTTGAGACGTACTTGGACAGCTTAAAGCGTTCATGCAGGCCTTCCACCATTTGGTTGACGGTCTGTCCCAGTGTGCCGATCTCATCCCGGTTTTTTATGGCTACCTTGGATTCAAAATTCCCATTGGTAACCTCCATGCACACGTCCCCGATCACCTTGACCGGTTTGATGACGGCGTTTTTCATGAACTGCGAAAGGATAACGGCCAGGCTCAGGACCACGAACACAAAGATGATGATGGAAAATCCCAGGGTCCGGTACTGGTCGCTGAGTTGACTGGTGATGTCTTTTTCAATCGCGGCCACGCCGCGCGCCGTCGGCAGTTCACCGTGACAGGGTCTGCATTTGATCGTATTTTCCAGCATTTTGTAAATATCCACATACACCCTATTGTTCTTTATCACCCTGAACGATAACGGTTTGCCCGCGGGGTTGGGCTGCAGCGCCTGGGAAAAATATCGGTCGAGCGGTTTTTCCCCGTCGTCCTGCCGGTTGGCTGCGGGATGGAATTTTTCAAAACCCCAGCGCCGGTTAACCGACTCGATGGTGGTATTGTCCGAAAAGGCCTTTTTCCCGGTCTGCCGGAAGATGGTGATTTTGTTTTCGCCGATAGAGGCGATGTTTTCAAAATAGCCCTGGGCCAGGGACGCCTGGCCGGGAATCATGATCGTGCGGATTGTTTGATACAGGTATTCGGCCTCCTGGTTCAAACTCTTATTGTTCAAGGTATTGGTGGTGGAAGAGATGTACCAGTAAGAAAGGCCGATGATGGTCCCAATCCCGATAATGAGGGTAAGCACGATAATGGTATTGACTTTTCGCGTAATCGGAGTGAACTTTTCTGCGGCCATGGCGGCTCCTTGATAATAGTGTAATACTAACGGAATATTGTCGCAAGGTACAATAACAAAATTCGGCTTTTTACATGCCGAAATCCCTTTTTGCGTTTACTTGAAACGACCGGCAAAATGGCGCATACTGCTTTTATGAAAAAAACAGTGCTGTGTGTGTTGCTGCTTATTATGCCGTTATCCATCCTTTGTGCTTGGTATGCGGCCCAGGTATATTATTCGGACTTCCACTGGCTGGACAACCGGCGATTTATGGTGCTGCGTACGGTAGAGTATACGGGCGCGGCGGGAAGCCATGCTGAAATACTGGTGGTGGACAGCAGGGACGGCAGCCGCCTTCCCCTGACCCCCCTGATAAAAGGATTTGCCTATTCACTGAAAGGCGGGAAACTGTTTGTGCACACGGACTGGGATATCCTCCTGTTCGATTTCAGTGAAGCACCCTCTCCCCGGCCGCGGGTTATCTATAACCTCCATCCGTCATCGGACTTTAAACGTATCGAAGACCTGGAATGGTTAGCCGAAGGAAAACTGGTATTCACCGTGTTTTCAGCGTTTAACGGTTTGGAGCGGGTAGTGTTCGATTACAACACCGGGCAAAAGACGGCCCGGACCCATATATCCGATGAAGAACGCGCCAAACTGTTTCAAAGGGAACGGGCCCGGTCTTTGTACAAGTACAGGGACCCCGGTAATGCATATCTGATCCAGGTATCGGCCAATAAGGAATATAAAAGCGCGGCCCGTGATCTGGAAACACTGAAAGACCGTTCCCCCTGTATTATATTCGAGAATAATTATTACAAGGTTTTTCTGGGTCTCTTCGATTATGAGCGTGACGCGAAAAAAGCGCTGACGGGGATAAAGCGGCTGGGTTACGGCAAAGCGTTTATCATCTCCAAACAGACATATGACATCGGGAGTACCTTGATGGCTGAGGGCTCCAATATCTGGTTAAAAACGGCCGCCGGCCCCCGTCCATTGTTTTCGTCGGCGGGCAGTGTCAGCCCCGTGGCCGTCTACGGGGATTATTTTATTTTTCTGCGGAATGGTTCGGTATATGTATTACAAATCAAGAACGCCCGGCTCACCAGGCTTACCATGCCCCTGCACGAAGAGCTGAATGATAACGGTGATCGTTACAACCTCCGCTGGGATGAAGCTTCACGGAGCATTATATTTCCCCACTCGGACGGAACACAGACTTCGTGTTGGAGCATCGGTGCGGATGGGACGGGATTGACCCGGTTGAAAGGGGAGGGGAGTGCCGCGTGCACGGCCGGGGTTGAGGGGCTGTATCCCCTGGAAACACTGGACAAGCTGGTTCAGAACTCTTATGCCGAATGGTTTCGCAGCGGTGACAGTAAAGAATATACACTTGAAATCCCGTCGCAGGGGGCGGGGAGCCTGGTGATCAGGTTCCATTTCACTTCTTCCGGTACCTATTGGAGTGACAGTGTATCGGTGAAATCCGGAGAAAAAAAACGCCTGCTTTTAGAGAGCATCAGCAACTGGTGAGGTGTTTCGCGTCAAGAGGACAAGGGTTGGAGATTCCTGCGTATAAATACTTGCAAGCAGCTTCCCGGTCTCCTATCATTTAGAGGAGGATGGCAAAACAAAAGCAAAGACCCACGGTAGGTTTCCTTACGCATTCCATTTCGGACGGCTACGGGCGTTCGCTGCTGGAGGCTCTGCTGCACGCGGCCAAGCGCTATGATACCAACCTTATCTGTTATGTGGGTAATGACTATAAAATAAAAAGGGGCTACGAGGCGCAGGGGAATATCGTCTATAGTTTTATCGACGAGCGGCGGATTGACGGTGTTATTTTTTCCGGCGGGGCCATCAGTAATTATATTTCCGCCGGGGAGTTTACCGAGTTCTGTCACAGCTACGGCGGTATGGCCAAGGCCTCTATTGCCGCGGTTGCCGAAGGTGTGCCCTCGGTCATAATCGACAACCATGGTGGGGTTATCCAGGCCATGGACCATCTGGTTACGGTGCACGGGCACAAGAGAATCCTGGCCATCAAGGGCCCCAAGGCCAATACCGAAGCCGGGATTCGCTTCCGGGCATACCGCGAGGCCCTTGCCAAACACAACCTGGAGTATGATCCCGGCCTGGTCAGCGGAGACGGAGATTTCCAGCGCACCTATGCCACGAACTTCCTTACCCGGTACCTGGAAAAGCATGGGGTGAACTTTGACGCCATTATTACCTTTTCCGATCCGGACGCCGAGGGCTGTATGTCCGTGTTGATAGAAAAAGGCATAAACATCCCGGGAGACGTGGCCCTGGTGGGATTCAATGATATGGACAAGGTGGTCACCTACCTGCCCTCTCCCCTGACCACGGTGCACCAACCCGTGTACGAGCAGGCCTATAAGGCCTTTGAGCTGGTGATAGACCAGCTTGCCGGTAAAGTGGTGCCGGAAGTAGTCCATGTAAAAACAAATTTGGCCGTCCGCCAGTCATGCGGCTGCCACTCGCAGACCGCGCTTGAGTCCGAGGTGGAAACATTAGTCATCGTGCACCGGGACATGAGGCTTACCATTCCCAAGGTCAAACTCATGCACGAGATCCTCGATGCCGGCCTGAACGAAAACGTCGATGTAGACAGACAATATTTCTCCAAAATCTTCGACGCCTTTCATAGCGATCTTGGCGGCAATAATTACGAGTTCATCACCGCCATAGAGGCAGCGGTCCAGATTCTGCGCGTGCCCAAACCCATCAGCTTCTGGCATAACTTTATCTCTCATTTCAGGCGCTGCTACCTGCATTACATCACCGACCATGAACTGGAGCGCAGGGCCGAGAATCTCTGGCAGCAGGCGCGTATTGTCATCAGCGAAATTTTAAACCGCAGCCAGTTATATGAACTGGAGCGTTCACTGACCTCGGAGACCAGGATGATCCGGCGGTTGGGGGAGCAGATGATCACCTCCATTGAAATGGATGAGATGATGTCCACTCTGGAAGATACGCTGCCCGGTATGGGGATCGACAGTTGTTACATCTCGTTATATGACGATGTATCCATGCCTCCGCAGTGGTCACGGCTTATTTTCGGATTCAGGGAGAACAAGCAGCTGGAATTGGAAGACCAGAACGGGGTGCGCTTCCGGACGCGCCGTCTGGTACCTCCCGATTTTCTTCCCGCCGACCGGCGTTACTCAATGGCCCTCCTGCCGCTTTATATCAAGGAGGAACAGATTGGACTGGTGTTTTTTGAGGCAAGCCTGCGCAGCGCATTGATCTATGAATCGCTGCAAAGCCAGTTAAGCAGTGCGCTCCGTTCCGCCACCCTGGTAAGGCAGATAAACAAACTGTCACACGCGGTCAAGTACAGCGCTTCCAGTATCTTCATTACCGACGCAAAAGGCAACATCGAGTATGTGAACCCGACCTTTCAAGAGCAGACCGGGTACAGCGCGCAGGAGATTTTCGGGAAACAGATGAGCATACTCTTTGCCGCGGAAAACCCCCCTGCGCTGTTGGAGAAGATTAAAAAGACCGTATCCGCGGGAAAAATCTGGACCGGTGACCTTTTGAACAGGAAAAAAAACAACGGCACCTACTGGGTGCTGACCTCGATTTCACCTGTACACCATTTTAACAAGATCATCAATTACGCGGTTATCCAGGAGGACATCACCGAACACCGCGATCTGGAACAGAAACTTCAGGATTCGCTGCAAAAAATCAACCATGAGCTGGAGACCGCCAGAAACGTGCAGCGCGCCGTGCTGCCCCAGAACCTGGATGAAATCTACGGGAAGCATATCCACGCCTACTTTAAAACCTCCGGTTCGATCGGCGGGGATATTTATGATGTCAAGCGCGTGGGTTTAAATCGTTACGCTTTTATGGTGGCGGATGTGTCCGGTCACGGAATCCCGGCCGCGCTTTTTTCCTTTATAGCCAAAAATTCGTTTTCCGGGAACTCCAACCCCTTAAGCACCGCGGGGCAGATCCTTTCCGCCATGAATGCGGACATTACCAGAGATATTACCGGAGGTAATTTTATCACCGCGTTTTTGGGTATCCTGGACAGGGAGAAAATGTGTTTTGAGTTTTCCTCGGCCGGACATCCGCCCGCACTTTTGTACCGGCGGGCGGAAGGGACCGTGGAGCGCCTGATCAGCACAAATCCGTTTATGGGTCTGACCGGAAAACATACCTATACCTGCGTAACCAAAAAGGTCGAGTCCGGAGACAGGGTGCTTCTTTACTCGGACGGGCTCATCGAAGCCTCGGATGCCGAGGGCCGTTTGTATGATATTGCACGCGTGGAAAAGCTGCTTGTTTCGTCGGCGGGAAAGTCCGTGACCCAGGCCGCCGGCAACCTGATTGACGATCTGAATAATTTTATTCACGGAAATGAACAAAAGGACGATCTGACCTTTATTCTATTCGAAATAATTTAAACGAAAGTTTTGTTTGCTTATTTATACTATTTCAACTATAATGAACCATTAGAATAGGATTAATGAATTATTTATTATTGACCTATCATAAGATAGGTTGCACAAAGTATACACATAAAAAGCATTCCCTTCTATATTTCTCCTTTACTGATCCTATCAAAACCTCCCAATTTAGATCGGATACTTTTTTTTAGGTATGAAAGGAGAATTGAAAACTTATGCAGGATAAAAAAACAATTTTACTGATTGCGCCGGCACACAGTATCGCCGAACACAGCAGGCTGAAGAATAATAGAAATATTCGCATGCCCATGATTTCCCTGCTTTACATTGCGGCCATGACCCCGGAGGACAGATATCGGGTGGAAATCGTTGAAGAGGATGTCCAGACCGTGGATTTTACGGCGGATTGCGACATGGTGGGAATTACCGCTATGACCGCAAGCGCTCCCAGGGCCTATGAAATAGCGGATGAGTTTATGCGCAGGGGGAAGAAGGTGGTCATGGGAGGGATTCATCCCACGGTACTGCCGAACGAGGCCGGAGAACACTGCGACGCGGTGGTGGTCGGAGAGGCTGAAACCGTTTGGCACCGGTTGTTGGATGATTTTGATTCCGGGTCCCTAAGACCTGTTTACAAGGGGGGGTTGACGGAAAACCTCGATGCGTATCCCTTACCCCGGCGGGACCTCATCAAATTCCCCGGCGTATTGAACATTCAACCTATTGTCTCGTCCAGGGGCTGTCCCTATTGTTGTGACTTTTGCAGCGTCTGGAAATTTTTCGGCCGCAAGGTGCGGCACGTAAGTGTGGAGCGGGTGGTAGAGGATATTAAAAGCGCCGGGACCCGCAATTTTATGTTTCTGGATGACAATATCATCGGGGACAGGGTATATGCCAAGGCATTGTTAAAGGCGCTTATCCCCCTGAAAATACGCTGGATCGGTCAGGCTTCCATTTCTTTTGTAAAGGACGAAGAGCTGCTTTCGCTGTTGGTAAAAAGCGGTTGCACGGCCCTGTTTATCGGGCTGGAGTCCGTTTCCGTGGAGAAAATAAAATATCTGAAAAAGGGCATGAAGGATCTGCAGGCCACCACGGACGCGGTAAACAAGATACGGAAAAGCGGCATAGCCGTTCATGCCTCAATTGTGTTCGGACTGGATAATGATGATCCGTCGATCTTCGATCAGACCCTGGAGTTTATGTTCAAAACCAAAATAAACTCAGCTTCGTTCAATATCCTTACCCCTTACCCCGGGACCGATGTCTATGACCGATTTAAAGCCCAGGGCAGGCTGATCACGGAAAACTGGAAGTTCTATGATCATTGTACGGCTACCTTTATCCCCAAAAACATGACGATCGACCAGCTTGTCGATGGGTATATGTATGTCAGGGAAAAGTTTTTTAAGTTTTCCGCTGTCTTTAAAAGATCATTGGGAAACTGGAGGCATCCGCTGGCCTTCTGGCTTCCGAACCTTACCTACTGGAAAAACCTTAAAATGGACAGAGTGATTGAAGAGCACCAACTGCAAAAGCTGGTGGAGATGATAGCACAAAAGGGCTTGAATCCCGGTTTGAACAAGATGAATATCTAGGAAAGAAATCCGGGTCGGCGGGGGAGGGCTTCGGCAGATAGGGGCGGTTTTCCGCAGGCCGGTGCGGGATGGTTATTTTCCCGAATCTTCTCCTATAAGCAGCATATACAGGTCCATCAGGTTTGTCCCGGTGGGCCCTGTTTTTATTAAATTTCCCGTTTTGCTGAAAAAACCGTAAGAATCGTTACGCGCAAGATATTCATCCGGGCTGAGTCCCCTGCCGACGGCCCGCTGCAGGGTGTTTCCGTCGCACCAGGCGCCGGCGGCGTCTGTGGGGCCGTCCGTCCCGTCGCTTCCCGCGCAAAACACAAGTGTTTCCGTAAGGCCCGCAATTCCGATGACGGCCTGCAAAACGCACTCCTGGTTCCGGCCGCCCCTGCCGTTTCCGCGCAGGGTGACGGTGGTCTCTCCGCCCAACAGGATGCAGACAGGGGGGGCGGCGGGCCGCTCCCGACGCTTTATCTCGCGGGCAATCGCCGCCAGGAAATTTCCCAGCTCACGCGCCTCCCCCCTGACGCACGAGGTAAGTACCAGGGTGTGAAAACCAAGGCGCCGCGTCTCCGCCGCCGCCGCGTCCAGCAGCAGGCTGTTCGACCCTACAACCGCGGTATACACGTTTTTGAAGATCGCATCCCCGGGCTTCGGGGTTTCGCCGCCCGCTCCCGCCTTAAGCCGGGCAAGCACGGTCCCGGGGATTTTTCCCCGCAGCCCGTATCGGTCCAGTACGTGCAGGGCGTCCGTAAAGGTGGTGGGGTCGGCGCTGAAGGGACCGGAGGCGATGGTATCCTCCCGGTCATAAAGAACGTCGGAAAGCAGCAGGTTGAGTACCGTGGCCGGGGCCGACGCCCGGGCCAACCTGCCGCCCTTTACCAGGGAAAGGTGTTTGCGTACCGTATTGATCTCATCGATGGACGCGCCGCAACCCAGCAGGGCCCTGGTGACGGAGACCTTCTGCTCCAGGCCGATACCGGGCGGCGGGGCCGACAACAGGGCGGAGCCGCCCCCGGAGATGAGTGATATCACCAGGTCATGCCCGCTGAGCGCGGCCAGCCGCCGCAGTACCCGGTGCGCAGCCTCTTCTCCGCGTCGGTCGGGCAGGGGGTGCCCGGCCTCGGTGCAGGCTAGACGGGAGAGCGGTCCGCTGTAGCCGTCCTTTACCACAACAATCCCGTCCCAGGGCAGTTCGCACTGTGCAAGCAGCTCTTCCACGGCCCGGGCCATGGCGGCAGCGGCCTTGCCGACCGCCAGCACGAATACTTTCCGGAACGCGCACAGAGGGAATGTCTTGTCGATGCCGTGGAGCCTAAGCGTACCGCCCTTTAGGGTGAGGGAGCCGTCCGACTTGGAAAGGGGTCTGCCTTTTCGGGCTGAGGGACCGCCCTCCAGGGTGAGCGCGCGCCCTACGCAGGCGTATGGGTCGGCCGCGGCCAGGGCGCAATTAAAAATGCTGTGCGCGGCCTTAAGCAGGGTCATGCGGCAGTGGTCTTGTCCGGGAACGGGCAGAGTATTTTGATTTCACATGCCGGGCACCGGGGTTTGCGTGCCGTGCAGCGGTAGCGGCCGTGGTAGTTTACGGCCCCGGAAAAGCCGGTCTGTATCTCTTCCGGCAGAATGGCGCGCAGGTCTTTCTCGATTTTATCGGGATTGGTGTTGTCCGTCAGTCCGAGGCGGCCGGTCACGCGTTTGAAATGCGTGTCCACAATCACGGCCGGTTTTTGGTAACAGTATCCCGCGATTACATTGGCGGTCTTTCTGCCGATGCCCGGCAGGGCCACCAACTCTTCTATTGTTTCCGGGACCCGGCCTGCGTACTGCTCCACCAGGGCGGCCCCGAGTTTTTTCAGGTTGCGTGTCTTGTTCCTGAAAAAACCGGTAGGATGGATGATATCCTCCAGCTCCTTTTCCCCGGCCTTTACCAGGCCGTGCGCGTCGGGGAACCTGGCGAACAGCCCGGGGGTAACCGTGTTCACCCGCTCGTCCGTGCACTGGGCGGCCAGGATTGTGGCTACCAAAAGCTCATAGGCGTTTTTATACGTTAAGAGCGGGCGCGCGTCGGGGTAGATCTTTATCAGGATCTCATAGATTTCACGCGCGCGCTTTTTTCTTTCTGTGGGTAAAGAACTCATGGATCTCCTCTTTGGTTTTACAGTTTAACACATCGTCCGTACCCAGCCAGGCTTTCCTGGCCATGACACAGCCGAAGTACACGTGGTCCAGGCCCGCCGCGTCGTGGGCATCCGGGCACAGCGAAACGAGGATACCCCGCTGCGCCGCCTTTTGCAGGGTCTGCCAGTCCGGATCAAGGCGGTGCGGGTTGCAGTTGTGTTCCAGCACCACCCCGTGTTCCGCCATGGCGTCCAGCAGCCGGTCCTCATCGTATTCATATCCCTGCCGGGAAAGCAGCAGCCTGCCGCTGGGGTGCGCCAGGATGGTCAGGTGCGGGTTACGTACCGCGGCCAGCAGCCGTTCCGTCGCCTCTTCACGCCCCATGCCCAGTTTGGAATGCACGGCCCCGATGACGAAATCGAGTTTTTGTAATATCTCCGGATTATAGTCCAGACTGCCGTCCGCCAGGATGTCCGACTCCACGCCCGCGAAAATCTTGAAAGGGGCAAGCTTTTGGTTTACGGACCTGATCTCCTCCGCCTGGGCCAGCAGGCGTTCGGGTGAAAGCCCATGCGCGTAGAACGCGCTTTTGGAGTGGTCACTGAGGCAGAGATAGGAAAATCCCCGCTTTATGCATTCCCGTGCCATTTCCTCAACGGAAAGCACGCCGTCCGAATAGTTTGTGTGCACATGCAGCATGCCCTTGAGCTGTTTGAATTCCAACAGGGCGGGGAGGGTTCCCTTTTCCGCCGCTTCCACCTCGCCGTGTGCCTCGCGCAGCTCCGGGGCGATCCAGGGCAGGCCGATGGTTTTGTACACCTCTTCCTCGGTTGCCGGGTGACGGGGCGTCTCGCCCTCAAAGATGCCGTACTCGTTCATCTTAAGGCCCATGGTTTTGGCCCGGCCCCGCAGTTGGGTGTTGTGCTCCTTGGAACCCGTGAAATGCTGCAGGGCGCAGGCGTAGGACTCCTCCGGGATGATCCTGAAATCCACCTGCAGGCCGGACCGACGGATCGAGATCTTGGTATCACCGGCGCTGATGATGTCCGGGGCGTCGCCGCCGGCAACCGTGTCGGCCAGGCCGGTCAGGACGCGTGAAATCTCTTTTGCAGCCGCCTTCGGAGCCGGCACCACCAGGATGTCGGCGTCCTTGACGATGTTCTTGCCGCGGCGCAGGCTGCCTGCTACCGTTACCCGGGAAAACAGGCCGCCGGCCGTAAGTTCATCACGAAGCAGGTGCGCGATCTCCAGGGCCTCGGAAAAAAGGAAGCGCCCGCGGTACAGGTTGTGCCGCGCAATAGCCTTGAGGATCTTCTCCTGGCTTTTGTCGCCGAACCCTTCCAGGTCGCGCAGCCGGTTCTCCCTGCAGGCGTACTCCAGCTCGCCGACGGTGGTAACGCCCAGCTTCTGCCAGACGGCCCGCACCTTTTTGGGGCCCACCCCCTCTAATGTAAGTATTTCGTCCAGGCCCGCGGGAATGTTTTTTTTCAGCTCTTCCAGCTCCCGCGAAGTGCCGGTGTCAAGCAGGTCGGTGATGATCTCCGCAATGGCCGCGCCCACGCCCTTTACCTGCGTAAGGCTGTTCTGTTCCTTCAGTGAGGCCATGCTTTGGGTGTAATTTTCGATTGTGCGGGCGGCCTGTCCCAGGGCACGGACCTTGAACACATTTTCCCCGGCCAGCTCCTTGTACACGGCGAGTTTTTCTAAGTGTGCGGCTATTTCCTTGTTGTCCATATCCTTTATACTTTTGATTATTCCCGTGTCCGCGTAATTGTCAAGTGCAGGCGTATTTTTTTACGCACATACTTGGGGTTCAAACACCTTGATCTCCGGGACGGAAATCGCTAAAAATATACCCATGGGCGCGTTTTTTACCAATATACAGTTATTCACCGGAACTGCTGACAAAACAATAATGCACGCTAAAATCCGGGAAACCCTACTGCAATACATCCCCTCACTGGGATTTACGCAGGTAAGCACGGCCGGGGACGCGGATTTATCCGTTGCCCTCTCACCCGTGGGTGAGAAGCCCTGGCTGGGGGTGTATGACCAGGGGACCGAAGACCAGGATCCGAAGAAATTATCCGCACTGCTTACAACCCTGACCGGGGCGCTTTCCTGTGCGGGCGTGGGTATCACCGTACACGACAGCGATGTCCTTTACATGGTGCTGTTTGAAAACGGCAGGCCGGTGGATTCCCATAACAGCAATCCGGCGTATTTTGGGGAAAAGCTTTCCAAAACCGAAATAAAAGAACGGCAGGGGCATGCCGAAAAATGGCGGACGGTCATCAAAGCGGGGTATACTCCGGAAAACCTGCGGCAGTTGTTTGCAAAGGAAAAACCGGTTCTGGCGGAGGAAGCCTTAATTTCCGGTTTTGCCGGGCTGTTCGATTGGAACAGGGAGTATTGCGCGGTCGGGTACCATTACCTACAGGATATCGACACGGAAGGCTTTGTGACGCTGAGATTCCGCCTGAACAACAAGGCCCAGACCGAGGAACAATGCACCGGCAGCCCGGTCTTTCAAATTCAGTCACATAATCTCGGGCTTTCCGGTGTGGTGAATTTCGGTTTCAATTATCATTTTTCGTTTTCCAACCGGGGCGGGGAGACAAAAGGGATTCGGCTTGTGTTATGGGGTCCCGCCCTGGAGCGGGAGTTGATAAACGGCGAGGGTCTGATTGCGGAAATAAGGCGGGGGAGCAGGAAGAGCGATGAAACGCGGGCCGGGTCTTTTACCAAGGCCCACAGCGCGGCAGGGGAGCGCCTGTTGGTATGGGAACTGCCAGGGTATTCAGTCGTGGCCGGGATGAAAAAGGATCCGTACAGCTTTGATTACGGGCAGATGAGATCACAGATGGAGCGGTTTTATGACACCCATAGCAACGTGGTACTGAAGGGGTGTTTTGCCGGTCCCGGTAAGGAAACACTGTACGCCGGTTGTGTTCCCCTGGAGAACCCGGAAGAGGGAAGCACCTCACTGACAATACCGGTGGATGTGATCGGATCGCCGTGCCTGCCCCTTCACTGCGCCGTGCCGGAAGACGGCGCCGATTCATTTGCCGTTCAGACGGCGCTGCGACAACTTTCCGTGCAGAGGAGCCTGTGCGGAATGGCGATCATTCCCCTGCTGGAAGATGACACGGCCGTCATGGTACGGACCTTGGCCGCGCAATGGCTGGCGTTGCTTCAGGAAAACTATACGGGGACCGCGGAGGGTTTTATGATCCAAAGGAATCAACAGCAAAAATATAAAACCGGACGGATTTCGAAAAAAAAGAAACTCGGGGGGAAAAGTTGGGAGGCTGCCCTACAGGCGGTCATTACGGACGTCAACCTTTTTGTCAGTCTGCCGACACATAATCAAAACGAGCATTATTCGCCCGATATCCGGGAAACCCTCATCAACAGCGGCCTGCTTATCTGCAGGAGGCCGGGGACACAACCGTTTTGGGAAAATGATATCCCGCCTGCGGTACACCTCTGTTTCTGGCTTGATTTACACGCCGTCCCCGAAAATACGCACAAACGGGCCGCCGACCTGCTTGATGATTTTATGGGAGGAGTTATGAGCGCCGGCGGGCTGCAGGCCTTCGTTACCCGCTGGGACTTTTCACCCTTTTCCGCCGAGATTTATACCACTCCTTACGAGACGGCCTGTGGTATTCCCGCCGACGGCAAAGCCCTCTCTTCCGGGTGGTGCGGAAGTTACCTGCGGATGATGGCGGAGAAGATATGGCTTTCTGCGGGCTTGGCGCAAAAAATAGCAACTTTTGCCGAGGTAAAAAAATATGCCGAGGTGATTGAAGGCAAAGGATTTATGCAGATTTCCCTTAAACCTGAATCATCATCTTCCGACCTGGAACAAAGCCTGGGAGCCATCCTGCCCTCCAAAACCAGGTTTGCCGCGATGTTCGGCGGCCTTTGAGCTGGATGCGGGCGGGGTATAGGAACCTATGCCATGAAGTTTTTCGGTGAAACATGTTTGGGAGCAAAGATTGGTTTCACCAGTACACCGACGCAAGGTACGGTCTTCTGTATTACTCTCAACACGGAGAAATGAAAAAGCCGGGATAGTTGGTACATATTGACACAATTTATGAGGCATGTTTAAATAACTTGTCCCACAATCAAACAGTGGAGGTTATGATGAAAAAAATCCTGTTTTTTATAATAATGGCGGCCGTTTCTTTCAGTCTTTTCGCCCAGGCGCACGAACTTTCTCAGAAAGCGCTGGCCGACGGCAGATGGTACAACGACGAGTACAGCTTTGATTTTTCCAAAGACGGTTCCTATACGGCGTATTATACCTTTGGAGAGAAAACCGGCTCCATGATAGGGAAAATATGGTATAAAAATGGAAATAATTTTTTCCTTATTCCCAAAGGTACCATAGAAGATGTCTTCGACACCTCGTTTATGAACGCAAACAAGGTAAAGCTGTATTATGTGTATGATCCGCAAAATCCCAAATCGGTCCTCTCTCTTCGCAACGAGGACGGCAGCTTCATTCTGTGGAACAAAAACTATTTCGTGAAAAAAGACAAAGAGATCACGATCAAGGACATCTCCGCGGTAACCATGGGATATACGCTCAGCGCGACCACGGAAAATCTCCGTATCCGTAAGGGCCCTTCTACCGATTTTCAGTACATGACATTTTTTTACCGGGACGGGGCAACCGGGAGGATAAAAAGCTGGGGGTCCATTCTGGCGGGCACCAATATCCGGGTCCTGGCCAGAACAACACAAAGAAAACAGGTCGGTGAATGGAACAATTACTGGTATTACATCGAATACAAGGAACCGCTGGGCAGCCTGATGGTCTACAAGAATGCCTGGTGTTTTGCCGAGTTCATAAATACCCGGGGTGACGCGAACAGGATCGTCACCGTCAGCAGTCCCCGGAATGAGAGGGCGTATTACGGAGCGAATACGATTAAGTTCAGGGGCAGGGTAAGCGGAAAACCGGTAAAGATGAAGGTGCAGCTTAAAAATTCCGATGGTACGGTGATAAAAGAGATGGGTGTACGTTATTCGCAGGAAGGCGGGAGGTTTACCTATACGGCCACTTTCGACGATGATTCCATGCATTTTGGGGCGAATATCTTTAATTTTATCGCCGAATACTACGATGGGAAGACCTCTTTTTCCCAGGTGACGGTCTATGTTCACGAGGTTGCCGCTGAAAGGGCCAAGCCCGTTATCTATCTCTACCCTGAAAAAAAGACCGAGGTTTCGGTCAGAGTAAATCCCAAACGGGGTATCTCCAAGTCCGATCCACCCTATAAGGGTGGCTGGATCGTTACCGCAAGCCCGGACGGCACCCTGGTGAACAAGGCGGACGGAAAGTCATATCCCTACCTGTTCTGGGAGGCTCCGGAAGGAGAGTCCGGTCATCCGCATACGGGCTTTGTGGTGAAGACCAGTGAGCTTGGTGGGTTTTTCGACGAAAAACTTGCCCTGCTGGGCTTGAACAGGCGTGAAATAAAGGATTTTAAAGAGTTCTGGCTGCCCATTCTGACAAAGGGGAAGTATTATTACATTTACTTTTACGATACGGCTGCCATTAATCATGACGCCCCCTTGCAGGTCACCCCGGCGCCGGAGACGATTATCAGGGTTTATTTTGATTCCAAACCCCTGGACAAAACCGTTTCCGTCAAGGAACAGAAACTGACCCGGGTCCGCAGGAAAGGATTCACGGTCGTGGAATGGGGCGGGAGAAGGTATTAAAAAAAGGCTCATTCTCCCTTTTTTGTGCTGTTGTCTTATCCTGCTGCAGGGTCAGGTCGGCATTGACTCTTTTTACCCCGGCGATACCCTCATGTGGAACCACATTATGGCAAGCGGGGCGCCTCTGCAGTTCCCCGCCGCGCCGCGGGGTGTGATTCTTCCGCATCATGCCATCACCACCACGGCGGTGGCCCGTTTTTATCGCGGGCTGCAAAAGGTAATTCAGCCGCAGACGATTTTTCTCATCGGCCCTAATCATTTTGACAGCGGGAAGCATAACATCCAGACCATGGATTCCTGTGTGTATAACACGGTTTATGGTGAGCTTAAGGTGGATTCCGGGTACGTCCGTCAGCTTGTCCAAAACGGCATTGTATTCAGGGATGACCGGGCCTTTTTACGGGAGCATGCCGTATTCTTTCACGCACCCTTTATCAAAAGGTTTTTCCCGCGTGCCAAAATTGTACCCATAATCATAAAATGGGGGACGGGGACCGCGGAACTGGACGCCCTGGTACATGAACTTTCACAGATCATCCCCGCCGATGCCCTGGTTCTGGCCAGCGTGGATTTCTCCCATTACAACTTCAAAGAGGTTGCGGATTTTCACGACATTACCTCCTATACAACCATTTCCAATTTTAATTACAGCGGACTCTTTTCCCTGGAGATAGACTCGCCTGCTTCGATTTATGTGATAGAAAAACTTATGGCCGCTTTCGGCTGTAAAAGGGCTGTGCGTCTGCTGCATACCAACAGTGATGATTTTACCCATACAAAAGAACAACGGAGTACCAGCCACCAGTACTTTGCGTTTTTCCCGGGGAAAGCGGAGCGCCGGGAAAATATCACCGTTTTGGCGGCGGGGGACATCCGCACAAAAAATCGTGTGCTCTTTCTGCGCACGCAGTGGCCCTGGGACCGCGGCTACCGGCAGGACAAGGATACCACTGTCACCCGGTTTTTAAAAGATCTGCGTGGGGAGGAAGACCGCTTCTTTATGGGCTATGATCTGTATATTTTCGACCTTCCCGAAACGGACAAGGTTTACTCTTTCAGTAAAAACGGGATCACGGTAAACCTGCTGAAACTGAATGAGCGGGACGGGCAGGCCGGCGGGTCCGGTGCACAGGCCGCACGTATCAGGGAGGCGGCCAAGAATGCCGACCATTTGATAGTGCTTTATCAGTTTAACGGGGGCGGCGGCATTTCCGCGCCGCGGAAACAGGCGGTAAGGGGGTTTATTGACAACGGGGCCGATATTATTCTGGGCCGGGGTCCGGAAGGTGCGGCCGTCGATGCCGCACACATGGAATATTATAAACGCAAGCTTATTATGTACTCACTCGGCGACTTTATCACGGACGGACATGATTCCGGCGGAGAACTTATGCAGCTGCTTCTGACCAAAGACAACATTGAATGCCGGACACTCCCCCTGAAAATAATCCGGGGATACCCCGAACAGGCGGCGGAGTAGTAATTCTTGTAACGGCCATTTTTTGTACGGCAGCCGGATACCAATAAAATAAAAGGAATGCTTAATGAACGGAAACACACGCAGTAATATCAAAAAGGGGGCTCATGTTTCAATTGTGCAAAAACAGGACCAACGATCGGGAAAACTGACCGAAGGAATTGTCAAAGACATCCTGACAAACTCCCCGACTCATCCTCACGGCATAAAAGTGAGGATGGAATCCGGAGAGGTCGGCAGGGTTAAAATAATCCATGGGTCCCCGTAAGGCTGTTAAAACATCTATCGACGCCGGCGGCTGCCGTCACACAGAATACTGCGCACACAGCAATGCTACATATAAACATTGAGCATTGCTGTTGTTAAAGGGCAGTTTTCGGATAAAATCCCACTGACTGAATTCGGCCGGGGCCGCCGACCTTCTCCCTGTTATAACCGGCGGCTGCTTTTCGGCCGTGACCCCCGGCTGCTTTCCGCCGTCGGTGCCTGAATCCGGCTGTGGCCGTTTTCATCTGTACGGACGGTGTACGCGGTGCGGGGAATGCGGAACTGTCGGTATCGCCTATCTCATCTTGAAATCCATTTATCTCCCGTACCTCGATCTTCGTGCACAGTAGTTTTTGAATCCCGGCGAGAAGTTTCGCTTCTTCGTCACTCACCAGTGAAAGCGCCAGACCTTTTGCGCCGGCCCTGCCGGTACGCCCGATGCGGTGAATATAATCCTCAGGTATACCCGGCAGATCGTAGTTGACCACCTGGGGCAGGTGATTGATGTCCAGGCCCCTGGATGCGATGTCCGTGGCAACCAGAATATCAACTTTTCCCCTTTTAAAATCCGCCAGGGCACGGGTGCGCGCTGATTGGCTTTTGTCTCCGTGAATGGCCGCGGCACGGACGCTTTTTTTGACCAGTCTTGCCGCCAGTTTATTGGCCGCGTGCTTTGTGCGTATGAAAACAAGTGCGCGGCTTACATCGCCCTGTTTTATCAGGTGTGTAAGCAGTTTGAATTTATCGGCGCGGGCCACGGGATGCATAAGCTGGGTAACCGATTCCACCGCCGTATTGCGGCGGCTTACCTCAACCATGCTTGGATTGTGAAGAATCCCGTCCGCCAGTTCCCTGACAGCGTGGTTATATGTAGCGGAAAAAAGCAGGTTCTGCCGTTTCTGCGGCAGGAGCTTGAGAATCCTTTTAATATCGTGAATAAAACCCATATCCAGCATGCGATCCGCCTCGTCAAGGACCAGGATTTCCACTTCCGACAGGTCCACGGTGCGCTGCCCCGCATGGTCAAGCAGTCTGCCCGGTGTGGCTACCAGAATGTCAATTCCCTGCCTGAGTTCCCTGATCTGGGGCCTGATATTGACTCCACCGAAGACCACCGCGGAACGCAGCGCAAGGTGTTTACCGTACGCCGTCACGCTTTTTGCCACCTGGGCGGCCAATTCGCGCGTAGGGGCCAGAATCAGGGCACGGGGTTTTAGCCCGCCCTGTCTGTTTGCGCTTAACAACTGCAGTATGGGCAGGGTAAAGGCCGCGGTTTTTCCCGTACCGGTCTGGGCGCCGCCCAGCACATCGGAACCCCTTAAAATATGCGGGATCGCCTGTTCCTGAATCGGGGTGGGATTTTCATATCCCCGCGCACTAATCGCGCTTAGCAGTTCGGCCTTAAGGCCGAGCTTTTTAAAACACATAAAATAACTCCATCTCCGACCTGTTCCCTCTGAAAGGGAGAGGTCATGTGTGACCTTACAGAGATTGTTATGAGTTGTTTTTATTTATAAAACGTATATTGGATTTATTGGTCTTATGAACAAAAAATACTAACTAATTCTGAATATCACATAAAATATTTGCTTCAATATACAGGAAAAGCGGGAATAAGGCAAGAGAAAGCGGGAAAAATACGTTGACCGGGTGATACGGGTGTTTCTGCGGTCCCGGTTCCGGCGGGCAAAAAAGGCCGACGGACTAAAAAAAAGGGCCGCCTGATAAACGCGGGCGGCCCCGTCATCCGAACTTAAAATCTATTCACCCGGCATCAGGCAGTGCACGATGTCCGTTTCCCAGGTATCGCTTGTTTCATCATAGATTCCCGCCTCATCTGAGCAGAACCCCCAGTATGACCAGGCGATTCCCCGTCGTTCCGCCTCTCTGGCAATGTAGGTAATCCACCTGATTCTTGAGGCCTGCTCCGCGTATTTGATCGCGTGAAACTCTCCCAGCAACAGGGGCACGTCACCATGGGCCTTTGCCCATTGTACGGCCGAGTCAAAGCGGCTCATAATAATGAAAGGTGACGATGATGTTCGGGTCACCGGTCGGAATTTCCAGGGAAGAAAGGCCGTACAGGCCGCCCCAGTCCGGGGTGCCGATAACGATCTTCCTGGTGGGATTGTCGGCCCTGATGATGGTGTAGGCTTCATACAGGGTGTGGGTAGACCAGCGCACGGGAATCCTGACATGATCGAAACCCGCCTCCCATATCATATAAAGCAACCCTTTGCATGTCGTGGATGATGTTTCCGCCGGAATCCTCGATGGTCACCACCACGGCATCCACATCCTCGGACGGAGGTATCACCGCTGCCCGGGCCGCCCGGCCTATACTGAACTGTACATTGCCGCTGCCGGCTGCCGCGGGACCTGTCCCCGGCATTGCGCACGACGCCAGCAATGCGATTATAAAAAACGCCAAACTCAGTTTTTGGATCATGTTTGTTTCCTTTCAAAAATATTTTATGAGTTTGGCTTTACTAACGAATAACGGCAGAAACATTTGCGGTTTTTATTATTTTTTTATCTCTGCGGAATTCCTTGGGTGTTTTGGCGGTAAACTTTTTGAATACCTTGTTAAATGTGGATTTGGACTTGAATCCCGCTTCAAACGCTATATTCAATATGTTGAAATTCTCGGCTTCGGGATCGGAAAGAATGCGTTTTGCCTCATTGATTCTGTACCTGTTGATGAAATCGAAAAAATTGACTCCGGCAGACACATTTATAACATGAGAAAGATGATTACGTGAAATATGCAGCTTACCAGCTAAATCAGGCAGTGTTAAGTCAGGATTTTTATATATTTCTTCACTTTCCATAGTTTTCAACAGCTTTTTATAGAACCACTTTGCCTTCCCATCCGGCAGTCCGCATTTCAGATATTTATATTTTTGGGAACTGTGGATCTGGTAATCGGGGTTAATTTTTTTACAAGTTGTTTCCAATACATCGTCATCCACCAGTCTTTGCAGGGCAGAACTTAAGTTTAAGGTAAGTATCTCAAAAAGTTCATTTTGCGAATTTTCACTCTCATATAATACAAAACCCAGTGCGTCATTCATTCTTGAAAGAGTCATCATGATAAAGTCATTTTCCCTGCCGAGTTTCCGTGTTCCCCCCGGAACAAGGTCATATGTTTGGAATGATTCATCCGTTTCTTTTAATTTTCTCATGTTATAATCTTTATAAAAAAATATGTTTCTGGAATATTTATTACTTTCGAATAGTGAAATATAACAACTTTTTATATGTAATTTCGGAAAGGCCTCCAGGAGTGCCCGTTTCAATCCTTCAATATTTTTTACGGTGCCAAGGGCTTTGCAGAGGACAGAGAATACAAATCCTCTTTCATTATTTTTCGACAACAGTGATTTCCGGCTCATAGTTCCCGCTGCTTCCGTCTTACATTTTTTTGGAAAATGATCAGGATCGTCTTTTTCTTTTTGCGATTGAATACAGCCGCAGCTGGAGCGTAGTATAAGTTCGGTCGGTAGTTTGATAAGGTCTTTACAAGTACGGCCGATACTCAATCCGAATAGTGATTCCGCCGCCGTAAACCCCATCTGAAACGCCGATTGGTTTACGGTGGTCAAAAAATATGCGGAACAATTCTCATTCGAGAGATTATCGAATCCCGTAACAATAACATCTTCCGGTACATCTATGCCCCTTAGATTTAATTCTTGAACGGCTTGTACGGCCATGAGATCATTCGCCGCCACGATCGCGTCAAAATAGAGGCCCCAATGTTGGATTAATTCCGCTACCGCTTCCTTTGCCGAGCAACCCGAGAATGTCCCCGGGTACACCCAATTTTCATCCCATGGGATGTTGTAACTGGTCAAGACATCTTTATAAGCCCGGAATCTTTCCTGCGCTTCTTCATTCTTCTCGGGTCCGCGGATAAATGCCATGCGCCTGCAGTTATGGACTTCAAGCAGATGAACAAGCAATTTGTACATACCGCCGTAATTATCAACGGTTATGCTTGGTATCCCGTCCAGCCGGATACCGATACTCACCATAGGTATTTTTTCAAAATGACGGCAAAAGTATTCCATTTCCCTTTTACTGCAGTAACTTCCCAGGGAAGACGACAATAAAATAATGCTGTCGACGTTAATTCGGGATATCAGATTAAAAACCGCGTTTTTCTTTGATTCATCGTAGTGAGGGGAGTTTATGGCCCCTCCGGTAAAATATATAAGCCGCAGCCCGTATGTTTCTGCATATTTTTTGATTCCGTTTAATATTTCAATTTCATACGAGTCATAAAAACTGTCCATGCACACGGCGATGGTGTATGCTGCACTGTTTTTCTGCGACAAAGGCGAAATTTCGGTGGCAAATTCTTGTGAAAATTTGTATTTTGAGCCCGAATGTTTTAATGTTAATATCTTATCAGTTGTAAAATATTCCATTTTCTTCCAAGTATATGGCGGAAGAGTACACAATTTTACAAAGTATGTCGTTCGAACTTATCTGTTCGAACTTTTTTAGATTTTTGAATATTGATTTTTATACTGTGTGGGAGTCATTTTTGTGTATTTTTTGAATATTACGTTAAACGAGGTCTTGGAATTGAACCCCGCGTCCAACGCCGCATGCAGCAGGTTTACTTTTTTTGATTCACTGTTGCGCAGATATTTCTTAACCTCTTCGATTCTGTAACGGTTTACGAAATCATAAAAATTTACTTTGAAATAGGTGTTTATGATAAAGGAAAGCGTATTTCTGTTGATATTGAGTTTTTTCGAAAGTTTGGGAAGTGTCAATTGGGGGTCTTTGTATACTTTTGCTCTTTGCATTATTTCCATCAACTTGTTGATAGAGGCATCTTTGTCTTTGAGTATTGTGAGATTGTTTTTATTATTACTTTTTTGTTTGTTGTTTGACGTAATTAATGCAATGCCCGCCAAAATTTCAGGTTGTATTAATACCCGGTAAGCCAAAAAACAGATGCTGCAAGAAATGATAATCGGTATAAATTTATATACCTGGACGAATTTGAAAAAGAAAACTATTAATAGGAAAATTAATATCAACCCTATTACTGCGATAAAAAAAGCGTAAATAAAATATCTTATCCACTTCAGATTTATCTTTTCGATCGATGAATAGACCTGTTTCAATGATTTTTCATAATTAATCAGCATGATATTGGTATAGAAAATATATGAGAGTACGTGGATGATGATTATAAAAAATAAGATATATTCTTCTATTAATATATAAGGTTCCGTTTTACCGTTCAGCCAATTTTGAATATAATTGATTTTAAAGCCGCCGCTTTGTATGTAAAAGGGGAAATAAATTCCAATTATGATAAAAAAGGGTAAAAAATGCAGCAGCGTTCTTTTATGAAACTTGAAATCGCGTGTAATCAAGGCCTTCACATAGAACAAGAAAAAGGGTCCCAGGAGCAGCAGAAAGGGGGTTGAGATTTTTAATAGATGCGGAAAATACAGATACAAATTTCCATCAATAAGAATGCCCAGGTTGAAAATGGTTATCGAAACAAGAACCAGAAAAATTGAAAAAATTACGTTTGCTTTCCGATTCCCTTTTTTGATTCCGACAATGACGAGTGCAAGAAACAGCGCGAGAAATATGCCGATGGAGGTTACAATAAAATAAAAATCTAATCTAATACTCATAGGTACAATGATTCTGAATGAAAAGGCCTATAACATACCGGGAAAAGAGATACAAGCCATGAACAAGTATAACACAGGTATACGCTTTAAGGGAAGTGATCATGGATCATCGCCGGGGTGTTGCTGAATACCCCCCGGGGTCCGCAACAACTCTCTGATTCATATTATTTTTTTATATTAATAAAGGGCCGCCTGTAAAATCAGGACAGCCCTTTTTCTTTTAATTACAAATCAAATTTGTTTCCCTTCTACCTTATCTCGCAGTGGCTCCAGCCGTAATTGGCGCGGTAATGAATATAGTACAGTCCGTTGACTTTGGCGGGGAGGGCGGAACCTCCTACCCAACGGTTGGTAAAGTCCTCCCCATTAATAGTAAGTTCTTCCAGGTTCCATGAGTTTATATAACTTGGAGCCGCGCTTAACGTCCAGCAGTACTCTCCGGCGCCATCCTTGGTGAACGGAACGGAGATGGTGGTGGGATTGTCGCACGAGACACCCGGAGAGGGTGTCGGGCCCGGTGTAGGAGTAGGACTTGGGCCGGGAGCGGAAACAAACGAATCCCAGTCGAACGGCACAAAGTATATACTCGTTTCCTGATGAATGACCACCTTGTCACCCCAGAACGCGCCCTGTACGCTTCCGCTGCTGCCGATATCCACGTTCAGGTACCCTGTCCGCGGCGCGATCAAGGTCCCTTTCCAGTTCACTTCCGGTCCGATATAGGGTCCCTTGTTGCCGTTTTCCACTCCGCAGATGAACAAGATCTTGGAGGCATCACCGGTGATTGTGGTCCTGCTTTTGATCTGCATCTCGTCCAGTACACAGACCACAACCGGTCCGTTCGTGGTATCAAAATTGAGGTGTACATCCGTACCGGTGTTTAATGAATAGAAATAATAAATACCCCTGTTCAGGTTCAACGTGCCTCTATCGCGGATATCAACGATTCCGTATATACCCTGGTCTTTACTTACGGTTGTACCGCTCTCTACCGTGATGGGAGTACTGCTTGGGGTGGAATTGAACCTCGTTATATCAACGCTGAAATCCATACAACCGGGATCTTGCCCCAGGTTTTTGGCGATAATCCCGTCCGCGCGTCTGTAGGCGCTGCCGGTGGTGTCTCCCCTGGCCAGGATGTTACCGTAAAGCAGCGTTCCCCTTAACCACAACGTCTTCACGCCGCAGATAATATCGCCGACCTTGGCGGAATATCCGGAAATCATGGTGTCGTCCACCGGGGAATCCTTTTTGCCCGAGCCGATGTTGGCGTAGCCGCTGCCGTCACTGTTGTACATTTTGGCCCTGTCGTGAAAATCACAGTGCGAAAGACCGTAGACCCCGAAGTCCGTATACGCCAGATCGATGGTCAGCGGTCCCACGGTTTTTATGTCCGCCGGTTTTCGCGCCAGTTTACAGCTGCCCAGGTCAACAAAGTTTACGAACCTGCCGGACAAGTATAAGAGGGACATCATGCGTACACAGTTGCCGTAGTAATTGTGATCAGCAGTATAGTCTTCCTTATTGCCTTTTACCTCATTATAGAAGTCCGACGCATACGAGCTGTCCCCGTACGTCAGGGTTGCACAGGCGTTCATGGCAATGAAGGTGACGGAATGATTCGTGCCGCCCGTCGCGCCGTTGAAACCGTCCCTGTCGGCCCATTTCCACGCGCTGCCGTCTATGGCATAGCCGTCCACCAGGGTGGTTACCTTGCCTTTGAAAAACTCTCCTATTTCCTGAACGATTGCCTCGGCGCGGGTATCACCGTACCAACTGTAATCCATGCCGATTCTCCAGGGCACGCGTACCGCATCGTAATAATAGTTGAAACTCGGCAGAGAATAGGCGTCATCTTCATCAATATCTCCGTCATTATCCCGGTCATCAACATTCCCATCCTTATCCTCATCCAGGTAATACTTTCTGTCGCTTAAGCTTGCCTTTCCCACGGTCCCGTCTTCGGCCGAGGTATCGCACCAGTCGGGGTACAGGCCCTCGGTTCCGTTCACGGCATTGATATACGCCATATGCGTGTACATGGTATCAAGAACATCATCGCATTTTTGTATGGCATCATCCGGCTTGCCGCCGAAAACAGCGTTCAGCTCGGTTTTATGATCGGTGATTACCTGCTTGTACACTTTAAACCAGGCCGGTGTAAAATAACACGGGTTCCATCCTTCACTGCCTCCCCAGGAGTCCCCGTTTTTGAGAAAGTTGTGATTATCTACATCAAATTTCAGAATAGTTTTTATATTCACCGCCGCTTCCTGAAGATAGTTATACGCGCCGTTTTTCCACCGGTAGGCGGCAAAGCACAGGGCCGTAGCGATATCAACATCCGCGTCCGTAGCGGAATTTTTATTCCGTCTGGTGGCTACTTTCACATAATCGGGATCTGTCTTCACGCTGGGGTCAACTTTCGAGTCTATATATACTTTGTCGCTCTCATCTTTGTTCCATTCGGTTTTCCAGTTCATATAGGGATCACCATGCGGGACCGGCAGTTTGAATTCGCTGATATCCACATTATCCGCCCCCACCATCCAATGCATAAGACCGACGTTGTCAAGATGCTTCTTAACGTAGGCATACAGCTTGTCGAACGTGGCCTGGTCATTGAAATATACCGCCAGAAGCATCCCGTACCCCATGCCTTCGGACACCGTGTCATAGTTGCTGGCCTTGTCACGCTGCACTCTCATGGCGCCGTCCCCGTCACTTACCACATAATGATTCCACCAATCCCGGTATTCTCCCTGGAGATAGGCGTCGGTCTCATTATGCGCATTCTCCAGGCCGTAAGGGTATCCGAATCTCGGCAGTAAGCCCGGAGTTGTTGTTGCTATGGCGCGGCTGAATCCCCCCGCATACGCTGAGGATACTCCCGCCTTGGTGTGGCTTCCTCCCCCCGGCAGGGCGCAGCCCGCCGCAACTAAAGAACATAAAACAACTGAAACCACCAAAACCGATTTCAGTCTTTTGAATATGGCTTTTCGCATATTCACCTCCTCTTAATTGATTTATACTTGCAGTAATCCGGATACATATGCCCGGCTGCGATTTTGCACAGAACATACCCTACCAGACCTTTCCGACGCGCGTCGTCCACGCCTATCCATGTAGACATTTATCTGCCGCATTATGGGCCTGATACTTTATGAAAGCGGTTTCATTGTCAAAGGGGTGTGGTTTTTCACAGGAAAGCATGTCTGCTGTTCCTTATTTCCAGTGTATTTTCAGGAGAATATACGGATGTGAGATTTTAGGGGCGATCGCCCGGACATTTATGCCGCTGGATCTTCGGCCGTGCGTTTTGCCCGGACGGCCGCGTTTTTCCGTTCCGAATCTGTTAGTTGTATCTTCCGCAGCCTGATGGAATCGGGGGTAAGCTCCACCAGCTCATCGTCGTTTATAAAGGCGATGTAATCTTCCAGGCTCAGCCTGACCGGCGGGGTAAGAATGATATTCTCATCGCTGCCTGCGGCGCGCAAATTGGTGAGTTTCTTGCCCCGGGCCGGGTTTACCGTCAGGTCGTTCTCGCGCGAGTGCTCACCGATGATCTGCCCCTGGTAAAGCTTGACCTGGGGTCCGATAAATAACCGCCCGCGTTCCTGAAGGTTGAACAGGGCGTAGGCAACGCTGGTACACTCCTCCATGCAGATAAGAACGCCTTTTTTGCGGTTCTTTATCTCTCCCACATAGGCATCGTATCCTGAGAAAAGATAGTTCATAACGCCCATACCCCTGGACTCGGTCATGAAGATATTACGAAACCCAAGCAGACCGCGGGTGGGGATGGTATACACCAGGTGCACCATACCGTTGTTGTGCCGCATGTCCTTCATCCGGCCCTTGCGGGTACCCAGGTGTTCGATGACCTTGCCCATATAGGCCTCATCGATATCGATGGTGAGCTCCTCGTAAGGTTCCAGCAGTCGTCCGTCAGCCTTTTTCATAATGACCTCGGGCCGTGTCACCTGAAACTCATAGCCTTCGCGCCGCATCTTCTCGATCAGAATGGAAAGGTGCAGTTCACCCCGACCCGAAACCTTGTAGCCGATGCCGGTTTCCATGTCTTTTACCTGTAGGGCCACGTCGTTTAATGTCTCGCGGTAGAGCCGCTCACGCAGGTGCTGAGAGGTGACGAACCTGCCCTCACGTCCCGCAAAGGGCGAGTCGTTGGGGATGAAGTTCATGGACATGGTCGGCGGATCAAGCTCCATAAAGGGGAGCGGCATGGGGTTCTGCGGATCGGTGACGGTCTCGCCGATGGTAACATTGTCCAGACCGGCAAGGGCCACGATCTCGCCCACACCGGCGGATTCAATCTGGACCATCTTGGTACCTTCAAAGCGGTATATCTTGGTAGCCCTGCTTACGGACGTCACATCGGCGCCGCGGCAGGCCGCCACCTCAGCGTTCACGCTGATCCGGCCCGCGGTGATTTTTCCGACGGCAAGCCGGCCCAGAAAGGTGGAATAGGAAAGTGAGCTTACCAGCAGCTGCAGCGGGGCTTCCGGGTCCCCGGCCGGAGCGGGAATAAAGCGGATGATCTCATCGAACAACTCGGTGATATCGTTTGTTTTCTGCCGGTAATCACGGGTGGCATACCCGTCCTTGGCCGATGCGAAGAGGATGGGATAGTCCAGGCATTCCTCAGGTGCGTCGAGCTTGACGAAGAGGTCAAGTACCTGGTCCACAACCCAGTCCGGTCTGGCGGCGGGTTTGTCGATTTTATTGATGATCACGATAATGGGCAGTCCCAGCGCCAGGGCTTTGCGCAGTACGTAATAGGTCTGGGGCATGGGGCCTTCCTGCGCGTCCACCAGCAGCAGCGCGCCGTCCACCATTTTCAGGATACGCTCCACCTGGCCCCCGAAATCCGCGTGGCCCGGGGTGTCCACCAGGTTGATATGGTGGTCCCGGTAACGGAACGAGCCGTTCTTGGAAGCGATGGTGATGCCCCGCTCCCGTTCCAGATCCAGGGAGTCCATCATTCGTTCCGCTACCACCTGGTTGTCGCGGAACATGCCGCTCTGGCGGAACATCTGGTCAACCAGGGTGGTTTTGCCGTGATCGACGTGTGCGATAATGGCTATATTCTTAATCTTCGGTGTATCCATATAATTTTCTCTTTAATTGAATTTAATCCTTGCGGTCAGGGTAACTTCATATGGAATATATACAAAAAGCCGGTGCAAGGCAAGCGGATATGGAAAAATCCGCAGCCAATCAGACGCTGCGGCGTGGCCGGCAGGCGCACAATTTCCCCACCCGGCAGGAGTGGGAATCATCATTACTGTTATTTTTTCCTGTTTAGCGGCGGAGATTGTATTATACTGAATTCAGATATCGGTACCGCAACCGCCGGCTGTTGTTGCGGTGGGACACAGCTTAAATTATACAGGGAGGTGCCCGTGAATAGCTGTATCAAGATTATGTGCGCGGTAATAACGGTTTCCGCTTTTTTTACCACGGATTCCAGTCCTCAAACCGTGAATGCCGGACCGCGCGTAGATTTCGGCGCGCGCCTGGAGCTGAAGCATATGGTGTATGACGGGGCCGGGCAGGACGCGGACGGTTTCAGGCAGTACTTCATCCGTATGCCCGAAACACTCAAGCCTGCACTCTATACCTGTTATTTTCAGTTAAAAGACCTGGTGCCCGCTGATTTTGAACGGTTGGCACAGGAGCTGCGGTATTACCAAACCAACTATAACGTTTACCTGATACCACAGATCGGCCTCTCCATGACCTATGGTCTGTCCAACGGCCAGGGCAGCCTCTGTTACGATAAGGAGGTGGCCGCCGGTCTGTATGACGATAAGATAGCACTTCTCTGCCGCCTGCTTGACGGTCTGGGGCATCCCGCTTTTTTACGCATCGGGGTGGAGTTTAACGGCCTTGGTTTCTATGGGTATACCCCCGAACCTTATGTGAAGGCCTTTAAGAAAATAACCGACGCGGTACGGCGGAATCATCTTGAGGTGGCCACGGTCTGGAACGCGGCCTATATCTGGCGGCAGTCCGGAGGGTATACCCTGGACAACAGGAAATACCGGTATATGAGCTATTACCCGGGGGATGAGTATGTGGACTGGTGGGGCTTAAGTTTGTTTATCCCCCAGGTGATGGACAGCAGGGTCACCAGGGAGTTTCTGGAGAATGCCGCCGCGCACAAAAAACCCGTGATGATTGCCGAGACTACCCCCCTCAGGATAGGCACCACCGACGGGGAGCGGGACTGGAATGCCTGGTTTCGTCCGTATTTTTCGTTCATAGAAAGCAATCCTGTAATCAAGGCTCTCTGTTATATAAACTGGGACTGGGCGGCCAAAAGCAGGGAATATCACCTGCCCTGGGCGGACTGGGGCGACTGCAGGCTGGAGGCGAATGAGGTGGTGGCCGGACTTTACCAAAAAAAGATGCGGGAAGCACTCTATTTCCACGGGAGTGATGAAAAAGCGCTGCGCAGGGCCATGGGGATAAAGGATTCCCGCCCGCCGGGCCGTGTGTCCTCACTCAAGGCACGGTTTAAAACGTATAGTGTGGATATCTCATGGCAGCCGGCCGGGGACGATACGGGAATTGCCCGCTATGAAATTTTTAAAGACAATTCCTTCCTGGGCGTAACGGGTCAAATCTCATTTGTTGACAATTACCCTGAAGCGGGTTCGGTTTCTGATTACTCGGTAAAGGCCGTGGACAAGGGCGGAAATTACGGGGCGGAAGTTCATACCGCCAGGGTCAGCCTTCCGCAAAGCATAGACAAAGTGCGGGGAGGTGATTTCGAATCAAAGAAGGGGGAGTGGACGGTGCGGGTATGGGAGGGAGGACGGATGAGGTTTACCCGTGACACGCACAATCCGCTTGCCGGCAGCGGCTCGGCCGCTCTGTATGTGGAGCACGGCACCGGCACGAACTGGCACACGCAGTTCAGTTACTTTCTAAAAAGCTTTAAGGGTATGAAGTATACCTTGATGTTTACCGTCAGGGCCGACGCGTCCGCGGAAATAGACGTGATGCTGCAGCAGGCACACGATCCCTATCATTCCATTTTATCACAAACAATTACGGCGGGACCTGAGGCCAAAACCTATAAGTTTACAAACAGTATTCCGGCCGCCGATGATTCGCTCTTTCTTACTTTTATGTGCGGCAGGGCGGACCGGCGCACCATTTGGCTGGACGACATCCGGTTGGTTGAAACAAAAAGATCAAAATAAACCATATGGAGGTATGTATGCATGTGAAACGAACAAGAAGAATAATAATACTGTTAGGAGGGGTTGCTTTATTATTTTCTTTGAATTTTTTTCTTAACCCGGAGGACGTTGCTGATAAAGACTTCCTGTTTCCGGAAAAAAATTTTGAAACCCCGGAGGCGGCGATCAATCATTTTGTCGTCCGGCTGGCCGCCAATGACCTTCCCGGTGCGTTTGAGGCCTGCGCCGTCAATGAAGGTGATAAATTTGATTTTAAGGCCATGACCGAAAGATTGGATGCCATAGTCTTATACGGAATGCTCTCGCCCTCACAGTCGCCTGTTCTGGCCCAGGTGAACCGGATTGCCATTCTGTCCCGCCTGGCCAACCAGGTGAAGTTCATGCTCTACAGCATGTTGACTGATATTTCCTTTGACGGAAGGATAATTCCCGATCCGGATGAACAAATGGTCGATTCGTTTATCAAAGACGCGGACTCACGCAAGTTGGCCGGGCTGACCGTCGAAAAAATCAGGCTCCCCGCGCCTGCAAAGATTTACAACAGTGAACGAGCAAAGAAATCGTTCATGAAGAATGCTCGGTGTTACGGAGCTGACGATGCAGCCGAACGCCTGGTTTTATACCGGCTGAACGATGCTTATTTCGCCGGAGGTATACACCTCCTCAAATACGGAAAATACTGGCGCATAGACAGTCTTAGCTCAGCCTATGCGGGGATGCCTGCCATGGGGAATGTGAAGAGAATAACCCGGGAGCAGTTTGATGAAGTTTACTGATTCTATTATAATTCTTAAGAGGAGATACCGTATGAAAAAGAGAAATCAAGTTATTATCGTGGGATTCATTATGGTAATCTTCGGTATTATAACAAGCTGTAAACTTGAGAAAAACCAAGGATCAATCAATATCAAAATTGATGAGGACACGGTCGTCAATGATGTTCCCGCTGCTATGTTCGGTTTCAACTATTGGTCGTGGGTGCCTACCTGGGGAAACCCGGTGAACGGCACGGAAAAATTAATGGCTCCCCTCAAAATTAAATTACTGCGCTTCGGCGGGATCAACAATGATGTGGACTGGCCCGATCCGGTTGACGCACAGGCGATCGGTAATTTTATCGATTATTGCAGGGCAATCGGGGCCGAGCCAGTGCTCCAATTGCCGGTAGCCCGGTATAAAACCAATAATGAACGCATTAGCAGAGCGCTCCTGATGATACGGACCGCAATGAAAAAAACGACCCTGAAATACGTTTCAATAGGCAATGAACCGGATATGTACAGCCGGGAGCTTGCCGATAACAAGAATTATAACGTGGCGTATTTACATGGATTCGGAGTCAAGCGGTACATCGAAGATTTCAATGCGATTGCCGGCGCGGTAAAGGCAAAATACCCGGGTATTAAAATAATCGGCCTGGATTTATCCTATAATCTTACATGGATCCCTCAATTCGTCAAAGCATGCGCACACAACCTGGATTATATTTCGGTTCATTATTATCCCTTTGATGCGGCCCAGTCAACCTACGGGAATGCGAAAAGAAATATCAAGGACATCCAAAAATTCTATAGCAAGGTCTTGAAAGCAATTAAAAATAATGCTCACGGGAAGTCGATACCCTTGATTATCGGTGAAACGAATCTTTCCTGGAATGGTGACCCGAAGCTTCCGCCCCGGGATGCCGCACCGGGCAGTTTCAGTGCGGGGTTATGGATGGCCGACATGATCGGGGTGTCCACCGCCCAGGAAGGGATTTATTCCATAATGCCGTGGAGTATCAGGGAAGGTTGGACCCTCGGATTCATTGACGCAAATATGAATCCAAAACCTGTATACTATGTGTATAAAATGTTTTCTTCCATGAATCTGTCAAAATTGATTTTTTGGGATAATGTTAGCGACAATATCAGAATATACGGCTATAAAAACAGTCACGGAGATATTCTTTTATATATCGTGAACTGGCAAAAAACCGGCTCTCAATCGATTAATGTTGAAATCACCGGGTCGGGGAAAAATATTGATTTCGCCTATGAGTGTGAACCCTGGTCCTTGACCTGTCTGAAAATCGGTTCCAATGGACAAAAAAAGGCCTATGTATACGCTGAAGCTGATTACTCCAACGGTATCAGAGAATCGGCTTTCTAATGTACAGGTTGGGCATTAGATGCAAAGGAGAAACCGCATAAAAAAGCAGCGGCGCGGGCTCCCGCCCAAAACATTCATCAAATTCCCGTTTTTCCCGGTGATGATCCTGCCGTTCATTTGTCTTTGTTTGATATACGGGGACAACAGCGCGGTCCGGAACATCCGGAATCAATACAATGACATCAAAAAACAGATCGGTTCACGGTTCCTCTACCATGACCGTCTGGACGTAAACCCGGAAAACAGCCCGTGGCCCAGCCTGGGAAATTATCGGGCGGTCTATGACATCTATTACCGGCTGAAGGAAATCAATGAGGAGATGCCGCGGGATAAATGCGTGCTCCTGATTCGGGTACATGAAGAGGCTGCCGTCCATGAGATCACCAAGGAGTACCTATTCAACCCGGGCGGGGAACTTATTTTCTATTATACTCGCGATGAAAAGGAGCAGCGTTTCTACTTTTCCGGAGAAACCTTGATTGCTTATGCCGCGGATGACGTTCTGTACGAAAATGATGCGGCTGCTCATATCGACATGCGGACGGTTGCCTTTATTTTAAAAAGAGCGCATACGCTGGCCGCGTTTTTCGAAGCTCTGTAATAATTGGGGCCAAGGTTCACGGCGCCTGTGCATCCGGGCCGACTATAATCATCAGATCTTGTATCTGCATAAGAAACCTTCTATATACATTAAATCCGTCGTACGAAGTAATAACCAAAAAAAATAATCCGGACAATTACGCTTTTACAACTTTTTACCTTCTTTTACCATTCTGTGACAACTCCTGCGGCGAATTACCGCATAATCACTTTGTACTATATAAATTCATTTTTAAGGAGAAATCTATGAAAGAGTCTACGGGCAGAATATTAATTATCGGTGTAATAGCCGCGGTCGGGCTTTTTATGCTTTCGTCCAAAAACGGACAAGCGGGCGAGCCGAGGCTTATTTCCGTGGTAGGAGAAGCGGAGGTAAAGGTAGTCCCTGACCAGATTGTTTTTTGCGTTGGGGCGGGCACCCGGAATAAGGTGTTGCAGACGGCCAGAGAGGAAAATGATCGAATCGTAAAAAAGGTCATGCAGGTGGCCAAGCGCTTTAACATCGAAGCGAAAGACATAATGACGAACTACCTGAATGTGGCGCCGTATTACACGGACCGTCACGACCGCGGAACACCGGTAATTAATGGCTATAACGTCTATAAACAAATTTCCATTACCCTGATACGGGTTGATCGGTTTGAAGAATTTTTATGTGAGCTTTTAAATACCGGAATCAATTACGTGTATCACATCCAGTTCCGTACCACAAAATTAAACGAGTACCGGGAACAGGCCCGCTCACTGGCGCTGCAGGCCGCAGCGCACAAGGCATCTGCAATGGCAGAGCAGCTGGGCCAAAAAAGCGGACGCCCCTATTCCATCAGTGAATGGCAGCCCGAGAGAAACCGGCTGAACCGTGACAGCTACCTACTGACGAATATGACGGTAAACGCGAACAGCCGGAATACGGCGGAGATGGCCGCCACGGCGTTGGGGCAGATAACGGTGAAGGAGACCGTACTGGTAAGCTTTGAGCTGGAATAGCTGTTCGGACGATATTACGGATTGCCTTACGATTGTTCCCCGGCCCGCGGGCCGGGGACGGGTTGCCGCCATTTCGGCCCGCGGGCCGGTGGATGAAATCAAAAAATCCCAGGTGTTTCTTGTTCATGATAGGTCTCCGTCATTCCTTCCGCATGATACTTGACACCAAAAAACAGATATACATACTATCAGAGGATGAGTATATTGAAAATAAACGTGAATTATTTTTTTATGGTGTTTTGTCTGCTGTCGCTTTTCTTCTCCTGCGTCACGAATCAGGATGCCGTGCCGTACCTGTCTCGATTTGATTTTGACGGCGACGGGAAGAACGACAAGATTATGTATACGTTCAGCGGCGGCGGGCACTGCTGTTATCGGATCAGCCTGTTTTTAAGCTCGTCCCGAATCACCTATGAGTTTCCTTTTAATATCGACGGGGGCTATATCAAGGGTTTGGATAACAGCAACCCCAATACGTTTTACATAGCCGATTATGACCATGACGGGTTGCCTGAAATATTCCTGAAAATACAGACCTATAACGATGAACCGCTTGCCATTCCGCGGGAATGGAGGGAGAAGTACCAGATCAGCTCCCATTATATCCTTATAGAATATGAAGATAACGGGATATTGGTGAAAGACTATGCGCCGGTTCCGGAAACCAAGAAATACCGACCGTCGTCTCCCCGGCGGAAAAATTAATTGAAGCACGATGTATTCTGGGGTACACTTAAAATCAAAAAGCAAGGGAGCAAGCATGTCCGGAGTAAAAAACAAAGCGTATGAGATGAAAGGGGCCCTTACCCGGTATGAATATATAAATTTCATGGGAAGAACTGCCGCCACTCTTTTTCTGGAAAGGGCGTATGCGGAAACGCAGCTCTCCAAAACAGAGGCCAAGTCATTGTTTGCGGACACACTCTGTTTCCAGTTTTGGCTTACCGCGGTGTACGTCAATTATATCTTCATGCAAAAATACAGGTACTCAAAGGAATATTTCCAGGAGATCGGCGGGTTGATCGCGAAGCATTATCATAACTATTGCCGTGAAGTAACCTCCTGTGATGAAAAAACCGCCAAAGCTTTGTTGATAGAATTGAACCGCTCGTACCAGCGCTACAGCGCGCTCATGGATAAAAAATTGGATGAGATGCGGCCCGCGGATTTTAATGCCCACGGCATGCAGGCCCTGGCCGGTTTTTTTGTACACGCGATAAAACAAAACTATGACATAGATGAAAACACACTGATCCTATATTTTACCGCGATGATTGAAGAGGCGGTTGAGTGCGTGCGGGACAGGATGAAGAAAGTAAAGAAGATCAAGGAGAATAAAACGTAATATACCACAGCGGGCGGATAAGCGCGACGATGATCCCGGTTTTTAAGGAGTTTAACCGCAAAATGTATAGCCCCTTTATTTCGGTTTCCCGAGTAGAAACCTCCAGGCCGGGATGACAAACCTCCTAAATCGGCCTAAACCGGTAACTATTCTTACCGGCATTAATCATCAAATAATAGAAAAAATTATAATCCATCCGAGCCGGATGGGACCACTTTAGAGCCAATTTTCGCCCTACGCTGATGATTCCTTCTCCCAAACTCCTTCCAATTTCAATCTTAGCACGGTAGAACGGACGTATCAACCAAAATCCTGAAATCCAATTTTAGAAAGACGATCCTCTCCCCTGAATAATGCGCATTCGAAGAGGGTTTTGGATTTTCCGGTGTTAAGAAAAAGATCAAACCCGGAATTAAATATTTTTTTACTAGAGACCGCCTTTTTACTTTCTTTTCAAGTGAACAGCAAAAATATCATTTTTGTTTTTACACAAAACTCATTTTATAGCTAAAAATCCCTCGAAGCATATGTATCTCATAACCGGTAAAATATCTACAAAACCGGCTCTCTTCAACATATCGATATTGGCCTGTTCGGAAAAAGGCTCCAACACCCCTTTTAGGCTTCTTTTTTTGTTGATTATTTCTATAGGATCATATCCCTTTTCCAATTTGTAATCTTCATACAGCGCAGTCATGTAATCCTGGAATCTCGCATCACAGGCCCGTACCTTTTCAAACATGATAAAAGCGCCGCCCCACTTCAATGCGCTGAATATTTTGTTTACGAGCTGCTGTCTCTGGCTTGGTCTGATGAACTGCACGGTATAGTAAGAGACGATACAATCGCTTTCTTCGAATTTAAAAGCATTAATATCCTCGCAGGCAAAATCGAGATTGTGCAATCTGTAATTTTTCTTTGCCGCCCGTACCATCTCATGCTCTTTTTCTATGCCTATGAACTGAGCATTTCTAAATTCATGGTGCTTAGCTAAATTATGGGTCAAGAGTCCCATAGACGAACCTATATCATAACAGACTGAGGCATCTTTAATAAAAAAATCACTAAGCGCTACTACCAGTTTGTGACCTTCATGATAGAAGGGTATAGATTTTTCAATATGTTCTTGGAAGTGTGTTACCGTCTGCCCGTCGAATTTCCAGTTCGCATTTTTTGATTGTATACCGTCGCCCGCATCACTACTCATCTTTTTATCCATTTCAGCCATTGTTTACATTGGTTCTCAATTGGGGAACAATCGGGGCACCCGGCTGGCATATGCCTGATACTCTTCCCCAAAATGAAGCGCCAGTTCCTTGTCTTCGATTACTGCCAGCAACCAGAAGGCTATGGTAAACATGACCCAGTTGGCCATAGCCACCGCCGGATTCCAGGTCTGTATAGTCCCGGTTCCCCACTGTGCAGCTGGAAATAAGACCGCAGAAAAAAAAGTGATGCCGATGGCGGAGAGAAACTGGGGGTGGCGCACAATACCGTAAGGGCCTGTGGTAATGAGCGTATCCTTTAAACTGCGGTACATATATGATTTTCGGAGTCCTAAAACAAATATAGCCCAGGCACCGAATCCTAAAGAAAGCAGCATTCCCAGGATGCTCATAATATTAATCCAAAACATGATTTCCGGTCCGCTAGATTTATTCCAGCCCAAATATAATAGCCAATAATCAAAATCCATCTCCGTCAAATTGAAAGCAGGCTTAATTGAATTCACGGCCATCCAGCCGAGAACGATTAAAATAATGGCAAGGGGCCTCATTATTGCGGAAAAAATATAATAAAGCCTGCCCCAGCGCCCGGCCAGCTGATGGGTGAAACGGGTAAGCCCCAGAAAAACCACACCGCTTAACCAGATAAGCGGGGCAAAGTTATGTAATGGCTCAAGCCACGGTAGATAAAAAGGTATTAAAGGGAAAATTGCGCTTTCCTCCTTTAAACTGGAACTCTCACAGTATAAAACGCGCGAGTTGTTTAATCAAGAGCTGTTTAATCAAGAGCTTGATTCTTTTTCCCGCATAATCTAAAATGTGTGCACTTTATACAGAGATGGTGCAATGTGAAACCTACGTTAGTTTTCACTATAATTCTAATCTATTTATTCTTTTTTTTTAGCTGTCCCACGGATAACAGCCAGCCGGCGAGCAATCTTTTTCCCATAAAACAGCCCCCCAATATGGTCTCGTCAGATATATGTAAAGCTGCCGACATCCTGCCCCAGGTAGATGCTTTGCTTACAGGCTTTACCTTTGAATCGCACTATCTTATTATCCGCAATCAGTTCGTGCTTTCCATTTGGCTAGTTATGCCGGAGCTTGATTCTTACGCTACTAAAGATGAGGTTGCAGCCAACAGCCGCCTGGCCTTTGTAAAGGGACTCAGGATCTGCCACACTGTAGCCTTAAAGATTCCATGCGTACGAGAAGTATTTAGTGCCATTAATCCCATGATCGTGGATGAAAAATACAACTGTTGGTACAGGGACATCATTCCCCTGCGCAACCTGCCCTTGGAAGAAAATCCCTCGGATGATGAACTTGTGCAATCCGCAATCAGAAGAGACATGAAATACAGCTACAGCCGTACCGTTGCCCCGAATATAAAAAACTATGCGGACATCCCCGGTATATCGGCGTGGAAAGAGTTTCGCAAATCCATTCGGCAGCTCCTCTGCCGTGGACCCGGGCGCTGCAATGCGGCCGCATACCCCATGTTTCTGAAAGATTACTGCATTGTGCAGGTATACTGGGAGGTATCTACCGAGAAGGATCTGGAGGACTCTTATGTGTTCGAACGCATGGCGCAGATTGCGCAAAGTTTTGCCGGCATTGAATTGCCAATTGCCAGACTTGATATGAGTATGGTAAACGATGACGGGAAATTGACTGTATTCGGAAAGATCGACGGTTATGCTTTTCACGTTGGAGCAGATATCCTTTCCCTGAAAAATGAGATTCACATATATCATATGCCGTAATATAAAAACCTAATACGCCTCCACCTTCTCTTTAATTCTCTGCTCACCGTCCACCAAGACAATTATTTCCGCGTTTTCATCAAGAATATAGGGAATGGACAATTTCCCGCCCGGGTGGGGCATGGACATCAGTGTTGTACGCTCCCCACCGGAAACAGCGATTACCTCCACTTTTTTATCCATAATGAAGTCAGATATTTCTGTTTTAAAAAGACCAAACACCTTACCTTTGGGGATATAATCCGGCTCGGTTATAAAAAGTAGTAAATTTTCTTTATACATACCATAGTAATTTATTTGTTGACCAAAGACAACACCTCCATTTTTCTGATCCTCTGAGGAATCTGATACTATAAAATAATAAGGAACACCATCATTATTCAATTTTTCAATAGCTTGCAAGAAATTCATGCCTTTATAGGAACCTACTTCTAATTTTTTTATATTTTTATTAAAAAGCTTCAGATGGCCTGATGAAAAGATAATCAAATCCCTGTCATTCTTTTTAGTCCAGACTTTAAAGGAAGTCTTTGTTTTAATATATCTTTGTATCTCAAAGTTACTCATATATTCTGTAAAAGGTTCATCGCTCTCAGGAAAACACGTAAATGAATTATTAGTCTTAAAAATAAGTTCACCACATTCATAATCAAAAACGCCGTACAAATCCCTTAAAATTGCATAACCATATTTCCCTTTTTGTTTTTTATCTTCAGCGAGAGAGACAGATTCATATTGTCCCGCCAGTATTAACATAAAATTATATCTATAAGATTCTTCAGGCGTGAACATTTCCAGCAACTCTTCCCTGGTACCTTTATAAAGTTCCACCTCTATATCTATTCCGTCAACAGTAATGGTGTCGGTAATAGACTCCGTCAAAAATCCGCCGAACACCCAGCCGGTCTGCTCATTCCATTGCACACGGCTCCACACGCCAGTCTTGCCGCCGATGGTCATCTCGTCTTCCTGCTCTTCAAGAACAAGCACACTGTCCTCAAAGGGAATGACACAAAGCACCTTTCCTTCCAGGGTTGGTTTATCGCGCATCCGCAAGCCGTCCTCCGCTGCAACCAGTCTGGCGTTGTGCGGTATTTCTATTTCTCGTGCCTTCTTTTTGGGCGCCTCAACTGCATCGCTTTCATCCAGTCCGACATTGTGATCTTCAGGGAGATCATGGATCACGCCCGGAGAAGTGTCCGTTTCCGCAGATCGCGCCCCCGAATCATCCGAGCACGCGGATGCCAACAACAGCAGGCCGACGAAAAGAATTATAAAAACTGCTTTGTAAAACATAACATCCCTCCTTTTAATCACTCCTGCGATGTATGATGCATGGTATGAAAGTTTGTAACACCGTCTCATAATCGGGCGCTACAGAATACCGCGCCTTTATTTGCTCCCCGCCTTTTCAAGCAAAGCTACTATCTCGTCATAGCCTTTTTCTCTGGCGATATCGATTGCTTTTTTTCCGCCGCTACCCTGATAATTTACATCCGCGCCGGCCTTGATCAGGTATTTGGCGATCTCAACATGATGACTATCAATTGCTTGTATTAAAGGAGTAACACCGCTCCAATACGGGCCGTAATTATCTATTTCGATTCCCTTTCGTACCAGAAGCTTTACAATCTCCAGATTATCGTTATGTATGGCTATCCCTAAATAATTTTCATAAGGTGTAACCTCCTTAATATGAGCACCCGCAGTAAGAAGAAGCCCCACTACTTCTGTATAATTTTTTTCAATTGTCAGATCTAATGCTGTTTTCATATCAATACCCTCAGCGTTCACATCCGCTCCATGTTTGATAAGCAGCTTGACTATTTCTTTACAGTTATTGTCTGCGGCGATTATTAGAGGCGGCCATTGATTAACTCCGAACCACGCGTCTATATTCACTATCCGCTCTATACATGACCTGGCTGTTGCTATATCACAGGTTTCACACGCGGCGATCAAGGCATTCCTGGCGTGTAAATCAATTTTTTTTGCCCCGGCCTTCAGTAAAATCTCCGTAAAATCTTTATATCCATTGTCCAAAGTATAAAACAGAGCGGTATCTCTACGGTGATCTTTTATATTTGCATCAGCTCCTGCCTTTATAAGCAGTTTTCCGATTTCAATCCATCCTTGTTTCGCTGCCGCTATTAATGCAGTAGTTTTTTCCCAGGAATCCTTTTTATTGACATTTATTCCCCGTTGGATAAAATATTGCACAATTTCTTTTTCACCATTTTTTGCCGCTTCAACGAAATAAACCAAAGCCCCCTCCGAATGCATATCAGCGTATGCTCCAGCCTGAAGTAACAATTTAAGGTTATCAAAATTGACAATCAACTCAAAATCCGCCATACCGGTTTGTCTGCTGTAATTTGAAAGAAACCGATCCAAAACCGTTTTACCATATTTGTTCTTAATATTTACATTTGCGCCGGCTTGAATTAATTCACTCACTATATCTGCTTGAAAATTTTCTACCGCATACATTAAAGCCGTATCACCATATCTATCCCGCACATTAACATGAGCACCGGCCTCAAGTAGAACCTTGGTGGTTTTCGGTCCGCCTTTCCTTATCGCCCACATCAAAGCCGTCTGTTGATCATTATCCTTGGCATTAACATCGGCGCCGGCTTCAAGAAGAACGCGCATAAGCTCAGGACTTCTGTACATAACCGCTTGAAATAAAGCGGTTATGCCTTCATAGGTAATATGATGATACTGTATCGTATATTTTATATTCACATCCGCTCCAAGCTTAATAAGCTTTTTGATTCTTGTGATATCCTCAGCCGCATAAAAACTCATAAACTTTACATCAGCCTTAACGGCTTTTTTAAACTCCCCATTAAGGTCGGCCCCACATTTTATGAGTATGTCGGCTATTTCGTTATTGTCCGTTAAAATCGCGTAGTATAAAGGCGTAAAACCAAATCCGTCTTCGCTGTTGGCCTTTGTCCCTTTACGTAAGACCTCTTTCACCATTTTTTCATCACCCTCCCACACCGCTTTATGCAGGGGAGTCCAATCTAAAAGGCTGACATCCGCCTTGTTATCCGTTAACATCGTCGCAATTCCCTTGCGCATTGCGACGATCGCATAAAATAACGGAGGCCTTCCCTGATCATCTTTACTATTAATATTCGCTCCGTTTACCAACAAGAGTTCGGCCATCTTTTTATTACCATATGTAACCGCATAATGCAAAGGTGTTTCACCTAATCCATTCTTACTATTGATATTTATGCGATTTCCGATAAGAAGTTCCGCCATCTCCGTATTCCCGGCAGTCACCGCCAGATGTAAAGCGGTCTCTCCCTGTTGATTTCTGATATTTACATCCGCGCCTTTCTCAATAAGCAGCGCGGCAGCTTGGCATTGATTATGTAATGCCGCGAGATGGAGAGGTGTCTGGGTATAGGTATTTTTTACATCCACATCAATTCCGTTTTCAATAAGAATTCCCGCGATATCCTTCTGCCCTATTTTAACCGCGATGTGCAGCAATGTATTTGCATTCGTACAGAAATCATTATAATATTCCTTATGAATATTCGCTCCGTTTTCAATTAAACGCATTAAAGCTTTTTTGTACCCTCCTTTCACCGTTTCCAAAAGATATTTGTCAAGTTCTGATGGGCATGACGTTTTATTGTTAAATTCATTGATTTCACTTACAATCCGTTCTTCCGCAGGGCTTACATCGTATTCTTCATCAGCGCAGTCACATGCGGCCAGCAATACCGCACATATAAACATACATGCTATGAATAGACCGATTGCCCGGTTTTGTTCAAATTTCATACCAATCCCCCGTATTCAAAAAAAATTCCCATTGTATCACTTCTCCATTTTAAAACCCAGCGTTAATGCATCTGATTGGAAAATTATAAAATTCGGATCATCTTTTCTTACCCATACTTTGAATGTGGTCTTTTCTTGTATAGCTTTTTCATACTCTTCCGTACCCATATATTCTTGTAAAGGATATGAATTAGGAAAAAAAGTAATCATATAGTCATTTTCAAATTTTATATCACCTTTAACTCATCCTTTGCGCCCTTTTACAACTCCACCTCTATATCTATTCCGTCAACAGTAATGGTGTCGGTAATAGACTCCGTCAAAAACCCGCCGAACACCCAGCCATAATTACCGTCCCAACTTATCCGACTCCATACACCGTTTCTTCCACCGATGGTTATCTCTTCTGTCTGTTCTTCAAGCAGATTTACTTTTTCCCCAAAGGGGATAATCTGACGCACAGTAGCTTCTAGTGAAGGTTCGTAACGCATTTTTAAGCCTGACTCCGCGTCAACCAGCCGGATGTTTTGTGTTTTTTCCGGCAGACCTACCGCTTCCTTTTCTCCAAGGCTGTTCCCCGAATTGGTTCCCCCAACTTTGTTTGATTCAATATCAGACTTAACCTCGTCATCATCCGAACACGCGGCTGCCAATAACAGCAGGCCGCTGAAAAGAATTACAAAAACCAGTTTACAAAACACAACATCCCTCCTTTTAATCACTCCTGCGATGTATAATACATGTTGCGAAAGTCTGTAACACCGTCGCCAAAAAATGATAAGAAAAATTATAATCCATCCGAGCCGGATGGGACCACTTTAGAGCCAATTTTCGCCCTACGCTGATGATTCCTTCTCCCAAACTCCTTCCAATTTCAATCTTAGCACGGTAGAACGGACGTATCAACCAAAATCCTGAAATCCAATTTTAGAAAGACGATCCTCTCCCCACTGGGCAGGTATATCCAGGAGGAGACCTTCAGCGACAAACGCGTCACCGTTATGTCCATCGGCAGCTTTCTTTTCCGTATTTCCTACTGCCTGATGCCTCTGATCCTGTCCCGGCTGGAACAAATGTACCACTTTTTCCTTCAGGGTAAAATGGGACATAAATTCCATTTGATACCTTTCTCTTCTGTATTATGCTTTGAATCAACTTTAACCAAATAGAAGAAGGAGAAATTTTGAAAATAATTACAAGACAAAGAACAATTACCTGGATTGCCGGGCTGGCAGGCTCAGCATTGATAGCGATAAGCGGCTGGGCGTGGAATGCGCCGCTTGCGTCGTGGCTTTCATTCATTCTTTTAATGAGATTTTTCCGGCAACAGGAAAAATGGTATTACACATTACCCGTCACGCTTTTAGTATTTTTTTTCCGGTTCCTAAGCATGCACGGGGGATGGGAAATTGATTTTCCTGTGGAAATCGCTTTTGCCGTTCTGGTCAGCTCTTCGCTGCTATCAGGGCTCTACTTTGACCGTTTTTTATCAAAAAAATTGACGCTTTTTACGGCGACACTGGTCTTTCCGGTACTCTATACAATGATTGATTTTTTTATTTCATTCAGCCCGCTTTCCGCATCCACATCGGTCGCGGGAACACAGTTTGATTTTACCATAGTATCCCAGCTTTCTTCCCTTACCGGATGCTGGGGAATTATTTTTCTGATTTGCTGGGCCGCACCAGTTGTAAATCAACTGTGGGAAAACGGCTTTAATGTTAAGAAGGCGGGGAAAGCCTTCGTTGTACCATTTATTGTTTTTTCCGCGATTATGGCTTTTGGGATAGTAAAGCTGACCTTTTTCGGCCCCAAGGCACAGACCGTACTGATAGGCTCTATTACCGTTCCCCATAACCTTGATTACTGGGGAATTACCGAGGCGGGAACACCAATTGCCGAAGCCGGAAAGATACGCCCAAAAATGAGGGAGATCCAGGAAGAGTTGTTTGAAAAAAGCAAAAAAGCGGTGGATTTCGGCGCAAAGGTTATTTTCTGGTCCGAAGGCAATTATCCTCTATATGAAGACCAGTATGGAGAATTCATCAACCGGGCCCGTGACTTCGCCATGGCCAACAGTGTTTATTTTGCGCCGTCCATTCTGACGCTTCATTTCGGCGCGGTCAAGAACGATAATATGGTCGTCATGTTTACGCCGGACGGAGGTATTGCGTATAAATATGAAAAAACATATTCCTGGTTCCCGACTGATTCGGACGGACAGATAAAAACAGTACAAACCCCGTGGGGAGTCATTGGATCGGTTATCTGCTTTGATCTTGACAACCCGGCGTTTCTTCGCCAGGCGGCACAGAAAAACGTCGATATCCTGCTTGTTCCCGGTTACGATACAAAACGTATCAGCCCATATCATACCAAAGAAGGACTGGAGCGCGGAATCGAATACGGATTTTCCATTGTGCGCCAGGCGAACCACGGGACCTCCATAGCCGCCGACTTTAATGGAAACATTCTCGCGTACCAGGATTATTTCGGCACAGCGGAGCGGATTATGATCTCGAATGTTCCGGTCAAAGGTCAACCCACATTCTACGGAATAACAGGGGACTGGTTTCTTGTACTGGTCTTCGTTCTTTTTGTATCGGGAATTTTCTATTATATCTATTTGATACGCCGTGTGAACCGCCAGTGACAAAGCCGTTGTGTAAATCCGCCGCCGGCCCAACCGAAAAGCTTACCCGGTCCGGCGGCGGAAGCCCTCGGTTAAAAGATTCCGCCGCTCGTTTGTCGCGGATATGCCTATGGGCTTAAAAAATTCCCGTCTACGGTTCCGGCCGGGTTGTGCCCGTTATCATCCAGGTCGTTTATTAGGTCAATATCACTAACCAAAGTGGCAGCACCGCCAGAAAAATCCAGGTAGTTTGTTTAGAATCCCGCACCGAACTCGTTGCCGATAAAACTTGCCGGCTCATCATCGTTGCTGGATTCCGTGAAGGCCACATCATGCGCGCCGCCACCGTCGACAAAGACATTGTCTTCTATCGTGGGCTTGCTCGCGTTGGAGGTGAATATGCAACGCGACAAATTGGCCGAGTCGCATTTCAGGCTGTTGTCCGTAATCTGCGGAGTGCTCTGCATGCAGTAAATACCTTCCAGGTGATATTTTCCAAGTGTTGCCATCATCTTCAGATTTTTCACAACGCCAATGAAAATGATCCTTTTTGATATCTGAGAATATCCAACGTTCCCGTCCGGAAGCTGGATTGATCATCTCTTGAATGATTTCGTTTCCCACTTTTTTATTTTGTTTCTGTTTTTCCTGTTCCTGAAGAAGAAGTTCCTTACCGATTTTCTTTAAGTTACAGGCCATCACTCCAACAGAAATATATCGTGTAAAGTGATCAAATGATAGGAAAAATTATAATGAGGGTAAGCATAATCGGGATCTTTTTCAAACGAAGTGCGGAGGTAATCAAGCGATTCAACATATTTTTTTTGTTCGTATAATTAATAGCCGAGAGTGTTCAATTCAACAGCACTCAGGCTTTTATCCACTTCTGCGTTAAGAAGAGAAAAACTAATGAAATGGGTCGCAAAGCAATGTCGAAAGGTATGGCATCCAACATGCTTTTCCTTCTCTTATAATAATGTGATTGGCTTCAAAATCTATATCCTTAATTCGAAGGCACAAGCATTCAATCAGTCTTATTCCACAACCATTGCTGAATAACTTAAGAAGGTACGGACTTCTTCTGTACCCATTTCGATTGGGTTGCATTTATTATGGAAAAATGCATGATATTATGTTAATATACCGGCAAATATGCACATATGGAAGTAATAGTCATGCAAAAACGCAGTATAGTACGCCATTTGGAGGTGATATCCAGCAGAATTACAGGCTATGCAACCCCATATCTGACATATCTTCGGTATACTCATTAGTTAGGTGAAAACAGGATAGATTTGAAGATTATCACAGCAATGAAAATAGGAGGAGGATTCTGATGTGCAAAATAAGCAAGACCATAGCTCTTGAAAACTTGGTTCAATATCATCCATATGATGCTCAATTACCAACAGTATTTAGTCTTGTAAAAAGCATTATTCAGAAAGAGATACCTGGAATAGAAGTGGAGCATATTGGAAGTAGTGCAATTCCTGGTACCGGTGGTAAGAATATGATCGATTTAGTCATCCCATCTGAAGAAGTTGATCAAACCAAAATCAGGGGAAAACTACATGATTTAGGTTTTCAAGAAAGTCCATATCCTCAATTCCTCCCAGTGCTAAATGGTTCAATAGTTTATCAAAAAAATGAATACATGTTGAATTTGTATGTAATGTCATCTAGCTCAGATAGCTATCAAAAATGGATTAGTTTTCGAGATTATATGCTGAAACATCCAGAAGATGCGAAAGCGTACGATCAACTAAAACAAAAAATAGTAGTCGGCAAAAGAATCGGATATCGCGAATACCAACAAGTAAAAACGACATTCCTAAATTCCATAATGCAGAAGATTAATGCAGAAAATCATTCATAAAATGTGCACCTAACAATGTGCTGCTGTTGGATTCTAAACCGCTGCTTCTTTTTGGTTCTCAGAGTTTGTTAGAATCATCGGGCTACAGGGAAATCTTTGTTGGTTTAAAACCGCTTTAGCGTTATGGTATCGTCCAGAGTATGCAGAAAAAATCAAAGCAGGGGTGCGGGAATGGGATTACCAGTTGAGCCCCAAACAAGTCGCTTGAGAATCGACGCGTAAAAAATAGCGCGCGTCTCAGCTCAAACGTTATACGTTTATTAGTTGAGATTCATTGTGGTTATTGATGCTTATGCGTGTGGAGACTTCCTGTATGGTAAAATGATAGGAAAAATTATAATCCATCCGAGCCGGGTGGCACCACTTTAGAGCCAATTTTCGCCCATGCTTTCCTGCGTGCCTTATCAGCGACACTGACTACTTCAGGCTCCTTTCCAACAGGCTTTTCGCAAAACCGCCATTTATCAGCTCGCACTCGAAGCGGGCAAAGCGATTCCGGAACAGCCTTTGAATGACATTTTGCTGTCTGGGGCGATAATGATTTTGGGACGATACATATTTCTGTGCCTGACAAGAGAGTACTGCCATATAGTGATATACATACTAAATTTAAGTTAACAGAACCTCCAATAAATTAATAATATAATATTCAAGAGCCGGGAATTTACTCCATTCTTACATTTATATTTACAATTTATATTTACCGCTAATATAAATTATTAATATATACCGCGTGGTTAACCGGGATCACTTAAAAAAAGTTCCTGAACAACAGGGTCCGGCTCATTTAATCGGTGATAATTAAAAGGTAGTTTTCGAAGAAGTATTGTTCCCCGTCTGAATAGATTTCATAGAAATCCAGGCTGTATTCGCCTTTTGGTATAGCAGTGTCTATGATTATTTTAAATTTTTGGTAAAATTCATCCAAAGTACCGTCCAGGACCAGAACCTCTCCTTCCTGTAATATGATCTTTTTTGAATCAGAAATTTTAAAGTAGTAATTCGTATTGTGATTTACCTCATTATTTATAATTCCTGAAATAATATTGTTTTGGGATAGCGATAAGGATATACTATTATTTTCACTTGTATTTATTTCTATGTCATGCGCCGGCTTGGAATAGCAGGTAACAGTCATGCAGCTGCCAGCGGAGAGGCCAAGGCCGAGTATGGAAGTTATACTTAAAATAAGGGCGCCTGTTCTTAGTTTGTTCTTTGTAAAGAACAATACCCTTCCCCGTGTCATGAATACCAGGATGGAAAAAATACCAAAGATAATTCCAAGAATAATAAACAGATAGAATTCTTTTTTTAATAACATAAGCTTTATCCCTCTTTACATATCGAATCTGAAAATGCAATATTTACATTAATTTATACCATTATATTCACATACGGTCAGCTATAAAAGCTCTGAAATTATAGGGTCCGGCTCTTTAAGCGTGAGTCCCAACTGCTCAGCAGCAGCCCTGCAGCCGCCAAAACACCTGGAATATTTGCCGCATTCTTTACAGTAATCCGGTATTATATTTACCCAGCTTTCAGCATATTCCGAAGAAAATATTTCTTCCAGGCTGCTTTTAAAAATATTACCTATAATTACAGGCGAGTGGTTGCAAACCCTTAAATTACCGAAGATATCCATGGTAATTGGTTTACCGGAAATCTCAGGATAACAGTATGAAAAGCGGATATTGGGAAATTCCGCAGGCTCGATTATGCAGCGCGGTGTACAGACATTAGAGGAAAGCAGGAGTTTGTACTTTTTACCAAGCTCACCCGCAAGCCTGAAAAAGCTTTTCAGTTCCTGCTTTGTGAGCAAAAGGTTTTTTTTCTCTGCTATTCCCGTACCTCCTATATTGAACCTGTTTAGCATCACCTGCTTAATACCCTTATTGTGCAGAAACCCAAGGGTCTTCGTCAGGCTGTTGTGATTTGCTTTGGTTATAACAATTACGCAGACAACCTTTGCGCCGATATCCAGCATCTCATCCATGGAGCGGACAACCTTATCCCAGGAACCTGGGACCCTGGTAAGGTAATCATGCTCCTCCGGCTTGGCTGAATGAAAGGGCAGCTCAAAAAGATTGACACGCATTTCATGGAGTTCTTTATAGGCAGCCGCATTACCGCTGTTTCCATTTGTGATAACAGTAACAGATTTACTTTTTAAGCGGCAGTATAGGACAAGCTCCAAGAATCGCTCTGCCAAAAGCGGTTCACCCCCGCTAAAGGTAATATGGTTTATCTCGGCTTGTTTAAAGAGTTTTTTTAATGCCCTTTTTGCCCTGGAATAGGAATTATAATGCCCGTGGTTATTACCCGGGATCTTCCAGATATTGTAGCAGTATCTGCAGTCCAGGCTGCAGGTGGTACAAACTTCGAAGATAATCTGCGATAGCTTATTCTTCATTAATAAATGATAGGAAAAATTATAATCCATCCGAGCCGGATGGGACCACTTTAGAGCCAATTTTCGCCCTACGCTGATGATTCCTTCTCCCAAACTCCTTCCAATTTCAATCTTAGCACGGTAGAACAGACGTATCAACCAAAATCCTGAAATCCAATTTTAGAAAGACGAACCTCTCCCCTGAATAATGCGATTTCCAGAGCTTTAAGTATGGCATTGGAACTGGTGGTGGCACCTGTTATACTGTAGGTGAAGCTGCCCGTATAGACTCCATATAAATATAATAATGTGCTGCGTAGGTTTCAAAAGAGTTTCATAGTGCCCCCGAAGCACGATTCATAACACTTGGAGTCCTTATTGAGCCGGGTCTCTATTCAAACAGCCGTAGTTCAAGTATATTTCAGAACATGCAGATAGACCTCTATTCAGGAATACTATTAATTGGAGCGGTACAGGGATATATACTGGCGGTCTTTTTATTCATTATAAACAAGGGCAACACACGGGCAAATAAAATCTATGGACTGCTGATTATTCTCGAATCCTTTCGCCTGACTTCCATCCTCTTTGTAAATTTTAAATTCTATATCTATCTGCCCTCCGCGGTAATCTTTTTCGGCCTGTGCGCCCTGCTTAGCGGCCCTACGATATTTTTGTACACGAAAACAGTAATCAACAAAGACTATATTCTAAAACCGCTTAACCTTCTGCATCTTATCCCCTTTTTTGCTTATGTAATCTATACGATTCCCTTTTTTATCAGAAGTTATCAAGGAAAGCTGGAATGCCTCACGGATATATTGCAGGGAAAATATATGCTCCGCGATCAGATCACGGCTTTTGTCATCTGCATCCAGGTCATCAGTTATATCATATTTTCATTGCCGGCTATCAAAAGCTATCATGAACAGTTAAAAAAAGACTACTCTTCGATTACCAAAATCAGTCTCAGCTGGTTAAAGGCATTTATTTTTATTGCCATGGCATTTACAACAATAGATCTTATTCCCGTGCTGTTTTTAATTGCGGGTAATCCCGCCGCCAGCGGACAGGTGTACGGCATCACCATCCTTTTTCATGCTGTCTTTCAGATAATTGTTCCGTATTACATCATTCATAAATCCATTTTCAGTTTACAACTTGCTCCTGATAGTGTACGAACCGAAAAATATTCTACATCTCCTATTTCGGACTCCCGGATCAAAAAGTACTGGCAGACTTTAACCGGGCTTTTAGAGAAAAAAAGACTCTATCTGGAACCGGAGTTAAAACTGGATGATCTGGCAGATCTGATGGGCGTCTCCCGACATCACCTGTCTCAGGTTATAAACAGTTGTTCCGGCAAGAATTTTTATGACTTAATAAATGAATACAGAATCGAAGAAGTAAAAAAGATGCTATTTGAACATGCCGAACAAAACATGTCCATTCTTTCCATAGCTTTTGAGTCGGGCTTTAATTCAAAGTCCTCATTTAACCAGGTGTTCAAGAAACATACCGGCACCACGCCACCCGCGGCGGATGTTTTTATTCTTATCTTGATTCTGAAATAGCAATAGGCGCATTCAGCCGCAGAAGACCGCCCTGTGATACGCTTACCAGCATGGGATTCAGACCGGTGCGAAATCCAATTTTACGTCATGCACCAATCCGTAAATAAACACAATACATGTTATCGGCTCCCGGTTTGACTGCTCAAATGAAAAAGCGATCGGTAGTAGGCTGTATCCTTGCCTTGTTACTTCTTTATTGTGGCTTAAATCTAAATTACCAACGGCCTATAATAATAGGGTGGCGGATTCGTAAAAAAGGCTCACTTCTTAAAATAATATTTTTGAAAATAACTATGTACTGTAATTGAGATAAAATATATAAAAAATTAAATTTTGCTTGACTACATCGTCATTTACCGATATACTAATCTTGATGATTAGGATGATTTAGAATGGATGTTGTGAATATTAGCAAAGCCTTAGGAAACGAGACTCGTTATAAGATTATTACGGCTTTAAGAAATCATCAAATAATAACCTGCTGTAATCGGATAAGTTATAATGAGAACGGAGTAAGTGTATTGGATGTTATGAAGGTTACGGGATTATCCCAATCAACAGTTTCTCAGCATATGGCAGTACTTGAAAAAGCAGGATTAGTTTATAAAGAAAAGAGAGACACTTGGTCATGCTACTTTTTGAATGAAATTACCATTCAAAAATATATAAAACAATTAAATGTCGATTTAATAATAAAAGATAAAGTATAGATAATAATTTTTTTTCGGCAGTTAGATCGTTAAATTACGATCTAACAAAAGGAGGAGTGGTTTATGTTATTAGAAATTTGGAACACAATTACTACATTGTTTTTTGCAGTTATAAATGAAATTATTGCCAGTATCACGCATAACTGGTTTCCATTAAGCTTTGCGATTGTGGTTGTAGCCATTATGACTGCATATGTTGATCCCGAGAAGCTAAAAAAAACGATACTAAAAAAATCTAATGTATCAATATGGGGAAGTGTTACTGTGGGGGCTTTTACACCTCTTTGTGCTTGTGGTACAAGTGCGGTCATTATTGCGATGTTAACTGCCGCCTTGCCTTGGGGACCGGTTATGGCTTTTTTAACATCTTCGCCTCATATGAGTCCTGAGGGATTCGTTATGCTTGCGGGTATTGTAAATATTCGTTTTGCAATTGCCTTAACTGTAGCTTCGATTGTTATCGGTATTGGTTCCGGTTATCTTACTGTATTGATTGAAAAAAAGACCAGCTTTCTGGATAACCAGGTTAGATTTAATAAAAAGAATGTTCCGGAATCTTCCTGCGGTTGTGCTCCTGCTCCTGAACCAACGGCGAACTCATGCGGCTGTTCTACTAGCATTGATACCCCAAATACACCCCAAATTTCGGTTAAAGAGGAAATTATTTGTTGTGCTCCACAAGTTGCTAATTCCGGGGAAAATGCATCTGTGGCTTATTTCGTTCCCGCATATGAATTGAAATTGATCAAATTTATTAAAAATATAAAATGGAAAGAAATGGGTAATGCAATAGTTAATATAGGTGTAAAAAAAATATTGCTCTTTTTTTCACTGTTTATTGGCATCGGATATCTTATCAATTATTTTGTACCTACTGAGTTTATTGCAGGATTATTCAGCGGACAACATTGGTATTCCGTTCCTCTGGCATCTTTTATCGGATTCCCAATTTATGTGAGTGGTGAAGCAGCAATTCCTCTTATTGATGCTTTAATGAAAGGTGGTGCCGGAGGGGGATCGATGCTCGCTTTTATGATCACCGGACAAGGCACAAGCGCCTGGGTTATTGCAGGATTGGCTTCTTTCTTGAAGCGAAAAGTTCTTGGACTTTATGTTGGATTAATTCTTGTTGGTGGAATTCTCTGTGGCTACGCCTATCAGTTATATCTTGCTATAGTGGGAACACTATAGCCGTATATGACGGCGAGTCAACGGACCACCTTGGTTATGCCAAACACACTCATAATGGCAATCCGGGTTTTAAAAAAATATTTTAATTCTTTTTTGCTTTTTACTAATTTCTTTTATTATATTATTATCAATATCATTACCTTTTAGATAAATTCTTTCTAATGATTCTAAAGCTTCTATATTATCGATTTTTGTTATAATATTATTTTCTAATAATAAAACCTTTAAATTAACACATTTATCAAGCCCGTGTATTACATTTATCTTATTACCAATCAAATTTAATTCAGTTAACTTTTGAAGTTTATCAAGCCCTGCAATTTCTTTAATATTATTATTCTTTAAATTTAGAAATTCCAGGTTTGCAAGATCATCTAAATTTTCAAGAATACGGATAAAGTTTGATTGTAAATCAAGCAATGATAAATTTTTTAACATACTTAAGTTCTCAATTTTTTTTATATAATTAAAACCGATGAATAATTCATTCAACTTTATTGACAAATCCAACCCTTCAATTTTTTTAATTTGATTTCCATTTAAGTCAAGTTTTACAAGTTTTTTTAAACTATCCAACTGTTCTATTCTGGATATTTTATTATCTGAAATAATAAATGTTTTGAGATTAGATAAGTTAGTAATATTATTTATTCTCAAAATGAAGTTATTACTTAAATTCAAATACTCAAGATTTCTTAAATTATTTATTTCCTTAATTTCTTTTAATTTGTTATGGCTTAAATTTAATGATCTAAGATTTTCTAAATTATTTACATTATGAATATTTTTTATTAAATTTCCTTCCAAATTTAAAAATCTAAGATTTTTTAAATTTTCAATACCTTCAATTCGGGTAATCTTATTGTTACTAAGGTTTAAAGATTCCAAATTTACTAAATTCTTAAGATTTTTTATTTCTTCTATATGGCAATTAGATAAAATTAAATTGTTAAGTTTTGTAAGCAAATCGAAATTTTCGATATTCTTAATTTTGATATTCAGGATATGTAATTCTTTTAAAGAGGTTAAATTCTTTATCATTTCTAAATTATTTATTTGAATGTTATCTAATATTATACTTTCTAATTTATTCAAATTTTCCAAACCTTGAATATCAATTATTTCATGATCATTAAAAAAAAGTTTTGTTTCATTTTCCAATACTTTTAATTCATCTATAGTTCCATCTGCTTTATAAATGAGAAGTTTTTCGTATTTATTCTCACAAGAATACAGATTAAATATCAATAATAAGCAATAAATGATAGTTTTAATTTTAATATTTTTCATAATAAAAATGATAGGAAAATTATAATCCATCCGAGCCGGGTGGCACCACTGTAGAGCCAATTTTCGCCCTACGCTGATGATTCCTTCTCCTTTTCCGTATGCAATTATGTATCTCATCGGGATTCAGTATCGCAGCTATAACACTTATCTGTCCGCCGAATTATTTACAACTTGCCCATTATTTCCAAAGAGTCTACACGGGCTTTGCCTTCATCTTCGGTAACAAGCCGGTAAAACTCACAATCAAGACAGGTTTTCAATTTTGATGCATAGATCCCCTGGATCTTCCCGTCGCAAAAAGTACCGGCAACGACCCAGCAGCACCTGCCGCCGTTTTTGCCTCCATGGATTCCGTGTACCGTTGCGGCCTTTGCCGCGGGACAGACCCCGAACTCCGCGACGTTTTTGCCGCCCTCTTCTCTTCCGCATTTTTTATATTCCCAGCAGTTAAATTTTTCTGCCATTTCGCCCTCCTTGCTATGTCAGCCTGCGTGCTGATGATAACACTCCTTCTTTATTTAATTGTAGGAAATGTCGGAGGTATTTTCCAGGGAATTACAACCCGGGCGAATGTTTCAGGAAGGACCATGGATCGTTTGTTAATGGGAGAAAATAGTTGTACGGTGACATTTCGGTTTTTTCCCGCTTTTCCGTTTCCCTACCCATACCTGCCCGCGTAAAACACAAAATCCATGGCAACCGGTTTTGATTCGCCGGAAGGCCAGCAGCGGGCAAGCGCGGCTGTAAACTCGTCCACAAGGTCGTGACCGTGTTCTTTCATATACAGCTTTACCGCCGACCAGGTAAGCATATAATTAACCAGTTGTTCCCGGGTCCAGGCAACCGACATAGTAAACTCGGGGTATCCCAATGCATTAAACGGGAAATTAATATCTTTATACCCGCCGATCAAAAGGCGGTTGTTGTCGGCCCAGAACCGGTCTATATGGACCAAAAACTCATCATGGATAAACTTATCGATCTCCGGTTCCGTTTTAAAAAACCCGTACCCCCAGCAGGAGAAGATGCCGCCCGGTTTCAGGGTCCGCCGCACCTCCTTAAAAAAAACCTCCAGGTCAAACCAGTGCAGTGCCTGGGCCACGCATACAAGGTCGAAATGTGCGGTAGGGAAGTCTGTGTGTTCGGCGCTTTGGATGGAGTAATGTATTTTTTCATGCGGGTAGCTGTTGCTTATCTGGTTTTCGCTGATATCACTTGCTTCGATTTTATGGAAGTACGGCAGCAGGTCAACGGCCACCTGGCCGCTGCCGCAGGCGCAGTCCCAGGCAATATCATGCCCGCCGCAGTTGCCGCTCAGGTAGGCATATAGTTCTTGCGGGTAGCGTGGACGGTCTCTGAAATATCTGGCGGACTGTTCGTTGAAGGTATTGATATTCTCCTGCATGGATTGTACCTTAACACGATTACGGACGCGGGCCAAGCTCATGGAGAGAATATTAAAATAATGAAATTACAGTGCCGGATATACACGAATGAATTTCCGTTGGATATTCTCATGTTATATTACATAATACCGCATACAAGGAAGGAATAATAAACTATGAAGAAGTGCGTGATATTCGATATGGACGGTGTTATCATAGACAGCGAACCGATTCCTGAGCTTATTGCATTGGAAAGGTCCTTTTACGTAAAACATCTGGAGCGGGAAAAGGATTTAAAACCTATTTCAGGAGTTATGGAATTCATCAAAGACCTGCGGGCCCATGATTTTATCCTGGGAGTTGCTTCATCGTCTCCGCGCGCGTAGATAGATTCTATCCTGCGCAGGTTCGCGCTGAATGCCTTCTTCGCGACCGTGGTGAGCGGTGACGATGTGGAAATCGGGAAACCGCATCCCGAAGTATTCTTGAAAGCCGCGCGGCTTTTGGGGGTTGAGCCTGACGAATGCATTGTCATAGAAGATTCGCATAACGGCGTAGCGGCGGCCGGAAAGGCGAAAATGAAATGCATCGGGTTTAAAAACCCGCATTCGGGAAATCAGGATTTAAGCGGGGCGGACAAGGTTGTTGCATTTTTTAAGGAGCTGACGATAAGTGAATTGGAAAGCATGCTCGGCGCTGATTAGCACGGCATATGATACGCAAGCGCCGGGGCCTGCCGGGAAAATAACCTCCGGATTGAACCGGTGCAGTGCTTGGGTCGTACAGCCCAGGTTAAAAGCGAACGTTCTCTGCCTTCTGCCGCTTCACTTTTCCCGGAATTTAGGCTACAATTGCGGCCGTGAACAGAGAAGTAAAACCAGCCGGACTGGCTGATACGCTTGCAACCTTCAGCCCCGGGTTCAAAACCGAGACCGGTCCGGTTTCCGTAATTTTGGCGGCCGGACACGGCAAACGTATAAAAAGCCACCGTTCCAAAATGCTGCACGCCGTCTGGGGCGTACCCACCGTGGTACGCGTCTGCAGAACCGCACAGCAGGGGCTGGAGAGTGATGACCAGATTGTGGTAGTGGGCATCAAGGCCGAAGAGGTGGTGCGGGCCGTGGGTGCGCATCCGGGCAGACTGTTTGCCTTGCAGCGGGAGCAAAAGGGAACGGGTCACGCTGTTAAAGCGGGCTTGGATGCTGTGCCCCGTGATGGGCTGGAGCGTGATTTCTATATTTTCCCGGGAGACATGGGACTGCTTGATACCCTGACGGTGCGGTCTTTCAAACAGACCTTTACAGCCAGCGGCGCGCACATGATGGTGATGGTGGGAACGTATTCCGGAAATCCCGAGGATAACTACTACGGGCGCATCATCCGCGTACCCGACAAAGACGCGGAAGGTAAGGCTTCCGGGGCCGCTAAGGGCAGGATAATTCAAATCATGGAGCACAAGGATATACTCTCACTCAAAGACGACGTCCCATATGCGGTGAACTACGGTGGGCGAATGTATAACTTCAGCCGGCGGGAGCTGCTTGCTATCCGTGAGTTTAATACCGGGGTGTACGCCTTTAAGGGCAGGTACCTGGCGGAGCTGCTTACGCAGGTGGGATTTGATAACGTCCAGGGGGAGATGTACCTGACCGATCTGATCTACCTTTTCAACAAGGCCGGTCTTACGGTAAACGGCGCGCCGGCCATTCATGAGGAGTCCGTACTGGGATTCAACGACAAAGCCGTGCTGGGGCAGATGCAGGCCATTGCCAGGGCACAGGTATACGAGAAGATAAATAAGATCGTCTCCATTGCGGACAAGCACAATTTTTTTATCGCCGACGAGGTTGTGGAAAACATCCTGGAAATCGATAAAACCGGCGCCTCACTCGATATCTGGCTGGGGGAGGGAGTGTCGCTGGCCGGGCAGGTTAAGCTGAACGAGGGAGTTCGTATTGAAAAGAACGCGCGCCTGGAGGGGAATATTATCCTGGGCAGGGGGGTCTTTATCGGTGAGTCGGTCTATCTTTCCTGTTACCCGGGCCAGACCATGCGCATCGGAAACAACACCAGGATTCTGCACGGCAACATCATCAAGGGAAACGTGACCATAGGCGGCGACTGCCTGATCGAGACCCCGGTGCGGCTTACCGGCAGCGACGAGCATCCCCTGTCGGTGGGCCAAAACGTACGGATCAAGGGGGCGACGTATATTTTCGGTTCCGCTATCGAAGACAATGCGTTTATCATAAACTGCATTTTCCGCCAGAAACGCATCAGCGCCTTGTGGGACGCCGAAGGCCGGCCGTGTGCCATAAGTTATATCTTCCCCCCCGCCACGGGCCGGGAGGCCGTAAAAGACCTGTAATTGCTGCGCCGAAACACGCGTATCTTGTGCAAGAGAGGAATTATTGCAGCTTTAAACGCCGGCCGCGAATAGCTAAAACAGTCCGCTGATATTTCCGTTTTCATCGATATCGATATCCAGGGCCGCGGGATGCTTGGGCAGCCCGGGCATGGTCATGATTTTTCCGGTATAGACGACCACGAAACCGGCGCCGGCGGAAACCTTGGCCGCGCTGACATTGAGAGAAAAATGCTCCGGTCTTCCCGTCAGCCTGGGATTGTCGGACAGGGAGGACGGTGTTTTCGCCATACATACCGGCAGCCCGCTGAACCCCAGGTCCTCAATGCGTTTGATGTCCTTGCGTGCGGCCGTGCTGTATTCAACGTCGTCCGCCCCGTAAATTTTTGTTGCGATCCGCTCGATTTTTTCCCTGATTCCCGCTTCCAGGCCGTACAAGGGTTTGAATTTTGATTTTCCGCCGCAAAGGGATACGGTTTTTTCCGCCAGCTCAAGCCCCCCTTCACCGCCGCTTTCACGGAAATCCGTAATACAGGCCTCGCTGCCGAGTTCACGGCATTGCTTCTGCAGCGCCTGCAGTTCCCTCGCCGAATCCGAGGCAAACCGGTTTATGGAGATGATGACCGGTACCCCGAACTGTTTCAGGTTGTCCACGTGCTTGGCGATGTTGGCCATCCCATGTACCTTGGCGGCGCGGTTTGTTACCACCAGTACCGCCGCGTTGGGGACGAGCCCGCCCAGACGGCATTTTATGTTAAAAAACTTTTCCGCGCCCAGGTCTGCGCCGAACCCTGCCTCGGTCACCGTGTAATCCGCCAGCTTTAAGGCCATGCGGGTGGCTATGAGGGTGTTGCAGCCGTGGGCGATGTTGGCAAACGGTCCCCCATGGATGAATACGGGAGTGCCCTCTATGGACTGCACCAGGTTTGGATTGATCGCGTGCTTCAGCAGTGCGGTCATGGCCCCCTGCACACCGATGTCTTTTACATACACCGGTTTCTTTAATGGATCGTACCCGATCAGGGCGTTCCCTATTTTTTGCTTCAGGTCGCTGATATCCCGGGCCAGACAGAGGATGGCCATTACCTCGGAAGCCGCCGTAATCTCGAAACCGTCCTCACGCAGCACCCCGTTTCGTCCTCCTTCGCCCATACCGATCAGAATATTGCGCAGCGAGCGGTCGTTCATATCAATCACCCGCTTCCAGGTAACGGCACGCGGATTAAGGGCCGGACTTCCCTGCTGGTGCAGATGGTTGTCGATGACCGCGGCCAGGAGATTGTGCGCCGCGGAGATCGCGTGCAGGTCGCCGGTAAAATGCAGGTTGATGTCTTCCATAGGTAAGACCTGGGAGTAGCCGCCGCCCGCGGCCCCGCCTTTAAGGCCCATGCAGGGACCCAAAGAGGGCTCCCGGATGGCGATAAAGGCCTTTTTCCCCAGTTTGTGCAGTGCCTGGCCCAGACCGATGGTAGTGGTTGTTTTGCCTTCGCCCATGGCCGTTGGGGTCATGGCCGTCACTAAAATAAGCCTGCCGTCCGGATTCTCCTGCAGCCGCGTAAATATTCCCAGGGGGACCTTGGCCATATATCTGCCGTATGGAGTATACTCCTCTTCTTCCAGCCCGGCAGCGGAGGCGATTTCGTGAATGGGTTTCAACCTGGATTCATGCGCGATTTCAAGATCGGATTTCATTTGTCGGTTCCTTCCTATGTGGCAGCGATATCTGTACGGGGCAGGCCAAAGGCACCTAAAAGACCCAATATATTTTCTTTGCTCAGGATGTGTTGATTATAATAGTCGAGGATAAGCTTGAGATCGAACTCCAGCTGAATGCCGGGGCAGAGGAGCGATCCCCCCCCCTTATTCCCCAGTGTGGTAATGTCCTCGGGTGAGACTCCCTCTTTCCGGCAGAGAATATCCCGGATCTGTGTTTCCCGGGGAACTGTGGCTTGGTCATCCAACATTTCCCTGCTGAGACTTCTGGTATCGTCATTTATGGGCAGCGGAAAACCAAAACAATAGTCGATCGCCAGCATGTCCTTTATTTTTTCCAGCAGGGGCATAAACGCCGGTGAGACAAGCGCTATTTTATATCCCATTATCTTTAGTGTCTGCAGCAGTTCCTGTGTGCCGGGGGCCGCGCTCACGGAATGAAAGATATTTTCCAATACCTGGAGGGGCAGGCCGTCAAGCAGACCGTAGGCTGTTACGGGTCTCTGTTCCGCAGGATCTTCCTCATATGCCCTTTTAAGCTCATCCCGGCGGATCCCTGTCTGGGAGAGTATTTCGTGCTGCAGTTCCGGAGGGAGAAAGCTGGAATTACCGTTAAAAATAATAATCCTTTTTTTCTTGTTGAACACATCCTTGTCCTGGATCAAGGCGGTAATATCCATAGACCGCATCGACTGCTTCAGTACATTGTGCAGGTTACTAAAAGGGAGGGTGCAGTGGCTGATATCGATAAGCAGCTCCATCAAAAAAACGCGCTCACGGGCGATCATTTGAGAGAACTCGATATTTATCCGGTATTTACTGAGCGTCTCGGATATTTTTGCCGCGATCCCCGGTTTGTCGCTCCCCACCAAAATAAGCAGGATGTTTTTCTTACCCGGATCGCGTGCGATCGGGGTATATTTATCTACAGACAAGGCCATATCCGTCTGCTCGGCTATTCGGGTAACAATCCCGCGGAACTCTTCCGCATTGACATTGGCCTCGGTCAGATCCACCACCAAATATATGGTGAACAATCCATGCATCACATCCTGGCGCAGGTCCACGATGTTCCCGTTGATTTCGGCAAGGGGCATGGTAATATTCTTTACCAGACCGACCTTATCGGTGCCCGTGCCGTGGATAATGTAAAGTTTTTCCTGTAGCATTCTCTCAATACCTCCGCGCAAGTATAACAAATTATAAAAAACGCATCTATAAAAACAGATGGTAAGCGGACCACTCGAAGCGGTTATTTCCTGGGGGGAAAATCAAACTCCGTTTCAAAGAGCGTCTTTAACTGTTCCGAAAATTTCTGCTCTCCGGGCCCGTGGACCACAATGGTAATAATATCTCCCTTCAGCAGTCCCAGGGCAAGGAGATCTATGGCTGTGGCCAGTACGGATTCAGTATGGTTTTTTTTGACAGTGATTCTGCCGGGATATTTTTTAATCGTGTCGATAATAATCCCGGACGGCCTTACGTGAATACCTGCCTTGTTTTTAATTGTTGCTGATGTTGTAACCATATTCCCCGCTGTGTTATAATGTATTCTATACTATAATGGTGATTTAAGTGAACAGGATCTATGTAAAAAAAGGAGAATAGGCCATTTATGCAAGCCGTAAGAGTGGTAGGGGTTACCCTGATTATAACCGGTATTGTTGTGGCTGCCTTAAGCCTGCTGGCTGATATAGTCGGTATCGGCAGTGAAGACGGTGTATTCGGTTATAAACAGCTGATCGGCACCGTGTTGGGCGCAGCGGGTATTACCGCGGGGGTAATTCTGTTGTTTAAAAAATAAAAAAAGATCATGCCGCCTTATCCGGTTTTCTCGGGTTAAGTGTCCTGATAATCTCAAGTATCTGGCCGGCCGCCGGAAGCCTTTTTATATTTCCCGCCCAATCAAAGGTGGTATACGCTTTTATTGCATGAAGATGCGAAAGATCGGCGATTACCCACATGTTCCCCAGTTCCGAATAGAACAACCGCTGTTTTTGCAGCTCTGAAAAGCTGAAACAGTTGTGCCGGGCTTCCAGACCGGGAAAATATTCCCGGGTAAACTGTTGAAACAACTCCCTGCGGAGTTGAGTGCATATCAGATAGGCCCAACTGTTGTCCGCAACAGCCAGATGGACACCGGGGAATCCAAGGCGGAAACGGATAAGTTCGTAATGGACCGCATTGGTGGGTTTTTCAAACGGAGGAAAAAACAGAAACCGTTGGGCGTCGTGGCGGTAAAAAGGCAGTAGATTTTTTCGCAGGGCCGGTACCTTCTGTGCCATCCTTGTCTCCGTAGACAGGGGCATGGCGTTGAATGCCATTATCATCCGGGTTCGGGAAGGTTGGCCGATTACCGTCCCGTCCCGTAAAAAACGTGTATGCTTTTCCAGCCAGAGCAGGCGCGGCAAATCAAACAATATCAGTGTGCGGTTACGGGTGTCGCTGAAAGCAGGACGGTACCAGCAGGTATGGGCATCATACGATTTACAAATTACACTCTGCGTATCCAGGCCGTGTATGGTGCACCTGAAGAAGTGTGTGTCCAAAAACATACAGTTTTGGCGGTAATATACCGTCCATTCTCCGGTTTCTTTTTGCCCGAGGATGATGTTACGGAAACAGGCCAGCATGGCCAGGGCAAGAAAGTCCGTACGGGACCTGAAGGACAGGTGGGTAAGAGGGAGATGTCCGCAGCAGGGCGATCCAAAGCAGGAGGAACAGGGTGAGTCGGGCCACGCCTCCTGTTTTATTTTATAATCCGCGGGGAGTATTGTTGTTTCTTTCATCCGCTTCACCGTCCGCCTGCCGCGTGTCGGCAGATCATTTTGTCGATAATTACGAGAGTATAGTAGAATGCCGGAAAAATGCAAGAGTAAAAAACCACAAGGTTCGCTGTCACTTCAGCTTTAACATTGCCGACAGCACTACCTTCCGCTTTCCGCGGTGGATAAAATTGCTTACATTGGAAAAGGAGGTGTTTATGAATATAAAAAGTTATGATTACGCTATTGTAGGCGGCGGACTGGCGGGTATTTCAGCGATCGAGGGAATCAGGGAACAGGATGACAAGGGTTCGATTTTAGTCGTCGGGGCGGAGCAAAGCGCGCCGTATGACCGGCCGCCGTTGAGTAAGAAATTGTGGTCGGGCCGGAAAAAACCGGAAGAAATTTTTTTGCATGATAATGAGTATTATAAGAAAAACAAGGCGGAACTGCGGCAGGGGGTAACGGTTACCGGTATTGATCCGCAGGAAAAAACCATCGCCACCGACAGCGGGGAACGCATCGGGTATTCGCGATTACTTCTGGCAACCGGCGGGACACCGCGCCGACTGAACCTGCCCGGGGGCGACATGCCGGACATCTGTTATTACCGGACTATCGCGGACTATTATAGTGTGCGTGCCAAGGTCTCTCCGGGGATAAAGGTGATCATCGTGGGCGGAGGTTTTATCGGTTCGGAACTGGCTGTCGCCCTGAATATGAACCAGGCAGAGGTCAGTATGATCTTCCCCGAGGACTATCTTGTACAGCGGATCTTCCCTGCGGACCTGGGCACGGCCCTGCAGGAGCAGTACCGGCAGCGGGGGATACGGATTTTACACGGGGACGTACCGGTTTCGTTTGAGATAAGCAGAGGAAAACCGCTGATGCAGACAAAAAACGGGCTGCAGATCCAGGCGGACCTGGTAATTGCCGGCATCGGTATTAACCCGGCCATGGAGCTGGCCCAAAAAGCGGGCATAAAAACATCGAACGGTATTCTGGTGGACAAATACCTGCAGACATCCCTCCCCGGGATTTATGCGGCGGGCGACAATACCGGTTTTGAATCTGCGGTGTTCGGCAAGAGAATGCGTATTGAGCATTGGGATAACGCCATTGCCCAGGGGAAAACCGCGGGGAAAAACATGGCCGGAGGAGCTGAGGTCTTTGATTATATCCCCTATTTTTTTTCCGATCTTTTTGAGTTCGGCTATGAGGCGGCAGGGGAAACCGACTCCAGCGCACAGACCGTCTCCTTCTGGCAGAAAAAATACGAAAAGGGAGTAATCTATTATCTTGAACAAGGTATTATCAAAGGGGTGATGCTCTGTAATGTGTGGGATAAAATCGAGGAAGCCAGGGGGCTGATACGAAAGCAGGAAAAAATAAAGGAGACTGAGCTGAAAACGGCTTTGTCATAGTAAACTAAAAACTAAGGAGGCTATTATGTCGGTACTATCTTCAGGCTTTTTGCAGCCGGGAACCGAGGCGTTCGGTTTTTCATTGCCGGATGTAAACAACAATCTTGTAGCCCTCAGTGATTTCAAAGGCAGTAAGGCCCTGCTGATTGTTTTTATGTGCAACCACTGTCCGTATGTCCGCCATGTTATCGGTCCTCTCCGGGATATGATTGAGGAGTACCAGAAAAAAGGCCTGGCCGCGGTCGGCATCAACGCGAACGATATCACCACCTATCCGCAGGACGCGCCGCTGCACATGAAGGAATGGGCCGGGGAACTGCGGTTTACCTTTCCGTATCTCCATGACGAATCACAGGATGTGGCAAAATTATACGGGGCTGCCTGTACTCCTGATTTTTTTCTGTTTGATGAAAAGCACAGGCTGGCCTACCAGGGGCAGTTTGACGCTTCACGGCCGGGGAACTCCATTCCCGTCACCGGAGAAGACCTGCGCCGGGCCGTAGACGCGGTACTCGCGGGAAAAAAGCCGAAAGGGGAGCAGAGACCGAGCATGGGATGCAGCATCAAGTGGAAAGAGGGGAACGAGCCGGATTATTATTTATAGGTTTATGGAGATGGTGAGTCCGGTATGTCGCGGTTCTCCCGCCCCGCGGGAGCGGTTTTCTTTTTGCCGACATACTGGATAAAAATAAAACAGGTTGTCAGCACGGTAATGGAAAGCAGATGAAAAAACGTAATACCGTGCGTAAGGTATGCCAAAATACCCATGGTAAAAAACACCGCTCCCACGAATGAGGTGGCAAAAATAATAATAAATTTCTGCAAAACAAGGGCCAGCACCCCGCCGGCCAGTGCCCCGACGATTACAATATAGATTATTCCTTCACCGTTCCCCATCCCGGAGGCCGCAACCAGGTTCCCCAACATGCCGCCCATAAAAGCACCGATAAAAAAAATACCCAGTTGGTAAAGTAAAAATGAAATCAACCCGAACAGGAGCCCGCCGATAATACTGATCACGATAACGGCACTCTGCAGCTGCATGGCCTGGGTCACCGCCAGGGTAAGCAGCACGCCGAAACAAAATCCCGAAACGAACAGCACCAGTTTGAATATGCGATAGCCGAAAATACCGATGAGAAGTCCGATGGGAATCCCCAACAGGATAAACGGGCTTTGAATGATTTGATTCAACTGATCCATAATCGGCATAATGTTTCTTTTGTTGATAAGCTAATTTTGCATGTATGTCAAGCCGGGAAAAGGAAAAAATCCCCGGGGCTTTGCGTCATGACAAAACTATCAGCGGGAAGAACCGACACTGTCCGGGGCGGGTTGTCCGGCCATATGCCGTACGGCGTCCGTCTTTTTCAGCAGATGCTTTACAAAGAGGGTGGCCCAGGTAAAGGCAATAATACTCGAGCACCAACTGCCGATGATGATCCCGATATAGATACCCTCCAGTCCCAGTCCGAAACCGATACTGAAGATATAGGCGCCCAGGGCGGTCAGCCCCAGGGTGCGGATAATGGTGATGACAAGCGAGTAAAGCCCCTTGCCCACACCCTGGAACAGGGCCGAGGAGAGCATACCCCCGGCAACGGCCGGGTAAAACAGCCAGACAATGCGCAGGAAACGGGTGATGTCCGGGATGATCTCCTTTGTGTCCTCCGAAAGCGTAAAAATTCGGGTGATAAACGGGGCAAACACCAGGGTGAGCAGGGCTATTCCCAACTCGATAATCAGGCCGAATTTTACCGCGTATAAGAATCCTTCTTTCATCTTGGCATAGGAACGGGCACCATAGGCAGCTCCGGACACGGCCGTGACTGCGGAGGCAATCCCCAGCAACGGCAGGATGGCAATCGATACCACCGTCCAGCCGGTCTGAAAGATCGCTACTCCTACGTAGCCGGCCACTGCGGTGATAATCAGGTTGAGCAGCAGCATCATCAGCGACATGGAACCCTGGGACAGGGTAGAGGGAAGCCCTACACGGAAAATGTCCTTGGCAATCTCCTTCCGGAAACGAAAACCCTTCAGATGAATTTGTACGTAGTTGTTTTTCTTGATTAAAAGCCAATAAAAAAGCAGGCCGCATGAGACAGCGATGGAGAGGATGGTGGCGTAGGCGGCTCCGGCTACGCCGAGGTTAAGTCCTATGTTGACGGTTGTTGCGGCGGATAAAAAGGGCAGGGGCAGGGAGATATTGTAAATGAACAGGGGGTCCAAAATCACATTCAGAATGGTGCCGGTCAGCATGGCGATCATGGCCCCTTTGGCGTTCCCCTCGCTGCGTAGGAACGAGTTACCGATATTGGCCAGAAAAATAAAAATAGAGCCGGCGATCATTACCCTGCCGTACTGCAGCGACATATCAAGCGCCTCCCCCGCTCCAAGGGTATGGAAAATGGGCCGGGCGAAAATAAACAACGGGATGGAGTAAAGAAATGCCACTACGACGGCAAACAGAATGGTATGAACCGCCACACTGTTGGCGTTTTCCTTGTTTTTGGCCCCGATGAAACGGGAGATGGCCGAACCGCCGCCGATTCCCAGCCCCACGGAAACGGCGATGGCCAGCATCATGAACGGGAAGTACAAACCGGTGGCGCTGAGTGCCGCCTTACCCAGTCCTGAAACCCAGATCTTATCCGCCAGGTTATACAGTGACTGCATGGACATGGCCAGAATCATGGGAAGGGAGAGTTTTAGAATCGCGTTTTTGGGATCGCCTAATAGGGTGGCGATGCCGTGGGTTGGTTTTTTGTTTGTTTGTATAGGATTTTCCGCCATAGTGTCGTACCTATTCTTTAACAATAATATAAATAAAATGCAATATAAAGAAAACAAAATGTAGTGATTTATCTTGATTTATCGATAAATGCTGCCCCAACCTTGACACGGCAGAGAGGAATGTATTATACTCCGTTTGTTTTTCAATAGATGATTGGAATGGTGAAAAGTTATTATGGGTAAAAAAAGTGAATTTGTAAAGTCCTTGTTTTTCGGCGACCTGCGTGTTGCGGAGTTCGCGCTCACCAATATCTGTACGGCAAAATGTTCCTTCTGTTCAATCTGGTCTCAGAAAGAAAAATACACGGTTGATACACAAAAAGCCATAGCCACGGTATCCAAACTCAAGGAGTTGGGGGTCAATTTTATTACGCTTACCGGCGGGGAACCCCTTCTGCACCCCGATTTCAAGCGGATTGCCGCGCAATGCGCGAAAGAGAAGATGATCACCACCACAATCACCGCTGATCCGCGTGTGCTCAAGCCGAAACGCCTGGATATCCTGGCGGAAACCGAGATTGACATTATGGGAATTTCCATCGATCACCACATCGAGGATGTGGCGTTTAAGGCGAGGAAAATCCCTGATGCGATCAAGGGAATCGAAACCGGCCTGAAGGAGCTGAAAAAAAGAAAGATATTTACCACCGCCTGCGTCCTGATTTCGGACTTCAATCACCGGGAGCTGCCGGACCTTATGAAAAAATGCAGCGAACTCGGTTTTGACAGCATATCCATGAACTACCCTGTATTCTCACAATCGCCCACCTATACACTGGGCGGCGAGGCGATTAAGTTATCAAAGGAGGAATTAATCGCCGCTTTGCGTGAGATTCTCAGGTTAAAAAAAGACTACAATATCGTAAATCCCGCCCATTCGATCAAGAACATCATCACCTATCTGGAAGGGAATAAACCGCGCTACACCTGCCTGGGCGGTTACCGGTCACTTTTTGTGGACTGGAAGTTTCAGACCTTTCCCTGTATGTTTTTTGAAAAAAGTATGGGAGATGTACTGGAACTCAAGAAGAAGGACATTAAAAAAACATCGTGCAACCTGTGTAATATGAGTTGGTACCGTGATTTCAGCATTTACTTTCAGGGCCTGAAATCAGTGGTTCCGCTTTTCATGGAAATGGGAAGGATCGCCAGTTTCAAATAGCCGGTATCAGCTGTCTTATCCGTTTCTCCTGTGTGTCATTCAGAAAGGTGAAAAGCATGAAGAGATTTACCCGGGTTATTATGCTGTTACTATCCTCCTTTTTGGTTTGTTGTGATATGGGGGACGGGGATATCCCACGAAGTGACAATGCCTATAAAATAACAATCAATCTTAACGGCAGTCTGCAGAATCCTGCATGGTCTCCTGATGGTAAATCCCTGCTGGTTACCAGATTCCAAAACGGCTATAATACGGGGCCCGCCGATTTATATATAATCAACCTGGAGACAACGGCGGTCACCCTGCTTTTTGCGGACGGAAGTGAGAACGTAAATCTCCCCGGTTCGGTCTGGAATGACGCAAACAATACAATCGTATTTTCTTCCGATTCCGGTGCCCACGATGAAATATTCAAGATTGCCGCCAACGGAGGTCCCGGAGATGAAGTACAGCTCACCCAACGCGCCGCCGACCAGGCCTTTGAACCCAGTTTTTCACCCGGTATGGATTTTATCGTGTTTGAATCACATGTGGTCGATGTCGAGGGAGACGGGAAAATAGTCAAGAAAGTTCTCAGTCAGGCAACCCATTCGGGTTTTACCGATCTGACGGACCCCGCCCCCCTTGCTGACGGTGACTGCCGCCAGCCCAACTGGTCTCCGGCCGGGAATCTGATCCTGTATCAGAGATTTTCAGGCGGAAAATGGGACATTTGGGTAATGAACACAGACGGCACCGGCAAAAGCCAGGTCACAACGGCTGCGGGCGACAACACGGATGCCTCTTTTTCTCCTGATGCAAACAAGATCGTGTACAGCGCGGACAACGGGGAGCTGGAACATGCGAATTTGTTCATTATCCCCGTGGGTGGCGGTGCTCCCGAACGCCTCACCTTCAATAACGGTGGTTATGACGGTGCTCCTTCATGGTCGCCCGACGGCACCAAGGTCGCTTTCGAATCATGCGGCGGCGACCCCGACGGTTCTTCCGGTACCACAATCTGGATCATCGCAATCAAATAAATAATTATTCATGATTGGATTCACGGCACATACTGTCAATAATGCTAGCGGATTGTAAATTCTCTAGAATGGCGGTATATTTTCCTTATAAAGGAGTGGGCAAATGCTTACCGAGTTCAAAGGAGTCAGGCAGCGCGAAGAAGAGGGAACCAGGCGCTGGTTTTTCGATGATTATTTTGATCTTATCGTCTGGTATGACAATAAGCGGCAGATCGAGGGATTTCAACTGTGCTATGAAAAGAACTACAGTGAGCGGGCACTCACCTGGATGCGTAAAAACGGCTTTTCCCATGACGCGATCGATTCCGGTGAGGAGGTCCCCGGTCATAAACAAACCGCCATCCTGGTTGCCGACGGGGTGTTCGACAAAGAGTCCATTGCCCGCCGGTTTAAAGCGGCGAGCAAGAATATAGACGGCGATATTGCTGATTTTGTCTACAACAAGGTTTTGGAGTATACGGGCTGATCAGCGAATGGCACCGATACGCCCGAAAGGAAGCCAGCGGAACAGGGCTTTCCCCTGTATTTTATGGAGAGGAACCGGACCGTATTCACGTGCATCGTAGGACCGGTTTCTGTTGTCTCCCATAGGGAAAAACCTGTCTTCGGGAATATACCACCCCATGTACTGGCGGAACCAGTTTATTTGTACATTGATATTATACGGCTGATTTTGATAATCATCCATTGTGTTGCGGTAATTGTACAGGTACCGGTCGGCGGAAAACAGCTCATTCCCTGAATCCGTTTGATTTATATAAAAGTGTGATATCTGCTTCATGAACTCCTTTTCCGGGAGCCATTTGTCCTCACATTGCGGTAAAATTTCCATTCCGCCCGTTTTTGCCAGTCTGATTCGTTCCCCCGGAAGCCCGATTACCCTTTTGATCAATAAGTCTTTTACGGGTTGATGATTTTTATCAACCTTCAGATTCACCATGGTAAGGGTGATCATGTACACAAAACGGTCCCAAAACTCAATCCACGGACCGTGTAAGGCGTAGCTGGTGCTTTCAAAGGATACCACCTCCCCCCGGTACGGAGTCTGCCACGCGGGAAGCTTAATCTGACCCGGCAGGATTTCCGGACCGAAGGTGATTTTTTCCACAAAAATCAGATCACCTATCTTGAGCTCCGGTACCATTGATTCGGAAGGAATGCGGTAGTTCTGGAAGAGGAACAGGTTGATAATGATAACAATGAAGACAACCTCCAGAATTATCAGGGTCCATTCAATCAGAGGCGGTCGTTGTTTTTGTTTTAGTTGCTTTTGTAGTTTTTTTCTCTTCCGGGCGGTAAGAAAAGCTTCCGTGCGTTGTTGAACAAGAACTTGCCACTCTTTCCAGGTCATCGCCTTCTCCGTGAATCGGTCGGGAGCATCGGGCTTATTTCGTATACGTGATATTCACACAAGTGCCGTTTAGATACGCTTTTCCACTTTGCCGCTGCGCAAACAACGTGTGCAGACTTTAACGGTGGTATTTTTACCGGTGATTTGGGTTTTCACCTTTATAAGGTTGGGGCGCCACACACGTCTTGTTTTATTGTGCGCATGGCTTACATTGTTTCCGCTCACCGTAGATTTTCCGCAAATTTCACATTTTCTTGCCATATCATCCTCGCCTTTATCATTAATTCTCTATTATTTCTCGTTAAGGCATTGCACCATATCATAAGTCAAATATTGTGTAAAGTGGGTCGCGGGGTCTTTTTTTGTCAGGCAGCCTCATGAGCAGCCGGTGGTGCCGCCGCAGGTTTCGCACTTCAGACAGGTGCCGTTTCGCACCAGGGTAAAATGACCGCACTCGGGGCAGGGGTCGCCTTCGTATCCGAGGTGCCTTGCCTCCTGTGCCTGTTCCGCGCTGCCTCCGGCGTTGTCCCGGTTCCAGCTATCGGTTTGGTCCTCTTGTTTTTCCATTGTGCTTGTGGCGATAAGATCATCGGGCTTTACTTGTACCAGGTCGGTCCGCTTTAAATATGAAAAAGCCAGGTCCCTGAAAATGAAGTCGATAACCGAGGTTGCCATCTTGATGTTTTCATGCCCGACAACCACCCCGTTCGGTTCAAACCGGGTGAAGGTAAAGGCATCCACGAACTCTTCCAGCGGCACACCGTACTGCAGCCCGAGTGAGATGGCGATGGCAAAACTGTTCAGCAGGGAACGAAACGCGGCCCCCTCCTTGTGCATGTCCAGAAATATCTCTCCCAGCGAACCGTCGGCATATTCACCGGTACGCAGGAATAGGCTGTGACCGGCGATCTTGGCCTTTTGCGTATACCCGCTTCGGCGTGTGGGCAGTGGTTTTCTGTTTTTTGCGGCCGCCTGCATCCGCACGGATTCCTGCAACGACGGCTGTCCGCCGCTTCCTGCGGCGGCGGGTTTCTTCCCCTTATCCAGGATTTCCAAAAATGAATCGGTAAGCGCATCATCGCCGGGGGCAAGGGAGGTAAGGGGCTGACTCAGTTTTGAGCCGTCCCGGTAAAGCGCCACCGCCTTAAGCATCTTTTTCCACGAAAGCAGGTAGGCGTTTTTTACGTCATCGACTCCGGCGTTGTGCGGCATGTTGATTGTTTTGGAAATGGCGCCGGAGATAAACGGTTGAACGGCTGCCATCATCTCTATGTGCGCCTGCCAGCGGATGTGACGTTTGCCGTCTTTTCCCGCCTTGTTCGCCGTATCGAAGACCTCGTAATGTTCGGTCGAAAGGTGCGGGGCGCCCTCCATACTCATTGTGCCGCAGGCATAGTTGTTGGCCGCCCGGATATCCTCCTCAGAGAATCCCAAGGACGCAAGGAGATCGAATCCTTGGGTTTCAAGCTCTTTGACGTCAAGCTTTAATGTTTGGGTAATAAACTTTTTGCCGATAAGTGACGGGGAAAATGCGGATTTCAGGGTATGGGCGGTTTTCAACACCCCGTCAATTTTATCAAGCAGGGCCGGATCAAAGCCTTTTGCGGCCAGTGAATCATGTGAGACACCGGGCGCTCCTTTCAGGCTGCCGCGGCCCATGCAGTAATCAATAATATCTTTTATCTGTTTTTGCCCGTACCCAAGTCGCGCCAGGGCCGGCGGAATAGAAGCGTTGATTATTTTGAAATAGCCCCCACCCGCCAGCTTTTTAAATTTAACCAGGGAAAAATCAGGCTCTATCCCCGTGGTATCGCAGTCCATGACCAGGCCGATGGTCCCGGTTGGCGCGATAACCGAAACCTGGGCGTTTCGGTACCCGTGCTTTTCTCCCAATTCCAGGGCCCGGTCCCATACCTGACGTGCACGGGTCAGCAAATCCTCGGGGCATAAAGTAAAATCAAATTCGTCGGGAGTAATGGTAAGCCCTTCATAGTCTCCGCCCTCTTTTCCGTGTATGGCACGGCGATGGTTTCGGATTACCCGCAGCATATGGTCACGATTGCGCGTAAAACCGGGAAAGGGACCGTGTTCCGCGGCCAGACGGGCCGATGTGCTGTAGGCCTGACCGGTCAGCATGGCGGACAATACCGCGGCCATGCTTCTGCCCTTGTCGCTGTCATAAGCAACACCCATCTGCATCAGCAGGGCCCCCAGGTTGGCGAATCCCAGCCCCAGGGTGCGGAAATCGTAGCTTTTTCGGGCAATCCGGCGGCTGGGGAACTGGGCCATCACCACACTGATCTCCAGCACGATTGTCCAGAGGTGAACGGCGTGCAGAAAGGCGTCCTGTTCCATTTTCCCGCTTTGTTTATCAAAAAACGCCAGCAGATTCAGTGAGGCCAGGTTGCAGGCCGTATCGTCCAGAAACATGTATTCCGAGCAGGGGTTGGACGCACGGATTTCACCGTCAGCCGGACAGGTATGCCATTCATTGATGGTTGAATGGTACTGCAGCCCCGGGTCGGCGCAGCGCCAGGCCGCGGTGATGATCTCCTCCCATACCTTGCGCGCGGAGATACTTCTGTTGAACTTCTTGTCCGTTCTGCCGGTAAGGGTAATATCGTTGTCCTGTTCGACAGCGAACATAAACTCGTTACTGATACGCACCGAGTTGTTGGACGACTGGCCGCTTACCGTGTTATATGCTTCCTTGTCCCATTCCGTGGTATAGGTATGGATATCCTCCAGGGTGACCCCCTGTTCCGCGAGTTTGAGTACCTGAAAAAGCAGGGTAGGCGGAATGTTTTCCCGGAGTGCCCGTTGTATTTCTTCAAGCAATGCCTGGTTTTTCAGGGGATTATACGCGTCCTCGGGAAAAAGACTCGGTTCACTTTCGGCAAGCAGCGCATAAATCCGATCGATACGGTGTTTGATTATTTTACTGCCCGTAACCATGGCCGCAACCTTATACTCCTCCTGCACCTTCCAGTTGATAAAGTCGCTGATATCGGGGTGGTTCACATCGAGGCAGACCATCCGCGCCGCGCGCCGGGTGGTCCCTCCGCTTTTAATGGAGGAGGCGGAACGGTCACCGACCTTTAAAAATGAAAGCAGTCCGGAGGACACACCGCCGCCGCTTAGGGGTTCGTTCTTGCCCCTGATATATGAATAATTTGAACCGGTACCGGAGCCGTATTTGAACAGACGTGCCTCACGCGTCACCAGGTCCATGATGCCGTCTTCATTTACCAGATTGTCCCGCACCGACAGAATGAAACAGGCATGCGGCTGCGGCCTTTCGTAGGCGGTGGCGGATTTTTTTACCTCATTGGATTCCGGGTCAACGTAATAGTGGCCCTGGGGCGGCCCGCTGATTCCATAGACGGAAAACAATCCCGTGTTAAACCACTGCGGTGAATTGGGAGCGGCCATCTGGTGGGCCAGCATATGGATAAGCTCATCATAAAAAGCGGATGCGTCTTCGGGGCCGTCAAAATAGTTATATCTGTTTCCCCATTCCGTCCAGGTATGTGCCAGGCGGTGGAACACCTGGCGTGCGTCATGTTCTCCGCCGCCCCTACCGTCCTGCTGTGGTACCCCGGTCTTGCGGAAGTATTTTTGTGCCAAAATATCTACGGCAATTTGAGACCAGAAATCAGGAACGATTACATTATCCTGGTGAAAGATAACCTTGCCGTCCAGGCTTTTTATCTCCGAGGTACGGGGTACAAAATTTATTCCCTGGTAAGGATCCTGCCCTTTACGGGTGAAGTAACGTGAAATTTTCACTGGTATGGCCCTCCGCCTTCAAGTATTGTTTTTTTGCTTCTGTCGCGGCCGTTGCCCGGGATCATACAAGAGGAAACGTAAGCTCTGCTGTTTGTTTAAGAGGTTGTTTCCTGAGTAAAGATTAAGGGTTCCTCGATTTTTTCCGTAATACCGTACACACTGACCCTGGCCGGGATCAATGTAAGTGTTTTCTGTATATTGTTGTCTCTTTTTTCTTCTTTATATTTCAGAATAAAAACCTTGTTCTTGGTCGACAACCCGCTTTGCATAATAAACTTTAAAAAAAGTACATCGATATACGCACCTTTCTGGCGTATCTTATAGACCGTATACCCCCCGTCAAGGCTTGCGGCTTTCTTGTCTATCCAGGTAAAATACGGTTTTTCAAACAGCAGAATTTGATTATCCTTGCTTTTGAAACGGCCCTCAAGACCCAGAGAAATCGGCTCGCACACATGATGCATGTGGGGAAAGATGCTGTCTTGCAGTTCCTTTTTCACCTTCACATACGTACCGCCCCATTGCTCATGCTCCGAGGGTTCGGAAATGGAAAGTTTTATCTGGTCTATCATTGTCAGTTTGACATTAAACTGGGGACTGATGGACTGCAGGAGCTTGTTTTGTGAGAAAATCGTTAAATTCTTATAAAACTGTTTTGATCCTTTCCATTCGTAGATTTCCTGTACATCATTCGAATAGAGAACAATCTCCTTGTTCTCACGGTCAAAAAAAAGTATTACGTCGTTTTTTGAGCCATCTTCAGCCTGTTTCAATCTGTACCAGAACCCCTGCAAATAATCTTCAAAAAGATCCGGTGTGCGGCTGCTGATAATGGTATTCAGCTGCGATTCCTCAACCTTCTCGCTTGAAAGGCGTACGGAAGATTCGAGTTCGTAACGCCCGGACGGCCGAAAAAATGAATAGGTTTCTTTGATGATATGTGAGGCGGGTTCGGGTCCCGGACCGCTTCTATACGCGATAATGGGGAAGCTGTCTCCAAAGGTAAAACCCTCCTGGTAACTTGCAGTCCGTTCGCTTTCCAAAATGTCGATGGTACCGTCCGTGATGATTTTACAAATCGGGTAATAATTAATTTCCAGACCGGACTGTGGAGTACGGCGGAAAATATTGAGAGTAAGGTCTCCGTTGTTGTTTGTTCCATGGCAGACTATTTCAAGCTGATGGTCTCCCACCATATCCTTCAGGTTTACGGTAAAGGTATTTACCTGTACCGCATCGGTTTCGGCCTGCCATGTTTTTACATAATGACCGCGCACACTGTCAAAATCCGCAAGCATTACGATGATGGGGGACTCGGGTTCAAGCTTGGATTTAATGGCAATGATCTGCTCGTCCGCGGCGTCAACATCCAGGTTTTTATTGATTACCTGGATGGGTATATAATCCACCGGAAGTGATATCTCTATATTCTGCTTTTCATAATAATTTGCACCCGTTTCCATAGTAAGTTCCGTATGGGTTTCAAACTGTGTGCCTTCAATTTTCGGAATGATCTTTTTGGTATGCGGGGCAGGTTCCTGCTGTTTACTTTGTGAGTTGCAGCCCAAAATAAATAACAGGCAAACCAGCACGGGAAGGAATGTACGTCTCATTATTCATCTTTAAAATATTTTTTTAATTTGTGCAATACTTTCTTGTGGATTATTTCCTGGGATTCTTTGCATTTGAAACCGGCCGCGTTTTTATGCCCACCGCCCCCGAAACTGCGCGCGATTTCCACGACATCGATGTTCCCCTTGGACCGGAGTGAGCAGCGGAGCAGACCGTTTAAATCCTGCTTAAAGAAGATTGAAACCCGGATGGCCTCGGCTTTGAGTGGAATGTTGATTATCTGGTCCGCCTCTTCGTATTTGGAGCCGGATTCGGTGATGGTTTCCTTGGTCATGGTCTGAATCGCCACATGATTGTTCAGTTCCAGCTGCAGGCTGGAAAGCACCCGTGATTCAAGAATAACCGAAGAGATGGAGTTGCACTCGTATACCCGCGAAAATACATAGTTGGGATTTACCCCCAGGGTCACCATTTCATAGGCGATCTTGAAGGTGGTGGCCGTGGTTTTGGGATAGACGAACGATCCCGTATCATAGACAATCGCGGTGTAAAGGGCGTGCGCCATGGGGAGGTCAATTTCCGCGTTCATTTCCTGAAACAGCAGGTAAAGCAGTTCCGCCGTGGAGGAAGCCCCGCGCTGAATGAGGTTTCCGGACTGCACCGCGATATCGCTGTCATGATGATCGATAATAAAATATTGTTTTACATGCGGAAGAACAAAATCAGCGATAATGCCGATATTGTTGGTATCATTGGTGTCCAGGATAAAAAGTACATAATCCGACAGGTCCCCCGGAAGCTGGCTTTTGTTTTTCAGCACTTTGACGTCATTGTCCACATCCACAAACCGGAATTTGAACGGGGTGGCGTCCGAATTAAGAATCTTCACCGTTTTCCCCATTTTTTTCAGGACCATGGTGAGTGCGCATTCGCTGCCGATCGCGTCTCCGTCCGGGGTTTCATGGGCGGTGAGAATGAATTTTTGATTTTGTTCGATAAAATCGATTACCGGTTTAAAAAACATTTTTTACCCGCCTACGATACTTTCTCCTTTTTTCAGTTTTTTCTGCTGTTTTATTCTCTGAGGTGATATATCGGCGGCGATGAAACATCCGGCTTGGATACTGCTGCCTTTCGGGATCCGTGCGTTCATGCCCAGTGCCGTCACCCCATTGTGCACCTGCCCCGGAAAGGTGATGTTTTTCAGGGAATGGGAGAGTTCTCCGATATGACAGTTGCCTTCGATATTAGAGGTCGCGCCCGGCTCAGACTTTTCATTGGGTAAAATCAGGGTGTTTTTTATCAGTGAGTTATTCCCGATTTTATTGTTATTTAATATTACCGAGTTTATGACCTGTGCGTCTTTCCTGACGGTGACATTAGGAAAAAGGATTGAGTTTTCCACAAGTCCGTATACCTCCACTCCCCGGGAGAGAAACGAGTTTTTTACACTGCCGGCTGACGCGATATAGGATTCTTTTGTTGTCTCGTTATGCTTGTATATACGGGGCAGGGCGTCGGTGAAGCTTTCGTCACAGGCATAGTCCACGTAATTGAGATTCTCGTTAAAGTATTGCATAAGATTATAATGGAAAAATACTTTGCCTGAGAGATCCTCTATACTTTCGAATGAATGGTGCAGCACCTGCCCGATCAATGCCTTTAAAAAATGTGTTTCCGCGGCCAGTCTGCTTTTGTTTTTTTCTATCAGCTCAACAAGTCGCTGCTTGGTTACAATAAAAAGGTCCAGGGGAATATGGTCAACGGAGATTTTAATCATATCATACGGTAATTTTTGGGTTAAGGCGAGAAGTTCACGTCCCGCGAACATTGAGACAAAGGACAGGGCACTAATAATAAAAATATCCTGCGGCAGCTCATGTATCCGTGTTAAAAACACATCCGCCGCGTCCTCTGCCGGAAGAGAAACGGTCAGGATACCGTGCCAGCGTTCCCCGATAAAATCCAGCTGCTTTTGCAGGTACTCCGGGGCCCAGACAAGTGTTGCCGCCTGCTCGCAAACGGAGAAATTCGAGTGAAAAAAATCAATGATGTAGTAATTGCCCCAAAAAGGCAGACCACTCGCCGGGTAGTCCGTAATAAACCCGGGTATATTTTCGGGTAAACCGATTTCACATAATAATAGCGCGGATGTCTGCATTATATACTATTTTCGTAGTGTAACGTGCAATCTTCTGCCTGAAGACGACATTACCTCTATTCTTTCACCGAGAATATTTCCTTTCGTTTTTTTCACGGCAGGGATACGGTCCTCTTTTAACACCTCCATTTTTATGGCCCCTTCCTGTCCGGTAAGTTTGGCGATGCTGCGCAGGGAATGTTGGGCCGTTACGGAGAGCATGTCCAGGCTTTCGTTTAAGTACATCACATGGCCGCGCCTAATGCTGAAGGTATCTTTGCCTTCCTTCAACGGCTCTTCCTCCACGATCAGTTTGAAAAAGATTGTGTGTGCTTTTGCACTCTTTCTGATAAGCAGAATCAGGAGTACGACAATAGCCGCAACCAGCACTATTCCGGCCGGAATAATCCAGGGATAGTTTTCCAGCAGGCTGTTCACGTGGACCTCTGCCTCAATCCTTCCCGGCGTAAAAATCGCCTGGCTGGAAAAAGAAAAGGAGATATCACCCGTATAATCACCGGGTGCCAGATCCGCCGGTATTTGCAGGGGAATATTCACCTGCACACTCTGGTCCGGCTGCACGGAAAAACGAAACTCTTTGGCAAGCAGGTGCTGCTCACCGGCCTTGCCCGAATAAAAGGTGACATCATTTATGGTAATTTCCTGATCAGAGGAAAATCCGCTGCTGGAGAGGGTCAGGGGAAGGCTGGCCTTGCCGCCGCCTCCAACCGAAATTTTCTGCGGCTGCGAGGTGATCTTCACAATTCCGCCGGGTTCCTGGACACTTTCGGAAATATCCTTTTCCGTGGGATTTTCCGGAATTTCGGTATAGGTACCGGACATCTTTTCGGCCATTTCTTTGACGATGGAGCTGCCGCCGCTTACCAGGAACTGGACCTTCCAGCCATTTTTGGCGATTTCCGTATAGGCGTTTTGCAACAGCTCGTGGTTTATCTTACCGCCCGGTTGTGTATATTTACTCCAGGGTGCGGTCTGCTCCCCGTCGGTTATCATAATAAGGAATTTGTCGCGGTTATCATCCGCGTGGGCCTTCATTTCCAGCTCCAGTACGTCAAGCGCGTTTCCGATATCGGTCCACGGATGGTTGGCCATAAAATGAGAGACCTTCGCTTTGGCTTTTTCCAGGTCTTCCTTGCTGTTGATAGGCATTGAAATGGGCACTTCTGTGGTAGCATAAAAGATGATAATGAGGAGATAATCACCGACCTGCACGTAATTCTCCAAAAGGTCGTTGTTTATGTAATCTTTTACCGCTGAAATCTCCTGGGCCATGGATTTTGAGACATCCACCGCCATCATTACGTCGATTGGGGGGCGTTCATCCGCCAAACCGAGAGTAGTTACCGCTACCATTAAGATAATAAGGAAGAAAATCCTCTTTTGAAGTGTTGTCATCGCATCTGCCTCCTTTTTTCACATACTTCTATAATGCATTATAATTAATTTAATTGGAAGTGTAAAAAAAAAAAAAAAGTTACTTTACTTTTTACCTTGAATGTGAATAATCTATTAATAATAAATACTTAAAATTAAGGAGAGTAATATGGGAAGTGTAGATCTACCTAAAAGCCCCAATGTTTTTCACCCGGAAAAACCCAGCGCTGTAGGTTCAAGAAACTCTTTAGCGCAGGAATTCCGCGATCAGCAAGCCGAAGTCGATCTCCTTTTAAGTGAAGAAGTGGACAAGGTGATGAATCATATCACCTCCAAACTGCCCAAAGATGTTCTTGAGCGACTGGATGTAATGGGCGGACTGAAAGAGAAACTCTTCAATTATTTTAACCAGAATTACCAGAACATGTTCAACAGGTTCATCGTTACTTCTGAAGATGAAATGGTAAAGAAAGTTAGAAACTTTATTGATAAAGAAGAAATGAAGAGTCTGGCCCGCTATACTCCAAAAGAGATTGCAGCACTCCTGGATCAAATTGGTGGTATGGACAAGTTTAATACAGGTGAAATTGAGAAATCAATCGTTAATATGTTTGGCCACCTGCAGGGTCATATTCAGAGAGGTATTAATGACCTGGAAAACCTCACTAATTCACTTTTAAGGCAGAAATCCGACGTTGGCGCCTTTATTCGTGGTCAAAACGCCTATTCAATCGTGAAATGTGCGTTTAAAGACAACAACTACAAGCCGAAAACAGTGAGCGACGTCAAGCTTTCGGTGAATATTCTTGATTCCGAGCTTATCAGCCCGATTTTTCACTATCAGGTAACGGTTGAATACCTGATTAAAGACCTGATTTCCAAGAATATTGTCGATATCCTTGACAAAGAGATCGAAAAACTCAAAGACAAGATCATCGATGAAGGTCGTGAAGAGATGAACGACTCCGAAATCCTCTTTGAGAAGATGCGCCGTGTGGAACAGTATACCGCCGATGATAAGGACGATCCCAAATCAAAGCGCTATACCTTCTTTGCCAAATCCCTGATGGATAAAATTGAGGGCCTCCGGGCGGAGATCGATCCCGCAGAATACGATCCTTTAAATATTCGTGAAAACTTGAAAAAGCTTATCGATATCGAAAATATCCGCAACAGGGGTTACAATACCTCGGTCAACTCGATTACTTCTATTCTTGACACTTCCAAGATGGGATACCAGTACATCGAAAACCTGAAGAATGCCAGGGAACTGCGGATAAAAGAATACGAGGATACCGATACGGCCCAGCTGCCTGATGAGCGTTATGCGATCAGACTGAAGTATTACGATAATGCCCAGCTCATTAATGAGCGCAAGGCCTTTGACGTGATGCTGAAATCACTCGAGGTTGAAGTGCAGCACCTGTGGGACGTATTGGACATGGTGTATGAAGATTCCAAGTTCTTCAAAGGCATCGTTGACTTCAAAGACCTGGCCAAGAGAGTCAAGAACAAGATCAGAAAGAAGATCAAGGCTGTTACCGGTGATCCTCTGTATGAAGATATAGAGAAGAGCTGGGACGAGATTTCTTTTGTAAAACCGGCGGAAACCGAAATCGAACGCATGAACAGAACATACCTGTATGAAAAAGATAAACTGAAACGCCGCGTAATCCTCATGAGGGAGAAATTACAGGCGGTTTACGGTTACCGGTATCCCATCAAACGCCGGGTAATGGAGGAGAGACTTTCAAAACTCGAATCCGAATTCAATAAGTTTGATTACCTCATCAATCCGTATCATATCCAACCGGGACTGCTTCTTGATGTTGATATTACCTCAATCAAGAAGAAGAAAGCCACCCTGGACGGTATGGCCAACGTGCTGAACGAGTTCCTGCATGGCGTATCCAAGGGATTCCAGGATGCGGCATTTGCTTCATTCTCACGACGCAGATCCACGGTACGGCAGGATATAGCGCAATCTTTCGCTACTACTCCTTCCGAAGAGGGTGCTTCCGGTGAGTATATCGATATGCTCAGTGCCCCCGATACAGCCAAAACCACTTTTGCTGCGCCAAAACGCGGCAGAAGCAGGGGAAGAAGCAAGGGAGTTGTGGATTCCGGAAGAAAGAGAAGAGGCAGACCAAGCAGAGGTTCCGGATTAAAAGAAATATAATTAACAAACTATATAAGAGCAGCCCTTTTTACGGGCTGCTCTTTTAAAATTACTCACTAAAAGGGGCGGGTAACAATGATAGCCTTTGAGATTGAAGTATTGAATAAAAGAAAAAGTGTTAATAAGGTTGTACGCCATATTCAGGCATTGAACCGGATTGTTGCCGATATGGAAGCCCGTGATAATCTTGCCGATATTTTGAATGCTTTGATTGACGACAGCACTATTGAGGCCTACCAGGTAAGCCCCATCTTGAATTCATTGTTGATAGATAAATATAAATATGATGTATGCTCTTATAATATGACCGAAAACATCAGTGATTTTGGTGAGATTGCGGCTGAAATCGCCAAATGGAACGCCGTGGATATTATAATAGCATATTTTCACCCCGAACTGGGTGTTAAGGTAATTAATCCCAAACAGCTCAGTCACTGGGAAGCCGTTCAATCCCTGAAGAAAAATGAGTTGGTAAACATTTATATTGGCGGCGTGGCTGACGATGTCGGCGGGAAACAGAAAAAGCTGGCGCTGGAAAAATGCCTGCAGTTGTTGCAGGGAAAAAAGATTACCACCCCGGCGGAGCTTACCAAGGGCAGATATTCAGTAAAAGCCGTAAAAAAACCGGCCGCCGAGAAAAAAGCCGCCGCTCCCGCAAAACGGAAAAGCGTATCAAGAAAGACGGCCGCGGCACCGGTTAAAAGAGCGGAGGAAAAAGCGCCTCCGACCGGTCAGCGTAGGATGACGCCGCTGTATTCCATCCCCGTAACGAATGAACTATTTCATAACGGGAATGTCGAGGCCTGGAAGAAGATTATTCAAAGTTACACTACCAAATATCCCGATTGTGATGTCTATATTTTCTATGAAGGTGAACGGATCCACGATGTGAACGCACTCTTCAAATGGGGTAAAGTAAAGCACGGAAGCGCTATTTTAATTGCGGTTGCCGGAGAGAATATCCAGGACGTGGCCAAGCTTCGCCGTTATCTGAAACAGGGCGCAAGTCCCATGTTCGAAGCATTCCTGCGCTTCCCGGTAAATCAGGTTTTAAATCTGTTTTAAATTATTTTATGGCGGATGAGGGTTGTATATGAAAAAGAACATCCATTTTTTCAGTGCGAATGAGCATATTTCAAAAAAGGCCGTACTCGATAACATCGGTCTCCGCGGCAGGCGGGCCATGGAGCTGGCGGCTTTGGATCTTCCCATTCTCCCGGGATTCATTTTTGATTCGGAAGTTGCGGCCAACCTGGAAGAGATCGACATAAAGACTTACCTTAAACCCTTTATCGCCAGGATAGAAAAAATAACCGGAAAGAAATTCGGGGACAAAGACAACCCCATGCTGGTGAAAATCGTCATCAGTCCGAACCTGGTAATTGTAAACTATCCCACGCTGCACAACTTCGGATTGGTAAACAGTAACGTGGACGCTTTTAGACAGTATGTTGGAGAGAATTTCGGTTATCATGAGATGCAGTTTTTAATGAAAGGCTGTCTTGAGATAGAGGCTAAGATCGCGGAACTCGAGAGTCGGGAAGATGACAAGAAAAAAATAGAAGCGGCCATCGCGGTACTGGAAAAGGAATTAAAGGCCGAGATATCCGTGGCACAGCGAAAACAGACGATCGCAAAGTTTACCCCGCTTTTGCCCAAGGGCTTTTTCTCCGAACCGTACGCTCAACTTGAAATTGCGCTGAAGCGTATCAGCCGCATGCTGCGCCTGGATGAGATGGATGACCGGGATACGGCCCTGCTTATCCAGCCCATGGTATATGGTAATTATGGTGAAGACTCGGCAAGTGGTATATTTTTTACACGCAATATCGTCACCGGCGAGAAAAAACTGGATGGGAAATACTATCAGAATAAATTTGATGAGATCGGGGCGGAAGGCAAGGATATCAAACAGATCCAACCTGCGTATCTCGGCAAACTGGAAAAGATCGCCCTTAACATCGAAGATCATTTTAAGGAGATACGGTCGATCCGTTTTACCATAGAAGGCAAACGCCTCTGGTTGATTGATCAGCGCGGGGTCATGAACAAATCAACCCGGGCTGATATCCAGCTGATGCTGGATTTATACCGGCGTAAGGTGGTGGACGGGCAGTATCTTATAAGACAGATTAAACCCAATCAACTGAGTGAAATCCTGCATCCTATTATCGATATTAGTTCAACAAAGAATATGAAACAGATTGCCGGCGGAATAGCGGGAGCTCCCGGTGCGGCTATCGGAAGGGTATACTTCAATACCGAAAAAATGCTCGACGCCTTTAAAAAGGCCCAGCAGGCGGATGAGGACACGCGCTTCATCCTTTGTATGCCGGCGACCTTTGCCGAGGATGTAAAAGCAATTGAGGTAGCTACCGGGGTATTATCCTGCGAAGGAGGATATTCCGCCCATGCGTCTGTTGTTGCGCGCCAGTACGGGAAGGTTTCTTTAGTGAATACCACGATGAGAATCAGCACCGGAACGGCTGTCATCGGCGCGGTGACTATAAAAGAAGGGGACTATATTACATTGAATGTCCCGTATTACGGGAAGCCCACTATTTTTCTGGGAAAGGCCGAACTCATTGAACCTGATCCCAAAGAATCCGGCTTACTCGAATTCTTGGATATCGTTGACGGGTTTGTCAAGGAATTCCATGTACGTGCAAATGCGGACACCCCGCGGGATGCAACCCTGGCCCGGAAATTCGGCGCGCGTGGAATCGGGTTGTGCAGAACCGAACATATGTTCTTTGACGAGAAAAGGATAAACGTATTTCGGGAAATGGTGATTGCCGATACACAAAAGGAACGCCTGTCCGCGCTGGAAAAACTAAAACCCATGCAGAAAGCGGATTTTTATAAGCTGTTTAAGATTATGCAGGGATATGACGTTACCATTCGCCTGCTGGACGCTCCATTGCATGAGTTTCTGCCCCATAATCCGGATGAGATGAAAAAATTTCTGGATTATCTTGACGCGCAGGATAAAACAAAAAAGTTACCGACCAAAGAGATTATTGCCCGTTGTGAGACTTTGGAAGAGTTCAATCCCATGCTGGGTCACCGCGGCTGTAGAATCGCCGTTTCGTATCCGGAAATATACGAAATGCAGATGAGCGCCATTTTTGAAGCGGTGTATACCCTGCAGAAAGAGGGAATCAATGTACATCCCGAAATCATGATCCCCCTGATCATGAATGAAAACGAGCTGAAAATGGTGATTTTCGGAAAAAAGATCGAGGGGCAATCGATTAAGGGACTGGCCGAGATTGAAAAAGAAGTAAGAACACGGATGAATGCAAAACCCGTTGAGTATAAAATGGGGACCATGATCGAACTGCCCGGAGCGGCGATCGGTGCCGGTGAAATCGCCAAGTATGCCGAGTTCTTCTCCTTCGGGACCAATGACCTTACGCAGACTACAATGGGACTGTCTCGCGATGATTTCAATACCTTTATGCCTGATTATACCCAGTTTGACCTGCTTGAAGGCAATCCCTTCCGCATCCTGATGAAGGAGGTAAAGGAGCTTATCGCGGTTGCCGTACGACGCGGCGGCGCCACCAGGCCGAACCTGAAGAAGGGGCTTTGCGGTGAACACGGAGCCGCCCCGGAAAATATCAGGTTCTGTATGGATATCGGTCTGGATTACGTAAGCTGCTCTTCCTATTCGGTTCCCATCGCCAAGCTGGCAGTGGCCCAACTTACCCTGGAAAGCGGCGAATAATTATTTAATCCGGATAACCCGTGATTTCTCTGATCTTCTGATAATACGGTTTCAGGCGTGTATAAATGTGCTTGTATACCTTATGGTAGAGTTCCTGATAGATTTCCACGTGTTCGGGATTGGGTTCGTACAGTCGGTCTACATAATTCATTTCCGTAAGAGCCTGCTTAAAGGAAGGGAAGAATCCCAGGCCCACGGCGGCATCTATGGCCGCACCCAGGGCTGATGTTTCATGGGTATGCGGTTTTAACACGGGTAAATTAAAAATATCCGCGGTTATTTGCAGGGTATGGGAACTTTGCGCACCACCGCCCGACACCCGTATTTCTTTCAGTTTTATTTTGCTTCTCTTTTCTATCATCAGCGCCCCGTCTTTCAGTCCGTAACACAGCCCTTCAATAATCGCCCTGTACAGATGGGAACGCGTATGCGCGTCACCGAAACCGATGATGGATCCTTTGGCCTCAGGTCCCGGTATTTTCACACCGGGAGACCAGGTCGGCTGTAAAATAAGCCCAAGTGAGCCGGGCGGGACCTCTTCAAGAAATTTGTCGAACAGGCTTTCGGGAACCACCCCCCGCTTGCGGGCAAGGGTTACCTCATGGATCGCAAACTCCTTCTTAAACCAGGAAACCAGCCAGAACCCCCGGTAAATTTGAAACTCGGTATTGTATACACCGGGGATGGCCGAAGGATATGGAGGAATGAATGGAATAACCTCCACATATTTTTTAATGTAGGTGCCGACAGTGGCCGTTGTCCCGAATGAAATCCCGGCACTTGAGGGTTCCAGGCAGCCTGAGCCCAGCAGTTCACAGGTCTTATCCGAGCCGGCAGCCAGCAAAGGCAGCCCATGGGTAAGACCGGATTCCCGTGACGCGGTTCTGGTTATCTTCCCCAGTTCCGCGGTGGGAGAAACCAGGGAGGGGAGTTTGGCGGAATCTATGGGAAAAGCCTGCCATTTCCAGTCACCGCGCCGGCACCACCTGAAATATTTGTAGTCGAAGGGAATGTATCCCACCTGGGATGCGTAGGAATCTACAAAGTTTCCGGTCAATTTATAGATAAGATACCCGGAAAGAAAAAGAAACTTATGGGTTTTTTCCATTATATCCGGTTGATGTGCATTCAGCCAATTGATTTCCGACTCTCCCTGGGCAAAACGTACGGTTTCCTGCATACCGATCAGTTTGAAGGCAAGACTCATAATCCCCCTGACCGGAGTAAAATCTTTGATTCTGCGCTGGTCAGGCCATACAATGGCGGGACGAAGCGGCCGCCCGGTTTTATCAACGTTTATCAGTGTACAACGCTGAGTGGTAATGGTGACGCCCTTTATTGCGGTTACAAGCTCAGGAGCGGATGCCGTCAGGGCTTTGCATACCCGGCAGAGATTCTGCCAATAGTATTCCGCCTCATGCTCCGCCCAGCCCGGTTTGGGACTGATATACGGTTCTATAACCTGTCTCTTGCTTTTAACAATGCGTCCTTTGAGATTAAAAAGCATGGCTTTTATGCTTTGGGTACCGACGTCAAGGGAAAGAATAAGGTTATTCATGCCTGCCACACGGTGAATTTTTTTAAACCTTTTTGGATCAGAGGAACGACCTTTTTTATTTCCGCCTGTTCCAGACCGTTTTCCTTGGCCAGGGTTTCTTCGAAAAATGATGTGACCGATTCCAAAGCATCAGACCGGTTGTAAAACAAAAAAGCAAAGTCGTCATTCTCAGGTTTTGCTATCAGAAATGAAGAGTAGACCATTACCGGTTTCTTACTCACCATTACTCTTTTTTGTTTCCGCGTAGAGAGAATCTCAAGCTCTGAGAAGCGGTGCGGGATCTGTTTGGTTTTTTGCCGCTCAAAAGGTTCCTCATCCTTCCGGGCGTAGTCCGGCGGTTCAACCAGAATATAGAGTTTATTCCCGTCTGTACGGAAGGTAAGGCCGCCGCTGGAAAGGTAGACCGCGGTTGCGTTTTTATATGCCACGATTTCATATTTGGCATAACTTGAGTCCGGATCTAAAAATGAAGAAATAATGCATCCGCCCTCTTCCGGTATTTTGTTTTGTGTATACGCATGAAAGAGATCAATGGCCTTCTGTTGCACGAGAGCATTCTCCCTTATGGAAAAGTGTATGTAGTACTCTAAAAAGTATACAGGAGCGCGGCGTAAAAAATCAAGGGTAAAATTATACGGGTTTTTATCGATATTGTTTGGCCCGCTGCAGGAATTTTTCCGCAAAGGCGGTATTCCCTGATTTTTTATAGACCATTCCCAGGTTGTAATATCCCTTCCAGTTTTGTGGATCCATTTCAATAACATCACGAAAAATATTTGCGGCTTTTTCGTAATCCTTTTGTTTTGCGTAAAGCGACCCCAAGGTGAGCATGAGCCCCGGCGTCGGTTTTATAAATTTCAAGGCGCTTTCCAAAAGCAGAATGGCGGTTTTACGGTTACCGATTTTATCAAGACAGAACAATAAGACGCGGAGATCCTCTATAGACTCGGGTTCCTGTTTGAGTACCTCTTTTAAAATAAGGATGGCCTCACCATATCTTTCGGTTTTTTGGTAACAGAAGGCCAGTGCGCGCTTCAGTTTGAGGTTGCCGGTCTCTCTGGTAATAAGTTTTGTGATTTCCCTGGCTGCCTCGTTATATTTGTTTACTCCCAGTAACAGGCGCACAAAACGCTTGCGGGTAGCGATGTCTTCCGGAAAGAGTGAAACATAGGTTTTTAATATACCGATGCCTTTTTTCGGTAATTTGAGTTTCCTGTAAACGGTTTCCAATAGAAGCATGCAGTTCTTATGGTCTGTAACAAGATCAAGGGTGCGTCGCAGCCAGTTTTCAGCCAGTTCGGGAAGCTGGATATTCAGATATTCCTTACCCAGGCAGAACATGAGATTGGGGTCCGGTCCGTGAATGCGGATCTGCTTTTGCAGCAGGGGAATCACATCCTGGGGGTCGGAATTCAGATTGGCCAGGCTTAAGGCACGGAAATAGCTTGCTGTTTTATCTTCCGGGTTGTGCCGCAAGATATGCGCGGTATGTTCGGAAAGCGCCTGATACGCGTGTTGTTCCCATAAAATGACCGCAAGTCCGTAATATAACTGAATCCTGTTTGGATCTGATTCAATTGCGCGTTGGTAATGATTTTTTGCTTTTTCCAGTTCGCCCAGGTTCCGATATGCTTCGGCAAGCAACATGTGCATGTCCGGATCTTGGTAATCATGTTTCAAAGCCTTTTTACTGAAGTAAACCGCTTTCCCGAAATGCCTGTTGCGGTAATAGGTAAGTGAAATCAACTTCAGCAGTTTAACCGGATCGGTGATGGTCCCTATATTGTCCTGCAGCAATGCCTGTGCCGTCTTGATTTCCTGCAGCGCCTGCGGGGTTTTTGAAAGGTGTAACAAGGTATAAGCCTTCTGCAGGCGCAGGACCGGATCCTGTGGTGAAAGTTTTATGGCCTCTTCATACGAGATCAGGGCTAATTTAAATTGGCCGACCTCCCGGTAAATAGAAGCGAGATACAAATACGGGACAATATTATCCTTTTTTTCTTTGATTAAGAACTCAAAGCGTTCCGCGGCTTCCTGCAGTTTCCCCCGATAAAAATATTTAATTGCTAAAACAAGCAGGGCGTTTAAGTACCCGGTATAGATCCTGGCATTCTGCGGATCAACCTCCAAGGCTTTTTCAAAAAACTTGATAGCGATCTCCGGCCGTTTTATTTTTAAATATGAAAGACCGATGAAACTTAATGCCGGAGAAAAAGTTTCATTATCATTCAATGCCTTTCTTAAATGGATAATCGCCCGTTTATAAAATCCCAAGGCAAGATATGATCTGCCCAGGAAGAAACGGGCCGACGCCGAGTCCGGCTTTAGACGCAGGAAAAACTGAATACTGTGTATGGCCCTGTGAAACTGCCCCAGCGCATGGTAGGCCCTGCCCAGGTAAAGCAGGGCTTCCGGGTACTCATCGGTTTGGGAGATAAGCTCAGTCAGCAGCCTGATTGCGGTTTTGTAATCCCTTTTTTGTCCGGCCGTTTTGGCCTCAAGGAGAAGTTCCCCATGGTTCATTGTTTTGCTATCCATACCCGTATGTCATTGTAGCATACAAGACTCGAAGAGGATACAGACAGATGGGTTTTTTTTAGTGCGGTGAAGCTTGTAGGAAAAGCAAAATAAAAGCAGGTATCTTCCCGAAAAATCCCCACTGTCATCAAGCACTTGTTTACTGCCCAAAATACAAGGCGGGATATGTGCCCCACTATGTCTTTGTCGATCCATCCCCCAGGTCCACGGTTAGTACCACTAAATAAACAAAAAGGTCCGCAGCACTACACTCGTTTCAGCAGGGCAATAACGGCTTTACTTCCCATTTCCAACGCGTAGTCCAAAGCGGTCTTATTTCCATTATCACGGATATCAATACGGGCACCGGCAGCCAGCAGCATGCTGACCGTTTCCAGTCGTTTACTTCCTCCGCCCAGGGCATAGAGATCGTCACGTTCTACCACAGCCATCATCAATGCCGTGGCGCCGCCGTTATCCTGCATATTTACGTCGGCGTTTTCCCTGAGTAAAAGCTCGACAATATCATTATGCCCCCAGTAAGCGGCCATCATCAGCGCGGTTTCACCGAAATTCCCGCGCGCGTTTACATCCACGCCGCGCATGACAAGCAGTTCGATAATTTGTTTGTGGCCCCACTGCGCGGTATCGAGCAGTACCTTCTGATCAAGTGTTTCTTTTATCTGCATAACTTAACTCCTCCTTCATACATACGTTACGAATTGTTTAAGGTAACAATTATCACGGAAACGAGTTTTTCCAATCATACTTTAGTATGATTGGAGGGTTATAAAGAGAAATCTATAAAACGGATGATATTTTCCTAAAATTGAAGGTGGGCGCGAAAACGAAAGGATACGTTCGCGGGTTGCCGTTTAACCAAAGTATTTATGAGAGTGTGGGAATAACAATTGAGTAAGATTTGAAAAAAAGCCCGGCAGCTTTTCGCGTTATCGGGCTTTTTTTGGAGGTGGCGGGAATCGAACCCGCGTCCTGAGGTGAGTTTCAAAAGCATCTACAAGTTTAGCTACCTTTTTAAGGTTCGGCCGGTATGACGCAAGGTAACAAGCCTACACCGGCTATATCCTGCACCATAAGTCCCTTATAGACAGCAGGGCTTCTACAAAGCAAGTCCCGTTTTCTGACAAGTACACCGGCACTCGGAACAGCGCCCCGGGTACCCGTAGCCGACTTACGCGGCTAAAGCCAAATTATCGTTGGCAGTTAAAAGGTTGCCGTTTTTTAAGAGATCGACACTCTACTTGCAGCTCCTGACCCAACAGTCCCCAGTCGAAACCAGGTCACCCCCTTCTCTTCATGCGGCAGGCTGCCGCTGTCAAATAACAATGTATGATGATGCGGCCGGAAACCGCACCCTCATTTATTTCTGAACTCACGTTCCATGTCCAGTTTAAGATCACGCCTTTTGATGGTCTCCCTTTTATCGACAAGTTTTTTGCCTTTGCCGATTCCCAACTCCAGTTTTACCATACTCTTTTTAAGATAAAAACGCAACGGCACCAACGTCAAGCCCTTCTCCCTGACTTTACGCTGCAGCCGTTTTATCTCACGTTTATGAACCAAAAGCCTTCTTTGCCGGTCCGGATCATGATTAAAACGGTTTCCGAACTCGTATGGCGTGATATGCAAACCGGTCAGCCAGAGTTCATTGTTTTCGATTTTTGCGTAACAATCACTGTAAGAAAACCTGCCTGCCTTCAGGGATTTTACTTCGGTTCCTTGCAGTTCAATCCCGCATTCCAGTGACTCTGAAACCGAGTAATGAAACTTTGCTTTTTTGTTTACGGCAAGTGTTTTTTCGGATAATTTCTTTTCGCCGGCCATCACCGCCTCACAAGTACAATCCGGAAACCGAGGAATCCGGTGCACCAGGAGGGCGGCTGTGAGCCTCTGGTATAAAAATGGAGTTCGCTTTGCTGGTTTGCCCATGAACCGCCGCGGACTACTTTTAAGGCACCGTTTGTTATACCTGCCTCGGCCGCGGTATTCACTTCCGGATTGTATGATGTAACCAAATAAGAAACGGGTGCATACCAGTTTTCACACCACTCCCATACATTTCCCGCCATATCGCGTAAACCGAACCGGTTTGGTAAGGATGAACCGACTCGTCCCGGGCCCTGGATAGTATCTTTGAAAAATATCGATCCCCGGGCAGGGGCTCCACCCTGTATCCCGCCGGTTGCGGCCCACTCCCACTCACTTTCCAGCGGAAGGCGCGCCTTCAATCCCGGAACGGATTTCTCTACCTTGCCCGTAAACCATTCGCAAAAGGCTTTGGCCGCAAAGTAAGAAACGTGCGTAACGGGCAGCTCGCCTTGTCCGGCCGGAAAAGTATCGTTCTGCCAGTCTTTCAGGTACTGGCCGTCCGCAAGCTTCCCGGCGACCAGGGTGTCTCTTTGTGACGGTTTCCATCCCGGGTTTTCATCGATAAAAGCCTTAAACTGCCTGTTCGAGATTTCGTTTTCGCTGCAGTAAAAGGCATTCACCGCTACGGGATGGGGCAGCAGCATGAGGGTGGTCGGATCGGCCAGAACATCATTTTCGTCGTTTTTCCCCATAACAAACTCTCCGCCCGGTACGGGGACAAAGTGAATTCCGGAGATAAAACGGTCTGGGCCCAAAGCGGCCTTTGTCCTGGTTCTATACGCGGCAAGAAAATCATTATAATGCTTTCTGATTTTTTTGAACCACGGGGAATCCAGAAAACCGTATTTGGTGCCCTTTTCCCGCGCAATCTCTGTTTCCGGCTGCGGTTTCTTTCCGATTTCCGTGGGAGCGTATACCGGAAGCACGTTGAAAATCCAAAAGGGAAGGTTTTGGTATTGTTTGGATAACGCCAAATAGTCCTTTGCCAGTTTCACCAGGGTTGCCTGGGTAAAAACACTGTTCCCGCTTTCTAAAATCGCGTAGGCAAGGAAGAGCTCCCGCGCCAAATAGGGAGATTGGGTATAGGATACGGCCTGTTTCAGGAAAGCGGCAAGCTTGGTTCTGTCCGCCTGGTCTGTGCTTCCCCGAATACTTTCGGCGGCCTCACTGAGTATGGGCGGCAGCTGGTAATTGGCCGAGAAATCCTTGATCATGGCCCAACCCGCAAAATCAGCCAATGTGCCGGAGGTAAGCCCGTCCATGTCAGCGGCGGCGATATCAGTGTGTATGCTTTCTCTGCGCGGTAAAAACGGCAGGGCAAAGACAAATCCTCCCACCTTGCGTTCCATATGCACGGTTTTATAAAACGGCCGTTTGAGTTCAATATTTCTTGTCCCCTGTTTTACCAGTACTTCGCAAGGGGTGACTCCCACCTTCTTGCCGTCGATCCATACTCCCGCCTGTACGGGACTTGTCTTGAAGGTGATATAAGTGCCTCCCGCAATGATCCCCGGCAGGAAAAAAATAACAAATATCAGGGCCAAAAGAATAAACCCGTACAAAACAGTCAGGTATGTCCCCGGTGCGACATTGCCGATCGGTTTCAGCGTAACCGTTACCTCTGAAATATCGATATGCTTTTCTTTATGCTGTTGTTTGTTGCTCTTCCAAAACATACGCCAGATTATAGATTGAGTATGATGCCTTGTCAACCTGATTCGAATTATGTTATGGTAAATCCATGACATGGCAAGAATGGCAACAAAGCGTACAACAAAAAACCGAGGCGGTCCTTACCTGGAATAAGCGCCGCCGCTTACGGAAAAAAGAAAAACAAAAAAAGAAAAACCAGATCCTGGACTGGATTGAAGCCCTGCTGTGGGCGGCATTGTTTGTCCTGATTTTAAACCAGTATTTTCTGCAGGCCTATGCCATTCCCAGCGGTTCTATGTTGGATACCATACAACTGGAAGACAGGATGTTCGTGAACAAGCTGATCTATGGACCGGAACTGCTTCCGGGTGTAGGGAAACTGCCCGGCTTCGCAAAACCCCGGCGTGGCGATATCATCATTTTTGAAAACCCTAATTATGAGCAGGATATGGGACGAAAGGTGGGGGCGGTAGAGCAGCTTTTTCATCGGCTTGTCTATATGCTGACCTTTTCACTGGTAAACCTGGATGTCAAACCCGATGGGAACGTTGCGCATCACTTCCTGGTAAAGAGACTGATCGGAGCACCGGGGGACCGTATTCGTCAGGTTTACGGAAAAATGCAGATAATGCCCGCCGCGGACAACAGCTGGCATAGTGAACAAGAGATGATCGAAAAGCCTTTGGGCAGGAACTATATCAAAAAATATATCCCGTATGATATGTATCCTGCAATTTACACCTACATCCAAATCGGGGTGTACAACAGCCGGGGCCTGCCGGTGCCGAAGCTTTCCGCCGATACACTGGAGAAGTTTAAGCGGCTGGAGCAGAAGCTGCAGCAGGATACCAACCGAAACCTTTTAATGGGCTTTCTGATGACCGATTATGAGGTAAAGGCGTTAAAAAATAATTTTTATTTTAAACTTATGCCCTATGATGCGAAATACTACCCTTTATGGGCCAAGTACCGTCTCGGCTGGTATATCTCGCCGAACAGGCTGTTTCCGATGGGGGACAACAGGGACGAATCCTATGATGCTCGGTACTTTCATCCCGTGCAGTTGGAGAAACTTCTGGGGAAGGCCGCCTTCCGCTTCTGGCCGCTGAACAGAATCGGGGGAGTGGAATAAACCTTATATGCTGGGGTCTTACGAACAGTACCGTACAACCACAGACGCCTACTCAATTAAAAGTATTTTTAAATTTCTTGTTAAACTGCTGCTTGTCCTGTGCATTCTGTTTATATTTATTTCGGGTTTTATCGCGGATACCTACCGTATAGGGTCACTTTCCATGAGTCCGTCACTAACCAAGGGTGATATGCTGGTTACGTCTCCGCTGGTATACGGTACATACAGCAGTCTTTTTGGATTCCGATTCCCCGGGCTTTCCCTGCCGCACAGAGGGGATGTTGTGGTGATAAAAACACACGCCGTTTCCCCCCGGCCCTTTTTCTCCGAGCTTATAAAGCCTTTCCTGGCATTCTTCCGTCTGGAAAGCGCGGTCACCCCCCATGATGCGGCGGGGCATCCCATTAATGAGTACGAAATAAAACGGATTGTGGGTATACCCGGTGACGCGGTTAAAATCGAACACTTTACCGTCTATATAAAACCCAAAGGCAGGACGGCGTTCATCGAAGAAAAACAGCTTGCGGGAAATAAATACAAAATAAATAACGAGTTTGCCGGTCATGCCTACCCGGCGGGCTGGGAAAATCGGCTCCCCTTTTCAGGGAATATGCAGGAGATTATTCTTGGTCCGGATGAGTATTTTGTACTCGGCGACAACCGCCTGTTGTGGAGCGATGCCCGTTTTTTCGGGCCGGTAAAGCTTGATTCCATAGTAAGCAAAGTGGTGTTGCGCTACTGGCCTTTTGAGAAATTCGGTGGGCTCTGATTTTTTTTCGCTTTCCACAGTGAAACAGTTATCACTCTATATTCATGTCCCGTTTTGTACTCATAAATGCGCATACTGTGATTTTTTTTCAACAGACGCCGCGGATAACGCGACTATTGAGACGATCATCAGTGAGACCCTTCTGCAGACGGAGTATTTCTTACAGCTTCTTGATCCGCAGGAGGTTGTGAGCGTCTATATCGGCGGGGGAACTCCCAGCAGTATTGCCTGTGAGCAGTTCAGGACGCTTTTGCGGAACCTGTCCGCCCTCGGCGTACGTCCGACAAGGGAATATACAGTGGAGGCCAACCCGGAAACACTGGATGAGGAATTCTTAAAAATTTGTGATACTGCGGGGGTAACGCGTCTGAGTCTGGGCATACAGAGTTTTCATCATACACTGCGCAGCGCAATCGGCAGAACCGTCTCCGACCGGGACATAGACAGAGCACTCCGGCTTGTCGCAAAGAAATGGCGCGGTGAGCTGAATCTGGACATCCTTACCGGTCTGCCCGGAGAAACACTGCGGCAGGCCCGAAGCGATATAACACGGGCGTTGTCATATGCCCCTTCCCATGTTTCCTGCTATACGCTGACCGTGGAACCCGGTACCGGGCTTGATACACAGGTGAAGCGGGGGGCTGTGGTGCTGCCGGCCGGCGCTGAACAGGACCGGCTGTGGTTCGCGGCCGGGAAAATGCTTACTTTGGCAGGATATAACCATTATGAGATCTCCAATTTCGCGCGGCCGGGCAGGGAGAGTGTGCATAACCTCCGCTACTGGCTGCTGGAACCGTACCTTGGTGTGGGTCCCGCGGCCGTTTCCACCCTCCCGGGAAAAGACCATGGGGTGGTACGGATCAACAATCCGCGGGACCTGCAGGCTTTCCTCCGGGGGAAAACCTCATTTTGGGGCATAACACAGGAAACGATACATCCCGATGAGCTGTTGTTTGAGCAGCTTATGCTTGGCTTCAGGTTGGAGCACGGGATCCCGGCAGCTCTTTTTCAAAAACGCTTCGGCAGACCGTTACCGGAGCTCCTCCCGCGGCTTTGGGATTCGTGGCGCGGGAGGGGGTTGGTCGGACAGCGGCCAGGCGCATACTGTCTTACCCTGCGGGGCAGGCTTATACTCAATCGCCTGTTGCGCGAACTTTCCATGGACGGACCGGGGCCGGAAGAAATAAATGCAACCTGGCCCTGACCAAAAGCACCCCCCCTGTATATGCAGCAGAGTATGTCTTCGGCGGGAGTTCTCAATTGCCCCCCTCCGGGGCAAAATGAGAACTGCCGGTACCGGAGGTTTCGCCTTGACATCGAATCTGGGGATATGATAATTTGAGAACAGATAAGGAGATCCTATGTCAGGACACAGCAAGTGGGCTTCAATAAAGCATAAAAAGGGTGCCGCCGACGCCAAACGGGGCAAACTGTTTACCAAGATCATAAAAGAGATAATTATCGCCGCGCGCCTGGGCGGCGGAGACCTGGAGGCCAATCCGCGCCTGCGGACCGCGGTACTCAAGGCAAAATCCGCCAATATGCCCAAAGATAATATTGAGCGGGCCATTAAAAAGGGAACGGGCGATCTTGACGGGGTTAATTACGAAGAGCTGGTCTATGAAGCGTACGGACCGGGCGGGGTGGCCCTGTTGATCGAAATCCTTACCGACAACAAAAACAGGACCGCAGCCGAGGTTCGGAATATTCTCTCCAAGGGCGGAGGAACGCTGGGAGAGAGCGGATGTGTTTCATACCTGTTCAAGCGCAAAGGCATAATAGCGTTTGAAGCATCCAACTATAAGGAAGACGATATCCTGGCGGTTGCCCTGGAAGCAGGGGCCGAGGATATCAGTTCGGACCAGGAAACCATAGAGGTTATCTGTGAACCGGAGGATTTTGAGGGGGTGCTGGAAGCGCTGGGTAAGGCCGGGTTTGAACATGACATGGCCGAGGTGAATATGATCGCGGACGCAACCGTCAGCCTTGATAAGGATAAAACAGAAAAGGCCCTGAAATTGATTGAGATACTGGAAGATCACGATGACGTACAGAACGTGGCGACCAACCTCGATTTACCGGATGAATGAAAACAATTATAGGCATAGATCCCGGTCTGAAAAACACCGGTTTCGGCATTATCAGGATCAGCAACAACAGTGCGGAACATATCGATCACGGGGTGATATCCACCCCGACGGAAGCTGCAAAGGGCAGCCGGCTTGAATGTATTCACAAGACCATTACGGGACTGGTAGAAAAATATAAACCCGAAGAGGCCGGGATCGAAGAAATATTTTTTGCCAAAAATCTAAAAAGCGCAATTCCCGTGGCCCAAGCCATTGGGGTAATTCTCTGCGCGCTTTCGCTTATGAATGTAACAACCTTTTCATATACTCCGCTGGAAGTAAAACGCGGGGTGGTCGGCAGGGGCCGGGCCGAAAAAGAACAGGTACAGGAGCTTGTCCGCATCATTTTGGGGTTGCGGGAGGTACCGCAGCCGGACCATGCGGCCGACGCATTGGCCGTAGCCTTATGCCATGCACACAGCCTTACCTTGAGAAACTTTATGAAAACGGGGGAGGGCCGGGGTGTTTAACAGTATCAGCGGAACAATCAGCTTTAAAGGCAGCCAAAGCATTTACATCTGTACCGGGGGAATCGAGTGGGAGCTGTTTGCCACAGCCCAGTCACTAAAGGATTTTCCGCCCGCCGGACAGGAAACAAGGGCATTCGTTTTTTTGTATCACCGGGAGGATCAGATGCGGTTGTACGGGTTTTCATGCCGGGAGGAACGCTCACTTTTTTTGGACCTGCTGAAAGTGGGTGGGCTGGGGCCCAAGCTGGCAATAAAGATCCTCTCCGCCATCACCTATTCGGCGTTTATCACGGCCCTGGAAAAAGAGGACCTGAATACTTTGTCCTCCCTGCCGGGACTGGGAAAAAAGACGGCCCAGAAAGTGCTGCTTGTCCTACAGGGGAAGCTTAAAAAACCGGACGAGCCGGACCGGGCCGCGGATCTTAACGAGGACATCATTAATGCCCTGATCGGGATGGGCTTTGACAAGAAATTATCGCGTGAAGCGGTTATAACCGCCGGTAAGGAACTCCAATCCGATGAACTCTCCGGAGAAGAGCTGGATAAGGAGTTGTTTACCAGGGCACTGGGGATCGCCGGACGGAAGAAGGCGTAACAGTATGAAAGAAACCAGAATATCCGACGCCCACTATCTGGAAGAGCAGGACCGTGATGAAGTCTCTCTGCGTCCGCGCATCCTGGATGATTTTATCGGACAGGAAAAACTCAAAGCAAACCTTGCGGTTTTCATTGAGGCCTCAAAAAAGCGCGGTGAGTGTCTGGATCACGTATTTTTCTCCGGTCCGCCGGGTCTGGGCAAAACCACCCTGGCCGGAATTATCGCCACTGAACTGGGCTGTGAAATCAGGGCCACGGCCGCTCCCGCCCTGGAAAAGCCCGGGGACCTGGCCGCCATTCTGACGGCGGTCGGCAGGAACAATATTTTTTTTATTGATGAGATCCACCGTTTAAAACCCGTTATAGAAGAGATGCTTTATACCGCCATGGAAGATTTCAAGATCGACGTGGTTATCGGACAGGGACCGGGCGCCCGGAACATAAAAATACCCCTGGAGCCGTTTACCCTGGTCGGGGCCACTACCAGACCGGGGCTCATATCACGGCCATTGCATGACCGGTTCGGTATCCGGGCCCGGTTGGATTATTATAAGGCCGATAACATCACCGAGATTGTGAACCGCTCGGCGCGTATTCTTGAGGTGAAAATCCAGGACAAGGCGGCCGGGCTGGTTGCCCGCTGTGCGCGGGGGACCCCGCGTGTCGCCAACCGTATTTTACGGCGCATGCGTGATTTTGCCCAGGTGTGGGCCGACGGCCGGATCAGCTTGGAAATAGTGCGGCGGGGGTTGGCCTCCCTGGAGATCGACGAAAAGGGTCTGGATAAGCTGGACCGGGATATTTTGCGTTCCATTATCCTGAAATACGGCGGAGGCCCCGTGGGATGTGAAACCCTGGCCATTTCCGTGGGCGAGTCCGTGGAGACGATCGAGGATGTGTATGAGCCGTACCTGATTCAGACCGGATTCCTTATGCGCACACCCCGCGGGCGCATGGTGACGGACAACGCCTACCGCCACCTGAAACTTACCAAAAAAAACAATGAAGACCAAAGACTTCTTTTTTGAGCTCGCGCCGGAGTTTGTGGCCCAGTATCCGGCGGAAAAGCGGGGTGACTCCCGCCTCCTGGTGGTAGACCGCGCGGCCGGGACGATCTCTCACCATCTGTTTGCTGAACTGCCGGACCTGCTGGATCCGGACACCCTTGTGGTAGTCAATAACTCCAGGGTGCGCCGGGCCCGCCTGTTCGGAGAGGCTGCCGGCTCCGGGGGGCGTGTGGAATTTCTGCTGTTAAAGGAACTGGCGGAAGGGGTATGGCAGGTAAAGTGCTCCAAAATGAAAAAGCAGAGAAAAGGCAAAACCTTCATGTTTCCGGAAAACAACAGCGCCGTCATTATCGATGAACGCGATGACATCCGCATCCTGAAATTTCAAAATCCTCCGGATGAAAAATACCTGGAGCAATACGGTCATATCCCCCTGCCGCCCTACATAAAGCGAGAGGACGCGGACATGGACGGGGAGCGCTATCAGACCGTCTATTCCCGGGCCGCGGGTTCCGTGGCCGCGCCCACAGCCGGATTACATTTTTCGCAGGGTATCCTGCGGCAGATAAAAGGGCGGGGCATCCCCATCGTGCCGGTCACCCTGCACGTGGGGCTCGGTACCTTTACCCCCATCCGCTGTGATACTATAGAGGATCACCGCATGCATAGTGAGGAGTATGAGGTCCCGGCCGCATCCGCCCGGCTTATTAACGGAGCGATTGCCTCGAAAAAAAGGATCCTCGCTGTGGGAACCACATCGGTTCGTACCCTGGAATCGGCCTTTGACGGGGAGAAGGTCAGGCAGGGCCGGTTTTCCACGGATCTTTTTATCTATCCCGGTTATACGTTTAAGGTGGTGGCGGGACTGCTGACGAACTTCCATACGCCCGGTTCCTCCCTCCTGGTACTGGTCAGCGCCTTTGCCGGCAGGGAACTGATCTTTCGCGCCTATGAGGAGGCAAAAAAGCGTAAATATCGCTTTTTTTCTTACGGGGATGCTATGCTGATCTTGTAGAATAGAGTTCGGCGTCCGTGTAACGCTGTTTGATGGCGGTGATGGTCTCATGAATGGAAAAAAAGATTCGTACCAACTCCGGGTCAAACTGTTTGCCCGCCTGTTCCCTGATAAAGCGTAAGACACGTCCTTCTTCCCAGCGTTCCTTATATACCCGCTTGGAACAGAGTGAATCGTATACATCGGCCAGGCTGACGATTCTGGCCGAAAGGGGAATTTCCATTCCCTTTTTCCCCGGTCCGAACTGCGGGTGGGCGATGTAGATATTTCTTATTTTACCGGGATATCCCGTACCGTCCCACTTCTCGTGATGGTTCAGGGCCACCTCGGCGGCCAGCTTGTCCCACGGGGTGTGATTCCCCCTGAACAGACGCGCCCCGTAAATGGTATGATAATAGACGTAGTGCTTTTCACGGGGGGTGAGGCTGCCCCGTTTCTTTAAGATGATATCACTGATAGCCACCTTGCCCATATCATGCAGAATAGCGGCAAAGCGCAGCTGCTCCCGGTAATTCTTTGCCTCCTGGCTGGGGATGGTATGCTGCCTTGAATATTTGGAAAAAAGCTCAACCGCGTAGGCCCCCACCCGTTTGGCGTGCAGGCTGGTCTCACTGGGGTCACGCAGCTCCACAATCTCGATCAGGCGCAGGGCCATCTGGCGGGAAAGCTTGGCCGTCTCTATGGCATTGGCCGCGTAAAAGGCAAACTGGCTGATATAGGTGTTGTCGGACATTGAAAAGGGAATTATTTTCCCGTTTTCATCCTTGGCGTTGATAAGCTGAAGGACCCCCACGGTATCACCGTTTAAGGTAATAAGGGGGACCACCAGGATTGACTGCGTGTGGTAGTTGGTTTTCTTGTCAAACGTGGGATCGAAGCTGAAGGATACGCCGCTTTTAATATCATACACGTCATCAATCAGCAGCGGCTGCCCGGTGAGGGCGACATATCCGGCCAGTGAGTTTTTGTCTATAGTCAGGCGCGAGCGCGAATAGATATATTTATCTTTTTCACTCCGGTTATAAAACAGGGTGTCGTTTTGCACATTGTTGAAGTAGAGGCAGTTTTTTGCCGCGAGATAGATGGTACCGGCGTCCGCGTTGACAAAACAGCGGGCCTCCTGCAGGATACGCTCCAGCATTATGTCGAGGTCTTTGATATTATAAATAGCGGATATGACCTCCAGCAGGTACTCGGCGCTCTTCTTATTATGACGATCTTCACAGTGGAATGTATCCCAGTTCATGCGAATAAGTCTCTGTAAAAGCGCCATATATAATAAGTTATAATCAAAGCAATAAAAGTACAAGACAAAAAAAGTGGGTCAAAAAAAATTATTCGCTGTACCCCGTGGTAAAAAAATAATAACTTATGAATAGAAACCGCTCACAGGTAAAGTGAATGTATGAACGAGTAAAAAGGCTTTTAGAGACACCCGAGTTTTTACAGGTGGTGATGCAGAACATCACCTCCGCGGTACTCGTTATGGACAGAGACGCCCGTATTTATCACATCAATGATGTTGCCGGTCTGCTTTTTGGGCAGAAGACGCAGGATATGGTAGGCCGCTTGTTCGGCAATGCAATTTGCTGTCTTGTTACCCAGTCAAGCGGGATGGAATGCGGAAAATTCCCCTCCTGTGCCGCCTGCTCCATCAGAACTGCCATTGAGGATGTTATCAACAAACGCCGGCCTATTGTTAAAAAGAAATATACCCAGGATATTTCTATTGACGGAAAGAAAGAGCAAAAAATAATCCAGTACAGTGCCAAATATATTCGTTACGCTGATGAGATTTTCGTTATCGTCATCATGGATGATATCACCGAGGCGGCCAGGCAGCAGGAAGAACTGGAGCGTTTGAACGCGGAGTTGAACAAGTATGTGGGAATAGCCGCCCATGACCTGCGTCATCCGGTTTCGGTAATCCAGATGTATTCCAACCTGCTGAGAGAAACTGTTGCTTCCAGGCTGAACTCGGACGAAAAGAGATTTCTGAATGTCATTTTACAAAAAACCGAGTTTATGACCGCAATGTTGGAAGGGATCCTGGATACGGCAAAAATCGAAGCGGGTGTTCTGGAGCTGAAACTGGTCAGGGGCAATTACGTGGGATTTCTCAGGCGTGTTATTGAACAGAACCAGATACTGGCCAAGACCAAAGGCATACAGATTTTACTGGAGTGCGGAGTGGAGCGGGCCATGCTCAGATTCGACAAAATACGCATGGAACAGGTGCTGAATAATCTGTTGCATAACGCGTATAAGTTTTCACCCCCGGCTTCAGAAATAACCGTGGTGCTCCATAAAAAGCGGCAAAACCTTGAGACTCACGTTGTAGACCGGGGTGGGGGTATTTCCGATGAGCGGTTGCATCATATATTTAATCCCTTCCAGAGCGGCAGCATATCCGTACTGGGGCAGGAACGAAGTGTGGGGTTGGGACTCGCGATCGTAAAAAAAATCGTAGAAGCCCATGGGGGGACCATGCTGGTGAACAGTAAGCTGAAACAAGGGAGTGACTTTTTTTTCAGGCTGCCCTACAGGGCGGCAGGTTCCTGATATTTATTGCGCGGGTTGCTCTTTACATTCCAGGTAGGCACGGGTTCGGGCAATCCGATCAAGCTGTTTTTGGATAATGGCCCGGTAATCCAGGTCCCTGGTCTGGATGCGGAAGTTTTCATCGCTCCAATGCTGTATCTCCTCTAAAAAAACCATACGCAGCGGCCATGCCTTTTCCGACCAGATTTTTGCCTGCTTCCAGTAATACAGCGCCGTTTTGTAGGCCTGTTCCGCGGTTAGGAGGCTTTCACAAATGTCTTCGCGCCACGGGCCGTTTTTATTGAAGAAATAGACCTCGAACTTATCGTACTTGCTTCCCAGAATAAGATACTGTTCGATCATCTTGAGATTAACGTGCATCTTAAAAAGCAGTTTATAGCGCTCGTACTCTTTTTCGGTGGTTATTTTAGCCAGGGCATAGAGGGGATTGCAAAAATCGGCCTTTAGGGCCTGTTCCAGGTAGGCGATATTTTCCATTGTATCATCGGGATACTGGTAGAAATGCAGATGAAACAGTTTGTAGAACTGTTCCGCATAGAGAATCTTATAGGAAAACGCCGAACCGGCCGTGAGGATCAACAAACATAAAATAAAAACGAAGCGCTTCACCCTTTTACTATCGGCAGGCCTGAGACAAATTTCCAGACTTCCTCGAGTATCTCGTGTTTTTCTTTGCTCCCGTTTAGACGTACCAGGTGCATGGGCGTATGGGAAAAAGCGGCAAAAGACTTTTCATAAAGTTCCATTACTTTTTTCTGGTATTCATGGGTCTCAAAAATCTGGCGTTCATCTCTGTCTTCCCTGCGCCGTGCGCTGATTTCCAACGGGGTATCGATAAAAAAGACATATTCCGGCAGGGGAAAGCGGTTATTAATGGAAGAAATGAAATCAAATTCACAGTCCACCGACTGATATGCCAGGCTGGAAAAAAGATACCGGTCACAGATGACCAGTTTGTTCTTTTTTAGTTGTGAATCGATGCTTTGTTCTCCATGATAGAGGTGCTCGTTTCTGTCCGCGGCGAACAACAGGGCCAGGCTCCGGGCATCCAGTGTTTCATTTCCCGCCAATACCCCATGAATAAGCCGCCCCACCGGCCCCCTTGTCGGTTCGGATGTGGTAAAATGAGGAACGCCGGTACTCTTCAACCTTTCGGAAAGAAGCTTCAGCTGCGTGGTGGTGCCCGACCCGTCGATCCCCTCAAAAACGATAAAATTTGCCAGGAGTGTTGTTGTCATTCCGCGCCATTATAGCGGTAAATCAGGTTTTATTCCAGCAACACAGCGGCTTTCCGCAATGCAACATTATTTTTATTATTTCCCGGCTTTTACTTTACTAATACTGGAATTCAGGCTATATTTTTAGTCAAAAATGAGAGCATTACCATATTCTAAAACTCCCCTTTTCTCCCCGGGTCCGGCAGTCCAAACAAAATAAACAGACATGGATGAAGAGAGCCTTATACAATTAATTATTCTGATCGTACTATTATTTTTATCCGCCTTTTTTTCCGGCTCTGAAACGGCTATTTTTTCCTTAAGCCCCCTTGAAAAAGATAAACTGAAACGAAAGAAGGGTCCGGGAGTCCGGCGTTTCCTGGAGCTCCTTTCCGGCCGTCCTGATGACATTCTAATCACGGTACTGATCGGGAATATGATTGTGAACGTGTTTGCGTCGGCATTGTTTGATACTGTTTTTTTCGATCATGAAAAGAGCGCGGCTTCTACCGTGTTGTCCATATCAATAATGACCCTCATTCTGCTGATTGTGGGAGAGATGACCCCCAAGAACATGGCCGTGAGAAGTCCTTTGGCATTCACCAGATTCAGCGCTTCCCCGCTTTTTGTAATCCACAAAGCGGTAGGTCCTCTGCGAGTGGTGCTTAACCTGATACGAAAGGTATTTATCAGAAATATCCCGGAAACCCAGCCTGACAGTGAGATGATAACCGCTACGATAAAGATCGGGCTGCATGAAGGCATTATAAACCAGTTGGAGTACAGCCTATTTGAGTCCTATTTTGATTTTAATGTCATCGCCGCCGGTGATGTCATGATTCCCCGGACGGATATAAAGGGCGTAGACATCACTACAAACGCACGGAAGCTGATTCGGGATATCCGGGCACACAAGAAGCAGACACATCACTCATATATACTGGTTTTTAGGGATAATGTTGACCAACCGGAAGGGTACATTGAATTGAAGGACCTGCTGTTTTTTCAATTTCATGGCAAGGGGGAGCAGATGCTGGAAAAGGCGGTGAAACCCCTGCATTCGGTTCCGGAAAGTAAAAAACTCAATTCTCTTTTGCGCGAGATGAAAAATCTCAACTGCGGAATGTCGCTGGTGGTTGATGAGTACGGGGGAACCGCGGGAATTATTACCTTTCAGCATCTTGTGGAAAATTTCCTCTCGTATTTTTATACCACGGAAAAGGGTGCCGTAGAAAAAACGGGGGACAATACCTATGAGGTGCCGGGCACCCTGGAATTACGATCTTTAAATGAGGCATTATCATTGAATATTATTTCCCACAGCAGAACCGTTGCCGGGCTGTTAATCGAACAGCTTGGAGAAATCCCTCCGGAGGGGAGCTCGCTGCGTATTGACGGGCTTACCTTTACCGTACTGAAAAGACTGAAAAACCGGATCCAGCTTATCGGGATCAAGGTGGGCCCATAACATGATTATCGTGATCATCCTGCTTTGTATTGTTTTTTCGGCCTTTTTCTCAGGATTGGAGACCGGTCTTGTCGCGGCCAATCAGCTTCGCCTCTATGATAAAAAGGAAAAGGGGAATTTCGGAGCCAGGTCGGCATATTTCCTGCTGCGTAAACCCGAACGGCTTCTGGCCACCACACTGATTGGTAATAACATCGCGGTGGTAACCGCTACCATCATGTTTATCATGTTTTTATCGACCATGGGCCTGCCCGCCTGGGTGCAGGGGGTGGGGGTGTTTTCTCTGACGATTGTTCTCCTGGTTTTCGCGGAGGTTATTCCGAAATCATTTTTTCGCAACCACGCGGATACCATTACGATAAAGTTGGCGCCCCTCCTGGTGGTGTTTTATCTGATATTTATCCCCATTTCGCTTGTGTTGAATATGGTGATCAAACTGATTCTGCTTGTCTTGGGTCGGCACAAGGCCGACAGCCGGATACCGGCCTCACGGGATGATCTGTTCTATTTAATCAGGCTGCGCAGTATGGAATTGGGATTACCGACGCATGATCAGAAGCTGATGGCCGATATCTTTGACTTCAGGAATACAAAAGCAAGAGAGGTGATGATCCCTTTTCATGAACTCCCCCTTTGCCGTGAAGATATCGGGTACGCCGAGTTGGTATCGTTTGCCGAAAACAATGGGGTTCGGTATATTCCGGTATATAAAAAACGTGTGGATAATATCACCGGTTTTATTGACGTGGAGGACCTGCTTTTTATAAAAGTGGGAGATATTTCCGATATCATAAGAGAGGCGGTGTTTTATCCTGAAACAAAGCGTATTCCGGACCTCCTGCTGAGTATGAACAGGAAAAAACAGCAGGTGGTATTTTTAAGTGATGAGTATGGGGTAATTTCAGGGATGCTTACCAGCAATGAGATTATTGCGGATATTGTCGGTTTTATTCCGGGAGAAGCAAACGGTAATGTCAGGTCCGTTACCGCAATCGGCAAAGGAAGGTTTATGGTAACCGGTACGGCCGATATTGAGGAGTTTGCGCATGAAACCGGTATTAATATACCGAAGGGATCTTATGACACCATCGGCGGGTTTTTGTGCGAGAAACTGGGTGAAATCCCCGTTACCGGGACGGCAATTGAGGACGGACATGTGATGTATAAAATCACTCAAAGCGACAAGAGAAGGATTATAAGCCTGGAAGTACTGAAAAAAACAGAAAGTCTGTAACTTAATTCGTCTGTAAATAGTTTAATAAATGGAATATAATAAAAACCTGTCGGATAAAAGCGATTTTTGGTTTGAATTTATGGTATATTTACTATAGGGAGTTACTCTATTGCGATTATCTTCGCAGATAAAGAATACCAAACTCTTACATATGGGGCTTATCGCCGTTGTTTTGGTCATTACGGCCGGCCTGTTTTTTGTGATTAACTATACACTTGATCAAAGAATGGGGCTGTTAAAAAGCAAACTGCTTACCATGTTTCATGAGTTTTCCGGAAAAGAGCTCAGTTACAGTTCTATCTCCCCTTCCATTTTACAGTATTTTGAGATAAGAGACCTGGTGATTAAGAGTCCTGATCAGAATAATAGTACGCTTTTACGAGTCAAGAATCTGAAAATTCATTACGATATTTTTCATTTACTCACGGCGGCCGATCCTCTCAGCTCGATTTATGAGGTCAACATCGAGCATTCGGAGTTCAACCTTGATATGGTAAAAGACAAGGAACTTGCCGACGGTATCATGGATTTCATCAAAGAAAGGTTAAGCCGGAAAATAGATGTCGCGTTTACGCTTACCGGTTCCAGCATGAAGTTCAAAATTTCCGACAGGAATTATAACCTTTTGCTTTCTCAGTTGTTTTTAACTCTTGATAATCACAAGGATTTTTATGCCTATAAGGTAAGAGGTAATATCCATATGGATAATGCGGAACGGGGGGATACCGCGTTAGGCGTGGATACCGAAATGGATGTAGGGGGCAGGGTGGCCAAACAGTTTGACTGGTTTGATATGCTGGTAAATATTTATTCGACCGATTCGGACAATTTCGCTCTGGCCGCGCAAAAGTTCCAGGTTTCAATGAAGGACAATCTGCTTGCGGTCAACAAGATCCAGGACAGGACTCCAATCGATATCGAATGCCATTATAACACCATGGAAGAATCTCTGGGGGTACACTTTATTACGGAAAACTGGCAGCCGGCCCATCTCATTCAGTTTAAAAAAGACTTGGCGGAGTATAATCATTTTCTGGGTGCCTCCATTACCTCCCGGGGGGAGCTGACCTATAATTTCGCCCGAAAGAACATGCGGTATTCTCTGGACCTGCATGCGGGTCTTAAGGCCGGACGCGTTACCCCAAACATCAATCTCCGAACCAAGGTGAACGGCAACCAGGACATACTCTATGTAGAACCTTTCTCTTTATCCAGTAACACAAGCAAAATCGAGTTCAGGGGTAATCTGCTTACCGCTGATTTCTATCCCAAAGGCACACTGTCCCTGACCAATGTAACTACCGGGTATACGGGAACAATAAACGCTGCTTTTGCCGTAGACAGGTCATACCGGGGGTTTTCACTTACGGGGAACAAAACGAGCATCGGAAAAACTGTTTTTGATGAGTTTACGCTTTCTTTCGAGCCGCATAAAAGGGGGACCGCCTTCAATGTAAAGGCCTCGCTGCGAAATACCGCTTCTCCCAACTCTCTTACCGCCCGGGGTGATCTAAGGTTCGGCAAGGATCACCTGATAACATCCGAATGGAAACTTGCGGGTATTCCGCTCGGTGAGCTGTACAGTATGGGAACACCGGATGTCCGTAACTCCGAATCGGTTTACAAGGGACTGCAAAGCTACCTGATAAACGCCGGCCTGAAATTCTCAAGCAGTACCAAAGGATTTCTCCTTACTTCAGAATCAACGGAAATACATGATCGAAACGATCCCGGCAATACCGTTTCCCTGGAGTTTATGGCGGATAACCGTCATATCCGTGTTACCCGGTATAACGGCGAATGGCTGGGGATTCCATTGCAGGGTGATGTGAGTGTTGATTTTACGGCCGCTAAAAATCCGCAGTTTTCCACCCTGCTGCATCTCAATGATGTTCCCTATGCGTTTTCAGGGCTCATTATGCCGGGCAGCGGGATTGTCGTTTCCGGATCGTACAATTTTAATGCCTCAGTGCTCTATAACGATCAGAATGATCTGCGTTTCTGGGTAAAAACGGAAAAATTGCCTCTTCCCCTTAAGGACCGTGTATTATTTGCCTCACTCAACTGCATCGGATATGTAAAAACGGACGGTGAATGGAAGATTGCGTCACCGGGGTCCACACTCTATAATTTGCCGGTATCCGCAGACAACTCTACAGATGCGCTTCCGCCTAATTATGTCGAGGCATCCTTTACCCTTTCACCGAAAGAGTTCAATTTCTCCAAGCTGCGCTATGTTGACACGTTTTCCGAATTGAGCGGAAGCGGCAAATTTGAGATTGCTTCCTTTTTACCGGTATCAGGTTCGGGATGGCTTTATCTTGAGAACAATGGAACCGGCGAGAGTTATACGGCGGAGCTTGAGCTGAAGCCGGAATACATGGACCTTAATCTGGCATTTTACAATTCACCGTTATCACGGCTTGGCAATATCATGTTGCAGGGAAACCTTTCCGGTGATGTCAGGGTAACAGGGGCCCCCCGGAATCCTGATATCACCGCCCGGCTTTCCTTGAAGCAGGGATTCTTGAATAAGAGCCCATTTTCAATGGAAACCGATTTCTCAGTCACAAAAAATTTCTTCGAGCTTCATTCGTTGGAGTGTGTCTATAATAATAACCTTTCGCTGGGTAAGGCGGGAGGCCAGATAGATAAAAGGACCGGGAATTTTTGGTTCAACGGTCATGTGGCGGGTTTTTTCCTGGGTGAAAATATAAACGCGGATACGTTTATAACCGGCGATATGGCCCAAGGGGATTTCAGCAGTCTATTCCATTCATTCTGGGACCATAATTTCAATGGCAGAATGCAGTTTTTCAACATCACTGCCAAAGCCGATAAAAAGCCGCAAGAAAATTATGCGTCGTGGGAATTACTCTTTACCAAAGAACAAAACCTCTTTTCCTTCAGCGGTGGGCCCCGGCACGCGGTGATGGGACAGATAAAGCGTGACGGCAGCTTTGATGTGGACCTGACGGATCCCCTGCCGCTGCGCTCGCATATAGAGGGCAGGATAAAAAACAATTTTATTGAGGCCAAACTTGAGCATATTTTTTTGGATCTGCAGCTTCTTAATCCGCTTATCGCCAGTAAATATTTTGTTTTCAAACGCGGCACGGCGCAGGGTGATCTCACTCTTGCCGGAGATATCGCCGATCCGCGGTATTACGGGTTGGTTGAGGTAAAGGATGCGGCAATCGCAACCGCTGTTTCTCCGAATATTATTTCCCCCATAAATACGGCTATCAGTTTTCAAGACAATGAAATGAGGCTTACCAATACAAAAACTTATCTCGGCAACGCCCCGGTGAATATTTTTGCGGTATTAACGTTAAAAAACTGGGTACCCACCCGGTATGCGCTTGATTTGAAAACCCTGGATACGATCGGGATGCACATTGCCTTCCCGGCTGATGTAATTAACGTCGACGGATATTTTCTGACTCCGAATTTCAGACTTGTGGGCAGCAGTAACAGCCTGAGAGCAGAGGGTGATCTTGTTCTTCCCCGGTGTAACGTCACCCTGGGCAATCCGCAATCCGCCGAAACTACAGACAGTAATTTTGTCTATCTGGTAAATCTAAACATAAAAACAGGGAAGGCCGTGGAGTTTACCTGGCCTACCCGCGATTTTCCCATTATTCAGGCCGTGGCCAAACCCGATGCAAAGCTCGCCGTGCAGTATAACGGTAATTCCGGAAAGTACTCGCTTACGGGTGATGTGGACCTGCAAAGCGGTGAGGTATACTATTTTGACCGCAGTTTTTTCATCCGCTCCGGTTTAATCTCCTTTCGGGAGAATGAAAGAAGATTCGATCCGATCGTCTCCCTGGAAGCGGAAAAGAGGGAACAACTTGACGGGCAGGACTATAAAATATTCCTTACCATGAAGAACCAATACCTCAGTGAGTTTGAACCACATTTCCGGTCAGAACCCCCTCTCGCCAGTGAATATGATATCCTGGCCGCAATGGGAGGGGTATTACCGGACCAGGGAACACAGCCGGACGAAAATGCCCTGGATCTGGCAGTGAACCTGGGGAGTGATATTCTCACCCAGGTCTGGGTGCTGCGGCCTTTTGAAAGAGTAGTAAAGAACATTTTAAATCTTGATGTATTCAGTATCCGTACCCAGATAGTGAAGAATATACTCTTTGACAAGGTCTTGACCGGGAACAATTCCCAAAATCAGGACCCACTCCAGGAGGGGAGAAGCTACCTGGAGAACACCACCATAAACCTGGGACAGTACATCGGTGATAAAAATGATCTGTATCTCGAAATGGTGCTGCGATTCCAGTCCATGGATGAGACTGCCCCGGAATATGAAAGTATTACAACTGACAGAAATGTAAATGTTGAATCCGAGTTTAGTTTGGAGTTGACAACTCCCTTTTTTCTTACTATAAAGTGGACTGTTACCCCACAACACTGGGAGTCATTTTTTCTGCCGGATAATAAAATCACTCTTAAGTGGGGATTTTCATTCTAACTGATTCTTTTATTCGTTAAGGAGCACATATGAAGAAGTATGTTTTAGCCATTTCTCTACACCTGTTGTTGTGGGGCTCTCTTTATGCGCAAACAGATACCAACTGGTTTATCGGCAAGCCGATTAAGAAATTTGAATATACCGGCCTCCAGGCCGTTTCCGCGGGAACCCTGGATAACATTCTGAAAAATTATATCGGGATGCCCTTTACTTATGACCTGTATTATGAAATTCAAAATAAACTGTATGCCCTGGAATATTTTGAAAGTATTACCGCCGACGCGGAGCCCGTAGATGAGAGTAAATCAGCGGTGACGATTCATTTTACCGTAAAAGAGAATCCTATAGTGAATGAAATTAAATTTGTGGGCGCCTATAAGGTCGGTGAGGGAGAATTACGGCAGAATATCGTCTTGAAACCGGGTGATGTGGTGACCGAGGCGAAAATCCGTGTTGATGCCGATGCCTTAAAGACACTTTATATCGAAAAAGGCTATCTTGACGCCAAGGTAAGCGGAAAGATGGAGGTGGACAAAGCAAATAATTCGGTTTCGGTTGTTTTCACAATTAATGAAGGTTTTCAGACGACCATCAAAAAAATACAGTTTCAGGGGAACTCATTTGCCTCGGACAGTACATTAAAAAACCTGATGCAGCTGAAAGAACCGGCTGTTTTTGTGAATCCGGTGTTCAAAGAAAACAAGCTTACCGAAGATATTCAGGCAATAGAAGAATACTACGCCAACAATGGGTATTATTACGCCAAGGTGGAAAAGGTCGATAAACATATCGAAGCATCGGCTGAAGAAGGCAGAAACTATCTTATTCTTACCTTTTATATCCACGAGGGAGACCAGTATACCTTCGGGGGGGTCAGTTTCAAGGGCAATAGTCTTTTTTCAACGGAAAAATTAACCTCCATGATAAAGTTGAAGGTCGGTGATATTTTTAACAGCAAAAAGTTCAAGGAAAGTTTCGCCGATGTGACGGGATTGTATTATAACCGGGGGTATGTTACCACCCAGTTTCTCCCCAAGGAAAAGGTCGACGAGGAAAAAAAACAGATATCGTTTGATGTCACCATACATGAGGGAGAGGTCTCCCACATCGAACACATAATAATCCAGGGGTATAAAAAAACCAAGGAGTATGTCATCCGGCGTGAGCTTCCCTTTGAGGAAGGTGATGTGTTTAATGTAGAAAAAATCCGGCAGGGAATTATCAATCTTCACCGCCTGGGTTATTTTACGCAAAATATCATCGTAGACACTCCGCAGGGCAGCGCACCCGGGCTGATCGATGTGGTCATTACGGTGGAGGAGACCAACACGGCCCAGTTCGAGTTCGGCGCCAGTTTTATTCCCAGTGAGTTCCCGTTTTCAGGCTATGCCAAGGTATATGACAATAATTTTTTGGGTTACGGTAATATATTCGGGGTAAACGCCACGGTGGCCCCGCTGGAACAGAGTATTTCAGTACAGTATACGGAAAACTGGCTGTTCGGGTACCGGATTACGGCCGGCGCGGACATCTCGTTCTCCCATAAGGTCATAACCGGCGTACTGCAGGACATGCAGGGGTTTAACTTCACGGGCGATGAAGACAATGCCGTACCGGACGGCTATACCGGTGAATGGGTGGATCCGGACACCGGCG
>CAZWKE010000002.1:137231-171328 GCA_964634205.1 uncultured Spirochaetaceae bacterium
CGGCCGTTTGACGATGTGCTGCGTGATGATTTTAACCAGTGGCGTTTTGTCAACAGGTTGGGGACCAAGCTCTATCTGGACAACCGCGATTATCCGTACAGCCCCAGTAACGGGTATTATGCGTCGGAGTACGTTGGATTCACCGGTGGATTTCTCTTCGGCGACCGACACTATACCAAGCTTATTACCACGCTTGAAGGCTACGTGACCCTGTTCGATATTCCGGTGTTTCCCGGCTGGAATTTTAAATATGTGCTGGCCGCACATTCGGCACTCAACCTCTTTTTGTCTCCGCTCGGCGGAAAATCAAAATACCTGGAGGACGACCTGTACTATATTGACGGAATGATTGTGGGAAGGGGCTGGAACCTTCCGGATTTACGGGGAAAAGCCATGTGGGACAATAGAATCGAGCTGCGCCAGCCTATTTTCCCGCAGTATCTCTGGTGGTCCTGGTTTCTCGACGCCACGGCCATCTGGGAAGAGGTGAGTGACATGAGCAGTATGAAACTGGATGATTTTTACTTTACCCTGGGAGGCGGCCTGCGTTTGACCATCCCCGGGCTTCCGCTCAGACTGTACCTTGCCAAACGCTTCCGTGTCCTGGACGGCCAGGTGAAATGGGAAGACGGCAGGTTCCGTTTGGGTGATGAAAATAGTTTTAGTTTTGAATTGATATTTGCAATCGGTGCAGATACGTTTTAGAGTATGCTTACAGAAAGGAGGATATGAGTTTAAATGAAACATACAAAAATTGTGGTGTGCCTGCTGGCGTTGTTTTTTATTGCCCAGGCAGCTTTATGGAGCGAGCAGCTTACCAAAATAGCCGTCGTTGATGTAATTAAGATTTATAAAGCGTTCTTCAAAGAGTCAAAGGCGGTAAGAGATCTTGAGGAGTACAAGAAGAAATATGAAGCGGAGCTCGCCAAGAAAGACGACCAGATTGATGAGCTGGAAAAACAAATACAGGACGCAAAAAAACAGGGGAACCAGGACGAGGTCTTAAAACTTCAGGCAAAAAAGGAAGACTTGAGAAGAGACCGTAATGATTACTACCGGTTACACTACCGGGAGTATGTGAAGCAGTTTGACGTGATTAAAAAATCTCAGTCACAGGACCTCTGGCTGGAACTGATCGGGATTATCGAATATATCGCGTTGAAAGAGAGTTATTCCGTGGTATTAAGAATCGATGATCCATACGTGATTTTCTATACAAAGGATGTCGACATCACCAACAAGGTCCTCGAGGAAATTAATAGACGTCACAGGAACCGCCGCTGATTGTGGGAAGAGTACTCGCCGTTGATCTGGGCAGCAAACGCGTAGGGCTGGCGTTGTCCGATCCATTGCAGATGATATCCCAGCCTTTCAAGACGCTTGCCTTTGTTTCTTTACCCGCTTTGGCGGTTGAAGTAAAAAACCTTGTGCATGAGATGGATATTGAGCGGGTTGTCGTGGGGCTGCCGGTCAGGGAAAACGGGACTGAAGGCCCCGGTTGCCGCACGGCGCGTGATTTTGCCGAACTTCTTCATAATGAACACATACAGACCGAGTTATGGGATGAGCGTTATTCCAGCAGGCTGGCTGAAAATGTATTAAGAAGTTTTGGAAAAAAGCGCATGCATAATAAAGAAAAGATCGACCGCATTGCCGCTTCGTATATTCTGGAGGGTTATCTTCGCTCCCGCAGGTAGGTAGGAGCGGGAGATCTATTCTTCCTGGTTTATTTTTTTCTCCAGGATCTCCCTTAAGAGCCTGAATTTACTTTTATTCTCATGGGAGGTTTCCATTAAATCCTCATGGGCGCGGAGGATTGTGTAAATCGACGGTTTATTATACGTTGAAATCACTTCCATATGCGGGGGGAACCTGACGGCTGCCTGTTGCATTTGCAGCAGTTTGCTGATCCCCAGACTTTCAAAAAGCCTGCAGCATTCGGTTGAGGGACAGATAATATTTATTTTTTTTCCGGAGGTCGATTTAAACTTCTTGTTCACCCCGATGAGGATTCCCATGAATGTAGAGTCCATATAAGAGCAGTCCGAGAGATCGGCAAATATGTCCCTGATTACCGGATCGTGTTCCAACCTGTCGAAGATCCTTTTGCGCAGAATATAACAGTTATTGGCCGTTATCTGCCCCTGAGCTTTTATGTATATTATATCTTGTTCTTCCTTATATTCTAACTCGTTTTTCATGGCCTCGGCCTATTGTATTCATTGTACTCTTTAAATATAATCCTTTTATGGCGCAAACTACAACCCCTATGATGCTCCAGTATGCAAAATTGAAACAAAATAACAAGGATTCCATATTATTTTTTCGTTTAGGTGATTTTTATGAGATGTTTGAACAGGACGCCAAGGAAGTATCCAAACTACTCAATCTTACCTTAACAAAAAGAAACGGGGTTCCCATGTGTGGAATTCCCTATCACGCGGCCGCAAACTACATTGCCCGGCTGATCCGGGCCGGTAAAAAAATCGCGGTTTGTGAGCAGATACAACTTGCCGAAGCGGGGAAGGGGATCGCGAAACGAGAGGTTGTGGAGATAATCACCCCGGGCACGCTGGTGGATGAGGGGTTGCTGGAGAGCAACACCAATAACTTCCTCGTTTCCCTTGCCGGCCGCGGTGAGATTATTTCGTTTTCATATATTGATCTTTCAACCGCGTCTTTTTATACCACCCACTTTGACTCATATGAGGCGGACGATAAATTAAGAAAGGAGTTTTACCGTCTTTCGCCGAGTGAACTGATTGTTCAGGAATCTCTTTTGGAAAACAGCAGTGTGCTTTCCAGACTGCTGGGGGAGCGTGAAGGGATCGTCGTAAACAGATATCCCGACTGGTATTATGATCAGGAGATGAACAGGGAAAAACTGTTAAAGCAGCTTGGGGTCGCCAACCTTAAGGGGTTCGGCTTAGCGGCCGATGCACCGGAAATAATCTCGGCGGGGATGATTCTTTCATATATAGAAGAAACGGCCAGGCATATGCTGCCGCATATCCGTGAGATCAATGTATATTCGGAGCAGAGTTTTGTAAATCTTGATGAATCCACCCAAAAGAACCTGGAACTGGTACGCAACCTCCGGGACGGAAGCAGGCGGTATACCCTGCTGGAGGTGCTGGATCATACCCGGACCGCCATGGGAGCACGGAAACTGCATAATTGGATTTTAAGCCCCCTGCGGGACCCTGACGTCATCAGGAAGCGGCAGCGGGTGGTTGATTTCTTTTACCATGACCAGCTGCTGCTCTCCAGGATCACCGAGCTTCTTTCCCGTATTCTGGATATAGAGCGCCTCTCCACGCGTGTGGCCATGGATAAAGCCCATGCCAAGGACCTAAGCGCCCTGGGGGATTCGCTGGACCAGGTGCTGGGGATCACCGGACTGCTGGGTGAGCATCGTGAGCTGCCGGTGGGTGATCTGTCCGCTGATGAGCTTTCCCGGATTTCAGCGCTGAAGGATCTACTCGCGCGGGCCATCACGGATGAACCCAGTATTCAGCTTGGTGAGGGGAATATTATCCGCGTGGGATTTAATGCCGAGTTGGACCGCATTCGTGAGCTGAAGAAAAACACCCAGGGGGTGCTTGCCGCATATCTAAAGGAAGAAAAAAACAGAACGGGGATCTCTTCCCTGAAACTGCGCTTTAACCGAATTATCGGGTATTACCTTGAGGTCACAAAGCCCAATCTGGATCTGGTACCTGATGATTATATAAGGAGGCAGTCGCTGGTCGGAGGCGATCGTTTTACCACAAAGCTGCTTATGCAAAAGGAGGCGGAGATCAATAACGCCGCGGAAAAGATAATCCGGCTTGAAAAGGACTTGTTTCTGGAAGTGCGGGCGGAGGTGAAAAAACACCTGGACCTGTTGTTTAAAACAGGAGAGGTCCTGGCCCGCCTTGATGTACTTCATTCATTTGCGCACGCAGCCACCGTAAACGGATACAATATGCCGCAGGTTGCCGTTGACGGCATAATCAAGATAGAGGAGGGCAGGCATCCGGTGGTGGAAAACAACCTGCCCGGCGGAGCTTTCATCCCCAACAGTGTATCACTGGACCCGGCGGGGCATTTTTTCATTCTACTCACCGGTCCCAACATGGCGGGTAAATCCACCTACCTGCGCCAGATTGCCCTGATTACCTTGATGACACAGATCGGTTCCTTTGTTCCGGCCAGGGACGCGCGCATCGGGGTTGTAGACAAGATATTCTGCCGTGTCGGTGCCAGTGATAACCTGGCCAGGGGAGAGTCCACCTTTCTGGTGGAAATGAATGAGACGGCCAATATTCTCCGCGGCGCGGGCAGGGACAGCCTGATCATCATGGATGAGGTGGGAAGGGGGACAAGCACCAACGACGGTCTTGCCATTGCCTGGGCGGTGACGCTCTATATTCTGGAGAAGGTGGGGGCCAAAACCCTGTTTGCCACGCACTTCCATGAGTTAACCAGAATCACACATACCCACCTGGAAAACAGTTCCCTGGAGGTGCTGGAGAAGGACGGGGAAATCGTATTTTTGAAGCGGGTGAAACCCGGTGCGGCCGACAGCTCTTACGGAATTCATGTAGCCAAACTTGCCGGGCTTCCCGGCGAGGTGGTGATGACCGCCACCGATATTCTGCAAAATCTGGAGGGCGGCAGAGACACCGGGGGAGGGGCCGCTGTCCGTATTCCGCTGCGGGAATCCGCACAGCCGTCCCTTTTCCCATTGTCCGAACTGGTTGTCCAGCAACTGAAATCATTGGATATTAATATGACAACCCCCCTGCAGGCACTTTCCCTCCTGGCGAGGTGGAAGAACGAGCTCTCCTCGGAATAAGCGTCAACGCAAGAGGTCGATCACTTTTTCCCGGCTGAGATTGAAAAGGGGCGCTCCATTATTTTTAATGGTCGTTATTACCTTTTGCAGCAGGACATCGAACTCCGTGTTTTTGGCCGTATACTGAGCGGAGATAATATTCTGAGCGATCGTATCGTTTGTGGTAAGTCCCGACAGGGTATGTCTTTGCTCATCAATAAGTAATCCAAGGCGGTCCAAGTCATTGTTCTTCACGATGGTGCGCAGCGTATCTTCATAGTCGGTCAGGACACGCTCGTCATGCAGCTTCGTATTGTCCAGGAGATTGTGCAGGTATTTTTCATTTTCAGCAACCGTTTGTCCTGACCGCAGCTGCTGGGCAAGGTTTTCCAGCCCGCTGACAGTCATCTGGATTTTTAGCAGCTTGTGATGGCCCCTTGATACGGATTCCAGGAAAGACGACTTTTCCGTACTGCCGGCCTTCCCGGGTCTTACTTTTACGTCCCGGTTGACAGGATGTAAGCGCTCTGCGGCATCAAACTCACTGCGCTCCTTTTTAGAGAAGCCCTCAAAAGAAATATTCATATATCCCTCCCAAAAATATATTGCTGTATTATACAAAATCATACAGGTTGTGTCAAATATATACGGCAGTTATAATAGAGTATGAGTTTTCCCGGGAAAAAACTTACGCGGCTTTTGTACGGTCTATTGGATATCATTTTCCCCGGCTGTTGTCTCTCCTGTGGAAGGGAGTTGGCCGTTTTTTACAGGGAAAACTATCAAATTTGCCCGGACTGCCGGACAAGCATCACTTTTTTACAAGGCCCCGGGTGCGAAAAGTGCGGCATCACTTTAATTTCTGAGCAGCATGTCTGTACGCGCTGCAGGCAGCAGGAGTATTATTTTTCCCGAAACCGTTCGGTCTGCGCGTACGAAGGGGTTATGCGGGAGTTGTTGCACCATTATAAATTCAAGGCCAGGCAGAACCTGGCATATCTTTTTGCGGAGCTTATTGGTGAGCAGTATGTAAAACATTATGCGGGTTATTGTGTGGTGCCGGTGCCTTCACACTCTGCCGCCACAAGAAAGCGGGGCTGGGATCATGTGAAACGGATGACCCGTATTCTGCAAAAGAAGTACGGAATCCCCATACTTTCCTGTCTGCGGCGCATTCGAGGGACTCCCCAAAAAAAACTGGGTAAAAAGGCCCGCTTCCAAAACATCAGAGGAAGCATCCGTTGTGTTCGCGGCAGGAAGACGGGTTATCCGGAACGGGTGGTGCTGCTGGACGATATCTTTACCACCGGGGCTACGGCAAATGAGTGTGCGCGTGTTTTAATGGAAAACGGGGTAAAAAAAGTAGCCGTACTGACACTTGCCATGGACCAATAAACGGCCGATACCTTGACAATCTTGATGTTTATTTGTTATCTTATAAAGAGACTTAATAAAGCTAAAATGCCAAAGAGTCGATTTATCGGCTCTTTTTTTATAGGTGAACATTAATGGAAGCATTTCACAGGCAGCTTGCCGGACAGGTAAGCGCGGAGATTGGGCCGGTTATAGCGGCCATGGGATTTGATCTGGTTGAAGCGCATGTGGGAGCCGCCAAAAATCAAAGCCTTGTTTCCGTGATCATCTATAGCAAAGACGGGGTCGGTATCGATGATTGTGCGGCGGTTTCCAGAAATATTTATCCGCGGCTGGAACTCATTGAGAACCTGGGTAATTTTTCACTGGAAGTATCGTCTCCGGGAACAGACCGCGTATTAAAAAACAGGAATGAGTACGACATCTTCCTGGGCAGAATGGTGTCCGTGCTGACCCATGAAAGTAATGAGTGGATTAACGGCATCATCGACCATGTTAATGATGATAGTGTGTATTTAAATAAGAAAGGGGATGTCGTGAGTATCAGGTTTGATACGATAAAAAAAACAAGATTAGAAAATTCTTTTGAGGAGGGGAAATAAAATGTCCTCTGAGATGGCGGATGCCATTAAAAGGATCGTACAGGAAAAGGGTGTACCTGAGGAACTGATTGTTAAAACGATCGAAGAGGCCCTGCTTGCGGCCTACAAAAAGAAGTACGGCACAACTGAGAACGCAGTTATTCGCTTTAACGAGGATTCGTCCGAGGTCACGGTTTTCGCCAAAAAAAAGATTGTGGAAGAGGTAATGGACGAGGTAACCGAGATTTCTCTCAAGGAAGCCATCGGTTATAATGAGGCCAGTGAGATCGGCGATGAACTGCTGATAGAGGTGAATCCCAAGGAATTCGACAGGGGGGCGATCCAAAGCGCCAAGCAGCGGGCCAAACAGACCCTCCGGGAAATACAGAAAGATACCCTGTACTCTGAATTCAAAGAAAAAGTCGGTGAAATGATCATCGGTTATTATCAAAGAGAGAGAAACGGCAATATCTATGTTGACCTGGGAAAGACCGAGGGGATACTGCCGAAGAAATACCAGTCGCCGCGTGAGATCTACCATGTAAACGACCGTATAAAGGCGTTTATTTATGAAGTGAACAAAACACCGGGCGGTCTGCAGATAATTTTATCGCGTACGCATACCGAGTTTGTGAAAAAGATATTTGAGCTGGAAGTACCTGAAATATACGACCATACGATCGAAATCTTCAAGATCGTCAGGGAGCCGGGGTACAGGACAAAGATCGCGGTGTATTCCAATAAAGAAGACGTTGATCCGGTCGGGGCGTGTGTAGGATTGAAGGGGGTAAGAATCCAGGCAATCGTAAAGGAGTTGGAGGGAGAAAAAATCGATATCCTTAAATACGATTCCAATCAAATGGACTTTATCAAAAATGCCCTGTCTCCGGCCAAAGTGGCGCATGTGGTCATTTTGGATGAGACAAAAAAACAGGCACTTGCCCTGGTGGATGACAGCCAGCTTTCCCTGGCCATCGGCAAACAGGGACTGAACGTACGGTTGGCCAACAGGCTGGTAGACTGGAATATCGACGTAAAGACCAATATGCAGTTCGAAGAGATGGATATCGCGGCCGAGACCAAGAAGAAGGTAAGCGCGCTTTTCGGTGATATCGAGGAAGATGAAGAGATCGAAAAGATTCAGGAGCTGCCCGGAATCACTCCGGAGTTGACGGAAATCCTCGTAAAGAACAATATAGAGTTGATTGAAACGCTTGTCTCCATGAAGGACGAGGAGCTTCTTGCACTGGATGGGATGACACAGGAATACCTGACGCAGATCAAGAACATCATGGAAGAAACCATCGAAATTGTGGAGGAAGAGGAAGAACAGGAGGTTACCGTCTTACAGGAGGAGGAACAGGCAGAGGAGCAGGTAACTGCACCGCAGGAAACAACCACAGGAGAAGAAGAAGAAGAGGCCGAAGAGGAGAGTTATGAGTGTCCGGAATGCGGTCATAAGATTACGGCTGAGATGACAAGTTGTCCCAACTGCGGAGTGGGTTTAAGTTTTGAAGAAGAACAAGAACAAGAAGAAGAAGGAGAATAGTTACAGAGTATTATGGCAGAGGAGAAGAAAAAAGATAAAAAACCCAAAGCTACTCTTATAAAACACACACAAAAGGAATCTCCCGAGAAGAAACCCGAGCAGAAGGAGAAAAAAGTCGTTGTTGTAAAAAAGAAAGTTGTGGTGGTAAAAAAGAAAGTACATGTGGATAAAAAGAGGGACAAAGAGGTATTTGTAAAGAAAAAGCCGGATGACAGGAGAGATTTCCGCAGGCCGCAGCAGGGCGGCGGAAGAGGACCCCGCCCCCATGGAACTCAGGAACAGCGAAAGGGTTTCAATAGGAATTACTCACAAAATAGAACCAGGCCGCAGAAAGGCCCGGGGGGCAAGTTCGGGCAGGATCGTAAGCCCGCGGCCGGAGGCAAACCGCGGACCGGGCAGAAGGAATTCACTGCTGCCGGCGATGATAAAAAGGCCGGAAACAGAAAATTCATCAAAAGTAAGAAAAAATTCCTTTATCATAAATCACGGCATGAAGAACACGAAGAGAAACTCTTTGCCCAGAAGAAAAAAAATGCTTTAAGAGCCAACCCCGTTCCCAAGGAAATCGCCATAATGGAAGTGATCACGGTGAGTGATCTGGCAAAAAAAATGAACCTTAAGGCTTCAGAGCTTATCGCCAAGCTTATGAGCATGGGCATGATGGTGACCATCAACCAGCAGATCGACGCGGAAACCGCCTCAATCCTGGCTTCTGAATACGAATGTAACGTTAAGATAGTATCACTGTATGATGAAACCAATATTGAGGAAGAAGTACGGGAAGACGCCCTGCTGCAGTCGCGGCCGCCGATTGTTACGGTAATGGGACATGTTGATCATGGGAAGACCAAGCTGCTGGACGCGATCCGTACCACCAATATCGTGGATACCGAGCACGGCGGGATTACACAGCATATCGGGGCGTATGTGGTCGAGATTGAAGGACATAAAATAGTATTTCTGGATACACCCGGACACGAGGCCTTTACCCTGATGCGCGCCAGGGGAGCACAAATAACCGATATTGTTATATTGGTAGTGGCGGCGGATGACGGGGTCATGCCGCAGACGGTAGAGGCGATCAATCACGCCAAGGCCGCCGACGTGCCGATTATAGTGGCAATAAACAAGGTGGACCTGCCCAACGCAAATACGGACAAGGTAAAGCAGCAGCTTGCCGAATTTGAATTGATGCCGGAAGCATGGGGCGGGCACACACTTTTTAATGAAATATCGGCCCTGAAGAAGCAGGGTATAAAGGAACTGCTCGATTCGGTGCTGCTTCAGGCCGAGATGCTGGAGTTGAAGGCCGATTTCGAATGTCCGGCCTACGGTAAGGTGATTGAGTCGAAAATCGACCAGGGGCGTGGGATCATCGCCACCGTCCTGATTGAGCGCGGGACCCTGAAAATAAGCGACTCGTTTATCGCCGGCGTGTATCCCGGAAAGGTCAGGGCCATGTTCAACGACAGGGGAGAGAAGGTGGAAGAGGCCACCCCGTCCATCCCCGTGGAGATTCTGGGCTTTACGGGAATTCCCGATGCCGGGGATCCCTTCCAGGTAACAAAAACCGAGAAGGTTGCGCGCCAGATCGGCTCAAAGCGTCAGGAGTTAAAGAAGCTTGAGGAAGCGCAGAACGTCAAAAAGATCACCCTGGATAATCTCTATGAGCAGATCAAGGAAGGTGAAATTCAGGAGTTAAAGGTTATTATCAAGGGCGATGTACACGGCTCTGTTGAGGCCCTGCAAACGGCCCTGGAAAAACTCAGTACCAGTGAGGTCCGGCTGAATGTGATTCACGCCCTGGCCGGTGCCATCAACGAGAGTGACGTCCGTCTGGCATCAAGTTCAAACGCGTTGATTATCGGTTTCCATGTTCGACCCACCGCAAACGCACTGGCCCTGGCCGAACAGGAGAAGGTGGAGATCAAAAAATATAATATCATCTATGACGCGGTAGACCAGATTAAACAGGCCATGGAAGGAATGCTGCAGCCGGAGATAAAGGAAGAGGTCGTGGCCACGGCGGAGGTCAGGGACACCTTTAAGGTGCCCAAGATGGGGGTAATCGCCGGGTGCTACGTGCTGACCGGTACGGTAAAACGCGGTCTTGAGGCGCACCTGATAAGAGATGATATTGAGATTTACCGGGGAAAGATTTCATCACTCAAGCGGTTTAAAGACGACGCACGAGAGGTTGAGGCCGGGTATGAATGCGGTATCGGTATAGAAAACTTTAACGACATTAAGGTCGGAGACAATATCGAGGTTGTGGAGTTTAAGGAGTATACCAAGACACTGGGCCAGGGTAAGAAAGATGCAGACAGTACGGCTTAAGAAGATAAGCAGTTTCTTAAAAGAAGAAATCAGCAAATTGATTTTGAACAACCGAATCAAAGATCCGCGGGTAGATACGCTGGTAACCGTTACGGATATCGAAGTGGCAAGAGATCTTAAGTATGCAAAAGTGTATATTTCCTATGTGGGTTCCAAAGAACGGATCGATTCAATTATAATCGGCCTGAATCATGCCGCCGGCTTCATCCAAAAGGAGATCGGTAAGGTCCTGCACACCCGTTACACGCCTCGATTGAGCTTTTTTTATGATGATTCACTTGAACGCGGATACAGGATCACAAAAAAGATTGAAGAATTATCCTGACAATTATCGATGAACGGTCTGATCCTCCTTGACAAACCCAATGGAATTACCTCTTTTGCCGCTTTGGGCGCCATAAAAGAAAAAAATCGGACAAGGCGTGTGGGACATACCGGCACACTTGATAAATTCGCGGGAGGTCTGCTTCCGGTTTTAAGCGGTACCTATACGCGGCTGGCCGGTTTTTTTAAGGAACTAGCCAAGTCGTACCGGGCGGTTATCTGCTTCGGTACGGAAACCGCAACGCTTGATCCGGAAGGAGAAATAACGGCAACGGGCATGATCCCGGACGGCGACAGCTTCGGTGAGGCACTGAACGCATTTCGCGGGGATATTCTACAGGTACCACCGCGATACTCCGCGGTACATGTCAATGGAGAGCGGGCCTACCGTTATGCGTTGAAAGGGATCGAGGTAAAAATCGAACCACGACCGGTCAAAATACTGAGTATAGAGATCAAGGATTACATTCCACCGCTGCTTACCCTTGATATCACCTGTTCCTCCGGGACCTACATTCGCTCCCTGGCCCGGGACCTGGCGTATAAACTGGGGACCTGTGCCCACGTAAGCGAGCTGACCCGCCTGGGTATAGGCCCGTTTACGCTGGATGAGGCGGTCACCCCGGAGGATTACCGGCCCGAAGTGCACCTGAAACCCGCGGTCGAATTCATAAAAAGACTTCGCGGTATAGGCAGTTTGACCGTGGAAAAAAAATATACGGCACAGGTGTATAACGGCGCACGGCTTGTCGATGCTTATTTTAAAAGCGACGAGGTGGTTCCGGGAACGTACGCAATCTTTGACAGCGGAGAAAAGCTCATGGCAGTGGTTGACAAGCATCATGATTCATACCGGTATAAACTGGTGGTAAAGGAGTAGCGGCCGTGCTGGAATATTCGTGGACCGATATCACACAGGCAAAAGAGCCGTTGCTTAAGGGTGTCTCTCTTACCATCGGGGTTTTCGACGGGTTACATATGGGGCATAGGGCGTTGATCACCCGGGTAGTGGAAAATCCGGGGAGGTATACGCCGGTTGTAGTAAGTTTTCGTGAGAATCCGCTTAAAATATTGCGACCCGAGGCCTACAGCGGAGATATTCTTACCCCCGCGCAAAAGAAGGCCCGCCTTGAGGCTTTAGGGGTGGGCGCGGTTGTACTGATTGACTTTTCTTTTAATTTCAGTAGAATAAGCGCAAAGATTTTTTTTGAGCTTATAACTGCTGCTTTTACAATAAAAGAAATGGTTGTTGGTGATAACTTCCGCTTCGGTTATAAAAAAAGCGCGGATATACGTGTTCTTGAGGATTTTGCGGCTGCCGCAGGCATTCGCCTGGAAATTATCCGGCCGGTGATCTTTAAAGAACGGATTGTAAGCAGTACACGCATCAGAGAGGCAATCAGCCGGGGTATGTTTGAGGAGGTCGGGGAAATGCTTGGTCACGACTATGTCGTACAAATCCCCGAAACCGGGCATGAGGACCGGCGGGGAGACGCTGTGGTGATCGACAACTCCGGGTTTACCCAAATATTACCCCAAAGCGGTACATATATGTGTGTATTTAATCCTCACTCGCAAAATGAATGCGAGGGAGCGGTTAAAATATCGGATACAGAGATACTATGCAAAGCGAAAGCGGAGGTACCATTAAAAACTTTCCGTTTTCGTGCAACCAATATTAGATTAAAGGAAGGAGTAACGGATGGCACTCACAAAAGACAAAAAGAGTGAGTTGGTAAAGCAGTTCGGCAAAACCGATGTAGATACGGGTTCCGCCGAAGTACAACTGGCCCTGGTGATCGAACGGATCAACCAGTTACAAGACCATTTTGATGATCATAAAAAAGATCACAACTCACGGCGGGGACTGCTTAAGCTGGTCGGCAAGCGCAGGCGCCTGCTCAACTATTTGAAAAAGAAAGACCTTGAAAACTACCGCGAAGTGCTGAAGAAATTAAACATACGTAAATAGAATTTACTGAAGGAGATAAGATGATTCATAAGGTTTCATTAAAAATCAAGGATGACGAGTTAATCCTTGAGACAGGACGAATGGCGAAACAGGCCAATGGCGCGGTATTTGCGAGTTACGGCGGATCGGCTGTGTTAGCCACTGTTTGTGCTTCGGGGGAAGATATAGAAGGACTAGATTACTTACCACTTTCTGTTGAGTACAATGAAAAATATTACGCTGCCGGTAAAATACCGGGCGGTTTTTTAAAGCGGGAAGGCAGACCACGTGACAAGGAGATCATTGTTTCACGGCTGATAGACAGGCCCATGCGGCCCCTGTTTCCCAAGAAATTACGGCGGGACATTCAGGTGGTTCCTACCACAATCTCTACCGATCAGGTAAATCCGCCTGATGTTATTGCCATGGTGGCGGCTTCGGCCGCGGTGACCATTTCGGACATTCCGTTCGCCGGCCCGGTTGGTGCCGTACGCGTCGCTTATGTGGACGGGCAGTATGTGGTGAACCCGACATTCGACCAGATCGAGCAGTGTGAACTGGACATCGTGGTATCCGGTACCAGTGACGGCATCACCATGGTAGAGGGCGGCTCCAAGGAGGTGTCCGAGGATATCATGTTGGCGGCGATCGAAGAGGCGCATAAAGTAATCAAAGAGTTGTGCGCCATTCAGCTTGAACTCGCGGCCAAGATAGGAAAAGCCAAGTTTGAGCTGGCGGATGCCGGAGATGCGGAGCTCGCCTGCAGGCAGGAGCTGTGGGACTGGGCCTATCCGCAAATGGAGTCGGCCTGTTTTGTGTCCGGAAAACTGAATAGAATAAAGGCCCTGAAAGATATTTATAAAGAGGCCCTTCTGAAGTTTAAAGATAAAATTGAAGAAGGACAGGAAAAGACAGCCTACGCACTGTTCGAAGAGATGGAGACGCAGATTGTACGCGAGTCGATTTTAAAGCACAAGAAACGGACGGACGGAAGAAAACCGGACGAGATCAGGCCTATTACCTGTGAGGTAAACGTATTGCCGCGTACACACGGTTCGGCGCTTTTTACCAGGGGGGAGACCCAATCTCTGACAAGTGTAACCCTGGGTACGGTGTTCGATGAACAGATAATGGATAATATCGACGGGGACACGCGCAAGAGTTTCTTATTGCATTATAACTTTCCCCCCTATTCAGTGGGTGAAACCGGCCGCTTAGGTACGGGCCGCAGAGAGATCGGGCACGGCCATCTGGCCGAACGCGCTCTTGCCGCAGTATTGCCGGGTAAAGAGGAGTTTCCTTATACGATTCGTGTTGTATCGGAAATCTTAGAGTCAAACGGCTCTTCCTCCATGGCAACCGCCTGTGCCGGCTCTCTGGCCTTGTTGAACGCCGGTGTTCCCTTAAAAAAACAGGTTGCCGGAATTGCCATGGGACTGGTAAAGGGTGAAGACGATTTTGTCGTCTTAAGCGATATTCTGGGTGAGGAAGATCACCTGGGGGATATGGACTTCAAGGTAACCGGCACGGCGAACGGTATTACCGCCTTCCAGATGGATATCAAAATCGCCGGGGTGGACCCCGCAATAATGAAAACCGCTCTGGAGCAGGCCAAAGCCGGACGGCTTCACATTCTGAACATCATGAACCAGACACAGAGTGAACCGATGGCGGATATTTCCGAGTACGCACCGAAGATCATAAATTTTTCCATTAATGTGGATAAAATCGGCGCGGTCATCGGACCGGGCGGAAAGATGATCAAGGGAATTACCGAAGAAACCGGTGCCAATATTAATATCGAAAATGACGGCAAGATTACCATTTACTGCAAGGAAAAACAGGGCGCCGAACAGGCCCTGGAAAAGATAAAAGCCATTGTGGCCGAACCGGAGGTCGGGAAAATCTATACCGGTACGGTAAAAAGAATAATGGATTTCGGCGCGTTTATTGAAATCCTCCCGGGTAAGGAAGGTTTGTGCCATATTTCCCGTCTGGCCCCCACACGGGTCAGGGCGGTGACCGATGTGGTTCATGAAGGACAGGAGGTTCAGGTAAAGGTATTCGAAATCGATTCACAAGGCAGAATCAACCTCTGCCATGTCGATGCGCTGGAAACCCTGGAAAACAGGAACAACTCACATCAGAGAGATAGAACGAATAGACCGTCGTCATCCCGTTTCAGAGACCATAAACGGGACAGGCGGAGATAGGATTGATAACCCATACGGTATTGCAAAGCGGTATTACCATACTGCTTGAGCCGGTGCCGGCAACGGATATTATTTCCATAGGGTTTTGGTTTCTTCATGGCTCAAGGGATGAAGAGGAAAACCAGCTCGGTTTTTCTCATTTCCTTGAGCACATGTTGTTCAAAGGAACGGCCAGGCGTTCTACCGCCAGGATAGCCCGTGAGATCGACCGGGTGGGCGGCGGGATAAACGCATTTACCGAAAAAGAAGTTACCTGTATCTATTGTACGGTGCCCAAGGAACATTTCAATCTGGCGGTTGATATCCTCAGTGATATCGTATTTCATTCGACCATGCCGACGCTTGAACTGGACCGGGAAAAAACCGTAGTCCTCAATGAACTGAAATCCGGTGAGGACACCCCCGAGGAACAGTCTTTCGACCTGTTCTTTGCCAAGCTTTGGCGGGGGCATCCGCTTTCCCGGAGAATAATCGGCAGTGAACAGTCCATTAAAAAAATCAGCCGGGAACACGCGCTCTCTTTCTACAAAAAATATTTTGTAGCGGAAAACCTGGTCATAGCTGTTGCCGGAGATTTTAACGAACATGAGGTCCTTGCGGTCTTTGCTGAACTTCCGTGTGCCAAGGGTTCACCGGCCCCGGTACGGAACAGGACCGCTCCGGTGCGGCGGGTAAGTAATGATTTTATTCCGGACAGGTTCCAGCAGGCCCATATTTACCTGGGGTCGTACCTGCGGACGGCGAATACGGTAAGGGACTATTATATTCAGCTGATTTTGAGTACCTGTTTCGGTGAATCGGTAAGTTCCCGACTTTTTCAGGAGATCCGTGAAAAACAGGGCCTGTGTTACAGCATTTTTACCAGCCGGCTTTATTACAGCGATGTCGGACTCTGGATCATTTATGCCAGTACCTTTCCCAAGTTTATTCCACAGTTATTGGAACAGGTTGCCGGAGAGCACAGGAGATTAATTTCGGCGCCGCCTTCGCAAGAAGAGATTGAAGAGGCCAAATGCCATATCAGGGGGACGTTGATCCTTTCAAAGCAGGATCTGGAGGTGCGCATGAAACGGATTGCGCGTCAGTTCATTATTATGAAAGAGCTTTTAACCTATGAGGAATCGATAACCCTCCTGGATTCCATTGAAAAGAAGGATTTGGACCGGGAAATAGACTATCTGGCCCATAATGCGGAGTATAACCTGCTTGTCTATGGCTGCAAGGATGTAGTAAAATACCGCAAACAGACGTTCCCTATGACGGGTTAAGGAGCAGGGCATGAAGGAAATTGAAGTCGCAATCCTCGGAAAAAAGGAGTTGGTCCCGGTATATAAAACCGCGGGTGCCGCGGGTGCGGATTTACGCGCGGACCTCCCCGGTGAAATCGTGTTGAAGCCCGGAGAACGCAAACTTGTTCCCACGGGTATACGGATTGAGCTGCCCCTGGATTATGAGGCGCAAGTGCGACCCCGGTCCGGACTGGCCATACGGCACGGCGTCACCGCACTCAACAGCCCGGGGACCATCGATTCGGATTATCGGGGAGAGATCAAGGTTGTCCTGATCAATCTTGGGGACGAAGATTTTAAAATCGAACCGGGAGACAGGATTGCCCAGCTTGTGGTTGCGCCCGTGGTAAGGGCGCGCTTCAAACTCATGGATAATCTGGGGGTAACCGGAAGAAGCGCGGGCGGGTTCGGTTCAACCGGAAGGTAACGTAAGGGAATGCGGCACGCGCGAAAATCATATAAAACAATCAATATGTATCTGGCCAGAGAGCTGTTGTTTTCTTTTCTGGTTTCTTTTCTCTTTTTCTTTTTCATTTTTTTTATCAACCAGCTCCTGCTTATGGCCAATAACATTCTTTCCAAGAAAATACCCTTGGGAGACGTGCTGCTGATTATTTTTTATGCCTTTCCGCTTATCCTGTTATTCGCCGTCCCCTTCGGTGCATTGGTGGGATCATTGATGGCCGTGGCAAGACTGTCCTCGGATAACGAGGTTTTGGCCCTGCAGGCTTGCGGGGTTTCATTGCGCCGGGTGTTTTTGCCGCTATTTGTTCTCAGTGTTGTACTTTCTCTATTGTCGTTTTTTGTCAACGATTACCTCATTCCCGCGAGTTACCTGGAACATAAAAAATTATACAACAGAATTTTGTATTCCAATCCGCAGATTGAGCTGGAACCGTACAGCGTCAAGCGCTTTAAAAAGATCAATACCACGATTGTGATAGGGGACGTGAAAGAGAAGACCATTTACGATATTGTGATCTTTGACAAGACCGACAGAAACGAGTCCAGGATTATCACCGCCGACACCGCGCGGGTGGAGGTGAGTAAAGAGCAGCTTGATGTCATCTCTCTGCACATGGATCACGTATTTATCCAGACCATCGATCCGCAGAACCATCGTCAATTCGAGTACTCATTCTGCGATACCCTGATCTATAATATCCTGATTCAGGAATTCGACGTGGAGCCGGTTCCCACACCGCTGCAAAAGACCACCTATGACGTCTGGCAGGTGGTTAAGGCCAAACGCAAAGAGGTGGCGGCGCAGCAGCGCACTGAAATGGTGAAAGCACGGGAAACCCTCTATATGATGGCCATGGAAATACGCAAGGGTGAGGATTATTTTTACCAGTCCGAGCATTGGCTGAAAACCCGCAGGGCCGAAACCGAAAGGTTGTGGGGTGAGTATCTCAGGCTGAAAAACAAAAAAATATTCAATCGCGATCTGCAGCAGTATTCGCTTGAGCTGCACAGAAAGTTTGCCTTCCCGTTTGCCTGTATGTTTTTTATGATATTTGCCTTTCCCATCGGGTTGATGGCGCGCTGGAGCGGCAGGATCGTGGGATTCGGCATCGGTCTTATCATCTCCGGCATATACTGGATACTGCTCGTGGTGGGTCATCATGTGGGCTTCAGGGAGAACTATCCCCCGGTTATTGCCATGTGGATGCCCAATTTTGTGATGCTGCTCGTCGGACTGATTTTCTATTTTTTAAGGATTCTGAAGAAGTGAACACCCTGCACCGCATGATTCTAAAGATGTTTGCCGTTGTTTTTCTCATTACACTGCTGTTTTTTATCCTGATTCTGGAGCTGGTGGATATTTTTGCCAATATTTGGCATTACATGGACAATAATGTATCCTGGGGCAACATCCTGCTTATTGTTATCTATTACCTGCCCAAGTGCATTTCATACTCTATTCCCGTGTCTATGCTGTTTGCCATATCATTTACCATGGGCTCACTGTACGCCAACAATGAGCTGATCGCGGTTTTTAATTCCGGCATCAGTTTGATCAGGCTGGTGACCCCCTTCCTTTTGCTGGGGCTGATCGTGAGTGTCGGTATCTTCTTTTTTGAAGACCAGGTGGTTCCGAACTCGGTCCAGGCAAAGCGCCAGTTGGAAGAGGTGCTGTTGAAACGCCAGACCGCGACCTATAACCGTTCCAATTTCAGTTTCAGAAACGAGGAGACGCATACCGTATTCAAAGTGGATTTTTACGATGACGCCCGGCAGACCATGAAGGGAATCCTCCTTATCCGCAAGGACGACAACAGAAAATTTGAAATGAGTATCAAGGCGACCAAGGCGGAATGGAACGGCCATAACTGGGTGTTGTACAACTGCCAGGTCTATTCATGGAATAAAGGCGGGGACCTGATAGTGGAAAAGGACCAACCCCAGTATGATGCCGAGGATATGCAGCAGGAACCGCGGACCTTTCGCGAGTCGGGCGCGGAGATAGCGGAGATGGACATGATAACCGCGGCCAAATGGATCGATGATCTGAAAAAGGCGGGCCTGCCGTACGTAAAGGCGCTGACGGATTTTTACAACAAATTCTCATATGCGCTGCGTACCCTTGTGGTGGTGGTGCTGGCAAGCTCCCTGGGGGGGGCGTTTAAAAAAAATATCCTGCTGATGAGTCTGCTCTCCTCACTTATTGCCTCGGTATTATTTTTTGTATTTCAGATGGTAAGTAATGCTCTGGCGCAGAACGGGTTTCTGCCGCCGTTCGCCGGCGCCTTTATTCCCTTTGTCGTGTTCCTGCTGCTTGGCGCGGTGCTGTTCAGGCGTGCCAGAACATAAATAGAGGATAGCATACATGTTACATTTTTCGGTATCACATGCGGACACGACCTCGGAGGCCCGTACGGGCAGGCTTACGCTGGCTCACGGTGAGGTAATCACCCCGGCCTTTATGCCCGTGGGCACCAACGCCACGGTCAAGGCGATAGAGCTTTCCTCGTTGGCACAGATGAACATCCGCTTGATCCTGTCCAACGCCTACCATCTGTACCTGCGTCCCGGGATGGAGATAATCCGCAGCGTGGGCGGACTGCACAAATTCATGGACTGGAAGCATAATATTCTCACCGATTCCGGGGGGTTCCAGCTTTTCTCCCTGGCCCCGTTTTGTAAGATAGAGGAGCAGGGGGTATTTTTCCGCTCCCATATCGACGGTTCGGCCCATCGGCTCTCGCCCGAAGACGTCGTGCGGATTCAGACCGAACTGGGGAGTGATATCCTGATGCCCCTGGATGTGTGTACCGGCACAGAAATCCCCGAGGACCGGGCCCTGGAAGCACTGATTACCACCACCGCCTGGGCCGTACGCAGTAAACAGCGCATGGCCGAGTCGGCGGAACATCATTACGGCAGTCTGTTCGGTATTGTTCAGGGTAATTTTTTCAAGCATCTGCGCAAGAGAAGCGCGGAGGAGCTCTGTGCGCTGGATTTCGACGGGTATGCCATTGGGGGGCTTTCGGTGGGAGAGGCCCCCGGCCTGTTCAACGAATACCTGGCCTTCTGTGCCGCGCTGCTGCCCAAAGAAAAGCCCCGTTACCTGATGGGTATCGGCACACCGGAATACATCCTCCAGGCCATAGGGGAGGGCATAGATCTTTTTGATTGCGTGTTTCCCACCCGGACCGCGCGCAATGCCCTGCTGTTTACGCGTCAGGGACCGATCAATATCCGCAATGAACGCTATAAAGCCGATCTGTCCCCCGTGGACTCCGAATGTGCCTGTTCCACCTGCAAAAATCATTCCCGTGCCTACCTGCGGCATCTGTTCAAATGTAAGGAGATACTGGCCCCGATGTTGGCCACCCGTCATAATCTCTTCTTTATCAGTGAGCTGATAGAATCGGCCCATACGGCCATCAATGAGAATGCGTTTTTGGAGTTTAAACGAGATTTCTTGGAACGATACCGGGAAATTTCGTAAAATGTGATACCTTTTTTAAGTGTACAGGATATAAAAAAATACCGAATAGTAAGAAGAGGGGTGTGCGAACAGCAATCTATCTGATTCGAGGAGGGAAATGAAGGTGTTTAATCTACGAATTACCATATGTATATTTCTTTGTGCGGTGGTTTTTACGCTGAACGCCCAAAGTAAGGATTCCGCGTATGTACAGAGTATCTACCTGCAGGAATATATCGTACAAAAAGCATATGATTACCTCGGCACTCCCTATCGTTATGGGGATGAGAGTAAGAAGGGCACGGATTGTTCCGGCCTTATCTACGCCGTGTACAAGGATGTGTTGGGAACCGCTCCGGCGCGTTCGGTTACCGGGTTATACAAGGCGGGCCGGGAGGTAAAGGGCACGCCCGTGCCGGGAGACCTGGTATTTTTTAATACTGTCGGGGGGATTTCGCATGTGGGAATTTATATCGGCGATCATAAATTCATTCACGCGGCTTCCCAGGGCCCCAAAACCGGGGTAATCACCTCTTCTTTGGAGGAGAAATACTATAAAACCCGTTATTTGGGCGCAAAACGCCTGCTGGATTACGGGGCTCCGGTACTCAAACTAAAGGTGCCGGATAGTCCCCGCACCGCCAAGCTGCTTGCCCCCATAACACCGGGCATTCCCCTATATATCTATATTGTGAACAGCAGCAAGGAACCCGAGCTTTTGACCGTCCAGGCACAAAGAGGGGACGAGCTTTTTTTCAGCAAGAACATTCGCAGCGGGGACACCTACCAGTACTCCATGCTGTGGTTCACCCCCGGAAAGGGTAACTGGACAATCATCCTGAAAAATAAAAAGGGAGAGGACCTGCTTACCCTGAAGTTCACGGTTGAGGGGTAGCCGAATCAAAACCGAAAAATCAGCCCGCAGAAACTCAGTCACCACCGTAGGGGTCATGATCTGCACATTCATCTCAAGGATTTTGGGATTTTTGCGTATTTTTGTGGTCTCATTGGTGTTCGGCGGCAAGGGCGCGGCCGACGTTATCAACGGGGTGTTTAACCTCCCCAATAACTTAAGAAAACTTTTTGCCGAAGGCGCGCTTTCATCGGCATTTATTCCCACACTCTCAGGTGCGGTAGTTGATGACCCGTCCGGAATACGGCCGCGGAAAATCACCCGGAACCTGATTTCCTTTCTGCTTGTCATCCTGGTTCCCCTGGTTGCCCTGGCGGTGGTTTTTGCGGGGCCGCTGGTACACCTGCTGCTGCATTTTGACGATCCCGCGAAAATGCGGATGGCGGTCGATCTTTTTCGGTGGGTATTCAGTTACATATTTTTTATCAGTATCAGTGCGGTGATTATGGGGGCGCTTAACGCCAAAAACTCATTTATTATTCCGGCGATCACCCCCATTCTTTTTTCAATCTGTGTCATCGGCTCGATTCTTTTACTCTATAGCTCACTGGGGATTTTCTCCTTGGCAGCGGGTATTATCGCGGGCGGGATTGCCCAGGTTATATTCCAGCTGCCGGTATTTTTGAAAAGGGGGTATGACCTGCGTCCTGATTTCAGGCTGAATAATCCTGATTTCAGGCAGATTCTGCATAAATGGGGTCCCGCGCTGTTTTCCTCCACTATTTTCGCGGTCAACCAGGTTATCGCCATATACCTGGCCAGTTACCTGGAAGACGGCAGCGTTACCGCGTTGACCAACGCCGTGGTGTTTGTGCAGCTTCCGCTGGGTATTTTTTCCAACTCCATTGTCACCGTGCTGTTCCCTCACATGTCGCGGCAGGCGGCGGCAAACGATATCCGGGGTCTAAGGGAGTCCATCAGCTACGGCATGCGTTTTATCATGATTCTTCTGATCCCTTCCGCCCTGCTGCTTATTTTCATGGGGAATGATATTATCCGTATGCTGCTGCAGTATGGTAAATTTCGTGCGGCCGACACGCAGCGCACGGCCCTGGTGTTAGGCGGTTACTCACTGGGGCTTTATTCCACCGGCGCGCTTTACCTGTTTCAGCGCTTTTTTTATTCCTGCAAGGATTTCCGCTCTCCGGCGATTGTGGCGGTTGTTATCATGGTAACGGACATCGTTTTTTCTTTACTGCTGATGAATACACCGCTCCGTGTCACGGGCCTTGCGGTGGCCAACAGTATTGCCTTTACGGTAGGGGTGGGTATTCTGTTGTATCTTGCCAGGCGCCGGCTGGGCCGCCTGGACGGAAAGAAAATACTTGTCACCGGCAAAAAAACCGTGATTGCCATGGTGCCCCTGCTGGCGGTTATTTTCTGCTATCTTTATCTGGTAAGGGGTATGATTCATTTTCCCCAGCTTGCTTTTATTTATGTAATTATTGTAGTATTTTTTATATGTGTTCTGGCCATGGGAGTAACGGCGTTGATGTACGTATTATTGAAAGTGGATATTTTTTACGATCTTATAGGGAGAATCTTTAAAAGAGGCAAGGAGGATGGGCATGCGAACTAAACCTGCTTTTATGCTTTTAATCCTGCTGATGCTGTTGTGCCTGCCGTTGACGATTATTGCGGCACAGGACAAGCAGGGTTTCCTGGACAAATGGCGGGAAACCCTGAAGTACGGCATAGACCAGGAGATAATCGAGGTACTGCAGCGCCTGAAAGCCCTCAAAGAAAACGGCCTCGACAAGGAGCTGCAGGATGTTTTGGCAAAATCCGTCAGTACCGATGTCCGTAAGGGGATCCTTGATTTTTTTACGGGGCAGAAATATACGCCCGCCGAGGATATTGCCTGTACCCTGCTGAAGAACCATGAGAATGAGGATCCTGATCTGGTCAGAGCGCTGCTTGTGTACCTGGGCGCGATCAAATCCAGAAAGGCCAATCCCACGGTTCTCTCACTTATTACCAATGATAATGATTCGATTGCCCAGCAGGCCATTATGACTCTGGGGCAGATCGGAGACCGGGCCAGCGAGGACATCCTGCTTGCCAAACTCGCGGATAAAGAGTTTCCCGAATCAAGAAAGTCACAGATTATCACGGCCCTGGGAGATGTCGGGTCGGATAAATCGGTGGACGCCCTGTTAAAAATTGTGGAAAATACCGGGGCGGACAAGATCTGGCGCATGTACGCGTGTGAGGCCCTGGGGAAGATTGGGGATGCCCGCGCCGTTCCGGTGATAAAAAAGGTCTTTGCCCAGGCTGATCCCCTGCTCAAGGCCTATGCCGCCGGTGCCATGGCGCATTTTAACCTTTCTGATGTTATTGATATCCTTATTCAGGGATTAAAGGATAATTTTTGGAAGGTGAGGATTGCTTCGGCCAAGGCCCTGGCCCGGCCGGATGCGGCCAAGGCGGTCCCGATTCTGAAATATAAAGCCTACAATGACCCGGAAAACGTGGTCCGCAGGGAGGCCGTGCGTACCCTCGGTGCCATCGGTACCGGCGAAGCCTTTCATATCCTGCGGCAGTTGTTTGAGGATGAGGGACAAATAAACGAAATCCGCCAGGCCGCGCTTGACACGCTGATCAAACATGATCTTTCACCCGCAACCATAGCTTCAATCAAAAAGGTAATCATCAGCGCGGACCGGCGCAACAATCACCGGGTGCTGGATTTCATCGGGCGTACCCTGGGTACCGCCGAATCGGGAGGCCTCCGGCCCATTTTTATTGTTTTTATGGAAAGCTCCTATTCGGTGCTGCGTATTTACGGTATTCGCGGGGTGGTGCACAACAAGCTGTATGATCTTAAGGGAAGAATCGAGGATCTTTCCGAGAAAGATCCCAATTCTTCGGTTAAAAAAGAAGCTGACTCGGCGTTAGGCCAGTTTTAACTTATTATTCTCCTGTCTGATTCTCCCTGATGGAACGCAGCAGGGCGTTTAACTGTTCCAGTGGTGAAATATACCGGTAAAAACTTAAGGTGAACTCATAACCTTTTTCCGAGACAAGCGAAATTTCTTTACCCAAACAGTCTTTCAGCGGGCGCTTCAACCAGGGGAAGAACCGGAGTTTCAACGGGGTAAATATAAAACGGCTGCCGTCAAAATGGATTTCCGCGATATGATGGGGTATGGGTACCAGGAAAATCAGGAATGCCGAGTGACCGCCCCCCACGCTTACCGGTTTGTTTTTATGGAGGGTATGAATATTTCTGAACCCGATGTGGCGTTTCTGCAGTTCCACGACCATTTCGATGGGGAAGGAAACATGGCTGTAATCCGCTTTTAACTTTTGCTGATGTGCTGTTTCTGCTTTGGGTGTTGCGGAGACAACCGTTGTTGTGGCGGCGGTTTCAACTCTCTGCCCGGAAGGAGCGGAAGTCGAGTCGGGAGTGTATGCCCCGGCCTGGTCCACCACTTTGACAAACTTTCGTTCATACGGCCGCCTGCGGATAAATACAATCAGCAGGATGATCACCGCCAGCCCCAGAAGAATTCCCAGTCCGGGAAGGATATAGGAGAGAAAAAAGCCGGTGATATCCGCGGCCTGCCCCGGTACATAGGTAAAGACCAGCTCTCCCTTGCTTCCGATAATCCTCTTGTCTCCGTCAAAAACCAGGGTCACCGGCAGGCGCTGCGCCCCGGGTGTAAGTTCCTCCGCCAGTACAAGCGGCGCGTTCAGGGTAATCTCGGCCTGCGGCGGAACCTCAGCCGTGACTTTGGGTGTGTCCAGCAGGTTTGTATCCCCCGAGCGGACCCCCGTAAGGGTGACCGTTATACTTTGTGTCCCATTGTTTTTTATGATAAACGGCACGGTAAAACGCCTGCCCTTTGTTCCCAAATCGGACGGGAAGATTACCTGGGCAAGACCGGTTGTTTGGGCTAAAAGCTTTTCTTTTTCCTCCGGGGAATATTTTTTTATGGTGATATCCAGTTCACGGGCCATTTCCTTTAAAAAATCGGCCCGCTTATCGGGAGCGCCTTCTTTTACCTTTCCTGTTTTTTCATCGATCTCCGGTATCTGCAGAATATGGACGTCCCAGCCCTTGTTTTTTATCAGGCGGGCCTTTTCCATAAACTCTTTCATCAACACCTGGTAATCTTTATCGTTCCGGCTGCCCGGCGGCGGATCGTGGATACCGTCGGTAACAAGAATAATAAGTTTCTGATCTTTTTGCGGCAGTGAATCGACATAGTTATACAGGAAATTGATCGCGCCCAGAAGGTCGGTATATTTGCCGACCAACAAGGGGGCCTTCAACTGCAGTACCTTGTTTTTAATGTAGGTTTTGCTGTCTCCGTTTACAATCCGCTCCCGGATTTCAACCTTGGTTTTAGCGGAGAACTGGAGCAGGCTGAAGGAATCGCCCTTATGCAGGATCTGATCCAGCATGGAGTTAATCAGGTAATTTTCAATATCATCAAAGGGTTGCCACAGACTCCATGAGGTGTCTACCATGACCACCACGTCAATGCTTTCCGCCCACAGAAAGCAGATGTTAACCAGTAAACAAACAATCAGACATAATTTTTTCATAACCTCGCCTTTTTTATATTATTTATTCGATAATGAAACTCCTGTTCATTTATCTTAAATTTCAACTCTTCTCCCACTTTATGGTTGTAAAGGTTGCTTCCCAGGGGGGAGAGGTAGGAAATAATATTTTTAGCGGGTTCGGACTCCCAGGGCCCGAAAATGGTATATTCTTCTTCTTCCGCGGTCTGCAGATTCTCCAGACTTACCATCGTGCCGAAGGAAACCTTATCGATATTTTCGTCGTTTTCATTATAAATCTCGGCGTTCAATATCTCTTCCTGGAGTTTGGAGGTGCTGGTTTTAAGGAGTTCCTGCTTTTCCAACGCGGCCTTGTATTCGGCGTTTTCCCGTAAGTCGCCCTTTTTCATGGCCACCCCGATTTCTTTGGAGTTCTCCGGAATTTCAACTTCGATGATATGCTTCAGAGTTTTTTGCTTTTCTTCGAATCCTTTCCTTGTTACCATCAGCCTGCCGCGTACCTTTTCCTTTTCGTGTTCTCCCAGGAAGTGAAATTCGGGGAATTTGGACTTGATCTTCTGTTTCAGCTGGATTTTCAGCGCAGGATCAAGGTCTTTTATGTCTTCCACCAGGGTAAAAAGCCTGGTGATGGAGTCTTCGTCGGAGTTCATCAGGTGGTCAAGCAGCCGTTTCTCGTCAAAAAGAAAATGTTGGATCTGTTTGTTCAGCTTGCGGTTCAGACTGACGTCCCGCCGGTTCTTGATTTCCCTGTAGGTGATATCGAGCAGGTGGACCATGCAGATGAGGATTTTTTCATTCTCTACGCCCAGTTTGGCATACCAGGGCTCGTCAATAATGGTCCGCACAAGCCAGATAAACGGTTCCCGCATGTCGCGGTAATGATTGAGCAGGTTTCCGAACAATTCCTGGATTTTTCCTATCCTGTTGTTGGCCACCAGTTCATCGATGATAAATTTATTGAGATAAAAACGCAGCAGGTCGATATAGTAGTCTTCCCAGTTTTCCAGATGTTGTTTACTCTGGATCAGGAACTCTTTTTTCAGTTCGTTATCGTCGATCTTACTGAAAATGCCCGCCTTATCTTCGGTTTTATCCAACAGCTCTTTAAAATCATACTGAAGGTCAGGATTAAGGAAAGGATACACCGCGATAATCTTCTGCACAAGCAGGAAACTGGCGATCACGTACTCCGAGACATTGGAATAGCTTTTGGCGAACCCTACAAAATATGAGAACATCTCGTTGAAATATTCCGAATCCGGGTCGGAGTGGTTCAGAAAATCCTCGATTGTTTTTACCCGGTTGAAGAAATTCTTTTCGGCCTTGAATTTATTGAAGGCCTTTTCCTCAAAAGAGATGGGTTTGTCCCGGACCATGAAGTGGTCCAGTTTATCCGGGTAGTTTCCAAAAATAGGATTGGTTTTAAGAATTTTCCGGGCTTCCGTGCTCCATTTGGACCACTTGCCGGCGGAAAACAAATCCGGCACAAGCTCCGCTTTGATCTGCTTCATATTGGCTATATTGTCATAGCTCTTAATGATTATTTTCAAGGCCCATACGGGATCGCTTTCTATTTTAGCGGCCAACTCTTTTTTGTCCATAGTGGTTTTTAACACCCAGATATGATCCTTTTCCAGGGTTTTCAGGGCACTGACCGCCATCTTCAGAGACATCTTATGGTTTTTCTTATTGGGAAAATCGATGATAAACATGTCATCCTTTATGCTTGAAATCTTCCCGATCCCCCAGCTGCGGTGGTAGACATAGTTGTTCTCATCAAATGAGATATGCTTTTCAAAATCCGCGATCGCCTCATGGACGTTACGCCAGCTCTGACTCAGGTTGGAGATTTTTATGTAATCCTCCAGGTGGCTGTGGTCTTTGTATTTTTCCCGGAAACAGCGGATGAGTTCTTTGCGGGTATTAAAGTCCTTGGGATTGTAGCTTAAGATACTCTTGGCAATCTCAATTGCACCTTCCCAGTCCTGTGACTCAATGTAGATCGGATAAAGCAGCTCAAGCAGAGAAGCGGCCCGCTCCCTGCTTAAGTTTTTTACGATCTTTTTTTCTATATTAAAGAAGAAATCCAGATCATCATGAACATACTCAATCAGTTTGGCCCATATATCCTTTACGTTGGAATACATTTTTTTATTGATATAGCGGTGCAGCGCTTTTTTATAATATTCTATGGCGCCTTCGATATCTTCGTCCGCTTCCTTTTTTTCGGCCAGCTGCCGTACGATTTCGGTTTCTTCGTAATCGATTTTGATGAGGCGTTCCCATATTTTGAATTTCTTATCGTCCTCATTCTTGTTGATATAAGAGTCGGCCAGGGTGCGCAGGGCAAACTTATTCTCTCCGAAATCAAGAATGCGCTTGCATAAATACTCGACGATGCTCCATTTGTGGTTGTCGGCAAAGATGTTGATCAGCACCACAAGGTGAGAGTCGTCCACCAGGTGTTTGCTGAGGGCAAACACCCCGGAAATATACAGGGCGATAATACTGTTCTTGGTGTGCTGCAGATGCTCATCGCAGAGTTCTTTTACCTCCTCACGCAGTCCTTCCTCGGTTGTCTTGCGGATTATTTCATCCAACTCCTTAAAATTATTGATACTATAGCTGTTGAGGGTCGCTCTTGTCCATTTTTCTTCGTTTAAGAGTTCGTTGATTGTTTTTAGAATATCTTCTGCCATGATTTCCTCTTTCGTTGCTTGATTCATTTAATATATTGAAAATAAGTATTTTCGTCTGCACCTTTTATTTTTAAAAGCAGGGCGTCAATGTCCGCCTGCGGTGCCTTTATGCCGACATAATGGTCCATAAGCCAAAAGTATTTGTTTAAAAGCAGGGGGATCAGAGTGGCGGCCTCCTCTTTTTTTTCCTGTAATCTCCCCTCAAGTCCGGCGATCGCCTGATTCAGTTTACCGATTTCAATCGGTTTTAATTCACGTTTAATATTGAAAATACCGTAGATGGTGCCGTAAACCGGGATCCACAGGTTTACCTCCCGCTCATGTTTCCCGCTTCCCAGGATTTTTTCCACCAGGGCATGGATAAACGGCGACTCAAGCCCGGAAAGGTCTATTGCCGGCGGATCGATAAAAAATGCCTCCCTGAAAAAAAGTTTGGCCGGTTTGACCTCATCAATCTGGGCATAGCAGTCGGCCAGGTCCGCCAGCACCTGCGGGTCATTTCTTTTGATCTGGTTGGCGTGTTCCAGGATCTCGATGGCGTTTTCGTAGTTCCCCAGTCCCTTGTGCAGCCTGCCGATCCGCGAAACGCTTTCGAAATCAAACAGCTCCTTTGAATCGGCCAGGAGCAGGTAGTTTTCCAGCGCCAGGCTGTAGACAAAGTGCTTGATATTATAGAAGCAGCTGGGTGCCAGGTTTGTCAGGGGCGAAACCTGCCGTAAAAAATGGTTCCATTCATCCATGAGGTATTCACTTTGCAGATAGTGGTCCATTCTCAGGGAGTTTTCCTTTCTTTCCTTCCAGAAATACGCACACTGCAGCGCTTCCGTAATTTCGGGTCTTTCACTGTCCAGCTCTCCCGCCCGGTGCAGCAGATCGATGCTTTCCTCGAATCCCCCCCGTTTAAGAGCGCTGTATGCTGTCTTTACTATTCGGTTTACTTCTGTTTTTTGTGCCACGGATCTTTTCAGTTTATAAGTAAAGTTGTTTGGTTTTCATTATACCAGCCTGATCTTTTTAGTCAATTACGGCTATTCCCATTTTGCATATTTTCTCCGGGGAATAAATCTGTGTATAATTGACACACAAGCGCAAAACCGCTTGCTTCAATTTTAAAATTCACTTAAAAAAAGTAAAAGTTCTTGCGAAAAAGAGTGATAATCCGTAGAGTATCAGCAGTATATTTAAAAGGGGAGAACATCTGTTATGCGGCAGAAACCTTTTCTCATCGCACCTTCGCTTTTGGCCGCGAACTTCGGTGATATGCGCGGCGCGGTGCAAACAATCGAGCAAAGCGGGGGTGACTGGATACATTTCGATGTCATGGACGGCAGTTTTGTGCCGGAGATTTCCTTCGGCTGTAAAATGCTGCAGGACCTGCGGCCGCTTTCCAAGCTGCCGTTTGATGTACACCTGATGATTACCCATCCGGAGCGTCATGTCAAGGATTTTGTCAAGGCCGGGGCAGACCATATCACCATCCACCTGGAAGCGGCCGTCCATATCCACCGCCTGCTGGGATTTCTTAAGGAAAACAATGTGGCGGCGGGTATTACCATTGTGCCCTCCACTCCCGTAAGCCTGCTCGCGGAGATCCTCCACATGGTGGACGGCGTTCTGGTAATGACGGTAAACCCGGGTTTCAGCGGCCAGGAGATGATCGACGAATGCCTGAAAAAAGTGACCCAGTTAAAGGACATTAAGCAAAAAATGGGGTATAATTTTTATATAGAGGTGGACGGCGGTGTTAACCGCACCACCTACAAGCGGGTGCTTGCCGCGGGCGGCGAAGTACTGGTAATGGGCTCTTCTTTTTTTTCGGCGGCCGATCCCGCAGCAGAGGTGGCTTTTATCAGAGGCGGAAAATAACGATATAGTTTGCATTTATTTAGGTCGAAAAAAAATATGAGGCGTTAAGTTGTGATGAAAAAGATATTTTTTATGCTTTATATGGTTCTGGGCCTTTTTTTACTCATCATGGTCCTGCACGCGGATGATGATCAGGTTAAAATAATTTTAAACCAGGGTATCGAGTACTTTAAAAACAGCCAGTTTGAGCTGGCCGCGCTGCGTTTTCGTGATGTAACGCAAAACGACCGGTATAAAGCCTACCACGGGTTTGCCTATTTTATGCTGGCCAAATCCTACATGGCGTTGGGCAAATTCCCCAACGCGGAAAAGAACCTGGAATATTTCCTGAATAACTATCCCAACAGTGCCTATTATTCCGAGGCGTTCTACCTGAAGGGGAAACTGTTTTACTACCAGAGTGATTTTGAAAGCGCAATCAAGCTGTTAAAGGATTTTATCGATACCTACAAAACCTCTCCCTTTATTCCCAATGCGTATTATTTCATCGGCGAGAGTCTTTTCCGCCTGGGGCATTTTGACCAGGCACAAACCTTCTATAATTATGTACTGAAAAAATATCCCACCAGTTATAAGGTTGAGGCGGCCCGTTACAGAATTTCACTGATCAGATTCAAGAAACGTGAAACCGAGCTTTTGAAACTGTTGAAGTGGAGCTATGAAGACTCGCTGAACGCAATCGACGAATACCAGCGTCGGGAACGGACCTATGAGCAGGTCATTACCGCGTATCAGAAACGGCTTTCCGGCCAGCCCATCGAACCGGGAGAGGATATCAGTGATCTGGAGCAGGAGCTGAAACAAAAGGACAAGCAGATAGATGAGCTGAAAAAAGAGATTACCGCCTTAAAGGATAAGCTGGCTTCAGTGGAGCCGGGGGGTACCGCCCCGACCGTAACCGAGTCCGACCTGCAGGCGGAGCGGGACAGGCTGAAACAGATAGAGGAGCTGCTTAATCTGAAGGAGCAGGCGCTTCAGACAAAGGAAGAATATTTTAAACAACTGCTGGAAGAGCTGGAGAAGGAATAATGCGAACTCGTTTGTTAAAAGCGGTTTGGGCACTGCTTTTTTTACTGACGCTGGTTTGTGCATCCGCCCTGGAAGTAAAAAAAGACCGTATAAAACTTGTTCTCTATGAAAACAGCGGAGTGTTTTCCATCTATTATCTGGAAGATCCGCAGCAAGGCAAGTACATCGCTTTTCTGCCGGACAAGGACCCGCGTACGTCATTCTTAAGTATCAGCATCTGGAACCATATTTATCATATGGGACAGAGCGCGGATTTTAAGGAACGGATTGAAAAAACGGCTACCGGTGCCAGGTTCATCTGGGTGTCAAAGCGGCTGGAGGTAATTGAAGATTTTATCATTCAGGGAGACCAGGTAAAAATAGTGTTGGTGCTGTTCAATATTTCGGCGGAAGACCAGAGTGTGGGGGTCCGCTATCTGTTCGATACCTACCTGGGAGAAAAGGGCGGGCCGCATTTTATCACCAATAACGGCATTGAGATAAATAAGGAAACCACCATCAACTCCCCGGCCTCGCTTGCCTACTGGGTTTCGCCCCTTGAGCGACATAAGGGCAGCGGAAAAATCGGGATGCGCGTGCTTACCAGCGGCGACGATGTCACCCCGGCCGACAAGATTGTGTTTGCCAACTGGAAGCGCCTTGATCAAAGCCTATGGAACTACCGCACGGAAGAGATGCGTGATTTTAATGATCTTCCCTATTCGGTCAATGATTCGGCCGTGTGCCAGTATTATAACCCAAAGGTGTTAAAAAGCGGGGCCGGCAGAAAGATCGTAATCGTTATCGCCAACAGCTCTGAAAAGGATTTGTACTTCCCCCAAATCGCGGAAACTGAAAAACAGACGGGACAGGAGTCCGCGGAACAGGTTCCTGAGGTTGCCGAAGGGTATCCGCGGGATTACACTGAGATAAAGAATAATATGAACTCCCTCAACCGGGTTATCGGTGATATCGACAACAAGATTTCATCAGGCAGCAAGATCACGGATATGGATATCAACACGATCAGGCAGAGCATCACGGATGTGGAAAAAAGAATAAACCGGTAAAAAATCACCTGTAAAGCCTTCGCTGACGCTTGCAGTGGGTGGCTTTTTCATAGTAAATTCCTGAACGAAAGGTTTGATATAATACGATGCAGAGGAAGAGTCTCAGCAAAGCCACCAGACTCTTTCAAGGTAAAAAGTTTGGGGCGGTGATCAAGTTGCTTGAGCCCCGGATTTTCAAATACCGCGAAAGCTTTCCCTTTTATTATATGCTGGGGATATCCTGCCTGTATACCGGAGATTTCGGCGGCGCGCTGTCATACCTGCGCCGGGCCCACCAGCTGCGGGATGAGCACATCGGCACCCTGCTGGGTCTGGCGGCTGTTGCCTTGAAAAAGCGTGACGGTGAGGAGGCCTTGAAATACTGGCTCAGGGTGACGGAGCTTGACGCCTTTAACAAACGGGCAAAACGCGGGCTTGAGCTTTTAAAGGGCGGTATGGACGGCGCGCATATCTCGCAGCTCATAGACAGCGGAAAAATCGAAAAACTGTATCCCTCCGTAAAAAAGAACATTCCCTTTAAAGCCGCCGTTCTTGTTCTGGGCGGCTGTGCCTTGTTGCTGGGTATCTACTGGCTGGTCCGCCAGATTCCCCTGCAGACACACAGCGAACGTACCAATGTTGATCAGGTGACCATCACCGAGTCTCAGGCGCCCTTGATCGATTATAACGGTAACTATCCGTATACCTTCAGCGAGAGGCAGGTCAGCGATATTTTCCACCGCGCCAAACAGCTTTTCCTGGCCTACCGTGACAATGCCGCGGTGGTGGAGTGCAACCGGCTTATTAATTCCAACGCGGTCTTCGGGGTCAAGGAAAAGGCAAAGGTACTGAAAAGCTATGCCCAAAAACCCACCTTTACGAGCTTTAAGGACCCCTACAGCTTTGAACAGGTGATTCATGATCCGCTGCTGTATGACGGCTGTTACGTGAAGTGGAAGGGCAAGGTTACCAACCTTAAAATCGGCAAGGAACGGATTGTATTTGATTTTTTAGTGGGGTATCAGGAAGAAAAGGAATTAAAGGGTGTTGTGCCCGCGGAACTGGATTTCGCGGCCAAGCTTGAGGACGGGTATGCCCTGGAGCTTCTGGCCCGTGTGCTGGAGAAAGACAAAAAAATATCCCTGCAGGTGGTTTCCCTGCATCGGCTTCTGCCCGGGGCCGGGGAATAACGCATGCGGGCCGTGGTGCAGAGGGTAGGGCAGGCCGAGGTGCGGGTCGGCGGCAGGCTTGTCGCGGCCATATCCCGGGGACTGCTGGTATACCTGGGCGTGGGTCAGGACGATGATGAGACCCACCTGCGTTACCTGGCGGACAAAATCATCAACCTGCGTATATTTGAGGATGAAGACGGCAGGATGAACCGCTCCCTGCCGGAAACCGGGGGGGAACTGCTGGTGGTGTCCCAGTTTACCCTGTGGGGAGACGCGCGTAAGGGGCGCCGCCCTTCCTACAGCAGGGCCGCGGACCCACAACGAGCCGAAAGCCTGTATTTACAATTTATAGAAGAATGTAAAAAAGCCGGTCTTACGGTCCGCTCGGGCAAGTTCGGCGCCATGATGGATGTTTCCTACACCAACTACGGCCCGGTGACCATTCTCCTTGATTCGCAGAAACTGTTTTAATACCTGCAGGCGCCG
>CAZWKE010000003.1:0-79685 GCA_964634205.1 uncultured Spirochaetaceae bacterium
GTCTACGGCAGGCCGGGGATGGCAATCCGCCTGCCGCATTTTGTACACTTCCCCCCGGACACCCCGGGGAAAGATACCGCATAGCCGCGGCGGTCGATCAGGGTTCTGCCGCAGTCGGGACAGTTCGTATTTTCCATAATCCCGGCGTTTCCCACGTAGACATAATGCAAATACTTGCGCGCGTGTTCGGCAAGCTCAAGCACCGCCTGCGGTGATGTAAGCGGAATGCTGTATTTATAGGTGGGGAAATAGCAGGAAAGATGGTAAGGAATGTCCGGATCAATCTCCGCCAAAAAAGAAGCCATCTGTTCGATCTCCTGCTCCGTGTCATTCCTTGTGGGAATGACCAGGGTGGTTACCTCAAGCGCTATCCTGCCGGCGGCCTGCCGGATAAAGCGTTTGACCTCCTCCAGTTCCCCCCCCAACTCGCGGCGGTAAAACTCCGGAGTGTTTCCCTTAAAATCGATATTGGCCGCGTCCAGTACCCCAAGCAGTTCCTCCGCGGGTTCTTCGTTTATATACCCGTTGGAGACCAACACGTTTTTTATCCCGTTGCTTCTTGCCAGGCCGGCCGCCTCCAGTATATATTCCAGATGGATAAGCGGCTCGGAATAGGTATAGGCCAGGGCGAACGCCCCGTTCCGCCGGGCCAGCTCCACCAGCTGCCCGGGCGTCATATCCTGAGTGGGGATATCAACCGACTGGGATATGCGAAAGTTCTGACAGAAAGGGCAGTGAAAGGAGCAGCCCACAAACCCGACCGAGAGAATGGAGCTGCCGGGAAAAAAATGGTACAGGGGCTTTTTTTCCATGGGGTCTACGGCAACCGCCGAGAGCTTGCCGTAGTACGGCAGGGTCAGGGTCCCGTCCGTATTCAGACGCACACGGCAGATACCGGTCTTTCCCGGTGATATCAGGCAGTTGTGCGGGCACAGCCGGCAGCGCACCTTTTTATCATCACGGTGTTCATAAAATCTTGCTTCCATTTCCAGATTTAAACATACTCACTTTTTCAGGTCTTATGCAACTTTTTTTTAATGCTGCGAGAGGGAGGCGGGCGCGAGCCCGCCCCCTACTCGATTATTTTTTATTCTAATGGTACACATACGTGCGGAATGTAAAATCCCATCCTGTCTGCTCATATCCGGTCCAAAGAGCGTAACCGCCCGTATAGATATCCTCTTCACCATACCAATCATATCCGCATATTTCGATTTCACCCTCCGAAACAACCTCAATTGTATAATGACTGCCTGCGCTGACAGAGACATTATCAAGCTCGAAGGTAATCCATCCGGGCAAGGGCGATTCAAGAATCACCGATCCGGAGGTACCCAGCACTGTAGAAAATCCATCTCCCTCATGGATTACCACCCATACTTCAGGACTCATATTCGGATTTATCACGTCATTATAACCCAGGTAGAGTTCTACTTTTGTGAGCTCTCCCGTTATACCGGCTGTAAATGTCTGTCCGGTTTCATAATATGCTTGGGCATTAATGCCTTTGACCTGGGCTTGAGCCTGGTCAAGCACCTCTTCCCCCGGCGGCGGATTGTCGATGTCTTCGGGAAAAATGATGTCAATCTCCAGATCCCCGTCCACATACTCAAGCTGTATGGTTACCGCAGTTACCTGGCCGGCTGTAACCGCGGCATCGGCGCTCCCTGTAAATATTCTGTTGCTTCCCTGCGCTGTCGGATCAGGACCGTCGTAGGCATCCACCGTTACAGTATAATTTCCGGGAGTAAGATTTTCAAAAAGTATGGTTTCTCCGGGTAGTCCGATCCGGCTGCTTTCATACACCACATCGATTCCGAGCAATGCCACATTATAGGAATCCACGTCCTCCTGGGTTGCCGCACGGCTCTGCCGGCCCGGTAGGGCAATTCTTATCCCTCCCATAGTATCGGGCAATGCCACTCCTCCGCTGCCCGCGTATTTATCGAGCATGGCCACTCCACAACTCCACAGCAAAAGCAGCGGTAGAAGAAAAATTAATAATTTTTTCATGAAAACTCCTTTAAAAAAAGATTAGGTACACTGATAATGCGTTTTATGGCAGATGATTGTACAACGCACCTTCATATACACTAATTTAATTAAGCACATAACACCGCTTTTTTCACTCAGACTTTAGTATGAATTCCCACATACTTTAGGATGAAAGATATTTAATAAAGCAAAGAGGTTTTAAAAAGGCGAAGGTGCCGGCGTGCACATTGCATGTGTTGTCGGTTTTCATCAAGAATAGCTCTCATTATTGATTAACGAGGCAAAGCCTGCACCTGCCTGATCCAACGTGACCGTGTATAGAACACCTGGGCCAAAAATCCCAGTATACAGGCTGATATTGTGCCGATCAGCAGAAACGGGGGCGCAATGAGAAATACGCCGGGGCCCCACATGATGAGCCCGGCAAGAAGAAGCTGTACGGCGTTACTGACAAACGCGCCGGCTGCGCTGATACCGATCAGCGAAACGTGCTTGCGAAAAAGCTTAAACAATCCGATCATGACCAGCGCGCTTGCCGTTCCCCCGGCACAGGAAAAGAGAAAAACATAAGAAAACAATGTCCCCTGAATAAATCCCTGGGTCAGTATCTTCAGTGAAACAAGCAGCAGGATCTCTTTGGGATCCAGGAGGTAGAGCGCCAGTAAAACAGGGAGGTTGGCAATACCCAGGCGCAGAAACGGCAGCGGTTTGGGAATGATGTATTCGATGGTGGCCAGAAAAAGCGCGGCAGCCGCAAGCAATGCGATGAGGTTGCTTCTGTCAATAGGTTTGCGCATCAACATCCTGCGGCCCCTTTCCCTCTATGGTAATCAATACCTGGTTGGGTAAACAGGCAATCCATTCTCCCGGTCGGTGGATTTTTCCTGCCTTGACACATATTTTCTCTTGGCAGGGTGATGAAAGGATCTGGACCCTGTTGTCGGCAATCTGCACCACTGTTGTCCCCAGGGGACCGCGGACATCAATGATCCGGGAAACATTCAAGGGATAGATCAATTCCTCTCGCTGCGATTTTATGTGCGCAAACGGCTGGCCCTGCTGTCCCGCATAGACAACAAAGGCAAGGCCGCCGCTGATACAAAGCACAAACGCGACAATCAGAATATCAAAGAGTTTTATTTTCATTCACGAATACCCGGGTACGCCGGATACCGCCGGCCGCTGTCCCGGGTGCCTAGGCAAGGCGAGATTTAAGCGCCTCCACCTTATCGGTTTTTTCCCAGGAGAACTGCGGTCGTCCGAAATGTCCGTAAGCCGCGGTTTCCTCGAAAATCGGCTTCCGCAGGTCCAGCGCATCGATAATCCCTTTGGGGGTCAGGTCAAATACGTCCCATACCGCCTGTTCGATCTTGGGCTCCGCAATTTTTCCGGTACCGAAGGTACAAACATAAAGTGAAACCGGTTTAGCCACACCGATGGCGTACGCAAGCTGCACCTCACATTTGGCGCAGATTCCCGCGGCCACAATGTTTTTGGCGATATACCGCGCCAAATACGCGGCCGACCGGTCTACCTTGGACGGGTCCTTACCGGAAAACGCCCCGCCGCCGTGGCTGGCCATACCGCCGTAGGTATCCACTATTATTTTTCTCCCCGTAAGGCCGGTATCCCCGTGGGGGCCGCCGACAACAAAACGCCCGGTGGGGTTGATATGATAGATGACATTCCCGTTGATCAACTCGGCGGGCAGGGCTTTCTTGATGATTTCTTCGATCATCCCTTCCTTCAACTTTTCATAAGACACATCCTCGGAATGCTGATGTGAAAGCACCACCGTGGTGATGGCCTTGGGTTTTCCGTCCGCGTATTCAACGGTTACCTGGCATTTGCCGTCCGGCCGCAAAAAATCCAAGATGCTGTTCTTGCGTGCCTGGGCCGCCTTAAGCATGATCTCATGCGCGTAATAAATGGGAGCGGGCATAAGCGCTTCGGTATCGCGGCAGGCATAACCGAACATCATCCCCTGGTCTCCGGCGCCCTGTTCCTTATGTAATCCCTGGCCCTCGGTTACTCCCTGTGAAATGTCCGGTGACTGTCCGTGGATGGAATGCAGTACCGAACAGGAATCGTAATCGATACCGTAGGCCGGGTTGTCGTATCCTATGGCCTTCAGCTTGTTTCGCGCAATCTGCTGGTAGTCGATGACCCCCCTGGTGGTAATCTCCCCACCGATCATAATCAGCCCGGTAGTGGCAAAGGTCTCACAGGCCACACGAGACAGGGGATCCTGCCGCAGGGCCTCGTCCAGGACCGCGTCAGAGATCTGGTCACACACTTTATCGGGGTGTCCTTCTCCGACACTTTCCGAAGTAAAAATAAAATCCGATCTATAACTCAACGTCTTTCCTCCTCTGTACTTTTAAGGTAGTGTTAAATGCCTACTTCTTTCGGCTGTAGCTACTTTTAATATTGTTTTTTTGACTTATTGTATCTTCCACCACAAAAGGTTCATACTTAATCCCGATACTTCCTTTGCGCACCCATATGCGAACGGTATTCAGGGATTCACCGGATTCGGCCACAAGGTGCGGCAACTCCTCTACGTGCAGTATATCGGAAATATTAAACTCATAGAAGTGGGTATGTGTACTAAAAGGATCGGCAATAAGTACCAGTTTTTCTTTGTCCGTAGGATGTTTTTTGGGTGCCCCGGAAAAAGCAACTCCCGCCTCGCGGTAATTCTTCTGGCTTGTATATTTGGTTATCTCATTAAGCGGTTCGGCTTTAAGGTATTTTCTTATACTCATCCTTGTCCCTCCCCTTTTTCATTGGTCATCCGAAACGGCTGCCCGGTGGCCTCGATTACATTCAACCACAACGGGTCCTCCGGATTTAGATATTTTCTCTCGGAAATCGAAAGCCAAAGCGGTATCAGGGTGAACTGGTTGTTCCATCTGCCCACAACCGCTCCCGAATACCCGGCCATACCCGCGTGCACCGCGTTCTGCGCAAGTTGAACACAATAAATGGCATCATGAGCGTTCGCGGTGACGGAACGGACCATATAGCTGGGATCGATATATTTCAAATTTACATTATGCCCGATCCCTTTAAAGTATTCTTTGATCTCCTGTTTTAAAAACAGCCCCACATCCTTCAGTTTGACATTGCCGGATTTATCCCTGGCCTGCGAACCGCCTTCAATCAGGTCCTGTCCCGCTCCCTCGGCCATGATGATTACCGCGTGGCCTTTTTCATCCAGGCGTTGCTTTAAATGCACCAGCAGTCCCCGCTTACCGTGCAGTTCAAACGGGACCTCCGGGATCAGGACAAAATTTACTTCGTTAAGGGCCAAAGCCGCATTGGCCGCGATGAACCCGGAATATCGCCCCATTACCTTTACCAGGCCGATCCCGTTGATTGCTCCCACCGCTTCGGTATGCGCACTGCGGATGGCTTTGGCGGCGATTGAAAACGCGGTTTCCAGTCCAAAGGTCTTTTCCACGTAAGCGATATCATTGTCTATGGTCTTGGGAATACCGATCACCGCAATCTTTAACCCGCGTTTCTGAACCTCGTTAAAAATCGATTGGGCCCCGTGCAGTGTACCGTCGCCGCCGATGGTATACAGAATATCGATCCCCATGCCCTGGAGACAGTCGACGATCTCCGAGGCATCACGCGGGCCGCGTGAAGACCCCAGGAAACTTCCCCCAAGCTCATGAATCCCCTTTACCAGGTCGGGGGTAAGTTTTTTCGGTTTGAACTCACCGTCCCGGCAGAACCCGAAATATCCGTATTGTATGCCCCAGATATTCTTTACCCCGTAGCGATAATACAGCTCCATCACCAGAGTCCTGATCACATTGTTTATGCCCGGGCACAACCCGCCGCAGGTAACGACGGCCGCCGTTGTCCGGGAAGGGTTGAAATATATTTTTTTTCGCGGGCCGGCCTGGACAAATGCCGGCAGGTAACGCTCTTTTTGCACATGTTCCCTGATTGCCTTGCTGTCCTGCAGCAGCACCACCGAGGCGTCTTCCTCCACATAATTGGCAATAAAATCACCATAATGGGTGGAGAGTCCCAGGGGAGAGTCGACGCCCGGCTTTCCCAACCGTGTAATTATAAGGTCTTTTTCGCTTAAGTCTAAATTTTCCATACAGCCTTTAATCCCATTTTCTCTTTGACCTCAAGCATGGTTTGTTTGGCCCGGGCCGTGCATTTTTTTGCGTTTTCCTCAAGCAGGTTGGAAAGATCGTCCGGCCTGGATAGTAACGCATGGTATTTTTCCCTGATGGGATTAAGGACCGCCATCAGGTTTTTCAACAGCATCCGCTTACAATCTACACATCCGATGGCCGCAGTTCTGCAACCTTTGTGGATTTCGGCCAGTTCGTCCTGCGGGGTCACCAGTTTGTGGTATGAATAGATATTACACTTTTCCGGGGTTCCCGGATCGGTTCTGCGTATCCGCGCCGGATCGGTTTTTGCCGTTGCCAGCTTCTTCCAGACCTCCGCCTCGGTTTCGGTGATGCCGATGGTATTGCCTTTGCTTTTACTCATCTTTTGCTCACCATCCAGCCCCATTATGCGCGGAGACGCGGTCAGCAGGGCCTCACATTCGGGAAAGACCTGCCCATAGCGTTTGTTAAAATAGCGGGCAATCTCCCTGGTCAGTTCAATATGCTGTACCTGGTCTTCACCCACCGGGACTACCTCCGCCTTGTAAAGCAAAATATCCGCGGCCTGAAGCACCGGGTAATCAAGCAGCCCGGCGTTTACGTTTTTGCGGTGCTGGCGTGCCTTGTCCTTGAACTGGGTCATTCGCTCCAGCTCACCCAGGGGGGTTACCGTATTGAATATCCAGGTAAGGTCCGCGTGGCCCGGTACTTCCGATTGCACAAACAGATTCGTATTTTGCATATCAATACCGCAGGCGTAAAGCCCGGCGGCCATCTCGAACACCCGGTTCGGCATCTCTTTGGGATCATAGCTTATCACCAGGGCGTGCAGATCCACAATACAAATGTAAGAGGTATAGCGGTGCTGCAGGTCTACCCAGTTTTTGATTGCCCCGAAATAATTCCCGATATGGATTTCCCCGGTGGGTTGAATCCCCGTAAAAAGTACTTTCACTCTTAAGCTCCTCATGAATTTATAGAGAAGTAACGCTGTTATGTCAAGTTATAGAGGTGTGTATTACCGCAATTTTAACGTTGCGGTTAAATAGTTCAAAATAAGAATCGCTTTGGTTTTACTCTTTTTCCAGGACCGTGCCGATGGAGTATTCCTCGATTGCCGCGCGATACTTATCTTGCATATCAATAAATTCAAGTCCGTTGTCAAAAAGCGTTCCCTCACTCTCACCCGGTTCCTTTGTCCATACTACCTTGGCCCTGGTGGTAATGGTATCCCCGCTTTCCGGAAGACTGAACACAAGGGTATAGACCGCCCCCCGCTGCAGCGGGCCGGAACTGGTGGTGAGACAGACTCCACCCGCACTGACATTTTTTGTTTTGGATGTTTTCTTTAGGTGCGCATGTTCTTTGTTATAATGAATATCAATGGCGAGCAGATACCTGTTGAATCTTCGTTTTTCCTGCATTTACACGAAGTCTTTTAATTCTTTTATCAGTTTAAAATGTCGTAATTTTGCAATCGCCTTTTCCTGGATTTGCCTGACGCGCTCCCGGGTGATACCGAGCAGCTTTCCTGTTTCCTCAAGGGTAAAGGGACCTTCACCGGCAAGCCCGAAGCGCAGTTGGATAATCTTCATTTCCCTGTCGCTCAGTTGGGTCAGTACCTTGCGGATGGTATTCTGCAGGGTAATGTTGAATACGGACTCGAACGGTTTTTTTGAGGAATCATCGGGAATCAGGTCCGAAAGCCTGGTGACGTTTTCGTCGTCCACCGTGGTGTCCAAAGAGGTGGTTTCCTGTGACAGTTTTACCACGTCTTTGATCTTGGACAGCGGCAGGTTCATATAATGCGCAATCTCCTCATCACTGGGGTCCCTGCCCAGTTCCTGCGAAAGATGTTTGGCAACATAATAACATTTTTTGATCATATTGAGCATATGCACGGGGATACGGATGACCCGTCCCTTGTCCGCCAGTGATTTGATGATTGCCTGTTTGATCCACCAGGTTCCATAGGTTGAAAAGCGGCAGCCTTTGCGGTAATCAAACCGCTCCACCGCTTCGATCAGGCCGATATTTCCCTCATCGATCAGGTCCAACAGACTTAAGCCCCTGTGCTGGTACTGTTTGGCGATCGATACCACCAGACGCAGGTTGGAATTGATCATCTTATTTTTTTGAATGGTGAGCAGCCGTTCCAGCCGCGCTTTCTCCTTTTTATATTCCATGTTCTTTCTACGGTATTTCCGTTGTGAAGATTTCAATGTCTCCAGTTTGGCTGATAAAACAGATATTTTACGGCCGATCTCCTTTTCTTCCGTACTGATCAATAGCGGATACGTGGATATCTGCTTTAAATACAGGGCCAAGGGATCACTCTCCTGTGTATACGCCTTGTGTTCATCATCATAACCTATAACTTTTTTGCTGATTATTTTTTTTGATAACGGAAGAACAGCTTGCTTTTGCATAGTACCACCTAAAAAATCAGTTTAGTCCAATCTTTAAAAAATCTACAATATCTTTAATTAAATGTCAAGCAAATTTCATAAAAATTCCACATTTTTAATATATTTAACCTTTTTGTGTACTTATTATTTGTATAGCGTATTTGGGTCCAAAAATTTTCGTTTTTGCTTGTCAAATATGATAAAAAGCAGCTTTGCCTGTGTTTGATGCAGGTATATCCCCAAAGTGCCGATAGCGGTCCCTGCCTCTACGGATTCGCCGACCTTTACGCTGACACTTTCGTTTCCCAGATAACCGAAGATCAGGCCGGTACCGGAATCCACTATCACCACATTTCCATACCCCCGGTAAGGACCGGACCAGATCACCTTTCCGGGCGATACGGAATAGATCACGTCACCCTTGTTACCGCAGATAAGCACCCCTTCCAACTTACGGTTGTATGCTTCTCTTTTCCCCGGGTGGGGCCAGGCAAGGTCCTTGAAGGTTGTTGCGGTTCCATTATGTTCCGGAACGGTATTCCCGCCGGCAGGGACGATCAACTGTTGATTCACTTTCAGCTGGGACGGATCGGAGATATGATTCAGCTTCATTAATTCTCCCACGGAGATACCGTATTTTTTGGCCAGGCTGTACAGGGTCTCCCCCTTTTTCACATAATGAACGGACGGGATGATTATTTTCATGCCCACCTTCAATTCCGTGGGATCCTTGATTTTATTTGCTTTTAACAGCACATCAAGCGGGATATTAAAGCGTTTGGCAATCCGGAACAGGTTGTCGCCTTTTTTGATCTCATAATAATTGCCGTTGGCATAGCAAAGCGCCAGCACACAAAATAATATAACGACGAGCAAATTCTTTTTTGGTAGTTGTATCATGGGGACACCTACTCTAATATTCGGCGTACTCCACGTGAAACTGAAACCGGACGGGAAAATAAAGAAGAAGTTCGGGCTGGGGAGACTTGAACTCCCGGCCTCTCGGTCCCGAACCGAGCGCGCTAGCCACTGCGCTACAGCCCGAAAAAAAAGCCCCCGATTAAGGGGCGGACGGGAGCGACGGGACTTGAACCCGCGATCTCCGGCTTGACAGGCCGGCGCGATAACCAAGCTTCGCTACGCCCCCTTTAAAAAGTTACTATAGTCGTACTGTTTGTACTTGTCAAGTGTAAAATGAAAAATACCCTGTTTATACGCTTTTGTCAATCATTTAACGGCAATTGACATTTCAGTGCTTTAATGATATTTTAACTGCCTACTATATTATAATCAGAAAAGGGAATTGAAATGGCATCGAGAGAAATGCGCAGAATTAAGCAAAAGAAAAACCAGGAACAAGCGGAAAAAACAAAGAGTAAATTCGCCACCAACACCTTTTCGGCGATAATCATCCTTATTATTGTCTTCGGCTTTTTATTTACTTTTTTTCGCGGCGGTTTTCAACCTGCCACACGCATAAGCTTCGGCAGTTATGCGGGGAAAGATATTGTCTGGGAATATGACAATTACTTCGGCCGCATGGTTGATACAGATTACAACCAGAGGGAGGAAGCCCTGAAAAGCCAGCTGCAGGCGGCGAAAACCGATGAGGAAAAAGCCAAGATAAAAAAGCAGTTAAACGAGTTTACCATGGGTATGGTAATGCAGCGTGACTTTAAGAAAATCGTTTTTCATGTAGCCGTCCTATTGGAGGCAGAAAGAAGCGGGGTCAGGGTATCCGATAAACGCGTGCAGCAGGCTGTTGCGGATTTTTTCAGAAGTGAGCTTTTAAAATATGACGAAAAAAGACAGCGGGAAAACAAGTTTTTGGATCTGTATGTAAAACACAAGGATTATTTCAGGGAATCAATGCTTGATCTTCAGTATAATTACGATAGGCGCGCACTCCTTGTACCGCCTTCGCTCGATGCCTTTCAGAGGCAGTACATGTGGGATTTCAGCCGCTTGCTGACCAGCCCCAAAGAGGTTGAATATGCCGCCCGGATCGGCAAAGAACAGAGAAAATTCGATTTTGTGCTCTTTAACTACGACGATTACCCGATCTCCAAGATCCTGGAATATGTCAACTCGGACCCGGCACATAAAGAAAAGTTTCTTACCATAAACCTGAGCAGAATTATCTTCACGGGAAGCAAAGAGGAGGCACAAAGCCTGCGCAGCGATATTATCAACGGGAAAATAAGTTATGAGGAAAAAGCGGACAAGGTGAAGAAAAAGGATGAATACGCCGCTGATGTTGTGGAACAGTATCCGTATTACTATTATGAGTTGGAAGATATCGTAAAAGACAAGGCAAAAGCCCTGCTCGACCTGAAAACCGGGGAACTCAGTCGGCCAATCCAGATCGATGAGAAGGGAAATAAATGGATTATCTATCGCTGTGAAAAAGAAGTACAGCAACCGGATTTTTCAAACCCCAAAATGCAGCATGCGGTAATGGCATACCTGAAGTTCAAAGAGATGTCGACGATTCAGAAGTATTTTGAAGACAGGGCCAAAGAACTGAAAAAGAACGCCGCCGCCCGCGGGTTTACCGCGGCCTGTAACCGGATGGGAATAACCCACTATACAACGGACTACTTTTCCTTGAACTATGAGACATTGAACTTTATTGACGCCACCATCTCGAAGGATGAAACTATTAAGAAGCTGGTGGAACCGGCCATGAAAAACCAGGACTTCTTTATCAAGGCCTTTTCACTGAAACAAAACCAGGTATCCGATCCCATTCCGCTGGAGAAGAGTATCATCGTGCTGCACCTGACCGATCAACGACAGCTGACACAGGATGAATATGAGAAGATTGAATCCGCGTATAAGAATTTCGCGGGATACTTTGCTTATACCGACTTAAACAAACTGCTGGTAAAAGATAAAAAGCTTGTGGACAAGGAACAAGAGGGTATTGCGGCCTATTACAGACTTATGCAATCTTTCAAAAGATAAATGAAGCAGGAAGAACCGGAACTTCTTACTACCGGGAACTCGTTCACTGTAAAATACAAAGGCAAATTCCTTTATTCCAGCAAAAATCCTCTGGGCAATATCAAGCGGCTGATCTCCGCACTGACAATAAGGGAAAAAACCCTTGTCTTTGTCCCCGGTCTGGGACTGGGGTACGGCCTGCCGGAGCTCTTGGGGATCCTGCCTCCCGACAGCTACATACTTTGCGTGGAAAGCGATCAAAAACTGATGAACCTCTGCCTGCGGACCGGGACGCTTTCCGGCTTACAGGACAAGCGGTTGATACTGCTGCGTACGGACAGCCCGCAGGCTGCAGTAAAAAGCCTTTTGGAAATCGGCATACAAAATGTACGCAGGGTGCAAACCGTTGTGTTGTGCGCGGCCTACCATCTTTTCCCCGGTATATACAAAACAATAAGAGACGCGCTTGAAATAAAAATAAAATACTATTGGCAGAACAAGATCACCACGATTTTTATGGGCAGGCTGATGGTAAAAAATTATTTCGCCAACCTGCCGCAGCTTTCCCGTATTCATGATATCAGTGCCCTCACAACGGACCTTCCGATTGTGGTCACAGGCGCCGGTCCCTCCCTTGACCATACCGTTGAGACATTACGGCGGATACGGAAACATGTACTAATTATGGCAACCGATACGGCGTTGAATAATCTGCTTGAACACGGCATCACTCCGGACTTCATCTTCAGTCTGGAAGCACAGTTCGTTAATCTGGAAGATTTCATCAGCAACAGCCGGTTCGACATTCCGCTTATCTGCGATTTCAGTGTCACCCCCCAGGTATTACGCCGGTTTACCACCGTATATTGTGTTTCCTCGGAATTCTTCAAACTGCGGATCTTCGATCGTCTGGCGAAAGCGGGGCTGCTGCCTTCGGCCATTCCTCCCCTTGGTTCGGTCGGAAACGCGGCCGTGTATTGCGCACTTATGGTTACCAGCGGCCCGGTGCTGCTGGCAGGTCTTGATTTTGCGTATGCGGGACAAACGACCCATGCCAAAAGCACATATTTTCATAAATTAATGCTGGGAGGCTGCAACCGCCTAACGCCGATTGAGCAGTTCAATTTTACTGCGCTCCTGAAAAGACCGCTGTTTACCGTGGAAGGTAAAAACGGCACCCCGCTGCTGACCGATTTGATTTTAAACTCATACGCTGAAAACCTGGGGAACCTGGTATCCATGCACCATAATCGAATCTTTGATATCAACCCTACCGGTCTTGACTGCGGTGCCGAGCAATATACGGATAGAGAGCACCTGCAAGCACTGTTGGCACATTTTCAAAAAAAAGCTCCCAATTTGTCTCCCGCGGTGCGGCCCGGGAAGGCAGCCCATCGCGGCGCCGAAACTATCCTGGAATTCATTGCTCTCGAGGAAAAACTGTTACAGGAGGCCTTGGAAACCATTGAAGCACTCCTGGGCAGGCCGGTGAAGGAACAGGACACGTTAAGTGAAGATGAGTATGAAACGGTAAAAGCGGTCGATTATATCTATTTTCACCTGGCTCACAAAACCGCTCTGCCGCATTACACCCCAAGCCTGCTGCAGCATATAAAGGCCTTCTGCTATTTTTACCGGACAAAGATGGCCCGTATAAAAAAAGCAATCGCTGAGGTTACTCCTCAGATGTCTTAAGCACGGAGAGAAACGCACTCTGCGGCAGCTCCACATTCCCGACCATCTTCATGCGCTTTTTGCCTTCCTTTTGCTTTTCCAGCAGTTTGCGCTTCCTGCTGATATCCCCGCCATAGCATTTGGCGGTGACATCTTTCCTTACCGCCGATATTGTCTCCCGGGCGATGATGCTGCTGCCGATTGCCCCCTGGATCGGTATCTTAAACTGATGGCGGGGAATTTCATCACGCAGTTTTTTACAGATATGCCGCGCGCGCGCGTAAGCATTTTCCTTGAACACCAGTTGGGACAGGGCATCCACGGGTTTCGCGTTTATCAGGATGTCCAGCTTGACCAGTTCGGTAATACGGTAGCCGATGAGCTCGTAATCAAACGACGCGTATCCGCGGGTGGAGGACTTCAGCTTATCATAAAAATCAAACAGAACCTCGGCCAGCGGCAGCTCATAATATACCTCTACCCTTTTTTCATCCAGATAGGTAAGACTCTGCTGCACTCCCCGCTTTTCCAGACAGATTGTCATGATATTCCCCAGGTACTCGGCGGGGGTAATAATCGCCGCCCGGATAAACGGTTCCTCCGCGCTTTCAACATAAACCGGATCGGGATATTCAAGGGGATTATCAATATTTTTGGTCTCACCGCTTTTTAAGTGTATTTTATAGCGGACCGAGGGAGCGGTAAACACAATGGAAAGCCCGTATTCACGTTCAATCCTCTCCTGAATAATCTCCAGATGCAGCAGTCCCAGAAAACCGCAGCGAAATCCGAATCCCAAGGCAACCGAAGAATCCTTTTCAAAAACCAGCGAGGCGTCGTTTAACTTCAGTTTATCCATGGCGGCGGCAAGCTCTTCGTATTCATTGGAATCTACCGGATAGATAGAAGAAAATACAACGGGCTTTACCTCGCGAAACCCCTTAACCGCCCGGTTACAGGGATTCTCATCCAAGGTCACCGTATCACCCACCCGCGTATCCCGGATGGTCTTGATTCCGGCAATAAAATACCCGACCTCCCCCGCGTGCAGTCCCTTTGATTTTTCCAGGTTAATTTTAAAAATACCGGTTTCTTCAACCTTATACACCGTGCCGTTTGACCAGAAACGTATCTCATCATTTTTCTTTATGCTTCCTTCGAACACCCGGATATGCACCACGACCCCACGATACGAATCATAATGTGAGTCGAAGATCAGGGCCTTCAGGGGTTCTTTATCCGAACCCTGGGGCGGTGGAATACGCGCCACCATCCCCTCAAGCAGTTCCTCCACACCGCTGCCCGTTTTGGCGGAAATACAATACGCCGATTCCGCGTCCAGGCCGAGATCATGTTCGATCTGTTTCTTTACATTTTCGATATCGGCTCCCGGCAGATCGATCTTATTGATCACCGGGATTATTTCCAGATTATGCTCCAGGGCAAGATACATATTGGAAAGGGTCTGTGCCTCCACCCCCTGGGTGGCGTCAACCAACAGCAGAGCGCCTTCACAGGCGAAAATGGCCCGTGAAACCTCGTATGAAAAATCCACGTGGCCGGGGGTGTCAACCAGGTTCAGCAGGTAATCATCACCGCCCTGTGAGCGGTACGGCAGGGAGATGGCCTGGGACTTGATGGTAATACCCCGCTCACGCTCGATATCCATACTGTCAAGGATTTGATCATGAAAGTTCCTGTCCTCCACAATATGCGAGCGTTGAATAAACCGATCGGCGAGTGTTGACTTCCCGTGGTCGATATGCGCAATAATGCAAAAATTTCTGATATAATTTCTGTCCATAGTCTTGGATGCCTACTATAAAGAATTATTAATAATTCTGCAACTACGAAGATTACACAAGATCCAGAATTTCGCGGATCTTTTTTTCCAGGGTAACGATGGAAAACGGTTTTTGTAAAAAAAACGTCCCTTTTTTAAAGCCGTCTTTTTCTACGTACTCGTTTTCAAAATAGCCGGAGATAAAAAGAATCTTTATGTTCGGCCGCAGCGCGAGCAGCCTTTCTGAAAGTTTTATACCGCTTAAATGCGGCATGACGATATCGGTAATCAAAAGATGGATGGGATCTTTATACTGCTCACAGATCAGCAATGCCTCGCCGGCATTGCTGGCCTCAAGCACATTATACCCGTATTTACCCAGAACCTTATACACCATCTCCCGAAATATGTCCTCATCCTCAACCAAGAGGATTGATTCGGTCCCCTTTATAGGTGCCTGCACCTCCGCCGGTTCTTCATCCGGGGCCGCTTCCTCTTCCACCCGGGGCAGATAGATATTGAAGTTTGTGCCGACACCCGGCGTGCTCTCAACAAAAATAAAGCCGTCACTTTGTTTTATAATTCCATATGCCGTGGAAAGCCCCAGTCCGGTCCCCTTGCCGGGAGCCTTTGTGGTAAAAAACGGCTCAAATATCTTCTCTTTTAACTCGTTGGCCATGCCGTGTCCCGTATCGGAAACCCGCAGCAACACATACGGTCCGTTCTTTAAACCGATAAACTTTTCCCGGATTTGTTCGGTGATGGTGATATTCAGGCTCTCAATAGTAAGCTTCCCGCCTTCACGCATGGCATCACGCGCGTTTAAGGCAAGGTTTATCAGTACCTGTTCAATCTGTACCGGATCGATTTTTACCTGCCAGAGTTTATCGTCCAGAATGGTAAAAAGAAGTATATTTTCCGGCAGCAGCCGCTTCAGCATTCGCTCCAGGTCCAGGATCAACGTATTAAGATTTATTATTTTCGGCTGCAGCACCTGCCTGCGGGAAAAGGCAAGCAACTGCTTGGTCAGGATGGCCGCTTTTTTGCCGGCCTTGAGGATGGAAACCACATCATTACGGATGCTGTCGTCTTCACCCACGGTTTCCAGAATAAGATCCGAATATCCGATGATGGCGCCAAGCAGATTGTTGAAATCATGGGCAATTCCGCCGGCCAGACGGCCGATACCCTCCATTTTATTGGACTGAATAAGCTGGGCCTCTATTTTTTTCTGTTCCGTATTATCAATAATATATCCCTTGAACCGCTTCAACTCTCCGCTTTTTAAAAACTCTCCCACAATGTTGGCCGTAATATAAAGGGGCTGCCGATTTTTGTTCATGAATTTGGTGTTATACTGTTTTAATCGTTTGTTTTTCTTCAACTGCTCTATCAGACCGTTTTTTTCAAATAATGCCGGGAAAAACAGTGACAGGTTTTTCTTCTCCACCTGCTCCACCGATTCATATCCCAGGATGGAAGCAAAGGCCTGGTTGCAAATCAGGATGATCCCGCCCGCGGTCGCTATAAAGTCGCCGGTCAGATCATCCTCGAAAAAATGCCGGTATCGCTCTTCGCTTCTATGGAGGGCCTGTTTGGCAAGCTCATGCGCCGTTACGTCGTGGTATACGTAAACCTTCCCCATATTCTGTTCCGTCATACTCATAATGGGTGCCACACTTGATTTAATAAAGCGTTTTTCACCGTTTTTGGTAACAAGTTGTTTGAACTGCCTGTTCCTGGTTTTTTCCGGACTTATATCATTCCCCGTATCTATAAATTTGACGATATCATTCAATTTTTTGCCCAGGGCCTTCGCCCTGTCTACGCCGGTAAAGGCTGCTGCTTTGGGATTAAAAAAACGGATGTTGTCCTCATTATCGGTGACCACCACCGCGTCACCGATACTTTGCAGTGTGGTAAACAGCAGCTGTTCCCGTTCTTTTATAATATTCTGCGTTTTATGCCGATAAAGCGCTATCTCAATATTGATGTGCAGTTCGCGTTCCTCGAACGGTTTAAGAATATAGCCGAAGGGCTCGGTTATTTTTGCGCGCTTTAAAGTGGTATTTTCCGCATAGGCGGTTATATAAACGATAGGCACCGCGTAGGTCTTGAGGATCTCCGCGGCCGCCTCCACCCCGTCCATTTTCCCGCTGAGCTTGATATCCATCAAAACCAGGTCCGGTCGGGATTCCAATACCATCGCAACCGCTTCTTCACCGGAAGAAGCGATCCCCGGGACCTCATACCCCAGCTTTTCCAGACGCTTTCTCATATCCAAGGAGACAATATTTTCATCTTCTACAATAAATATGCGCTTCTTTTCCATAATAATTTAATGATTAATCATCTACTATAAAGAATAACGCGATTATACGAATTGTCAATAATGAAAAAAATAGCCTTCTTTTTGAACACAAAAAGAAGGCCCTCCTTTTTATGGGCGACACGGGACTCGAACCTGTGACCCCCAGCGTGTCGAGCTGGTGCTCTAACCAACTGAGCTAGCCGCCCTTTAAATAATCATCAGGTGGTAGTATTTTAGAAAATTAAAGATTTGTCAAGTGAAAGGCCGCAAATTTTATTTCAGGGTCATCATTACCCGTTCCAGCACCTTCTTACGGTCAAGCGGTTTTACAATATAGTTCTTGGCACCCAACAGGAGTGACTTCTTGACCAGGTCCTGTTTCCCCAGCGCACTGATCATAATAATATTCGCGTTTTTATCGAACTCAATAATCTTTTCCAGCGCGGCCACACCGTCCATAATGGGCATGGTAATATCCATGGTTACCAGGTCAACCTTCGGATACAACTCCTTGTATTTTTCCAGGCCTTCTTCGCCGTTGGAGGCGGTCGCCGCGATCTCAAAACCTTCAGAAGTGAGGATCTGACCGATCTGTTTGGTCACAAACATAGAGTCGTCAACAATAAGCACGCGAAACGCTTTTCCGTCTTCTCTTAAGCCTTCCGGTTTGCGTTGATTTATATTCGGAAAATCCATCTTTGTTTTCATGTTAGGTCCTCCTTATTTTTTTTCTCGTATCGCGACATTTATTTCGATCTTACCAAATGTTGTTTGGATCGGAACAATCAATGCCTCAATTGCCACGTCCGTTACCTCCATGTTGCTTCCCGAAAAAATCGCGGGCGGGGTCAAATCAAATTGAAAGCCGATTTCATGCAACTTGGTTACGGCCTGGGCTGTAATCATATTAGCCAATTCGGTAATTGTTGCCTTGGCGAGTTCATCATTTTTATCAATTTTTTCACCGTTCATGGCGGAGGCCACCTCTAACGCGGTCTTTTCAGCCATATCGAACAAAACCCGTCCTTCCACATCACCGGCCAGGCCGACTATCGCGGTTATCCCGAGGACAGGCATGGAACTCGATTTAAGATACAACTCACCGCGTTTCACCTCCGTCTTCAGAACCTCGGTTAAGATATTAAAGGCCGCTTCTACGAAAGGGTTTATATATTCAACTCTCATAGTTTTGATTCCTCTCTTTCATTATCACTACGGCTACGATTTTACTTTATTAATCTAATCCTTTTCTTTCCTATATGCAATAATCTTTCCTGATTTCACCTCTGAAAATCCCGGGTTTTTAAGAACCTCATTATCGCCGACAATCAGCAGGCCCCCGCCGGTAAGTTTTTCCTGAAACTGGGTAACAAGTTTCTCCTGCACGGTTTGATTATAAAAAGAAAGCACATCACGCGCAAGAATAATATCCAACTCGGGCAGGGGGGTCCCATGCAAAATATCATGGTATTCAAATAAAATCAGGTCCTTAACCGCTTTTACAAACTGGTAGCCGTCGGTGGTGGCCTGCACATATTTTGCCTCTAAAAAATACTTCGGCACACCCTGGTTCGGGAGCACAAGATTTGGGGCCGCGGAAATATTCAGCAACTCATGATCGCTGGCCCATACCTTGATCCTCCGGTCCGGATATTTCAACGTTAAAATGCAGGCAATGGAGTAGGGATCATGCCCTTTTCCACAGTTCGGGCACCATACATCTATGGATCCTTTGGTCGGTGCCGGCACCAATTCTTCCATTTGCTTTCTGTAATCTTCCCCCCACAGCATGTTCGTATATACTGAATAATACTCCTCCAGAAAGCCTTCCGCGTCTTCCACACTCTCCAGCTGAACCGGTTTTTTCTGTGTTTTGCGCAGTTTTTTCCAGCCGTCCAGACGGCGCAGGCACCAGTCTCTGTTGATATCGGTAACATAGAAACTCTTAAAGGTGGCAAGCGTTTCAGTGATAAAATCAAATTCCAGTTCATCGCCTGATATTCGCGCTTTATTTACGGGCCCCTTTTCGGCGGCAGGTGCTTCCTGTATGATGCGCATACGCTCCAGATCATCCTCATCTACGCCGAAAACCCGTTCCACATCAAGAATGACATAGAGTTTTTTCTTTACCTCCACGACACCGCTGATATATTTCATATTGATATCCGCGAAAAGCGGATGCCGGGGTTGAATGGTAGACGAATCTATGCCCACGACGTTATCCACGCTGTCTACGATCATACCGATTACGGTTTCATCCAGACGCAGAATAAGGATATCCACCGCATCCTTTTTCCGCTCTTCCGAATATTCCAGATGAAACATCTTGCGTAAATTGATTATGCTGATGATCTCTCCCCGCAGATTATATACCCCTTCCACATAAGGAGAAGTATTGGGTACAATGGTAAAATTCTTTGCCTTGGAGATCTCTTTTACCTTCATGATATCAATGCCGTAATCCCTGCCCGCAAGAGAGAAGGTCACCATTTTAAAGTCGATGTGAGCCTTTTTTTCCTGTTGTTCCTGCACATCTACCGCAGGTTGTGTCTGGTTTTCAACCGAACTCATACCTTTATTGTCCTTATGATCTTATTGTTTCACGTTTTTTTCTTTCCGCGATTTCCATCTTCAATCCCAGGTTCAACAGTTCATTCACATCCAGAATCAGGGAAACGGTGCCGTCCCCCAAAATAGTGGCCCCGGCGATTCCCGGGGATTTGGTAAAACGGTCTTTCAGGGGCTTAATCACCACGTCCTCCTCACCGATGAGAACATCCACAAACAGCCCGACTTTTTTCTCTCCGCTGCCCACCACTACGACATAATTATATTCCCTCTGCTCATCCGCACCGATATTAAATATTTTGTTCAGACGGATAAGAGAGATGACATCATCCCGCAGGTTGAACACCTCATAATTGTCTATCCGTTTAATGTCGACTTCCGCTATCCGCAGCGTCTCAAACACCGAGGTAATGGGGATTGCGTATATTTCCTTACCGACGCGGACCAAAAGCCCCTGGACGATCGCCAGGGTCAGGGGTATCCTTATGGTGAACTTTGTCCCCTGGTTATAGTTCGACCAGATGGACACATCACCGTTCATCTTTTCGATCTGTTTCTTAACCACATCCAGTCCTACCCCCCTGCCGGACACATTGGTCACTTTTTTAGCGGTGGAAAACCCGGCTTTGAAAATGAGATTGAAGGCCTCAATTTCCGAAAGGCTTTTATCCGGATGAATAGTCCCATTATCGATCGCTTTTTTGCGGATGGCGCCGATGTCAATGCCCATGCCGTCATCCTCAATCTCGATAATGACCATATTACCCTCGTTCCTTGCGCGCAGAACAATCGTCCCTTCTTTTTCCTTGCCTTTCTTTTCTCTTCGGGCGGGGTCTTCTATCCCGTGGTCAATAGAGTTCCTGACACAATGGATGAGCGGATCCAGCAGGTCTTCGATAATCGATTTATCCAGTTCGGTGGACTCTCCTTCGATAATAAGGTTCACACTTTTATGCAGGGATTTGGAAAGGTCTCGTACCAACCGCGGAAAACGTGAGAAAATATGGGAGATGGGGACCATGCGTATCTGCATAACCCCTTCCTGAAGTGCGGAGGTTATCCGGCTGAGACTCTGGGAATTCCCACGGAACTTATTCAATGATTCCTTGTACTGTGAGTCAAACTTCGAGAAAACCGATAACAGGTCACCGAACCGGCCTAAAATATTCTTTTTTACCGCTTTAAATGATGTGCCATTTTGAATATCTTCCATAAATCCCGGCAGCGCATCAAACAATTCCCGAATCCGATCCTGGAACTGTCCCATAGTATTCTGGAACTCCAGATAATGCGCGCCGAACTGGCTGTTTACCTGGTTGATAGCCGATTTCATAATTACGATTTCACTGACAAGGTTTAACAGCGTATCAATACGCTTACTGTCGACACGCAATACCGAGGAACTGATGAACTTATGCTGTGCCTTTTTTATATCCTTTTCTTCCTCCGCATCACGTTTTTCAATCTCCTGTTTGACGTCGGCAGTTACGGTACTCTTTTTTTCGGACGAAGCACCGGCGCCTCCCTTTAATGTCTCCACCGAAACCGCTGTGGTAACGTCATTGATGGTACAGAGATTTTTAATTTTAGCCGCGGTTTCCTTTGTTGAGACATAATAGGTTATTTCCGGGAAAAAGGTATCACTGTAGATTTCTTCAAAACCCGGGAGGGTTTTTAAGACTTTTCCGGCATTCTTCAGGATGGCAAAGACCTGAATACCGCCGACCGTATTCATTGTATTCAGTTCGTTAAACTCCACGTCTACTTTGTAAATAAACTCCCCCGTACCTGAGTTTTGGCCCAACTCCAGCAGCTCATATTCGGTCAACCCCTGCGTATCCTGCTTTTTCTCGGCAGTAGGCGCGGATTTTTCTTCACGGGGCGCTTTTGCCGGTTCATTCACCGATGCCTTTAAGATGGAAATCAGGGGAGCGATATCATCATCAAAAACCTGCCCGCTCATTCTTTTTTCCAACATTTCTTTCAACGTATCCACCGACGCCAGCAGGCTGTCTATCACCTTTCCCGTTATTTTTTTCTTGGCACTGCGCAGACTGTCCAGGACATCTTCGATACTATGGGTAAACTCCGATATCTCACTCATCTGGACCGTGCCGGAACCGCCTTTGAGCGTATGAGCGGCCCGGAAAAGTTCATCGATGGCGTCTTTATTGCCGGGATCATTTTCCAGTACCAAAAGGTTCTGTTCAAGGATCTCTATCTGGCCCTGGGCCTCCGCAAAGAAGTCCTTCAGCAACTCTTCGTTCTTTGGATCAAAATAATCACTCATCCTATTTTTATTTTTATATACAAATGTTAATAAGTCAAGTTAAAAACATTTTTATTGAAGCTGTTTTAAATTCTTGACACATTCACCGATACCGGTGCATTATGTAATTATCCATATGGTATCTATTGTCGTAGATAACTCTCCCGAAATCAGGAACTCCTTGTGCTATATTCTCCTCTCGTTCGGTATAAAGGGAATTCCGTGCGCCGACCGGGCGGAGGCCTTAACTATCATCCGTAAGGCTCCCGAAGAGATCTCATGCGCTGTCGTTGATATAGACCAAAAAGGAACCGGCGGGCTTGAACTGATAGAGGAATTAAAGCGTGAGGTAAAAACAAAAAAAATCAACATTATCGTACATACAATACAGTCCGACAGGGAGGCGGTTGTCAAAATGCTGGAGTTGGGAGTAATAGGCTATCTGTTGAAACCGTATAAAGAGAGTGAAACTCCCGTCAAATTACATAAAATTTTACAACGGGTTGAAGGACAGGAGAAACGCCAACATATCCGCATAACCCCCGATCCGCAGGATTTACTGCGTGCTCACTTCCATATTCCGGGTTATCCGCACCTTGTTTCCGGCCTGATTGTTAACCTGAGCATGGGGGGCCTTGCCCTGGAACTGTATTCACCGGTTCCCGAATCGGTGCTTGCTGAAAACACCCATATTGCTTCCTTACGATTTATCCTTTCCGCAAAAGAGTTGGCTCCCTCCGGTATCATAGTTGTCCGGAACAACAAATATCTGGCAGTCAATTTCAGTGCCATAAACCAGGAGGATAGTCTTGTACTGGCCAGGTATATATTTAAAAGAATAGAGGTCTAACAACCATTTCAGCATACGGTTGTTTTTTTATTTTTTTGTGGATAGAATAGTATAAAAGGAGCATACCTTCCATGAGATTTAAAACCGCGTTAGCAATAAGTTTTCTTTTGCTGTTCCTCATAGTATGCCAATCCGGGCTTTATGCCCTTGATGTGGGAATACTTTTCAGATTTGAAAATATGGACTTTGCCCCTGATCGAGAAGAATCCGACCATACCTTCGACGGACTGACCTTTCCCTGGGGAATTTCAATCTTTGCCAGCCACGAAATCGGTGATAACTTTTCCATTACCACCGGCTTTACACAAGATCCTATTCTCAGGAATATTTCAGCCACTATGGTGAGTTACCGGTACAGCTTTATCAGCATCGGATTGGGTCCGTACTTTGGATTTTTTAACTCCTGGGACCCGCTGATCCGCTCGGGGATTAACGCGTCATTACGTATTGATTTTCCCGGAATAATCTTCGCGGAAATAAGGACGGGCAATACCATCGGGAGTCTGTCGAAAGAGGGAGACTATTCACAGGAAGAAACCTCTCTTCTTGCCGGTTTTCATGTAATGAATGCGATTTGTACCTTTGGGCTTTTGTCCAAAACCTTTACCCTGGTCAAAGATTCGTCACAGGTCATAGACAGTCTGGACAAGTATTATTTCAGCACCGACCTCTTTCAAAAAAATGTTCCGTTCAGGGTCCTTCTCACCTTTGCCTACCAGACCATTTCCAAGACTTTTATTACACCCACAACCACCAGTTCACACACCCTAAGCTCACTTATTATCGGCACAGAGGTGGAAGTGGAACTGGTACGGTTTTTAAACCTCCTTGTTATAATCGACAGCAGTATTTATACCTTCGGCCAGGACGATCTACTGGGAGTAGAACCGGGAAAAGGTCTGGGGGGATTTCTCTTCAGCGCTCAAATCGGATTAAAATTAAAAATAGACCAGTTGGTGCAAAAACCTGAAATAGCCGAATAAAAAAAGAGCTGTCCAAGATCTTTGGACAGCTCTTTTTGTTATATTAATCTGTTTTGTTTCTTATTGGTTTCCCTGAGTATCAGTATTATTACTCTGTTCTTTATACATTTTCTGTTTTTCCAGAAAACGCAGGATGTGCAGATTGCCAAGCCGCCTGATCTCAGCCTTCCTTCTGGCCTCTTCACGCTGCTGCATAATCCCCCATACCTGCTCATCATTTATATCAAGATTGAAATCCTGCCAGGCCAGGTCGTACTTGACCTTTACATCTTTTACATAGGTTACAAAATCACCGCCGGTCTGTTGCGCGTCACGATAGATAATAATCCCTATGAATTTGATAAACGGCTCGCTCTGGGGATAAAGCGGGAATACTCTCAGATCCCTGTCCCGTACATCGCTGATATAATTGGGATTTTCCCATTTCAGCCGTTTCCATCCGGCATAATTCAAATATCCAAAAAATATGGTCCGTTCCTCACCGTTCTGGTCTTTATAAATCAACCCGATACCGTGTGGAAAGTTCCTGCCGCTGACAACCATCTGCATCTCTTTGATGGTGCCGACGTTTTTTATAATACCTTTATTGTCGAATTTATCACCCTTGCCCTTATTCTCATCACCTGCCTTATCCATATATGCCGGAATCTCAAAAGGCGGCTTTATGATTGCATATGAATTGAATGCCGGTTCCGGGAAATGAATTCGCACGGCCAGAACCGCTTTACTTTTCATGTCCTCGCCCTCAAAATCAGCTGCATTGGCAGTGGTCTGCGCTTCTTTGGCATAGGAATAGATAATATTTTCACGATACTGTGAGGATGAAGCCAGGTCAACCTCCCAGTTACCAAGCGCCAGAGAAGTTTTTAACTTGTCCAACTCATCCGCGGGTACTTCAGCCCCGGCCTGGCTGCGGTAATCAACCATGGTGGCCTGGTTTTCGGTTGGTGTGGTTTCACCTTGTTTGGTTACATCCGCTTTTAAATCATTGAAATCAATGAGTACCTGTGGTTCGGTTACCTGGGCCACAGCCTGTACACAAATCAACACAAAGAGAACACCGAGCACAAAACATATCTTTTTCATTTTTTGCTCCTTTTATTAAAGTCTTTCTAGGTCTAAAATTATAATCACCCTAAATATTTTGTCAACGAATTTATTTTTTTTTTAAAATCCTGTAAAATTCTGATTTACTCTATAATATCCGCTGAAAAAACAATACCGTTCTCGAAATCCGCGCTCGATTTCAGACCGGCGCAGTATTCCAGCAACGGATTGTTTTTCAGTGCGGCCACGTATCTTCCCAAATCAGTAATATCGGTGATGATAAAATCCTTCAAGTATTTATAAAAATGCAGTCTGTTCGCTTCCGAGTAATTGGATACCTGGTGTCCCTCTATAAAAACAACCACCTTTTTTACATCAGGAAAATTATAGAGTACACTGTCCGCAAATGCCTGAAGAATCTGTCGCGGCGAAATAAGTACCAGTTTGTTTATTTTAAAAATTCCGTTGGAAAAATTTACATAGAGAATATGATCATGAAGAATAGCGGATTTTATTTTTGTATCCACGGGTATTACCGGCAGGTTCTCGTACTTATAGGGGCCGGATACAATCTCATTCACCAACATCATGACATTTGCCTCTTCACTTCCCAAATCAGGGAGAAAGCGCTCCTCCCCCACTACCTTGGTTTTTCCCACATGCGGGAAAAAGAGTACGCGACGCACCCAATTTTCCGAAAATACGAAAAAAAAGAGCGAAACCAGAAATACCACACCCAATAATCCCATAAATATAATAGGAACAAATTTAGAATATATTTTCACGTTCTACTCCGTAAATGCTTTTGACTTCTCAAACTTTTCAATAAATGAGCCGACGCCATTATATATCGCCTGGGACAGTTTCTTCAAGTGGTTTTCGCTTGTTAATGCAAGGGCTTCTTCTTTGTTTGATACAAATCCTATTTCAATAAGAATAGAAGGCATCTTGGCCTTGCGGACGACAAACCATCGCCCTTCCTTCAACCCCCTGTTTTCACTGGATTTACCGATCACCGCATTCAGGGAATCAAGGATGTCTTTGGCCAGGATGACACTCTCCCATGTATATTCCTCCTCCCTCATGCTGTTTAAGATGGGAATGATATCCTCATGTTCGTCGCTATATGCCGTGGGTTCAATCAACTCACGTCTGTGTGTCGGCGTCAGATACCAGACCTCAAATCCATTGGCCTGTCTGTTCGCGGATGAGTTGGCATGAATGGAGATATATATAATCGCCTCATTCTTTTTTGTCGGTATATTATTGGCAATTTCCGGACGCTTTTCCAGGGAGATAAACTCGTCACGGTCGCGCGTAAGCTTGACAATCTTATTAGGATATTTATTGGTAAGCATTTTGTAAAGAAGCAATGATATGCGCAATACCACGTCTTTTTCCGCTACCGTTACCTTTTTCCCGTTTACCGTATATGAATATGAGGCCCCGGGATCCTTGCCCCCGTGACCCGCATCGATCACGATGGCCGCAACCCGGTAATACGGAGTCTCCGACGGTTTATTAAAAAAATCCTTGATTATGGCGGCCGTCTCGTCCGGGATCAGTACCGCGCCCTTTTTCCTGATAATTCCCGCCGTATTCACCTTTTTCATATAATTCAAAAGGACCCACGGCGCGCCGATTTTAAAAACCACCCTGTCCGTGTTTTTTATCAGCACACCGGTATCGAGCATATAATCCCACTCCAGAGAGACTTTTAATTCCTTTATAAAAGATTGTAACTCAATATACTCCGCCCGGAGGGTGAATAAGGAAAGTAAAAATAAAATAACAACCAGGCTAATTCGCTTTTTCATCCGCCGCTCCCTTTCTCCGCTTCTTTAGAAGAGTATCGATAACATAAACCCCACCCTGGATGCCGCCTCTGCAAAAGGCATCCCAGAAAAGCCTTCCCAACACAATCATATTATCGGTAACAGCGGCGGTAAGGTGTACCCCGGTATACCGGGTAACCATTTCGAGGGCCTTGCCGATGGGCACGCCGTGCCAGTCATGCGCATGCTCTCTTTCGACAGCCGGCAGGGCAAGAATCGCCATCTTCTCCGGTACGCGGCCGGGCATATCGTTCCACAGCGGCCGCATGCGGGTCAAAGCCTCCCGGTTTGTCCGGTCTTCGATTATAAAGCAGGCTACACCCGGCGTCCCGTTTCCCAAAAGAAACTCATCGGTCTCAGGCCTGTCCGCCTTAAGGCGCAGAAAAATCCTCCGTAAAGCGTCTTGTGCCGCGGCAACCGCACGCCGCCGGTTGCCCGCCTTGGAAATGATATTTCCGCATTTTTCCACGTTATTCCTGGGAAAGCACACCTTGCTGCCCGGTGCAACCCGTAAAAACAGGTCCATTACTCCCGGCAGGTTTCCGGCCTCGTCTGTACCGTAAATCGCCCGTATCTCACCGGGTATGGATATAAAGGCCCGTTCAGCGGAAACACAATGGTAGTTTGGTTCGAGAGAAAGGGGGGGCAGGCCCACCGCGATGCGCATGGCTGCTTCCGTTACCCGCACACCATAGGCGTAGGGAAATGTCCAACCCGACATGTATCCGCCGGAAAGCCGTGCCGCGATCTCTCCCACCACCGGCCCTTGCCCCGAGAGTTTGATATCTCCCTTTGCCGCCCCGTTTGTAATACCCAATGCTTTTATGCCCTGACAAAATACCTTTTCTACAGCGGAAACGGTTGCCCGGTTATAGGCGGTGGGCATGGTATGTCCCATCTCTACAAAATACGGTGAAAAGCGGATATCCCTGTCCGCCACCCCGCATACGGTTATTTCCCCTTTATAGACGATGGCATCAAGACTGAATTCAGGTCCCTCCACATACTCCTCGATTATTACCTTGTGAGATCGGGAATACATAAATCCCCGGGACACCGCCTGCCGCAACTGATCGGGTGACTCGGCTTTCACCACTCCCCGTGCGCCCATATTATCCGCCGGTTTCACCACAACCGGGAAGCGGAGCTCGCCCTCCAGTTCCGCAAGCCGGGTTTCCTCGGTGATACACCGGAAATCCGGGCTGGGGACATGATTTGCTTTAAACACCTCCCGCATTCTTACCTTGTCGGTCGCGTCCAGGGCAACCTCATAAGGAATACCCGGCAGACCAAGGCGCTCGGCGGCATACGCCACACTGGTTGAAAAATCCGTACCCGCGGTAAATACCCCGTCCAATCCGTTTTCCCGGGCATAACGTTTTAGTACCCCTGTTATCTCTTCCGTGTGCCTGAGGTCTATATGCTCAAAAAAATCCGCATACTCCCTCCCGGGCACCTTGCTGCTGCCGTCAATCAAAATAACACGCCAGCCCAGTTCTCGTGCAATGCGCAGGGAGGGCAGCTGCATAATACCGCCCCCCAAAATGGCAATCGTTTTTTCATCGGCACCGCTCACCCGGCGTCCCCCCTTTTCACCGCATATACCTCAAAAGTATCTCCGAGTCCGAACACTCGGCTTACCGCCGAAAATAGTTTCGCACACCATTTTCCCGGCAGGCCGGGGAGCGCTTTTCCCTTGAAAAATCTTTCCCCGTGATGCCCGGTAATATATATTTTTTTTACCGTGAAACCGAATCCCGCAAGCTGTTTTTTGATTTTTGCCGGGTGCCAGACGGTATAGTGATCCGGCGGACTCTTTTCCAGAAACCGACGCATGTTCTTCCGGGCCGAGATCCCCGCCGCCGAAGGCGTGGAAAAAGCCAGGATTCCACCGGGCTTTAAAAGCAGGCTGATATGCTTCAGTATGGCAAACGGATTTTGAAAATGCTCCAGTACAAACCACATACTCACTCCATCGAAAAGGGCGCGGTTTTTCTTGACATACATATCACCGTCTTTCCCAAAATCCAACTCTTCACAGGAAATTCCGAGTGTCTCCCTGACATACCGTACGGCGGCGCCGCTGATATCCAGACCACGCGCCGCTATATTCCGGGCGGCCGCCTCCTTGAGAAACGGCCCGTAGGCGCAACCGATATCCAATAAGCGCGGGTGTTCCTTATTTTCCCTCCATAATCTTTTAATAACACGCAGCCGCCTCCTGCCCTGTTGCCGGATACATGCAAAGTCCTGCAGATAGGTCCTGCCGTACTGTTTCCGATACTCTTTGAAAAAGTAGTCCCGGTTGTAGTACTGCTTTTTTTCCAGGAAAAAAAGTCCGTAGATCATGCCGCAGTGCGAACAAGCGAAATATGTCTTGGCCGGAAAGCGGGCCGACACCCTGTTGCCCCGATGATGACAAAGCGGGCAGACGGCTGAACCGCTGAATTCCCGGCCCTGCAGATGTGTGATTATGGCCGGCCGCGTGCGAGGGTCCCGCGGCGGGTAGCGAAGCAACAGCCGCTTAAAACGCTGTTCATTCTTTAACAGGGCCCGAAGGCGTTTCAGATTCGGTTTTCGTATGCCGATCTCGGGAAATCCCGCCTCCCGACTGAGCCTCCGGTGATACGGCGTCGGATTAAAACTAATCACCGGAACGCCAAGAGCCAGTGCCTCATAACAGGTAAGGCCGAAATGCGTAAATACAAGATCGTACTCCCGGATAAGACCTTGCAGATCACCCCTGTTTTTATACACGGTGACACCCTGCGGCCATTTGGTGTGTTTAAACAAAGGCCCCTGGACCACGGCTATTTCCGCGGGCCTGAACACCCCCTGTTCAAGGAGTTCCCGCAGCAGTACCGGCGATAATTGACACGGGTCTTCTCCGCCGAAACTCAACAACACCCGTTTGAAGGGATGGTGCATACTCCGCCGGGCGGCGGTGTGTAACCGGGGTTCATAGGGGATGACAATATTGGGAGTGCTTCTCTTCGCTGTTCCGGGCAGCGTATCTATCAGGTAGGGGAACAGGTCCCGGGCGGCACCACCCTCATCCAGGCCGACAACCGGTGCTTGTTCCCTATACATTGAAAACAACGACCGCGGGGTGCGCCTGCCGTCCAGTACAATGCACTTTAATTTTGCGGCGGGCGGCAACTGTTTTACCAGGTACCGGTGTTCGGCCTGCGAAACGGGCAGTACGCTCAGGGATTTATCCGGGGGAAGCAAAAGCAGGGCCCCGGTGCCGAACAGACGCACATGGTCCATACAACGTTTGAAATGTCCCATTCCTTCTCCCTGCCCGACCCGTGGGACAAAAAGGACCCGCCTCATTCGGCTTGCGGTACTGCTGCCTGCCAAAGCTCTGTGTGCGTTTTCAGCCATTGTACAAGTTCTACAGTTTCTATGGGTTTGTGTCTATAGAGTGCCGTATACACAGCATGGATTATTTTGAAATCTGCGGCCGTATCCAACGTTACCCGCGCCCGGGGAAGCCGGCACTCCGGCGGACAAGGGGGTTCATGTACCGAGAACTCAGTTTTATGCTTCAGAATATAAGGGGTAACATGTTCATGATCATATGGATCCGTTGTTTTTTCACGGGCGGCAAACAAGGCCCGGGCCTCTACCACCTCAACCCCCGTTCCCAGTGGCGCGCCTTCAAACCTGCTGAAATCCGTACTGTGTTGCTGATGGTACTCCAGGTTGCGCCGGGTCAGCTCCGCCGAAACAAGGGGATTGTCTCCGGTTGCCCTGACAATCCGGGTTACGCCGAAATGCCCGGCCGCCCGGCAGTATCGTTCCAGGACATCAAGCGAAGGCCCGGCAAACAGGTGAAACTGCCATTTCTCCGCGTACCGTTTCAGGGCCGAGGCGCTCTCTGCATCGGTAAGCAGGGCATGCACATCAACCGCCACCCGGCCAAGGGCCTGCATAGCATGCTCGATGACCGTGAGTCCAGCCAGTTCCAGCAGGGCTTTCCCGGGCAGGCGTTTTGATTTCAATCGTACCTGTAAAAATATACCACTTTTCATTCCGGATCTTCCCATAACTCGATCAGACTCTTTGCGTCCCTTCTGAATCTGTATTTATTCAGGATTACCCACTTTCGTACGTTGAGGAACTCTTTCAGGGAGGTAATAATCCCGGTATTCGATTTTATCATGTAGCGGAAAAAATGCCTGAACGGCAGCACCCCGCGGTCGCTTCTGAAATCCACACACAGGTTTTTCAGGTAAAACAGTTTATAGCTTTCATCGGGGGTGTTGTCCTCAAAGGACAACTCATAATTGTAATGAAACAGCAGGGAAGTATTACAGACAATATTTTCTCCCCATAGAAAACACCTGAAACCAAAATCGGCCTTCTGCCAGAAAGGGGTGGTGATATTCCCGTCGAATCCGCCGCACAAACGGTATTTTTCCTTATTATAAATACCGCAGTAATCGAAGGCGAACAGGCTTTTCATACCGTCGCGCAGGGGGTTCCACGGGATGATTTTAAAGGCCTTCTTTTCATACCCCGGTGTCTGGATACTGGGGATTGTATCACCTTTTTTATTTTTCAGAATGGGAACCGTACATAGTGCGTTTTGGTGCAGGATTTTTTCCAGTACCCGTGCGGCAAGCGAGCTTTGGGATATCTTCATATCGTTCCAGATGATAAACACCAAGCGGGACATGGCCTCTTCTATTCCGATATTCACTTTTTCCCCGGCGGTGCATTTTTCATGCAGCAAGAGAAACCGGACATTGGGATAGCGGCGGGAGAGGCTCTCCACATCATACGCAATATCCGGCCCCTCAATGAAGATAACCTCAAGGGACTCTTTCCGGGGCAGATCGTTGAATACATCATGCTGGAACAGCCTGCCCCCCCGGTTTAAGATGACGATCGAGACGGGAAAAAGGTATTTGCTTACGCGGGGTTTCGGCGCTCCGCCCATTACCGTATAGGATATTTGCGGGCGTTTAAAAATTGTAGGTGTAGTACTCATCGCATTCTTTACAGATATCGGGATATTCTTCCTTTAAATGCCGGAGATAAAAATCGTTGCCCCGGTCCCAGATAACGGCCGGGTCATCCTGTAAAAGATTGCCCAGAACATGCTGCTTGTTGATGTCCTCCCTGCAGAGGCTGACACTGCCGTCCAGAAAAACCGCAATGTCCCGTTTAATATGCCAGCAGGGAAAACGTTTCAGGGGTGAAAGGTCCGTTACCCTGTACTGCGGCAGAAAACCGGAAAAATAATCATACTTTTGAATAATAATATTTTCCGTGGTTTGTTTCCATTGCTTATAGAATTTTTCAAGCTCATCCTCATTCTGCTGCATACGCACGGCCTGGACAAATACATTTCGACCGAAGGTCTCAAGCAGTATTTTGGTATTTTCCATGGCCTCGGCAAAACCCTGCCCACGCAAGGTGTTGTAACACGCTTCACTGATCGCATCCAGCGAAACAATCCAGCGGCAGCGATCACGTACATTGCCGCTTAATGACTGCAGGGCCTTCGCGTCCCATCCCAGGGCGGATGTCTCAATTACCAGTTTGAAGGACGGTATCTCGCATACTTTTTCGATTAGCTCATATGCCTTGCTGTGCAGCGAATGCTCGCCCCATAACGAAAAGCCGATGACCGCGTCCTCACAGAATCCCCGTATTTTCTCCAGTATTTTTTCAAAATCCTCCGGGGCCATTTCACCCTTTTTCCCCAGCATATCGGGTCTGAATTTGGGGTACGGACAGTATGAGCATTGCTGCGCGCAGCCCTCCACGGTCTGAACCAGAAAATAAACGGGCAGCGTGCGTAATATTTCCTTGTGTTCCTGTAAGGCCTTCAGTATTTCCTGTTCCGAAAACGCCCCGTACTCCGCCAGCCGTTTTAATAAAAAGAAATTCCTTCTGCAGTCCGCGGACAGGCCGGCACGCAGCAGACGCAGGTCAACGGGAGATATCTCGGTCTCCAGGTCAAATGAGTTGATGTCCTTCTTTATCAGCTCAAACAGGCTGTTCCGGTCCGGTACCGTGATTTCATCTTCACCCAGCAGGTTCAGCAAGGGCGTTAGAATATAGGGTTTCAGGATTTCCGGGGTAAGTCCGTAGGGATACCCGTCGGCAAAGGTGTAATCCGCAAAATAGGTCTTATGATTCGCGTACATGCGTTTTGTGATCTCACTGTTCAAAAACATACAGTCCGCGTAGAAATAAAAAATATTATCAAACCCCTCGGCCTTTTCTTTTATTCGGCGCAGCATTTCTCCCGTGGTCCAATGCTCATCCTGCAGGGACTCATACTGTTTTAATTCCCTGCAGGGTGAAGAAAGCAGAACCAGGGTCTTTTCGACCTCCGGGAGGCTCCCGATGTATTCTTTCACAAAATCAAGGGGGGTCTTCCCGCTCCGCACGTTTTCAAGGGCATAGGGAGAGAGATTAATTCCGTTTACTATGGCTATATTTTTCATCTCTTATAGATTATATCGACAGGCGGACACTTATGCTGAATAACTCAAACGCAAACGATTTATTTCTCCGGAATGAGTTCCAGAATAAGTTCAACCTCACCGCGCGAGAGTTTGGTGGCCCTGGCAATCTCCTGAACCGACCAGCCCTGATGGGCGAGTTTCACTACCGTCTGCCGTTTATCACTTGAAGGGGCCCCACGGTCCTTTTTGGTCTGGGCCACCTCTTCCTTGATCAGACTTTCCAAAAGTCGCAGCTGTTCCTGGGCCTGGGTATTTACCTGTTCCAGCCTTGTCTCGGCCCGGGCCAGCCATTCCCTGGCGATATTCAGTTTGTCCATCCGTGCCTCAAGCTCCAGAATCAGGTGATCAATACCTTCCATTTTATCGACCACGGCGTCGGTCTTTTCCTTGTTGGCGCTGATAAGCTCAATCTCCGCTTTCAGTTCCTTTATCAGGGAGGGTATCCCCTTCATTTCCTTCTGCATTTCACCTAATGATTTGTCAAGACCGGTGAGCTTTTGAAAATTCTTATCCACTCCCTGGGTCGTGCTGTCCAGTACCTTCTTTTTCTGTTCCAGGCGGGCAAAACGGGTATCTACCTCTTTTTCCAGATCTTCGAGTGTTCTCATTTTCAGCTCCAGCTCCTGGACCGCATCGTAATTTGTAGTAATATTCACAATCTTGGCGTCTATTTCATGTGAGATGGAAATAAGGCGTTTAAAATCGGTTTCCATGCTGTTGATACGCTTTTTCTCGGTCACAAATTCCCTGACCTTGGCGGACATATCATCCACGAGCTTTCTAGTGGTGACAAACTCTTTGTTGATGGCGTCCACGTCCTTTTTATACGCCGATATCTTGACGAGCTCCTTTTTCATGGAGTCGATATCACTCTCAAGGTTGATTTTAAGTGTATCCGCCCGTTCAAATATTTTTGTCTGGGCCACAAAATTCTTCTGCTGTTTTTCTATCTCGCTTAATCCCTGCCCCAGACCGGAGGCCTTTTCCACCAGTCTATCAAGCTCATCCTTTAGGTGCGCCCTTTCCTTGGTGGTCGCGTCTATCAGATCGTTCTTCTGTTCCGCAAAATTCTTTTCCAGCGTCGTAAAGGTGGTGGAAAACAGGGTTTCCAACTCGGTTTGACGCTCCACAAAACTATGCTGCAGTGAGTTCAAAGCCGAATTAAACGTTTCTTCCAATTCCTGCCGGCGTTCATCAACATCCTGTTTCAGGGTATTAATTCTTGCCGACGAATCCTCTGTCAGTCCGGAAAGCTTTTCAGATATATCCTGCTCCGAATCCTGGTATTTCTGCAGTATTTCCTCGTGCCACTGGCGGGCTTCCTCCGTAGTGCCGGAGAAGTAAGCGGAAAGCTTTTCCCGGGAATTCTTGAAATTCTCCTCAAGCTGCTTAATATTTTGCTGTACGTCGATTTTCCCGTCTTCCAGCGCCTTGAACATCGAGGCAATATACCCGTTAATCTCAGCCTGGGTGCTGTCCAGTTTGGTATCGATAGCCTCGCGCAGCTCCGCTTCCTTTTCCTGCATGGCCCGGCCGGCCGCGCTTTCGATGCTGCGGATATTTTCCTGTTTGATGGTTTCGATCTTGGTGGAGACCTCTTCCTGGAACTCTTCTATTACCTTTCGCAGTGCGTCACTGCGCTCCCTGAAATCATTAAAGAAATCATCCTCAAGTACGCTTAATTTCCCTGATACATTTTCGTACGCCCTGGTTTTCAAGGTATTTATTTCAGCTTCGATATTCTCAATTTCTTCCCGGTAATTCTCCAGCTCCGCGGCCGCCCTGGATTTCTCCGCACTGCGTTCATCCGCCAAAAGCTTGTTAAAATCGCTGAAATCATGCCTGATCTTCTCCGTGATCCCATCCATATAATCACGCAGGGATTTTTCCATGGATTCAATATCCACATTACAGTCTTCAAGTTTTTTAAATTTAAAGGAAATCTCCTCTTCATAGGTTCCCAGCCGCTCTTCTACGCCTTTTGTATACTCATCCATTTCCGCGGCCGCCTGCTCCCGGGCAAGCCTGGTCTGATGAAAATCCTCTTCGTATTTTTGTATGCTCCGAGCGATTTCGGTCTTCCTGTGCTCGAAGGCCTGTACCATGGATTCTATATTCTCGTTTATTTCAGTCCGCGTCACGTCTATTTTGGAGTCGATAAACTCACGCAGCTCATGTTCCTTTTCTTCCAAAGTATCCGCCGCCATACTTTCGATCGTCGTATTATTCTCCTGTTTAATCTGTTCAATCCGCGTCAACACCTCTTCCTGGAACTTATCCAGGCTGGTTTGGACGGCCAGGCTTCGTTCCTTAAAATCGGCAAAGAAATCATCTTCCAGGATTTGCAGCTTTTCGGATACATTTTCATATGCCGTGGTTTTCAGCGCCTTTACCTCGGAATCGATACCCTCTATCTCGTTTCGTATCCGGGAAAGCTCCCGGTCGGCCTTGGCGGTTTCCGCCGAGCGTTCTTCTTCCAGACGGTTTCCAAAGTCTGAAAAATCACTTTTGATCTTATCGCTGACACCCGCCATATACGCGCGCAGTGATTTTTCAAGCTCTTCAATATCTACATTGCAATCTTTTAGTCTCTGGAACTTATAGGCAAGCTCTTCATCATAGGTTTCCAGCCGTTGTTCCACGTTTTTGGTAAAATCTTCCATTTCCAGCGATACACTTTCCTGGGTATCCCTGGCCCGGTTTAAGAAATCGGTCATACCGGCGCTGACCTCATTTTCCAGATCACGCAGCTTGGCGGAAATCTGTCGTTTCAGGTCCTTCATCTGTTTGTCCAGTTCCACGTGCCAAACGTTTGCGTCGGAACGCAGTACCCCGAACATCTCCCCGATCTCTTTCTTCTTGGTATCAAGGTCGGTATTCACCCGCTTGAAGTATTCCTCGATTTCATAAGCCTGCTCCCTGGCCTTTTTATCGATAGACTCTTGCAGGTTATGGAACACCTCATCATTAAAGGTCTCTCCCCGTACCGCCGCCTTTTCCAGCTGCTCATGGAACATCTTTTCGATTCGGGTGTACTGCTCCTTAAAATCCTCGATCTTTGCGGCATACTCCGCATCAAGAGCCTGTGAAGTATCGTGAACCGTCTCCAGCATGGTTCGCAGCTCCAGGGTGATCTTTTCCTGTTCCTCCTGCGCACCGCTGATAACCGCGCCGGTTTCGGAAGAAAGCTCGCTGATCCCCTGTTTTCTACGCTTGATGATCTCTTCATCCAGGCCGGACAGGAGTTCCCGATAGGCCTTTTCAGCGGTTTTCACCACCTCTGATCTGCGTTCCTCAAGCTTTTTCACGTACCCCGCCACACCGGTGACATTCTGTTCGATTATATGCAGATTTTGTTCAAGTTCCTCAATGCTGTCGCGATGTGTATCAAGCAGTTTTTTACGGATCTTATCCAGTTCAAGCCTGTTTTTCTCCGTAGATTTAGTCAGCGCGTTCTCCAGGGACGTTTCCAGTTTGGTGATACGGTGCGAGACATCTTTTACCTGTGAACCTACCCGGTCGATAAAAACCGATTCATCCTTGATACGCGAAAGATTCTCATCAACCCTGCCGGACATGGCGACAAGCTCATTTAACGTACCCGCGTAATTGTCTACGGTGGCTTTCATATTTTTGAAATCACCCTCTTTGGCCTTTAGGGCTTCTTCAAAAGTGAGAATCCGCTTTAAAACCTCTCTGCTCTTTTTCAGATTAAGATCCAGATCGACCGCGATATCATTAATCTCAACGGTTTTTTCCTTGATAAACACGGATATTTCTTCTTTCAGTTTGTCCGAAAAGCGTTTTACCTTTTCCAGACTTCTGTTGCGCTTATCAAGCGTTCTAAAGAGGATTACAATAATAATAACTACCAAAAATGTAGGCAGGCTGAAAGTGTAGTCCATTGCTCCCCTCCCATGGGATATTTGTCTTTTATATTATCTCACCCTATACGTATTGTCAATTATTTTTTTAACATTTTTCTATTATACGTATTGTAACCGACAATAGGTATCCCGACCTCAATTTTACAATATTTTACAATTTTTTACACCAGGTTGACAATAGTGGGCGAAAGCAGGGTATTATATAAGTACGAGGGATCGATTGAAGGCCCGTAAAAAAAGAATACATAGCATGCACCTCATTATCATTCTGGCCGCGGTCATCATTATTCCCGGAATAATACTTGGGATATTGGCCTTGCGCGCGATCGAAAGAGAAGAAGCATATATCGAAAAAAATTTTACTCTGACCCTGACGTCCGAAGTAAACAGCGCGGTCACCCTGGTGGATAATGAAATGAAAGCCGTCCGGGATGAGTTGTCCGCCGTGATCCGTTTCCCGGAAGAACGGAATGCCGCCCTTGCGCTGCAAAAGATGCGGCAGGATTCCTCTCTGATCGGCCTCCCCTTCCTGCTTTCATCGCATCGCGTGGTAGTCTATCCCCCCCGCACGAAGCCCCCTTCGCAGGAAGAGTCTCTGCTTGAAAAACAGAACCGGGAGCTGTTTGAAGACACGGTTTCCATTCCGGTCTATAAGAACATCGTCAAGGAGTATAAAGACACCATTTTAAATGAAGACGTACAGTCCACAGCCCCGAATCAGGCACCGGCCGAAGCGGTCCCGCAGAAAGGGGACAATGCGCCCAGGCAAAGCGAATCGGCCAAAGCCCTGCAGGAGGAGATTGAGACACAACAGGCGATAAACCGCTTTAACAATTCCGAACCCCTGCGTCAGAAGATTTATAAACAGGCCAGGGAACAGGGGCAGGAGGTACTGGTAAGAAATATTATTCTTCCGGCGGACAATTCCGACGCACTGAACAAACAGTGGTCATACTTCATCCTGGAATCCCATACCTTCAGCCAGATTATCGGGAAGGCCTCCCGGGGAATTATCCCCCGTTTTATCGAAGACAAGCTGTACCTGTTATACTGGAAGAAAAATACGCGGGACTCGGTTGTAGGGTGTGTGATCGATATCGATGCTTTAAAGCAGCGCCTGCTGCAGGTCATGCCCCGGGTATTTTCACAGACCCGCATCCTGGTGATCCTTGATGAAAAAGCCAAACCCCTGGTTGTTCCCGAGGGAGAAGAACAGCGGCAGTGGTTTACCCCTTTTGCCGCGCAGGAAATTTCAGAGCTCTTGCCCCGCTGGGAAATTGCCGCGTATCTTACCAATCCGAACGTCATCAGGGACAAAGCCCAGTCGACCGCGCTGGTACTATGGATTTTGATCGCGTTTCTGCTTGTGGCCCTGTTTCTGGGCGGGGTGTTTTTGACCGGGCTGCTGATGGGCCAAATGAAGCTGGCCCAACAAAAAACCAATTTTGTGGCCAATGTTTCCCATGAACTGAAAACACCGCTGACCTCCCTGCGTTTGTTTGCCGAGTTATTACGTGACAACAGGCAGCCTGACGCGGCAAAACGTAAGCAGTACCTGGAAACCATGGTTTCCGAAACCGAGCGCCTTACCCGGCTTATCAATAATGTACTGGATTTTACGCGGATGGGAAAAGGGAAAAGAAACTATCACCCGCGGCCGTGCGATATCGGCGGATTATGCGAAGATATAATCCGGGCTCAGCGGGCACGCTTGGAACATAAAGGGTTTACCGTAAAAATCACCTGCCCTGCGGGGCCGGTCACGGCCCGTATTGATGAAGAAGCCCTAAAACAGGTTATGATCAACCTGTTGTCAAACGCGGAAAAGTATTCCGGGAACAGAAAAAGTATTGAGGTAACAGTATCCCGGGACACAAACAATGTCATCATTAATATTCTGGACAGGGGACCGGGCATTCCCCCGAGACTTTCGGAAAAGATCTTCAAAGAGTTTTACCGGGTGGACGATTCCCTGACGGCCGCGGTGAGCGGCAGCGGCCTGGGACTGTCCATCTCCAGAAAAATATTGCGTGACCATGGTGGTGACATCCGCTACCTCCCGCGCAGCGGGGGAGGAAGCCGTTTCCGGATTTTTATACCAAAGGGAGAAAACGAGCATGCGAAAACAAAAGATTCTCATTATTGAAGACGATCGTGCCATTATCACGGGCATACGCGACCTTTTGCAAAGTGAGCACTACGCCGTTTCCATTGCTTACGACGGCAGGACGGCCCTGGAACGCTACCGGCAGGACAGACCTGACCTGGTGCTGTTGGATATCATGATCCCCGAAAAAAGCGGGTATGAGGTATGTAAAGAAATCCGCAAAACGGACCGTGCCACACCGATTGTTATGCTGACAGCCAAATCGCAGGAGGTGGATAAGGTAGTGGGCTTTGACCTGGGCGCGGACGATTACGTCGTCAAACCATTCGGGGTGCAGGAACTGCTTGCCCGCATCCGCACCTGTCTGCGCCGCAGCAGTCCGCAGGAAAAGCATCCCGACAATAGTGAAATCAGTTTCGGCAACGTCCGGATTAATCCCAAAACGCTTCAGGGCAGAAAGGGCAAAGAGGAGTTTCCCCTGGTACAGCGCGAGGTTGACCTGCTGCGCTATTTTCTGGATCACGAAGGCGAGGTGCTGGACCGGTTTGCCCTTTTGGACAAGATTTGGGGATTGAGTTACGGCGGTACCACCCGCACCCTGGACCAGCACATCTCCAAACTGCGCCGGAAGATTGAGGATGATCCGGCCCGGCCCAGACATATCATCACTGTCCATACCGTGGGGTACAAATTCAGCAGAGGCGCATAGGCGGCAGTCACCTGATAAATTTGCATTTGTCCGTCCGATTGAACATTATTGCCAATATGATCACCACCAAAGGGAGCAAAAAAGCCTTTCACAACCGGGGCAAAGGGCTGTTTTCCTATGACAACCTGTTTTTTTCAGCTTGCTTTTACCCCTTGCCATTGTTCTTCCCGCTTTTATCATCAACTTTTCGCTGGAACTTGTCATCGCTGTTGTCCTGCTGTTGGGTTCGCTTGCGTTCCGTGTTTTCTCTATTGTCCCGAAGGTTTCCTGTTCGCACTGCAAAGCAAAAGGCGCGTGCCCGCAATACTCACTGCTGCATGCGGTCCGAAAAACATTAATGGCCGTTACAGCTTCCGGCAGGAATCGCGGATAACCGGTTCGGCCTCCAGAACGGTTTCACGCGGGCAATGCTCGGCCGAAACGTGGGCCAGAATTTTTTTTACCGCAAGTTCCGCCAGTCCGGCGTAATCCTGCTTTACGGTGGTTATTCCCGGGACATAGTGCTTTGAGATAAAGATATCATCAAACCCCGTCACGCTGATATCACCGGGTACGGAGAAGCCTGCCTTAAAAACCTGTTTTATGGCCCCTAAGGCCAGGGTATCATTCATGCACATGACCGCACTGGGCCGGTCTTTCAACCGCAGAATCTGTTCCATGCTTGAGGCCCCGCTGTCCACAAGGTAACGGCCGCAGACGATCCATTCATCCCGTATTTCCAGATTGTGCGCGGCAAGTTTCTCCTTGAACACCTCTATCTTTTCTTCGGTGATAAGGAATCCCCTGTCGCCCGTGATCAGCCCGATCTTCTTGTGATTGCACGAAAGTACATAATCGATGATTTTGGCAAATGCTTTCCTTTCATCAGTGCGGACTATATAGCAGTTGTTGATATCGATTTTGCTGTTGATAAACACCACGGGGACCCTCTCGCTTAAGGACCTTATTTCCTTTAAAAATGAGGATTTGGGATTTTTCTGGTTGGCCTTGCCGCCGAGAAAAATAAAGCCGTCCACCTGTCTTTTCTCGATCAAATGCAGCAGTTCGGTCTCATTTTCCTGCCAGCTGTTGATTATACCGAACAACAGGGTATAGCCGACGGAGGTACAGAACAGTTCCGCCTCATTACAGATGGTGACAAAAAAAGGGTTGGAAAGCTCCTCTACCAACATGCCGATAGTGTTCGAAACACGATTACAAAGCGCCCGGGCAATAAGGTTGGGTTCATAATTGCACTCATCAATAACCCGCTGGACCTTTTCCCGGGTATCTTCCCTCACGTTCAGTTTGCCGGTCAACACCCGGGAGACCGTGGCGATGGACACACCTGCCCTTCTGGCGATATCATAGATGGTAATATGATCCTTCAGCAGGCTCATACCTTAATTGTACACCGTGTTGCCGTGTTATATCAAGAAATTAATACCGTATAAAACTGATGCCGGGGGCCCGGATCAGGCCCCCACAAGCTTATTTTACCACTCCCAAAATAACCTCATTTCCTTCCCGGTACACCCGAAACAGTACCTCCTCGGACGAGGAATCATTGAGGCCTTTATAGAAATCCATTACGGTATTGATCTTTGTCTTGTTGATTTTCACTACCACGTCCCCCTGGCGCAGTCCGGCCAGTCCCGCGGGTGCCTTGGCGATGACATTACCGATCACCACCCCGTTCATGCCGTCGGGCAGGTTAAGGCGCTTACGGATGTCGTCATTAATCCGCAAAGGCACCATCCCCGGCCAGAGATTGGTGTTCGACTGCACCTTGTCTTCATCGGCCCGCACGGTCAGGGTGACATGCAGCTTCATTTCTTTACCGTACCGGATAATCACAAACGGAACATTCTGCCCCGGCGGAATATTCCCCACGATCGAGGTCAGATGCGTGGCATCCTTTATATCGGTCTTGTCCACCTTTATTACCAGGTCTCCCGGGAGGATACCGGCTTTGTATGCCGGTGAGTTCTTGAACAGGTTCAACACCAGCGCACCCTTTTTCCCCGTGATCTCCAGGTCTTCGGGCACACCGGGATAATAGTCCGGATTCGGGTCGCCTATCTGTACCCCCAGCCAGCCGTATTCAACCTTTCCCTTGGTCATAAAATCATTGATTACCTTTTTGGCATTGTTTATGGGGATGGCGAATCCCAGTCCGATACTCTGCCCGGTACGGGAGGCGATCCAGGTGTTTATGCCGATAACCTCACCTTTGATATTAAGCAGCGCGCCGCCCGAGTTCCCCTGGTTGATGCTGGCGTCGGTCTGGATATAATCGGTAAAATTGGCGATACCGGACGTCCCCCCGCCGAAGGCATCGTCCGCTCTTCTTCCCAGGGCGCTTACCACCCCGACGGTAAAGGACGATTCGAATCCAAGCGGATTGCCAATGGCCAGCGCCCAGTCTCCTACCTGAACCTTATCCGAATCACCGATCAGCGCCACGGGGACATCGCCGTTGGCTTCAAACTCTATCAACGCCAGGTCGGTGCGCGGATCTTTGCCGACTATCCGTGCGGCAAACTCCCTGCCGTCATGAAGCTTTACACTGATTTCATCCGCATGGCCGACCACATGGTTGTTGGTGATTACATATACCTTGTTGCCGGATTTTTGCACAATTACGCCCGAACCGAGGCCGGGGCGTTTATATTCATATTCTTTTTTGTTATTCTTCTGATCGGGTTTCCCGTTTTCATTGAAATCGAAAAAATACTCCCACGGTGAGTCCGAATCCGGCATCCGCTGCTTCACCACTTCAACCACATTTATCTCCACCACCACCGGCAGCCCGATATTGGCGACGTTGCGAAAGGAGTATTGAATATCCTCCAGTACGGCCATACCCTGCTTGACGTTATCATAATCCTTGGCAAAGGCGCGGCTTAAATTCCCTCCGCCGCCCGAGCAGGAATAGATAATCGCGGTTGAGATGACAAAACCCAATATCATTGATACAAGAGCTACATTAAAAATAAGAAATTTCTTTGAATAGAAAATACTTGGTCTACGCTTCATGATTACACACCTCCGTCTCCTCTTATCATATTAAACAAAATATTCCTCTAAAAGTAACAGTTCTTCCTTTCTCTATAAAAAATAACAATATTTCAGGATAAAAATCAATATGTAGTGAATGTTCAAAATGCGAATTACTGTACCGGAAAAGATACCTCAAAACAGGCACCACCCTGCGGTCTGTTGTATACGCCGATGCTGCCGTCGTAGCTTTCCACGATAACCTTGACGATCGACAGGCCCAGACCGGTGTGTTGGTTCTCACCGCCGTTTTTCTGCCGGAATGAAAAAAACCGTTCAAAAATCTTTTCCCGATGTTCATCGGGAATACCCGGTCCGTTGTCACTGACGCGAACAAGCGCGTTTCCGTTATTTTGCTCCAGGGAAAGCTCTACGGTCCCGTTTTTTTCGGAAAAACTAATGGCGTTATCGATGATGTTTTCCAAGACCTGGGCAATCCGTTCCGGAGAAGCGGGGACGGTCACCGGTTCCTCGGGGATATGAAGGCTAAACGCAATTGTCCTGTGACGCATCTTGAACGCTTCGGCCACATGCAGGCACAGGGTATTCATGTGGACGGGCTCCTTTGATTCCTGGGCCAGACTGGCGTCGATCTTGGTTATCTCCCGCGCACCGGTGAGTAATCGCTCCATTCTGGCGACATCTTTCTGGATCATCTTCAGGAATTTTATGCGTTCCCGGTTCTCATCGGTCATCAGCGCGATGTCCGTTGCCGAACGGATGGAGGCCAGGGGGTTTTTAAATTCATGAGAAATGTCCGCGGCAAAGGATTCGATAAAGCTGAGATGCTGTTCCAGCCTGCTGGTAAGGGAGGTCAGGGAGCGGGACAGGTCCCCGATCTCATCCATACGGTGTGTCTGCCTGATATGCCTGGTAAGCCGCCCGCTATGGTCAAGCACCGCCTCGGCCTCCTTTCTCAGCTTGTCAAGCGGACGCGCGATGGTGCCGGACAATACTATGCTTAATACAATGGCCGCGAATATTGAATAGAGGAAAACCTTGACAATTCCCTGACGCACTTCATAGAGGTCTACCAGTATCCTGTAGGTGGATTGAGAAACCAGGACCACGCCCACCACCGAATTAAAACTGCGGATGGGAATGGCGCTGTAAAGGATGATCGACTGTTGGCCGCCGATTGCGTACCGCGTGGTGGCCCCGTATCTCCCCTCAAGGGCGGCCTTGATTTCCGGACCTAAGAGGGGTTTACCGAAGGTATAATAATCCGCGGTTTCCAATTCCGGCTTGGGGGGACCGTACCAATCACGGAAAAGGCGTATCGGGGTGAGGAAAAGATCGTACACCCAGTTCGGCCGCTCCCCTTGCGGCTGTCTTTGTTCGGCATAACCCTCGGTAGCCGGTGTCGTGATCTCTTTCTTCTGAAACAGAGCACTGGAATCCGCCAGCAGATTGCCCTGCTCGTCAACGATCCTCAGCCTGGACTTCATTCTCCCCTTAAGCCGCTTCAATAAATTTTGCGCGGTATCCTGTTCCAGAAAACCGCGATCGGCCAGGGCGGCGGCCAGAATTCTTCCCTGCTGCACCATATCATCTTCCTGTGCTTTCAGAAGCTGTTTTTCATAGACATCAAGAAAAAACACCGCGCTTACCGGCACAATAACCAGCAGCAGGTTAAAGGCAAGAAGCCGCCAAACAATACGGGAAAAAAATCTCAGTAGTCTCATGCGGGGTTCTCTAAGCGATAACGGTATCCCAAACCGTATACGGTCTCGATATAAGAGAAGCTTTCATCAACCGCCATAAACTTTTTCCGCAGGCGTTTGATATGACTGTCTATGGTGCGGTCACTCACAAAAATATTATCAGGGTAGGCCTCTTCCATCAGTTGGCTGCGGGTCTTGACAATTCCGGGGTGTTTGATCAGGGACTGCAAAAGCATAAACTCGGTAATGGTCAGGGGGAGTGAGGCCTTCTTCCATTTTGCCGTATAGCGCTGTAAATCAAGCTCCAGACTGTCAACCAAAAGGCGTTGCGTGATGTCATCTGTTTTTTCCGAGAGGGCAAGACGGCGAAACAGTACCTTTACCCGTGTTACCAGTTCGCGCATTGAAAACGGTTTGCACAGATAATCGTCCGCGCCGATCTCAAGCCCCAGCACCCGGTCGAACTCTTCGTCCTTTGAGGTAAGAAATATTATAGGCAGGTGTTCGGTGACCGCCCGCAGTTTCCGGCACAACTGCAGACCGTCCATCATGGGCATGATGATATCAAGGATCAACAGGTCCGGCATATTCCGGCCGAAGGCCTCCCAAGCCTCCTGTCCATTGGCATACGTCTCGGCGCTGAATCCTTCTTTTATTAATGCATAGGCCACGGTTTCGCGAATATTTTTTTCATCATCGACTATCGCTACTTTATACAATACTACCGTCCTCCTTTTGCCTAGTTACTATATCATAGAGAAAATAGTTCTCCAAGTAAGCATAATAACTTCCATATTATTTTCATAGTTTGCCTTATTTTCTCCATATTTGCATGCTATAACGGGCACCTTGAGAGGTTTGATGATGAAACGATTTCTAATACTGTTTACCGCGATGCTTTTTCTCTGTGCGGCGCTGTTACCATGCTTCGGGGCGGATCAGAATAACGACGGCTCACCGTCCATACACGATGGGCTGCAGTTTGATAAAATATTCATTGCCCTCGGTCTTTTTGGGGTGATATCGGCCGCATTTTTTAACTGGGAGAGCCGGTCAAAAAACAAGAAAAACAAAAAATCATAAGTAGTGGTCCAAACCGTGGACCCGGGAAAAGCGGTTTGCCATTTACTTCAACTGAGAGTACGGACAGCGCGGCGCGTGACTCTTTCCTATGCGGTACAATCCCCGCAAGGTATCGTTTTTATGCTCCACCCGGTATCCCATGTTTTTTAACTTTAACAGCAGTATTTTCCTACGGGCTTTACTATTCCAACAGGCGGGACAGACACCGATTGTGGCGGACTCTCCTGATTCCAGGGAGATAACCGCTATCATGGCTCTGCCCTGATTAATGGCGTCTTTTCGCGGCATCAACATTGTGACACACCTCCTCCCGCCTATCCTCCGGTTATAACCCGGGCGGGTACCGCTCGTGAAACAAGAGATCCCAGGAGACAACCGCAAAAATCCATCACGGCATCCAGTACTTCAGGGCTCCTTCCCGTATATGCCTGCAGCAGTTCGATCCCAATCCCCCAGAGGGTGCAGAACAGTACCGAAAACAGCAGTGCCCCGCCCGCCGACGGTTTTTTTAGATAAAAAAAGAAATAGGCCGATATACCGAGAAAAAAATACGCGGATGCGTGAAGCAGTTTGTCCAGATTGGGAATATCCGATTGCGGGATCGCCAGTGTCGGCAGCAGGGAGACGATAAGAATGAAAACCGCTCCGAGGGGAAACAGAATATTAATAAGCAGATGAAAACTTTTTTTTCTCAGGTTCCTCATGCCCAGTCCACTATACTCCGGACGATAAAAGCTCCGGCCCTATGATTTACGGACAAGCCGCCCAACAGAAGCGTCAGTACCGGATTTGACGCCGTTTTTTATGCCTCTTCGGTGATAAGCAGAATCTTGGGGTCAAGCTTCAGGTGCAGGTCCTGCGTATCGGCCAGGTCATGGTCTTTTTTCAGCTCCAGCCGGATGTGCCCCTTGGCCGGATTCATGGTGATTAGGATCGCGGTTTTATCGATATACGGCAGGAAGACAGTCGGGATACCACGCTCATCCGTTTCATACTCTTCATCAGGGAGGGAAGCACTGAACCATAACTCCAGCTGCAGCCGGGCCGCAAACTGTTTCAGCCTGTCAAAATCATCGGGGTCACCTTGCGAAAACGAATACCCGTCAAAAATAATACAATCGGCGGCAAACGCGCCCTGCGAAATCATTGACTCAAGGCTTTTTATAATCTGCTCGATTGAAATCCCCTGCTGGCTGAAATTCATGATGACGCGGTTTTTGATGATCTCATCATGGATTTGCATGGCTTCTTCCAGATTGCGTCTTCCGGCAATCTCCTGGAAAATATCTTCATACCAGGAGATAATGTGTGAGGTATTGCTGGAAAAAGAAACATGGATGACATGCTTCCCCTGGAATAGCTGGTCCGTGGCAATATGTACAAGACATGCGGTTTTACCCACCCCATTGCGTGCCGCAATTATCCCGATATTACCTTTTCCCACACCCCCGTGCGTGGATTTTTCAAAAATACGCAATGGACTTTTCTTTATAAGCTCGGCTTTTACCATAATCGTTGTCTCTCCTTTTTTTGGCTAATTTTTCTTTTTCTGTGCCTCATGCTCTTTGATTAATTGTTCCGATATGCTTTGCGGGGTCCTTCCGTACCGCAGGAATTCCATGCTGAACTCGGCCTTTCCCTGTGAGATGGAGCGCAATACCGTTGAATAGCCGAACATTTCACTTAACGGCACCTCAGCCTCGATTTGAGAGAAGGCGGTATCTTCGGTTGTGCTTACGATCATCCCCCTGCGCTGGTTTATACTGGCAAACACATTCCCCTGGAACTCATTGGGGCTTTCAACCACTACCTTCATAATGGGCTCAAGGATTACCGGGGCCGCCTTTCGGTATATTTCACGGAACGCACTGATTGCGGCCTGCTGAAATGCGATATCCGAAGAGTCAACCGGATGGTAACTTCCGTCATTAATGGTCACCTTCAGCCCAACCACGGGGAATCCCAACAGGGCGCCTTCCTGCAGGGCTTTACGGAAGCCCTTGTCACACGACGGGATGTATTCATTGGGAATAACCCCACCTTTGATCGCGTCCACAAACAGATATTCCTCTTCTTCACAAGGTTCGATAAATCCGGCCACGCGCGCGAACTGCCCCGCGCCGCCGGTCTGTTTCTTGTGAGTATAGTTGAACTCGACCTTTCTGGTGATGGTCTCCCGGTAGGCAACCTGCGGCATCCCGGTTTCAAGCTCCACCTTATACTCCCGCTTCATCCGCTCCAGATAGACATCCAGGTGCAGCTCACCCATCCCCTTGATAATGGTCTCGTTCGATTCGGGGTCCACATAACTTTGAAAGGTGGGATCTTCCTTGGAAAAGCGGTTTATGGCCTTGGACATATTATCTTCCGATTTTTTGTCCTTGGGTTTTACGGCCAGGGAGATTACCGGTTGGGGAACAAACATTGAGGTCATGGAATAGTTCATCGCGCTGTCTGTAAAGGTATCCCCCGAGGCACAGTCTATGCCGAACAGGGCCACAATATCACCGCTGGGCGCGCTCTCAATATCTTCCATATTATCAGCATGCATACGTACCAGCCTGCCGACGCGAAACTTTTTTTGCGCCCGGGAATTATACAGCTCAACACCCTTTTTTATTTCTCCCTGGTAAATACGGATGTAGGTAAGCTGTCCGTACTGACCGTCTTCCAGCTTAAAGGCCAGGGCCACAGGGGGAAGGGATTTCTCGGATTTCAGTTCAACCGTGGCCTCGTTGTTATCCAGGTCCAGGGCCGTATTCTGTACCTCCGTTGGGTCGGGCAGAAAAGCAATAACCGCGTCGATCAGCGGCTGCACGCCGATGTTTTTATACGCCGAACCCATAAACACCGGGGTAAGCCGGCACTGTAGTGTGCCCGCACGTACGGCCTGTATTATCTGTTCGGGGGTCACCGAGCCCTCAAGATAACCTTCGGCCAGTTCATCGGAAAACATGGAAGCCGCATCTAAGAGCGCTTCGTGTTTTTCATTGGCATCCTGCTGCAGCTCCTGCGGTATCTCTTCGATCCGCATCTCACTGCCGCCGGCACCGTCAAAATATACGGCCTTCATCCTGACCAGATCCACCACACCCACAAATTTGTCCTCAAGTCCAATGGGAAGCTGCATCAGCACGGCGTTATGCCCCAGCTTTTCATGCAACTGATTTTTTACCTTCAGCGGATCGGCACCGACCCGGTCACATTTGTTCACAAACGCGATCCTGGGGACGTTATAGCGTTTCAACTGCCTGTCCACGGTGATGGACTGGGACTGAACCCCTCCGACCGCGCAGAGTACCAGAATGGCACCGTCTAAAACACGCAGCGCCCGTTCCACCTCTATGGTAAAATCAACGTGCCCCGGGGTGTCGATAATGTTGATGGAATGTTTTTTCCACTCAACATTGGTGGCGGCGGAAGCAATGGTAATGCCCCTCTCCCGTTCCAGGGCCATTGAGTCCATGGTAGCCCCCACTCCGTCCTTTCCCCGCACCTCGTGCATGGCGTGGATTTTCTTACAATAATAGAGAATCCGCTCGGTGAGTGTTGTCTTGCCCGAATCGATATGGGCACTGATTCCGATATTGCGCATATTTTGATTGTTCATTTGTAGTCCCTGATGTATAGTTTCCTTTATTTGGTTTGTCTGTGAATTACCTTGGTGAAGCGGATAATATAATAAGCTTCAGCCACAAAGTCAAGTCTCATCATCTTAAAAATTCCTCCCAAACACACCCTGTGTTTTTTTAAGGATTAAATCCACGTCAAGCGGTTTAATCAGGTAACTGTTTACGCCGAAACTGATGGCCTTTATGATGGTATTACGTTGTGAAACCGTGGAAAGAATGATAATGGGCATCCTCATCCCCTTTTTTTGAAGATAATCCATTACACCGAATCCGTCTATACCCGGCATTAATATATCCAAAAACACCAGGTCAAAGCGCTTTTTTTCACAGGCAAGGATGAACTCGGTGCCGTTGTTATATTTGTACACCGTCACGCCCGTTTCGGCAAAGGCGGACTCAATCAGCTCCTGAATGAACTCATCATCATCCACCACCGCGATATCCACCGGTTTCTCATTTACCTCAATCTCGCTGTGGAACTTCAGTTCAAGACCCGATTCACCCTGTTCACCGCTTTGTTTCGCACTCACCAGATCCTGTTTTAAAACGGACTTTCCCTCCGGTACAAAGCGGGACACATTCAAATCAAAGATCCGGTCCATTATCTGCTCCAGACGCTGGGCCGTCTCGATTCCCTCATAATCCTTTTCCGCCTCCAGAAAGGATTTCACGGACGCGGAGTTGGTCAGCACTTTAACGGTGTTTTTTGCCGATCCGGTTGCGTCAAGAATGGTATCGAACAGAAAGTGAAGCTTCCGGTTGTCACCGGTGGTAAACTTCAGATCGGAGAGGATAATCAGCACCTTGGGCCGGCTTACCCTGAAAATCTGAATGAGCTCGAGGATTTTAAACTTCAGTATCTCTATCTTATCTGTATTAAGACCTTTGGCAATCTCGATGAAAAGCACGTTCTCATTAAAATGGACATCCACAATACAGGGGGCCTTCTCCACCGAAAGGGGCAGCTGTAACGCCTCCGACAAGGACGTCACCAATACGTCCACCTTTATCGGTTTGGGGATTATTTTTATGATGTTGTTTTTCTTCATATACGCCATATCCATCACCGCATCCGCCGAGGCAATAACGACAACGGGGATATCTTTCACCGCAGGGCTCCGGCTCTTTTTTTCTATTATTTCAGTGCCTTTCAGCCGGGACAGATGAAAATCCATCACGATCACGTCAGGCTGGGTACTATATATTTTTGAAAGGCCGTCCAGACCGTTCAGGGCAAAAACCACCCCCAATCCCAGTCTTCCGCATTTTTCCTTGAGATATTCCCGGAGCAATGGAGATTCATCTATCACAAGTACCTGTTTCATATTTACACTGTATACATTTAAGATAGTAAGATAAAGTGCTTTTACAAAATTTTCTTTTTACGGGGATGCAAGGTGGGTAAAATACCGCAGGAAGTAAAAAATCAGTGAAAGGACTTTGTAAACCTGTCCCACAGGGTAAAAAGCGCTTTTTTTTGCGAACGCTCCGGTGCTCCGCCGCTCTTTATCAGTGCCGATAAATACTCCTCAACATCATGCGCCCTTTCCGATACTTTTCCAAACCCGAAACTTGCCCCGGTACCGCTCAGTTTATGCAGTTCCATATGCAGTCTCAGGGCGGCCTCTCCGTCCCAGGCGTTACCCCGCAACAGGGCTATATCCCGTTCCATTTCCCGTATGCGTGCCGGTAGTTTGGCACAAAACTTGTTTTTCAGACTCTGCAGCTTCTTTACCGCCGCAATTTTTTCATCATTCATTCAGCGTTTTTCCCAAATCTTCTTTATCACGTCCGCCAGGGTAAGCGGGTCAAAAGGCTTAAAAATAACATCCAGCGCTCCAAGTTTCCGATACTCGGCAACCTCCTTGGGCTGCACCTTGGCGGTTAAAAAAATAACAGGGGCGGATGATGTCGTTTCAAGTTTTCGCAAGGCCTTGAAGGTACTGACTCCGTCCATATCGGGCATCATCACATCCAGAATAATGAGATCGGGTTTAAACTGCGTCACGACACCCAAAGCCTCCCTGCCGTAGGTGCAGATATACACGGTAAAACCGCCCACCTCCTCAAGGGCCAATCTTGCGATCTCCTGAATATCGGGGTCGTCCTCCACGTAGAGTATTTTTTGTAAGGGCTGCTTTGGCATACGGGGAAACTCCTATAGCAGCTCGGCGGCCAGTTCGGCCAGATCGCTTCTTTCGGATTTCAACAGGGTGACATGCCCAAAAAGCGATTGGCCCTTAAACGCATCCACCAGATAGGTGAGCCCGTTGGAATTGGCATCCAGGTAGGGGCTGTCAATCTGATACGGGTCTCCCGTAAGCACCATCTTTGAGTTCTCGCCGGCGCGTGAAACGATTGTTTTGATTTCATGCGGAGTAAGATTTTGGGCCTCATCAATGATGATAAACTGGGAAGGCAGAGAGCGCCCCCTGATGTGTGAGAGCGCCTCAAGCTCAATCATGTTATTGCTGAGAAGCTGTTCCATACTTTTTATAGACTGGCTTTTATAGACACTGAGAATATATTCCAGGTTGTCAAACAGCGGCTGCATCCAGTGGGAGAGTTTTTCCGATTTGGCCCCCGGAAGATACCCGATATCCTTGCCCAGGGGGATTACCGGCCTGCTGACCATTACGCGGCTGTATTTTTTCTCCTCAAGCACCTTATGCAGTCCTGCCGCAATTGCCAGCAGTGTTTTACCGGTCCCGGCTTTTCCCATAATCGTTGCCAGGGTAACCGAATCATCAAGCAGGATTTCCAGCACCATGCGCTGCCGTTCATTCAACGGTTTTATACCGCAGACAGACAGGGAAGAACTCTTTACATACCGCAATTCCCTTCTCCCGCCGTCATACTGGGCAAACTCGGTCTCTGAAACGTCCTTCTGATTAAGGACCACAAATTCATTGGGGGTAAACTCATCATGCCATTCAATATACCCCTTCTTTTTTAACACATTCATGGTTTCCGCTGAAATATCCACTTCCCGCACACCGGTATACAGCGCATTGATGTCCACCTTTTGTTTTTCATAATCCACCGCCTTGATTCCCATGGCCGTGGCCTTTATGCGCGCATTGATGTCTTTGGACACAAAAAACACGTGCTTTCCCTCCCGCTGCAGCTTGTAAGCGGTCAACAGAATTTTATTGTCGTTTTTTTCCAGGTCGATATCGATGGGAATGGTTTTATCATAATGCAGCTCCACCCGCAGCAGCGAACCGTTATCCATCTTAATCCCCTTGTTTATATCCCCGTGTTTGCTGATTCCGTCCAGAAAGCGGATGGCCTCCCTGGCATTACGTCCCCGCTCATCGCTGTATGATTTAAGGCGGTCAAGCTCCTCCAGCACGGTGAGGGGAATTACTATTTCATTGTCCCGGAAAGAGTAGATGGCGTCATGCTTATGAATAAAAATATTGGTGTCTATGACAAACGTCTTTACATTCTTCAATACACACTCCAACTGCGGATAAAACAAAGCTTACTATGATTCATCTAAAATTTCAATTTGTTTTGATAATTGAGAGTAAAAACTTTTCCAGATCATGGTAATATTTAAAGGTCAGATCGGCAATACTGGCTTTAAAGGGTTTATGACTGAGATGCGCTGTTTTTATTCCCACCCGCGAAGCACCCACAATATCATACTGATAATTGTTCCCCACATACAGGGTTTCCTCCGCGGAGGTATGCAGCCGGCGCAGCAGCTCCAGGAAAGGCTGTGGGTGCGGTTTCAAATAACCGGTTTCTTCCGAGGAAAATGCACAGTCCCAGATGCCTTCCAACTTCAGGTGATTCAGTTTTTTTTGCACGGGAAGGTCTGAAAGCACCCCAATTCTTATATCCATTTTTTTGAGTTTTAATAAAATTTCTTTCACCCCGGGATAAGGCTTTATATGACAAAAAACCTCCGGCCACTGTGAATATATGATTTTTGTAATACGCTGCCGGGCCTTTTCTTCTGAAATACGCATACGCTGTGCCAGCAGATGGGATTGCAGCGCATAGAAATCTTTTACGTCGCGATGATGTCTGATCTGTTTTCTCACTATTCTGAAATTATTAATAAACCGGAGGTTGTGCACAACCAGCGGAATTGAGGCAAAGAACATTTTATAATCCGGGTAAAGAGTTCCGTCGATGTCAAAGGCAACCGCTTTTATCTGCATATGAATATCAACCTGTATGTTATACTGAACGACCTACACGATAATATACCGAGGCAAATGCAAAAATCAATATCTTTTTTAAATTTTACGGTGTATCGGGCGAAAAAACGCCGGAGGCATTGATCCTTACCAGGTGTATAAAATCATCCCGGTAGAGAGAAATAAACTCGTCAATCGTCTTTTCCTTGTGTTGATCCAATTCAACCAAGCGGAACCCCCCGCTTTCATCAAAATAGGGGAACAGCACCGCCACATGAAAATGGCTGTGCATCAGTGGATTTTTCGGGTATATCATATTCACCGAGCCAAGGTAGAAATTCCCCGGTTCCGCGGCCGCAAGGATAAACATAATCAGTTTCAAATGTTTTACCTGGTAGCCGCTGTCCTCCCGGTACTGAAAAAATTTGACGGAACGCACATCCGCGGCCTCAAATGACGGCGCAACCTGTGAACGCGCCTCCTCCAGGCCGGCGGCCAGGTTCCTGGTCCAGTCCAGTCCGAAGTAAAGATCACGATATTTGTAATACTCCTTGTTCCACCTGTTTCCGCGCAGGGTTTCATGTTTTTGTTTCAGGGTGTTGATATCTATATAAGAACCCGCCAGCGGCTTATAGAACCCGTCCACAACCCATTTTGCAAAGCCCGAGCAGTTAAATCCATGAGGATTCTCCTGGCGGTCTCCCGATTCGATAAAGACAAAATCCCCTTTGCTGTTCTGCGCTCCGTCTTCCACCTCTTTTACGCGGCCGTGCAGGGTCAGTATTTTCTCAAGCACATTTCCGACATCCCGGTAATCCTCACTTTTCCCCTGATACAGGATAAGCTGCCAATCGATACTGTTCTCGGTGAGCCTGACAACCTTTAAAAAGGGTTCAAACATCAGCACCGTAAAATCTATCGGCAGGATGATATTCCTGTATACGGGTTCATTAAAAAGAAAAACCTCCAATACACAACGCTGACCATCCGGTACGATTTTAAGATAACAGTACGGTTCATTGCGCAGCACAACTTTCATCCATTGAAACGTGCCGTTTTCCATGCTGCGCTTGATAATATAGGTACCCTGGGAGTCCAGGTGAAATCCTTTTTCCGTTTCCGTGATAAACGAATAAAACAGGTCGCGGCCCCTGATGAACTTTTCGAATTTAACCCGGTAGTCCTTTCCCCAGACGGGAAAGTATTGTACGCTTTGCCTGACATCCAGAAGGGACTCCAGCACTTCATCCTTTATCTGCCGACGAATCTCGTAGTTTTCCGGAAAGTTGAAAAATTCGGCACCGAAGGAATCCTGTGTATAAGCCGTAATATTCGAAACACCGGCCCGGAAGCAAAGAAACAAAAATAATAGATATAAAAACACCCGCTTTTTTTGCATATACTTATGTTTCGGCTGCCGCCGGGGAAAGCTAACTCTTTTTATCTTTTATACGCAGCAGAAGATCCAGCAATTGATTCCTGATCATCTGAATATCGATCTCCGCGTCATGCGGTTCAGCGGTTATTTCCGCCCAGATTCTCTTTTTTGCGCCTTCGATGGTATAGCGTTTTGTATGAAGAAGATGTTTCAGCCGGTAAAGCAGCCGTACATCCCGTCCGGAATATACTCTCCTGCCGCTGAGGCTTTTAGCCGGTGAAAGAAAAGAAAACTCTTTTTCCCAATAGCGAATCACATGTTGTTTTACCTCGAGCAGTTTGCTTACCTGGCCGATCGAATATTTTTTCATTTTTTGTCGTGTACTGCTTTTCGGAGCTCTATATCAAACGGGACCAGAGAAAATCCCAGTTCCCGGCGTATCTTGTTCTTTAAATACTGCGTATAGCTCTGCGGGTAGCCGCGCAGTATATTGAGGAAAAAAATGAATTTTATCGGATTCACACTTACCTGTGTGGCATAGCGTATCTTCAACCGTCTTTTGTTTCCGGGGATCACGTACGCCTTGGTCCACTCCGCCAGCTTCTTGTTCAGCCGCGAGGTATCCACCCTTTTGTGCAGCAGGTGCCACACCTCTACAACGGTTTTTATAAGCTTATCCGTACCCATACCCTGTTTTGCCGAAAGCGGGATAATAGGGACAAAATCCATAACAGGGAATAAGAACCGGATCCTGTCTTTAAACGCCTGCAGCCGGTTGGGCATCTCCGGCAGCAGGTCCCATTTATTCAGCACCAGGATCAGGCCCTTGGCCCTTTTCACCACCAGCATACAGATCTTTTTGTCCTGCTCGCTTAATCCTTCCAGCGCGTCGATGAGGAGGGCGACCACGTCGCATTCATCAATGGATTTGATGGCCCTGTTTACGGAATAGTACTCCACCGCTTCACTGATTTTTTTCTTGCGGCGGATTCCCGCGGTATCAAGAACCCGGATCCTTCTCTGTTTAAAGGTAAACACACCCTCGATGATATCACGCGTGGTTCCGGGAACAGCCGATACAATAGACCGCTCCTCACCCAACAAGTGGTTTACCAGGGTTGACTTCCCCGTATTCGGTTTTCCCAGCACCGCAAGCTTTATCTCGGATTCCCGTGCCTCTGCGGGTTTGGCCCCGTCCGCGGCCGACTTTTTGCCGCTGACCATGCGCACGATCTGCTTTTTTAACAGGTCGATATTGCGTCCGTGCTCCGCCGAAATACCGATAACATGCGAAAATCCCCATTGGTATTTATCATACATCTCGGCTTCATGTACCGGGTCATCGATCTTGTTTACCACCAAAATGATCTTATCCGAGTAGGGCCGCAGCATCTCAACAAAGGCCTGGTCTTCCCCTGTGGTAAGATGGGCGTCACTTAACAACAAGGCCACCTCTGCCGATTTTATCAGCTGCAGACTTTTTTCAATTATCTTTTGATTAAGTTCATCTTTTTGCAGGGTAAACCCGCCCGTATCGGTAAGCAGGACCTTTACATCCTCCAGGGTACATTCCTTTTCCACGGCGTCCCGTGTCACCCCCGGCATGGAATGGGTAATTGCTCTCCGTGCTCCCAGCAAACGGTTAAAAAGAGTGGATTTCCCCACGTTCGGGCGGCCCAGAATAACGATACGGGGGAGATCAAGGTTAATAGGAGACGAGATCAAACTTGGCCTCCATCCAGTCCCGCACATAATCATCGATATCCTGAGAGAACGTCATCTTCATTATGGTATTCACCAGCTCTTTTGCTTCCTTCATACTGACCGAACGTATGATACGCTTTATCTCGGGAATACTAAAGGCACTCATACTGAACTGATCAAGCCCCAAACCCAGAAGCACAACCGTGGCAAAGGGATCACCCGCCATTTCCCCGCACATGCCGACCGGTATTCCGGCCGCGTGCGCGTTGTCAATAACCATTTTGATCAGTCGTAATACACCCGGATGAAACGGCTCATAAAGGTAGGCGATCCTCTCATTGTTCCTGTCCACCGCGATGGTATATTGGATAAGGTCGTTTGTTCCGATAGAAAAAAAATCAACCTTTTGCGCCAGGATTTCCGAAATCAGCGCTGCCGAAGGTACCTCGATCATGACCCCTACGGGAATGTCCTCTTTAAAGGGGATCTTCGCGCTTCTCAGCTCCTTTTTCAACTGGTGCCAGATATCCAGTGTTTTCAAGAGTTCCTCAATACCGGAGATCATGGGGAACATTATCTTTAAATTTCCGTACACCGAGGCCCGCAGCATGGCCCGCAGCTGCGCCTTGAATATTTCGGGCTTGGCCAGGCAAAAACGGACCGCACGCCAACCCAGAATCGGATTGTCCTCTGCCCCCACATCAAATCCCGGCATCACCTTTTCTCCCCCCAGATCCAGGGTACGAATGGTGACACTTCTTCCCTTCATTGTCTCGAGCACGGTACGGTAGGTTCGAAGCTGTTCTTCCTCACTGGGGAAACTGTTCGGCGTCATATAAAGGAATTCCGAGCGAAAAAGCCCGATACCGTCCGCCCCGTGGGCCAGTACGGCCTCCACTTCCGCTGTTACCTCGATATTTGCCTCCAGGCTGATAACACGCTTGTCCGTGGTTTCCGGTTTCATCCGGTTTAATATCAGGAGATCCTGTTCATGCTTCTGCCATTTTACCTGTGAGCTTTTATATTCACGCGTTGTTTTTTTATCCGGATTGACAATCACCACGCCCTGGTTTCCGTCTACAATAATGGTATCACCGTCCGCCACACTCTGACTGACATTAGAGAGTCCCAAAACCGCGGGAATGGCGAAAGACTTGGCGATAATGGCCGTGTGTGATGTTTTACTCCCCAGATCAAGGGCGATTGCCTTGACCATTGATTTGTTCATACTGATGGCGTCGGAGGGCAGCAGGTTGTGCGCCACAATAATTACCTCTTCGGACAGATCGGCCAAAGAGATGCGCTCATGTAATAATAGGTGACGCATCACGCGTTGGGAGACGTCGTGAATATCAGTGGAACGCTCTTTCAGATAGCTGTCGGACGAAGAGTTGACCTTTTCAATGATGGTCTCTATGACCTGCAGCAAGATCCACTCCACATTCAATTTTTTTTCTTTTACTTTTTTCCCTATATCCTCTTTGAATACCGGATCGTTCAACATGAGAACATGGGAATCAAGCAGTTTCTTTTCTTCGTCGGCCATTTGGGGGGCATATTTTTTTTTCATATGAAGTATTTCACCGATTGCATTCTCCACGGCCGCGAAAAAACGCTCTAGTTCTCCTTTAACTTGGCCTGCACTGATGGTATACTTGGGAACGGAAAGTTTTTCTTCCTTAAATAGATAGACTTTTCCTTCCACTATACCCGGTGAAACCGAAATACCTTTGTAAATCTCCATTTGATCTTTAGTATAGATGGTTTTTTTTACCCTGTCAAACTAAAGAAATTGCCGTAAACTCATTGGATACGCCGACCCTGCGCTTGAAGACAACCATAATCCGGCATAGAATATTGGTATATAATTCAAAGGAGGCACTTTATGATCGAGGAAATTTTAAACAACTGGCTTCAATATGTTATTTTCGGCAGCCTGCTCGCCGGTTCCTTTATTGTCGGTTTTCTACTGCATTATCTCATTGTCTTGCTCATCAAGCTTTTTACCCGGAAAACCGAGACGAATATCGACAATATCATAGTCAGACACATGAAGGGTCCGCTGAAACTGCTGTTACCGGTTGTACTTTTCAATCTTGTACTTCCCTATGTACATATAAACAAACAGGCCATGGATGTAATCCGCGAATTGTTTATTATCTTATTCATCATCGCCTTCGCCTGGATTCTGACAAAAGTGACCTCCATTTTAACCGACAGCATGAAGCAGAGGTACCGCGTGGATGTTAAGGACAACCTACATGCCAGGAAAATACAGACCCAGATGCAGGTGTTAAAGAGGATTGTCAGTATAATCATCTATATTATTACCATCGCGGTAATCCTGATGCGTTTTGAGGCGATAAGACAACTGGGAACCACCCTCCTTGCCTCGGCCGGTATTGTCGGCCTGATCCTGGGTTTCGCCGCACAGAAAACACTTTCCACGCTTGTGGCGGGGTTCCAGCTTGCCTTCACCCAGCCCATTCGTATTGATGACGTGGTGATTGTGGAAAACGAATGGGGCCGGATCGAAGAGATCACCCTGACCTATGTTGTGGTGAAGATATGGGATTTACGGCGGCTGGTCGTTCCCATCACCTATTTCATCGATCATCCTTTTCAGAACTGGACCAGGGTTTCGGCCGAGATCATCGGCACCGTTTATCTTTATTGTGATTATACCATCCCGCTTGAAGCGGTGCGCCGAAAACTGCGGGAGGTCTGCGAAGCCTCCGAGATTTGGGATAAGAAGGTCTGTGTGCTGCAGGTTACCGCGGCCAAAGAAAAAACGGTAGAGCTGCGTGCCCTGGTAAGCGCGACGGACGCGGGTCAGTGCTGGGACCTGCGCTGCAATGTACGGGAAAAGCTTTTGGACTTTATTCAAAAAGAGTACGGCGGGCATCTGCCCAAGGTCAGGGCATTTCTGGAGAAGAACGAATTCCAAAAAGGTATATCCGGGGAACACACCTGATTCCCTTTTCTATTGATTTTTTTCCCACTCCCTGCGGCGGGAGCTTGAACAGACCCGGTATTATAAGTACCATAAGGTCAGATGCCGTATACGATTTTGATTGTGGATGACGATAGAATATTCAGGAGTGAGTTCAGGGAGGTCCTGGAAGACAAATACGAGGTTTTTGAGGCGGCGGGAGGGGAACAGGCGCTTGAGATCTTAAGTCAGCCCAATATTGTGGACCTCGTACTTCTGGATATTAAAATGCCCGGCATGCAGGGCACGGAAGTATTGAGTAAAATAAAATCAATCAGCCCGTCAGTGCTGATTGTCATGCTGACCGGTTACGGCACCAAGGAAATCATTATCGAATCGCTGCGCGCGCATGCTGATGATTTTCTGGAAAAGCCGCTTCAGATTCAAAGCGCCTTGCAGCGAATCAATAAATTATTAGGTACAAAACAAAAGTATGTGGCGGGGGTTATCAATAAAATCAAGTATGCGATTGAAAAAAACTTCCACAAAAACATCAGTTTGAAACAGGCATCTGAAATCGTATGTTTAAGTCCAAAATACATTTCCCGGATTTTTAAGGAACATACCGGCGTGGGATTCAATGAATACAAACTGGAGTTAAAGGTAACCCGGGCCAAGGAACTGCTTCAGGGAACCGATCTGAATATAAATCAGATTTCAGACAGAATAGGCTATATGAATGTTGAATCCTTTATCCGCATATTCAAGCGAATAACCGGATACACCCCTACGAGTTACCGTAATAAAAAAATACCCGTACCAAAATGAGCCTGCCGACTAATGCGATTATTGATAATAAGGAAAATCTTAACGGTATTTTCGCTGTCCTCGTGGATTTGATAAACGCACCCGCCGTATTATGCGGTGTGGACGGAAGTATCCGCAAGATGAACACCGCAGCCGCCAAGAATCTCGGATTTCCCGCCTCAAGACTTGATATACGTCAGACTGCGGAAAACAACCAGGCGGATACCTCCCTGTCCGTTCTTGTACAGAGGATAAGTACAATTTTCGAAAAGACGCTTAGGGGAACCGCTGTAAACCAAACCGCATATCGTTTTGAGAATGCAAAAATCAAACAATCGGCCTTCACCTTCTATGCTGTTCCCGTACAAAAAGACAGCGTCACTACCGCTGTTCTCATAACATGGACAAAAAAATCCGGGCCGCTTGCGCGGGTTAGACGGGAAGAACCGGGGTATTTCAGAACTATCGAAACCCTGGCCGCTATCGTGGCCCACGAACTGCGCAATCCACTGGGGGTAATTCGGACGGCGCTTTATAATGTACGAAGGAAAAACAAGCAGGGCAACCTGCAAAAACACCTTGATAACATAGAAAAAAAAATAGAAGAGAGCGAGCGTATCATAAACAATCTTTTAGCCTACTCACGCATAAAAAAACCTGTCATGAAAAAAATCCATCTTTATAATTTTCTAACAGAGTGCATCACAACCTTTGGCGTACAACATTGCAGTTCCGGTATAAAAATAAAAACAGAGCTTTCAGGATTAAGCGATGTACACTTTACCCTTGATCCTTTTCAAATCCGGGAGGTGCTGACGAATGTGCTGGATAATGCCTGTGGGGCCTTGCAAAATAAGGCCGGAGAGATCATAATCAAAGGGGAGCAGGTTCCCCCGGATATGATAGTGCTTTCCGTTTCGGATAATGGTGAAGGCATAGACAGTTTTGATTTGGATGAGGTTTTTTTGCCCTTCTTCACCAGAAAGTCCAAAGGCACCGGACTGGGGCTTACTATCAGCCGGGAGCTTATTAATCTACACGGAGGGACAATAGGCATCAGCAGCCAAAAGGGCCAGGGGACCAGTGTCCGGATAACGCTGCCGAACGGGAAGTTGTCGGCCTAAAGGAGGAAAATGCATGTTTAGTTTTTTGGGGTTCATCTGGGTTCTACTGGGCGCCCTACCGCTTATTATCACCTTCACAAAAATTAAGAAACTGGAAAAAAACCGGATCTCCCGCCGGGTAAAGATTGGGGTTATTATCTTTCTGCTTGATATCGCCCTGCTTGTTATCCTGAATGTATTCCTGTATTACTATACGGATATTCTCTGGTTTATCAATCTGGGATTTGAACGAAGATTTCTTACCTTTATTTTTGCCCAGACCGCGTTGTTTGGTGTAGGATTTGCAGTTGCCTTCGTTTTCCTCTATGCCAATCTACGCTACTCCATCAGAAAACTGTCCGCGCCCCGTTACAAGGGCGCCTACCTTGGCGGGGTTTTTATCATCGCCATCTTCCACGGTATTGCGGCAAGCGGATTGTGGTATAAATATCTGCTTTTTGCCAACCAGGTACCGGGACAGGTAACAGACCCGCTTTGGCATATGTCGATCGGATTTTATATGTTCAGCCTGCCGTTCTATACCATGGTGCTGCACTGGGTACTGTGGCTCATCATAACGGCCCTCATCATAAACCTCGTGCCTCTTTTTGTCACCAGACAGATTATGGAAAAGGATTACCTGCGGTCCGAGACCTTCAAACAAAAAGCCACACATCTCAAATTTCAGTGGCTGTTTCTGTTTGCCCTGGTGTTTTTTATTTACGCGGCCTTTTCCTATCTGAACATCTTCAAACTGATGCTGGGTAGGCACGGTGTGTTAAGCGGGGTGGATTACGTTGATAACAACTTCCGGGTCCTGGGGTTGGCGGTAACCATAATCGTATACATCGGGCTGGGGCTGCTGCTTTTTCTCTGCCTTTTCCTCCCCCGGTTGCGGCGGCTTCTGATAAAAAAGCGCTTCAGCCAGGTGCACGGCCGGGAGATGTTTGCCCCGCGCGTTTTTATTTTTCCGGCGGCTGTTTTTGCCCTGCTTATCACCTTTAATTTCATCATCCCGGCACTCATGGAAAGCCTGGTGGTAAAACCCAATGAGATTACCTTGGAAAAACCCTATATCCAAAACAGCATTAACTTTACCAGGCGCGCCTATAATATCCACGGCGGTTCAATGGAAGAGAAAATGTACGATGTAAATCCGACAATCGACGAAGACGTCATCAACATGAATCGCAGTACGCTGAATAATATTCGCTTATGGGACTGGCGCGCTTTGATGGACAATCTGAAAGAGCAGCAGGAAATACGGTTGTACTACTCGTTTCATGATGTGGATATCGACCGCTACACCATCAACGGGCAGTACCGCCAGGTAATGCTTTCGGTCCGCGAAATGGACAAACGCAACCTGGATGTCAACTCCCGCACGTGGGTCAGCTCGAAGTTGAAATACACACACGGGATGGGCCTGGTACTGCTTGCGGCCCATGAAATATCAGCGGACGGGAAACCCAAGCTGTTGATCAAGAGTATTCCCCCTGAAAGCAGTATATCGCTTGCCGTCACCAAACCGCAGGTCTACTACGGGGAAGAAACAAACGACCAGGTGTATGTGCATTCCACCGAGCAGGAGTTTGATTACCCGCGCGGAGACACGAATGTGTATACCCAGTACAACGGTAAAGGTGGTGTCAATATCAGCTCGCTCTTAAACCGCTTTGCCTATGCCTGGAAGTTTGACGATTACCGGCTGCTTTTTTCCTCATATTTTACCAAGAAGACAAAGGTGCTTTTCAGGCGCAATATCCTGGAGAGAATGCGGACCATCGCCCCGTTTTTAATACCGGATGCCGATCCGTACGCAGTCCTGACCGATGACGGCAGGATCGTGTATATCATTGATGCGTACTTTGTCTCTGACGGGTATCCGTACGCGGAAAAATATAACGGGGTACTCACCCCCTTCCACGGCATCAACTATATCAGAAATTCCGTCAAGGTCACGGTTGACGCCTACAACGGCAATATAACCTTCTACACAATGGATGATAAGGATATCCTGCTGGCAACTCATCGCAAGATCTTTCCGGAACTGTTTCGCCCTTTCAGTGAAATGCCGCAGGATATAAAGAAACATATCCGCTACCCGGAAGGTCTTTTTACCATTCAGGCTGAAATTTACAGCACCTACCACATGGAGGACCCCGAAGTATTTTATCAGCGTGAAGATGTCTGGACCTTTGCCACCGAACGGTACCGCAAGGATTTTCAGATGGTAATCCCTTATTATGTGATGATCCAGTTTCCCGGGGACAAGGGGGTGGAGTTTGTCCTTATGGTGCCCTTTACGCCGAAGAACAAGAACGTCATCAATGCCTGGATGGCCGGCAGGTGCGATCTTCCCCATTACGGAGAACTTGTTGTTTACAAATTCCCGAAAGGGGTTGAAGTGCTGGGACCCAGGCAGATCGAGGCCAGGATCGATCAGAATACCCAGATGTCCCAGGACATGACCCTGTGGGGCCAGCGCGGTTCGGAGGTTATCCGCGGGAACCTGCTGGCCATACCATTGTTCGGCAAAACAGCGCTTTCCATATTCTATGCCGAACCGATCTTTTTACAGGCGGAAGACGCCAAACTTCCGGAGCTAAAGCGGGTGGCGCTGGGAGACCAGGGATCAGTGGTCTGGGACCAGGATTTTAACGTGGCGCTGCGGAAACTTTTGGGAAAGTTCAGCGAGAACGCGGTAGCGCCGCAGCAGGAAAGTATGAAACCCGAAAGCACCGTTTCCGCAAGCAGGCTGAAATCATTGGTGCGGGAGATTCAGAGCGCGCTGGATTCATATACATCACTGACCGGACAGGGAAAGTTTGCGGAAGCGGGGAAATACCTGGATAAAATAAAGAAGCTGATTGGAGAACAAAAATAAAAGGAGCGGCCCTGTATCTATGCGCTATCGTTGCAGTATCTGTGATTATCTGTACGTTCCCGACGGGAACGGGGATTCGGACAAACAAAGCCGGTCCCGGTCGTTTTGGGACCTTCCCGATGACTGGAAATGTCCGAAATGCGGCGCGGGCAAGGCCGGGTTTGTGGAAGTACCCTGACACAGCGGTAGGGTTTCAGACCTCGCGGGATGCCGTAACATGGTTAAGGACAGGGGCTGTATGGAAAACAGTCAGTGAAAACAGGAAAATGATCAATAATTATAGATTTTTTATCTAGTACATTAGTGATGTAACGGAGGTAAATGTACACCAAATGAATGACAACCTGAATCCCGACAAAAACAGACAAGAACAAACTCCAAGACCGGGAGGACTATCCAATACATGGAAAATAATCGGTGTGGTGCTGTTAATCACCCTGCTCTTTCCCTGGATCAGTACCTATCTTATGGGTGGGCAGAACACCATCAGTTACAGCGATTTCAAGCAGGCGGTAAAGGACGGGAATATAAAACAGATTACCATGAAGGGGGACCAGATCACGGGATTGTACAAGGGAAGTTCCAAGCCCGGAGGAGAAAAGAATTTTGTTACCTATCTTCCGGCCTATACGGATACCGAACTGTCCGGTTTGTTGGATTCCGCAAAGGTTGAGGTATACACCGAATCCTCACAGGGGACACCCTGGCTGGCAATCCTGATAAATTTTCTCCCATTGCTGCTGATCTTCGGCTTTTTCTATTATTCCTACCGCCGCATGCAGGGACAAAGCAACCAGATATTCGGTGTGGGAAAAAGCAGGGCCAAGCTGTATGACCGTAAAAAGGTTACCACCACCTTTAAAGACGTGGGGGGTATCGAACAGGTGAAGGAAGAGCTTTCTGAGATCATTTCCTATCTGAAGAACCCGGAGCGTTACCGCAAAATCGGGGCCAGGGCACCGAAAGGCGTGCTCCTGGTCGGCCAGCCGGGAACGGGGAAGACTCTTTTGGCGCGGGCGGTGGCCGGTGAGGCCGATGTCCCCTTCTTCAGTGTGACCGGTTCGGATTTTATGGAAATGTTTGTCGGTGTGGGGGCATCCCGTGTGCGCAGTCTGTTTGTCGACGCCAAACGAAACTCCCCCAGTATTATTTTTATCGATGAACTCGACTCGATCGGCAGGCACCGGGGTGCGGGCCTGGGAGGCGGACATGATGAACGGGAGCAAACCTTAAACCAGCTTCTGTCGGAAATGGACGGGTTTGAACCGAATGAAAGTACGGTGATAATCGCCGCCACCAACCGGCCGGATATTCTGGATCCGGCGCTGCTGCGTCCCGGACGATTTGACCGCAGAATTTCCGTTGACCTGCCCACCTTAAGCGAACGGAAGTCGATTCTGGAGCTGCACGCGCGTAACAAGCCCATGCAAAAGAACGTGGATCTGACTGAAACCGCCCAGGGCACCCCGGGATTCAGCGGTGCCGACCTGTTCAACCTGTTAAACGAGGCCGCACTGCTTGCGGCCCGGAAAAATAAGGACACCATCGGGCCGGAAGAAATGTCTGACGCCAAAGACAAGATTATCATGGGGCTGGAGCGGACAAACCTGGTATTAAACGATAATGAGAAAAAACTTATTGCATATCATGAGTCCGGCCATACAATCCTGGCCGCCATTCTGCCCAATGCCGATCCCATCCATAAGGTTTCCCTGATCCCGCGCAGCATGAGCCTGGGGGTGACCCAACAGCTGCCGGAAAAAGACCGCTATATCTTTGAAAAGAAATACCTGCTTGATAAACTGACCATAATGATGGGCGGTCGGGTGTCCGAGGAGCTGTTCTTTAAGACCGTTACCAGCGGCGCGGAAAATGATCTGCGAGAAGCCACAAAAATAGCCCGCAAGATGGTCCTGCAATGGGGCATGGGCAAAGGCATGAACAATATCTCATTGGGAAACGGTCATGAGCATGTTTTCCTGGGAGAGGAAATCGGCAGACCGCGCGAATACAGTGAAGAAACAGCCCGTGAAATAGACGCCGGCATCAAGTCCATTTTGGACGGTGTCTATAAAAAAGCCAAGGACTTGATTGAAAAGAACAGCAAGCGGCTTGAAACACTGGCCGCTGCCCTGCTGAAAAAAGAAGTACTCACGGGAAAAGAAGTCTTACGGATTATTAACAAGAAATAAAACAGAATAGATCCCCCCTCAAAAACACTGTTATCCCCTAAGAATAAAATCAACAAAAAGGCGAAATCACTCATTGGTGGATACCCACCGCGGCGGTAGCTTACATATAAAGGCAACCTGCCACCTGTAAGCCTTGTGATGTGAACTCAGATTTATTCTAACTGCCTGGGAGAGCGGCACGTTTCCCGTTGGGAAATACGATTCTATACTTAAGGAGGGCCTTATAATGAAAAGGCTGATTTTCTTATTGTTTATTTTGGCAGGCACCTGGGCATTTATTTCATGTCCGGCCAAAGGGGAAGCGGGGATACAGGGACTGACTCCCAAGAATTCCGTAGTGATTTCCGGTGTACTATGGAGTGCCCCATCGAACTTCAATCCGTTTGATTCAAGCGGTCAGGTTGCCGGTAAATACCAGATTGTGTATGAGAACCTCTGTCATTACGATATGTTCAAGGGACAGCTTACCCCCTGGCTGGCGACATCCTGGGAATGGAGCTCCCCTAATGTATTTCTGATTAAACTGCGCAAGGGAGTGAAATGGACCGACGGGCAGAAGTTTACCGCCGATGATGTTATCTATACGTTTGAGGCGGCCAAAGACATTCCCGCCGTCACCTGGTCAAGCATATGGGACTGGACAAAATCATTTCAAAAGGTCGACGACTATACGGTAAAAGTGACCTTCGAGAAACCGCATTACCATGAATGGATCCAGCAATTGTATACAGTCCCCATCGTGCCGAAGCACGTCTGGGGTGATAAAAGCGGAAAGACCATTGAAACCTCCACCAATACTGATCCCAACATGGTGGTAACGGGTGCGTATACATTCGGGGCGGCCCTGGCCGATAAGATGATCTGGAAACGCAACGACAACTGGTGGGGAAACAGTGTGTTCGGCGCCCCAAAACCCAAATATATTGTTTTTCCGGTCAGTTACAGCAACAATGTAGCCATGGGTTCGGCCATGAAGGGCGAGCTTGACCTGGCCAACAGCTATCTGCCGGGACTTTCGAAGATCAAGAACGATTACGGGTTAAAAACCTTTTACAAGAACAAACCCTATCATATGCCGGCAAATGTTGCCGTGCTTTTCCTCAATACCACAAAAAAACCCATGGATAATGTGATGTTCAGAAAAGCGCTGGCATACGCCATTAATCCGGATCTCATCGTCAACAATGTGTACGGCGGCCAGGTACAGCAGTCAAATCCTGAGGGGCTTTTGAATATCCCGTCATGGATGAGGTACTACGATAAGAAAGCTGCCGAGAAATACGGCATCAGTTACGATCCGGCCAAGGCCAAGGCCATTCTGGACAAACTTGGGTTCAAGGACGTCAACGGCGACGGCTACAGGGAAGACGCAAACGGAAAACCGATGGAGTTCGACCTTATTGTTCCCAGCGGATGGACGGACTGGATGGACTCAATTAAAGTTATTGCCAAAAGCGCCCAGGCTGTGGGTATCAAAATCAATCCCACCTTCCCGGATTACGGCCTGTACTGGGACCAGTTGACCGGGGGCAAATTCGATATGGCGATAAATAATTTCGGTTCATCCATATCCCCTACCCCCTTTACCTACTGGAACTGGGTGGCAAACAGCCGCATCAACCGGGACAAGGTCGATACGGGGAATTTCGGCCGTTATAAAAACCAGAAGCTGTTTAAACTGATCGATCAGTTTAATACCACCAAACTGGATTCCGACCAGGGGATAAAGATCGCCTCACAGATCGAAACGATCCTGATGCAGGAAATGCCCAGTATCCCCATCTGGTATAACGGATTGTGGGCGGCCATGAGTGAGAAAAACTGGACGAACTGGCCCGATGCCCAACACACCCAAAACGGTATTCCCTGTGCATGGGGACATTATTTCTCATTCGGCGGATACGAGATGCTTCTCAACCTGAAACCGGTAGGGAAAAAGTAACATTCATAAAACTACCTTATGGCAATGCCATAAGGTAGTTTTTATATAATTAAGGGGATATCCATGGGAAAATATTTTAGAAAAAAGGTTCTGGTCTATCTCATCACTTTTGTTCTGGCAATCACCATAAACTGGATGATTCCGCGGGCCATGCCCGGAAACCCCATTCAAATCATGCTGTCGCGGATTACCGTCACACCTGATACAAAGGCAAAAATGCAAACCTATTATAAAGAACTCTTCGGCCTGGACAAACCCTGGACCATACAGTATTTGAACTACTGGAAGAGTATTTTCACGGGGAACCTCGGCAGGAGCATTTCTTTCGGGCTTAGGCCGGTAGGAGATATTTTGTCAAACGCGGTAATTTTTGACTTTCTATTAATGTTTCCGGCCCTCTTATTAAGTTTTATCTTCGGCAACAAGCTCGGGGCCGTGTCCGGGGTCAACAAACGCGTTGACAATATCCTTATGCCTGTTTTTTATTTTTTGACCTCGGCTCCCTATTTCTGGTTCGCCGTAATCTTAAGCTTTATCTTCGGTATGCAGTTGAACATATTTCCCCTTGGGGGAGCATACGGACAGTTTGTCCTGCCGGGATTTTCCCTGCACTTTATCCTTGATTTTTTGTACCACTGGTTTCTGCCGTTTATGTCCCTCTTCGCGATCATGCTGGGACAATGGGCCATCGGCATGCGCAATATGATTATTTATGAAATGGGAACAAATTATTCACGGTTTATGGAAGCCATGGGAAGCCGCCGCGGGCTTATCCGCCGCTACGCCTATAGAAACGGGATACTGCCCCAGGTAACCGGATTGGGTATCCGGTTAGGACAGTTTATCGGTGGTGCGCTGGCTACTGAAATTGTGTTTCAATATCCCGGCCTGGGGTACATCCTGTTCCGCGCCATAATTGATCAGGATTATTTTCTGCTGCAGGGTATCTTCCTGTTTATCATCCTGTTGATGCTGGTGGCAAACTTCACCGTGGATATTATCTATATGTTCCTTGACCCGCGGGTACGGGTCTCCTTTTCAGGAGGATCACAATGAGATCCGGAAAGGAAATATCAGCTTACTTGAAAAATCATCCCAACCTCTATTTTACGGTACATAATAAAAAGGTGGTCCTGGGACTCAGTATGTTTCTTTTTTTCGCTTTACTCGCGCTGTTGGGGACGCTTCTTACTCCCTATAACTATTCGGATATCGCCGGCGGCAGCGCCCTACCGCCGAACGCGAAACATATTTTGGGCACAACCCAACTGGGAGAGGATGTTTTTTCACAGGTCATCTATGGATTACGGGCCACCTTCATAACCGGGCTGATCGCCGGCGGACTGGCCACACTGATCGGAATCTCGGTAGGATTTTTGGCCGGCTATTACGGCGGCAGTCTACTGGATGAAGGTCTGATGATGATCACCAATATCATGCTTGTCATCCCGATCATTGCGGTACTGGTCATCATATCGGCCTACCTGCGCCACCTGTCCGTCTTTATCCAGGCCCTGATCATCGGTTCATACAACTGGCCGTGGGTGGCCAGGGCGGTCCGCGCCCAAACACTGGCCATAAAGAACAATCCGTATGTGAACCTGTCCCATATCTCATCCATTCCCATATCACGCATTATTCGCGAGGACATAGCCTTCAACATGTTCTCTTATATCTTCATGGCCTTTATCTTACAGTTTTCCGGGAGTGTACTGGCAGCCGCTACTTTGGATTTTATCGGGGTCGGACCCACCCAGGGCATCTCATTGGGATTAATCATGCGTTTTGCCATCCTGGCGGGCGCCATTCTCCACGGGTACTGGTGGTGGATGATCATTCCCGGGTTGATACTGACGCTCCTTATTGTATCACTGTATTTGATCAACACGGGCTTGGATGAAGTATTCAATCCCCGTCTGCGTGAATTATGAGGAGGTCCTATGCCTGAAAAAATCCTTGAGGTAAAACAGCTGAAAATTTATTACCGCACCCTGCAAGGTTTTGTGAAAGCGGTGGACGGGATCAGTTTTGCGATGGAGCGTGGGCAGATTGTCGGACTGGCCGGTGAATCGGGGTGTGGGAAAACCACCTTTTGTAACGGATTAATCCTGCGAAAAAAACCCATGCAGTATATGGGCGGCAAAGCCCTGCTGCTTGGCCATGACCTTATGAGTGCAAACAAAGCGGAGATGCGCAAACTGCGCTATACAAATATTTCCCTTATTCCGCAGTCGGCCATGGACTCCTTTTCCCCGACAAAAAAAATCAAGACACTTGTTTCCGACCTGGTAAGACAGCATCATATTGAAGCGGACAGTGATTTTTTTCGGAAGGTGAAAGAACGCTTTGCGCAGGTTAACTTGACACCTGATGTACTGGACAGTTATCCCATTGAGCTGTCGGGCGGCATGAAACAACGCGTATTGATGGTCATTGCCACCATGATGAATCCCGATCTGCTGGTTGCCGATGAAATCAGCTCGGCGTTGGATGTTACCTCACAGCGCTTTGTATGTAAACTGCTGGTAGATTTTTTACGTAAAAAATTCGTAGGGTCGGTACTGTTTATTACCCATGATCTGTCCATTCTCTACCAGATCGCCGCTAAGATCATTATCATGTACGCCGGCCATCTTGTCGAGGTGGCGCCGACCAAAGATATTATCCATGCCCCCAAGCATCCCTATACCAAGGCCCTGATCACTTCACTGCCCCGGATCGGGGTTCGATTCAAGGACCATAAGCTGCGGGGAATAGGGGGCGTTCCGCCCAAGCTGCTGGAGATCGGTCCGGGGTGCCGCTTCCGGTTTCGCTGCCCTTTTGCCGACGAAATTTGTGAACAAAAAACGCCTCCGGTGGAAAATATAAACAGGGAGCACAGCATTATGTGCCATCATTGGAAAAAGATAGACAGGAACGAACATGAACACAGTACAAAACGATAACCATAACACGATAATGGAACTTAAAGATGTCACCAAGGTATTCCGCAGGGGATTTTTCAGGAAAGAAAATATTTATGCCGTAGACCATATCAGTTTCAATCTGTATCGGGGAAACATCGTCTCTTTAATCGGTGAGAGCGGCAGCGGCAAGACCACCACCGGAAAGATGATTTTAAAACTTTTGAAACCGACCTCGGGAAACATCTATTACCGCGGCCGTGACATAAACCTGATAAAAAGCGCCCGGCAGAAAGTGGAATATTACAAGGATGTACAGGCCGTTTTTCAGGAACCGTTTGCCTCGTTTAATCCTCTTTTTCGGGTAGACCGTATCTTTGATATGGTATTTTCCAGTCTGCTGCCGGAGATAAAATCCCATGACGAGCGCGAAGAACAGGTACATACGGTACTGCGAAGTGTGCATCTGGAACCCAGGGAGGTCCTGCAGAAATACCCACACCAGCTCAGCGGAGGCCAGCTGCAGCGCCTGCTGATTGCCAGGGCGTTACTGCTTCATGCGCGGGTACTGGTGGCCGATGAGCTGATCAGTATGCTTGACGCCTCCACCCGCGTAGGGGTATTGAACCTGCTCGGCGAACTGGCATACCGGAAAGGGCTTGCCGTTATTTTTATCACCCATGATCTTTCCCTGGGGTTCTATATGAGTGATAAATCATTAATCATGTACAACGGCAGGCTGGTCGAAACCGGGGATACGGAAAAGGTATATAATGAGGCGGTCCACCCTTATACCAAACTTTTGCTTAATTCCGTACCGGACATCGGCTTCAGGTGGAACATGGATAAAGCGTTCAATCCGGAACATATTGTAAGCGACATCGATGACTTTTATAATAAAAACAGAAACCGTTACCCAAAGGGTTTGGTACAAACCGGTGACGGAGATCATAAGGTAATGTATACACTATAAGGGAGGAAGGTATGAGTGACGCAGTTTTTAAGAAGGTAAGGCTGCACAATGGCGTGGAAATGCCCGCGGTGGGGTTGGGCGTGTTTCTGATAAAACCGGGCCGGGAAGCCGAGCAGGCGGTGGAAACCGCGCTGCAGGCGGGGTACCGCAGTATCGATACGGCTACCTTTTATGATAACGAAGCCGACGTGGGCCGGGCAATACAGAGGAGCAGCATCCCCCGTGAAGAAATCTTTGTTACCACAAAAGTATGGCCCACAGACCAGGGGTATGAAGAGACGCTTGCTGCCTTCAGGCGCAGCCTGGACCGTTTGGATATGGAGTACATTGATCTGTACCTTATTCATTGGCCCCGTGAATCAAAAAGCAGGGACACCTGGCGGGCGCTTGAAACCATCTATAATAACAAGCAGGCCAGGGCCATCGGGGTAAGCAACTATACAACAACCCATCTTGAGAAGCTGAAGCAGTTCTGGGGAATCTCCCCCATGGTCAACCAGATTGAATATCACCCCTATTTACAGCAGCCGGAATTAGTCCGCTACTGTACCGCCAATAATATCCGGGTCGAAGCCTGGAGCCCGTTGATGCGGGGGAAGGTGCTGCATGACACGGTGATAACCGCGCTGGCCGCGAAATACAACAGATCGCCGGCCCAGGTAACCCTGCGCTGGGAGCTGCAAAAGGGGCTGTTGGTGATTCCCAAGTCGGTACACGAAAAGAGAATGGTCGAAAACAAGACCCTGTTCGATTTTGAAATAGGGGCCGCGGACATGGAAAAGATAGACGCGCTGGACAGGAATGAACGGATCGGTCCGGACCCGCACGATATCAACTTTTAAAGCGGCGTAATGGAAACACCATTTTCATCATAACGATAGACATAGCGGCGCTTTCTATAAATAAAATTGAACTCAAGCGATTTCCAATGGGGCGGAATATGCGGATGCGCGGCGGACGGCTCATTGTTTAAGTCCAGGCCGGCCAATGCACGGACAAGAATATCGATTGTGCCTCCCATCACCCCGCAGTGGATTCCTTCGGCGGTGGTCCCGCCCTGTATGTCGCGTATATCGCTCCCCAATGCAATTAAAAACCGCTGCCACATTTCATCGGTCCGGTGAAGGTACTGCAGAATAAAGGAGTGTACCACATAGCTTAAGGTGGAACCGTTGCTTGAGCGGGAGACGTAATAATCATAATTGGTTGCCAAAAACTGTACGGCGTCTCCGGGTTTATACCCCAGCCGTTCTATCACCGCGCATACCGCCTCAGGGGACAACAGATAGAACAGCATCAGTACGTCCGCCTGTTTGTTGATTTTGTAGCGGTCCGGCGTATCATCTTCCGACTTGAGAATGCGGTCAAGCCGCTGGATGTTTTTGTACTTGCGCCGGTATCTTTCCCAGTCGATCTCTTCCAGCTTCATATAGCCGGCATACTGGGACAACAACCCATGTGAGTCTATTTCCAGATAAAGCCCGCTGCTTATTTTTTCCCACAGCCCGGTTTCCTCTGCGGAAAACGCGAGTTTCTTTTCCAGGTTGTCACGGACCTTCCCCGGAACACCGGTTAGAATCTGCACGGTTTTACGCAGCACCCAGGCAACCAGGATATTGGTATAGGCATTATCGTTTAATCCGCCCTGCTTTGTGTCCGGATACTTTTCATGAAACTCATCCGGCCCCATTACCCCGTTTATATGGTAACGTCCGTCCTCCTCCTCGAAGGTGGCGATACCGGCCCAGAACCGTGCAATCTCTACCAGCATTTCCAGCCCGTAATCATAAAGGAACTCATCATCCGCCGTATACTCATAATAGGTGATAACGTTATAGCAGACAGCCAGGGAGATATGCCGCTGTCTGCTGCTCAGGTCCGGATCCCACTCGCCTGAAACCGGATTATAATGGAGTGTTTGTGACTCTTCCACTCCGCTGTCCGCGGACTGCCAGGGATACATGGCGCCTTTATACCCGTGCTCCGACGCATACTGCCGCGCCTGGTCCAGGCGCTTGTACCGGTACAGCAGTTGTGAACGGGCGATATCGGGAAAATGCAGGATAAAAAACGGGAGAATAAAGAGCGTGTCCCAGAAGATGTGCCCGCGATAGGCCTCACCATGCAGCCCCCTGGCCGGGATCCCCGGGTCTTTTCCACAGATATGGGGAGAGGCGGTACACAGCAGATGGTAGCAGTGCAGGCGGATACTGTTCTGGGTAAACCTGTCTCCCTCAATTCTGAAGTCCATGTTTTCCCATAATTCATGCCAACGCTTTTTATGATGTGAAAAAAGCCGTGAATAGTTCTCCATTTGCTTCAAGGTTTCCAGCGCGGCCTCTCGGGGATCGGGAACATCATTATCCAATGAGGTATAGATGCTTACCATTTTTTCAATAACAACCGGCTGGCCCTGGATCACCCGAACCTCAAAAATCTCGGAAATAAACCCGCTCCGTTTATGGACGTGGACCGGCTCTTCAATGATTTTCCCGCCCTGGTAAATACGGGTAGCGGCATTCATATAGATGAACACGCGTGAGGTTACGGTCTCCGTAGTCAGATATATCCCCGGCGAGGTTTTCCCCGCATCGACCGGGGACAGATGATTGGAGTTTAGGTTCCGGTAGCGCTGCACCCCATTATTGTACACAGTTCCGTCCAGAGCGGATTTCACCGCCATCTCAGCCGAATAATTGTGCGGGATGATAATGTATTTCAGGGCCACACAATGGGGGTTGTCCATACTGGCAATGCGATAACTTTCCACGGTAGTGATTCTCCCCGCCTTGTCCCTGTAGGTAATAACCCTTTTCAGTTCGGCGTTATACATATCGAGAGAATGCTCGTAATCCAGGATTTCAGCCTCAAACGGGTAGATATTATGTGAACTTCCGATATTCAGCTCCAGCAAAAGCCAGTTGGGACAGTTTACCAGATCATTATTTTCGATGTTTTTACCGTGAATACGGGTGGGCAACCTGTTGTACACCCCGGCGATATAGGTCCCCGGGTAGTGGGTCTCCGAGCCCCGCTCATTGAGACAACAGCCGCGGGTCCCCAGGTATCCATTACCGACGGTGGTGAGTGTTTCACGCAGCTTTTCTTCCTCAGGATCAAAATCCCTGAAACGCAGGATCCAGTTTTCCCGCGGGAGCCCCTTTTCAAACCAGTTGCTGATGCGCTGAAGGTTTAACTGCCGAAGATCGGAGACGACCATATCCGCACCATGGGCATAGAGCTGCTTTTCATTATTGTGACGGGCTATTCCGACAACAAGGCTGAAATTCCCATTCTTCCCCGCCGCCACACCGGAGAGCGCGTCCTCGGCCATAGCGCATTCGGCGGGAGTAAGCCCCATCCGCTTCGCAGCGGTCACAAACAGGTCACCCCGCGGCTTACTGCGCAATCCCAGCTCGGCGGCCACGTTACCGTCCACGACCGTCTGGAACATTCTGTCCAGCTTCATGTGCTCTATTATATAGGAACCGTTTTTACTGGAGGTTGCCACACCGATTTTGATCCCCTGCGCCGCCAGCCCCTCGATGAACTCCACCGCATGAGGATACACCTCCACCCCCTGCTCCCCGATCAGCTCGCGGAACAGGCGGTTCTTTCTGTTTCCCACCCCGCAGACGGTATTCTTCTCAGGATCATCCTGCGGATCTCCGTAGGGAACAGTGATTCCCCGTGAATCAAGGAACACCTTTACCCCCTCATATCGTGAGCGCCCGTCCACATAGGGAATATAATCTTTATCATATTCAAAAGAGACAAACTCCCCCTGCGAACCGGAGTGCCGTTCTTCCAAATAGGAGTCAAACACCTTTTTCCAGGCTTGAAAATGGAGTTTTGCTGTTTGGGTGATCACCCCGTCAAGATCAAAAACGAATCCTTTGGCATGCATGGTAATGGTATTATCCTTTCCGTGTGAGTTGATGGAGTAACAGAATGAGGCTGTCGGGGCAGGAGACAAAATAGCTGCGTTTACAAAGAGAAGAGACCTTCCGCTGCAGTTCGGTATCCTCGGTGACAAACACCGTGTAGACATCCTCCGAAAAGCCCCGCACCGCCTCTACCATGGACAGATCGGAGGCCGTGTCCCCACACACCAGGTGAGGTCCCTTTTCCAGTCCCAGCCCCAACGCTTCATGCAGGTATTTTATCCCGTCACCCTTGTCAAAATCCTTAACCGCAGCGGTGTCCCCGCTTCCGATGGTAAGAATTATCTCAATATCCTTGCCCGTATCCTCGATGCGAAAGTATTCCTCAGCGGGATCAAGGTTTTTCACAATACTCCGTATCTCACCCAGCAGGGCCTGGGAGAGAGCGTCCGGTACGGTATGGTAAATATCCTGGCGGGCCAGGGTGGTTTGCCCGTATTTACACTGCAGGCCCGAACCGATAAACGAAGCAATCCGGTACGGAGGCTTTTCCACCAATACCGCAATTTGCTTGTTGAGTTCATCGAGTTTTTGCTGCTTGTCCTCCTCAATCGGCAGGGATCCTTTTCTCCCGTGAATATCCATATACTCCCTGCCCTTGGAACCGGCATAATGAAAAATCATGGGCGGGTTTACACTTACGTCCAAAAGTCCGATGTTCTCCAGGGGTGCCGAGGTCAGAATGACGCTGTTCCGGCATTTCAACAAGGCAAACCCGGAAAGGAAATAAGCGTTGTAGACCGATTGCACCGAGGAAAGATAGCGCCCGCAGTAATTATTGACGGTGCCGTCACGGTCGGTGATAAAGCTGTTGAAGTTCAGGTCCCGCAAAAATGTCATGCCCTGTTTCACCTCATCCTTAATGTTGTTCCGGTTCATTTGATATACATAATACAGAAAAGAGTCGGGCACATGATTGAGAAAGGTGATGTCCTTTTCAAGCTCCTGTAATTCATAGGACAGATCGAATCCGATCTCCTCTCCGTTTTGAGTAAAGGTATAGAGATTGTCCTTATGGGGCAGGGCCTTGAGGGTATTATAAAGATACTGCAGCTCCTGTTTATAACTCTGAGAAAACTTCATACTCTGGATCATACTGCCGGCGATTGCGCGGCGTATCTGCACACTCCAGAACATCAACCGGTTAAAATCATTAATAGTCATTGTATCCCTTTAAGACTGATTTTTTATCAGACGGGCGAACTCCGCGCCGAACTCTTCACCGCGATGCAGCTCCCCCTGGTCCGGCCCGCCGGGGAATTCAAAATCCATGACAAGCTCCCAGCCCGCGGGTTCGGTCAGGTGTTTTATTTCCCGTAAGGCTCCCTTACTCCAGCCGTAACTGCCGAACATGGCCGTTTTTTTGTTTTTGACCCGTTTTAACACCGCCATCTCAAGTACGTGTACCAGCGGGGGAAACAGGCTGCCCTCATAAGTGGGTGCGCCGATGATCACGCCCGACTGGGTCCAGAGCGAGGGAAGGATATAACTGACGTGAGTGCGCGCCGCGTCAAATATTTGCAGCGGCACCCCCTGGCTGGAGATCCCCTCGATAACGGCGTTCATCATCAGCTCGGTGTTCCCATACATGGAGCCGTAGATCAACGTTATGCCGTTTTCTGTAGGTCCGGCGGCATAATCGGCCCACTGCCGGTAAAGATCCACAATGAGGCCCGGGTCCTTTCTCCAGACAAGGCCGTGTGCCGGGGCGATAACATCGATCGCCAGCGGTTTTATCTTATCGATCGCCTTCAGGACCGGTCCGGTGAATTTGGCGATAATGTTGACAAAATAACGCAGTGCTTCCTTTTTATAAAATTCAAAGTCCGTACACTCATCGTCAAATATCGCCCCCCGCAGCGCACCGTATCCCCCGAAGGCATCGCCCGAAAAAAGTACTTTGGCTGTCTTATCATAGGTCACCATGGTCTCAGGCCAGTGCACAAAGGGCACATGGAAAAACTGCAGCGTCCTTTTCCCGATTGAAACCTCCTCGCCGTCTCCAACCTCACGGACGTTGGCCGTAATCTGGTAAAAATCCTCCAGCATTTTTTTTGCCTTGGGGCTTGCCAGTATGGTAATATCCGGCGAGATCTTTTTCAGTACATGCAGAATGCCGGTGTGGTCGGGTTCCATATGATTTATGACTACATAATCCACCCGCCCTCCCCGCAGCACCGTTTCCATCTGATCAAAATAATTTTCCGATTTAAGGGATTTGGCCAGGTCTATGATTACCTTTTTTTCATCATTGATCAGATATGAATTATACGACACCCCTTCGCTGGAAATGGGCCAGATGCCCTCAAACAAATCTGTTGTTCTGTCATTGACCCCGATCCAGGAAATATCGGGTTTAATTTCAATTGCCGGCATATAACACTCCTTAAAAACCTTTCAAGATAGTTACTTTCTTCATTCAATCCGTCTCTCCGGCGCGGTACGCACCGATAAGAGGTTATATATAATAGTACTATCAGCCTGATTATTTTTCAAGTTTCTTACTTGTGCAATTCGAACTTTAAAAAAAGAACAGAGCATCGTCAATAATTTTCGTCAGAAAAAAGTACTATCCATCGCGATTTTCAGGCGGCAAGCCTGGCGGCTATCTGGGCAATATGCCGTCCCTGGAAACGCGCCGCCTCCAGTTCATTGGCGGACGGTTGGCGCGGGGTTGTACTGCCCGCGATGGTCGATGCCCCGTAGGGAGAGCCCCCGGTGATCTGGTCCAGCCGCGTCTGTCCCCCGAAGCTGTACGGCAACCCGACGATGATAAAACCCAGGTGCAGCAACAGGATATGGAAAGAAAGGATTGTCGATTCCTGTCCTCCATGCTGTGTGGCCGAACTGGTAAAGACGCCGCCGACCTTTCCCACAAGCGCATTTTTTTGCCAAAGCGGTCCTGCACCGTCAAGAAACTGTTTCATCTGCCCGCACATATTACCGAAACGTGTGGGTGTCCCGAACAGAATCGCATCATAAGCCGGCAGTTCCTCAATCGCACACACCGGAAGATGTGAAAAGGCCTTCTGGAAGGAGGCCGCGCCTATCTGCTGCAATATATGGTCGGGCAGGGTCTCCGGCACCCGTTTGATATCCACCTGTGCGCCCGCTATGCTGCCTGCTCCCTCGGCAGCAGCCTGGGCCATTTTATAAATATGTCCATAAACCGAATAGAAAAGTATCAATACCTTCATTACTGACCTCCACGTTTTTTTAATATCTCATTAATAATATATAGGTTTTTCACCACCAGCGGCAAATCGCCGCCCCTGTTCGCGCACAGGCGGAGAATCGCAAAGCTGGAGATCATACCGTGCTCCCGCGGGCACGGAGAAACGCG
>CAZWKE010000003.1:79785-90611 GCA_964634205.1 uncultured Spirochaetaceae bacterium
CGGAGAAACGCGTTGTCTGATTATTTCCGGGCGCTGCTCTCAATCCGTGCTCCCGCGGGCGCGGAGAAACGCGGTTATTATTGTTAGCGGCGATAGATAGTGTCAGCGTGCTCCCGCGGGCGCGGAGAAACGCGCACCTCGCGGAAGATGATTTGGGGACGCGCGCACCTATGTCTCCTCCCTCAGTGATGAACAGGAAGGTATTCCGGCAAGTGCGGTGGCCGAACAAACCGCCGAAATTACGGCTTTATGCAGCGTACGTCCGCCCAGCTCACTCAATATCTCCGGAGAAACGGTTTCGGAGCCCGCCGAAACCACAAAGGTGACGTCACCGTCATAAAGTGTACTGTATGGAAAAAAAACACGGGCCAGACGCAGCTGCAGGCTCTGTGCCAGTTTGTACGCCTGAAGTTTGGAAAGCGCGGCGTTGGTTAACAGCGTGGTAAGCACGGTATGCTCCCGGGAAGAATCCACCCGACCCCTTTCCTCCCAAAGTCGCACCAGGTCCTTATCGGGATTTTTACAGGCAAAAACGGTTTTTTCATCCCTGGCGCCGGCAAGCACCTTTCCCTGTTCATCAAAAACATCCCCCACCGCGTTTACCACGGCTATCGCCCGTATAAATATTTTTTTATACTCAAGCAAGGCGGTCCCCAGGCCGCCTTTCATACAGTATTCAAAACCCGCCCACTTTCCGACCGTGGCTCCCGTACCCGCCCCCACCGTTCCACAGACCCCGAAATCCGGCGAAGCGCTTTGTGCGGCCTCATACCCGGCTTCATCTCCGGGATAAAACATTGTACTGCCCAGGTTAAGATCGAAAATTACCGCAGCCGGGACTATGGGCACCATGATCCCGCCCGCGGTTTTGTACCCCCTGCCCTGTTCATAGAGATAACGCATTACCCCGCCCGCGGCGGACAGGCCATACGCGCTGCCGCCGGTTAAAAGGACGGCGTTTACCGTCTGCATTTTTTTTTCCGGATGCAGCAACACCAGCTCCCGCGTGCCGGGTGAGGCACCGCCCGCATAACAGGAGGCCGTATTTCCCGGCGGACAGATGATAACCGTACACCCGCTTACCTTTTCCCTGTTCGTATAATGTCCGATCAAAAAATCATCCGCCATTTCTCACCTCCGTATAGGCTTAACATACTCAATCAAAAACCCTCCGGCAATAGAGGGGAAAAAAGTCAGTAAAAACACACCACAGCCTAGTGTCGCCGTCCCCTGATATCGCGATATTGTAGAAAAACAACCGAAAAGGAGAAGTTAAATGGCGGGAATCACTGAATTATATCAGTCGGCGGACTGGAAAACGGAAAAGCATATTCCGGTAATAGAATGTGCCGATACGGTAAAAAAAGGCGAGGTATTCCAAATTAAAATTTCCATCGGGAAAGAGGTGGCCCACCCCAATACCACAGCGCATCATATACGCTGGATCGATGTATATTTTCACGCGACGGGGGCCAAGTTCCCCAACCATATCGGAAAGATTGATTTTAACGCACACGGCGAATCCACCGAGGGTGCCGATACCGGCACGGTTTATACTCATCACGCTGGTGCGGTGCAGATGAAGACCGATAAACCGGGCACAATCATCGCCACAAGTTTTTGTAATATTCACGGGCTTTGGCAAAACACCAAAACAATCGGCGTGGAATAACTGTTTTTCCGGCCCTGCCGGTTTCGACATTTTAGTCATGGGGAAGGAAATTATATGGAAAAAATAAGAAAATTATTGGGCCGCGAAGCGGAAGACCTGCTGACATATAAATGCAAGGTGGATAAAAGCAGCCTGGTCTTGCCGGGTGGAGATTTTGTGGACCGGGTATGGAGTCATTCCGAGAGGAGTCCGCGGGTTCTGCGCAATATGCAGGCCCTGTTTTCTCACGGCAGGCTTTCCGATACCGGTTATCTCTCCATTTTACCCGTTGACCAGGGGGTGGAGCACAGTGCGGGTTCGGCCTTTGCTCCCAATCCCCTTTATTTTGATCCGGAAAATATTATAAAACTGGCGATTGAGGGCGGGTGCAACGCGGTCGCGTCTACCATCGGTATACTGGGAGCGGTGGCACGGAAATACGCACATAAGATACCCTTTATTGTTAAGGTCAACCATAATGAGCTCTTGTCTTACCCCAATACCTATGATCAGATCCTCTTTACCAGTGTACGGCAGGCTTTCGAGACCGGCGCGGCGGCCGTAGGAGCAACCATTTATTTCGGTTCAAAAGAAAGCAGAAGGCAGATTGTTGAAATATCAGAGGCCTTCCAATACGCGCATGAGCTGGGGTTGGTTACTATTGCCTGGGCCTATCTGCGCAATGAGGTCTTTAAAACGAAGGATGCCGACTATCATCTTGCCGCGGATCTGACCGGTCAGGCCAATTACCTTAGTGCCACCCTTGAAGCGGATATTGTGAAACAGAAACAGCCGCAATGCAATTACGGATTCAAAAACATCGTAAATTACGGGAAAAAGAACGATAAAATGTATACCGATCTTTGCAGCGATCATCCGATCGACCTTACCCGCTATCAGGTCATCAACTGTTTTATGGGCAGGGCGGGGTTGATCAATTCCGGGGGCGCTTCCAAAGGTAATGATGATCTGGCACAGGCGGTTCGTACCGCGGTCATTAACAAGCGCGCCGGAGGCATGGGACTTATTTCCGGCCGCAAGGCATTTCAGCGCCCCATGCAGCAGGGTATCGAATTACTAAACACCATCCAGGACGTGTACCTGAGTAAGGAGATCGGTATCGCCTGATCAATGGGAGATCCGGTTTCCAAAACATCAAACCAAAGCAAGGAGACGGAATTATGGCGGACCTTTCAACGGATTTTGTCGGAATCAAGCTGAAAAATCCGATTATTGCCGGAGCTTCGGGATTGACTTCGAATATGGATACCATCAAGCTGCTGGAAAAAAGCGGAGTGGCGGCACTGGTGTGCAAATCCCTGTTTGAAGAACAGATCGAACTGGAACAGTTGAAGTTCCAGGCGGACCTGCATAAAAATGAAAATCTTTATTCGGAAATGCTGGACCATTTTCCTCATCTGGAACATGCCGGAACCAAAGAACACCTGTTCTGGGTGCAAAAGACGAAAGAGGCCGTTGCCATTCCCGTATTCGCCAGCCTGAACGCGGTACGCAGGGAGATATGGATCGACTGGGGGCTTGAGCTGGCAAAATGCGGAATAGACGGACTGGAAATTAATCTCTATGCCACACCACAGGCCTTGACCAAACCCGGGGGGGACATTGAAAAGGAACAGATCGAACTGGTAGGCGAACTGAAAAGCCGCATCGGACTGCCGCTTATTATAAAGTTAAGTCCGTTCTACACAAATGTGCTTCATTTTATCGATGAACTCGATAAAGCCGGTGCAGATGGTTTTCTCCTTTTTAACCGTCTTTTCCAGCCGGATATCGATATAGAAAAGGAAGAGAATGTTTTTCCCTTTGCCTTCAGCCAACGGGACGACAACAGGCTCCCCCTGCGGTATATGGGATTACTCTACCAAAATGTCAAAGCTTCACTCTGTGCCGGCACGGGAATTATGCAGGGTGAGGACGTGATTAAAATGATCCTGGCCGGTGCCGACGTTGTACAGGTGGTGACGACGCTTTACAAAAACAGCATAGACCATGTCGGTACCATGTTGAAAGATATCGATACCTGGCTTTCCGCGAAAAAATATTCCGGCCTTGCGCAGATAAAAGGAAAAATGAGTTATCACAGCTTGCAGGCCAAGGACCAATGGGTGTATAAACGAACCCAGTATGTAAAAATGCTCATGCAGCAGGGTGACAAGCTGATGGAGCAAATCCTCTATTAGAAAAGGAAGATGAAATGAAAGCAACCGTAGATAAAGACACCTGCACAGGCTGTGCGCTTTGCCCGGATATTTGCCCGGAAGTATTCAAAATGGAAGGGGATACTGCCGTAGCCTATACAAATCCGGTTCCTGACGCTGCCGTGGAAAGCTGCCGTGAGGCGGCCGACCAATGTCCCGTAGAAGCAATAGCAATCGAAGAATAATCTTTTGGCAATCTGAAAATTGCTCTATAAATCAATGAAGCCCTTTTGCCGATAATTACAATGTTATGGCAAAACGCAAGAAAGCTTCCTTAGGATGTTTGTTTTGGATTGCATTAATTCTGCTTGTCGTAGTGGTATTTCTTCTAAACCAGCAGAATATCCAGGCGGTACTGAAAGACACGGGATTTTTAACTCTTTTCCAGAACAAGGAAGACAACGGCGGGCAGGCCGTAAATATCCGCTATAATACCGACCCCAAACAAACAGAAGAAACCTCGGATAAAAAGACACAGGGCGGCGATGAAGTCGTCACCGTTAGGGTAGACCCGAATGAACACATGCAAAGCCCTTTGCCTGAAAAAGAGCAGGAAAAACCCACTCCCGCACCGACCCCGAAAGTTGATAAGGAAAAACCGTATGTCCGCAAAGCCAAGCTGTACTTTGTGGTGATGAACCGTAACGATGAGTTTGAAGTAAGAAACGTTACCCGCCCCATTGACTTCAAGGACTCTCCCCTTACCCAGACCCTGCATGCCCTGTTAAAAGGACCGACAAGCAGGGAGTTCAATGATGAGTTAATGAACCTTATTCCCAAACAGACAAAAATAAACAAAGTGTATGTCAAAGGAAATACCGCGTTCATTGATTTTAATGAAGAGTTTCGTTTTAACAGCCTGGGGGTATTCGGCCTGACCGCGCAACTCAAACAGGTGGTTTATACCGCAACCGAATTCAGCAATATCAACCAGGTTCAGATTCTCATCAATGGAAAAACCGTAAATTACCTTGCCCAGGAAGGGGTTTTTGTCGGGAAACCTCTCTCCAGAAAATCATTTAATTAAACCGCCCGTATTTTTTCCTTAAAACAACTTGACATTAACTGTACCTATACGTATACTTTAGTAGATTTATTAAAGCATACGTATAGGTATGTTTTATATAAGGAGGGGGCATGAATATAAAAAGCATTTTATTTATTGAGCCAAAAACAAACAATCTGCATATTTACGCAAAATTTAATCTTCCCCGCCTGGGAAGTATACTGCTTGCGACAATAATGAAGGACCTCGGGTTTGCCGTTCGGGTCTGCTTTATGAGTGAACAGGAAATAATGAAGAAAAAACCGGTGGCTGATGTGGTCGCGCTTTCCACCATAACCTCGACCGCCCCGGCCGCCTACCGTATCGCCCGCTTTTATAGGGAAAAAGGAATTCCCACCATCATCGGCGGACCGCATGTAAGTTTTTGTGCGGAAGAGGCCGTTGAGCATGTTGACTATTGCATAACGGGAGAGGGCGAAACCGCTTTCCCCAAGCTCATTAATGCGCTGATAAATGAAGAGTCGTTGGAGAGTGTCCCTGGTCTGGTTTGGAAACAGAACGCGGGGATCAGCAAGAATCCGCAGTGTGCACCGGTTCATGACCTTGACCGCCTGCCCTTTCCCGACCTTTCACTTATTGAATACGGGCGAAGCAGCTACCGCCGAAACCCATTGAAACGAAAGATAATTCCCGTCCAAACCTCCCGCGGCTGTCCCTTTGACTGTACCTTTTGTTCGGTCACCGGGATGTTCGGAAAGAAATACCGATACCGTTCCACGGATAATGTTATCCGGGAACTGCAGCAGTATGACCCAAAAAAACATCATATTTTTTTCTATGACGATAATTTTACGGCCAACAGGAAACGGACCAAAGAACTGCTGCAGAAGATGATGGATTTGAACCTTAATTTCGGCTGGTCAACCCAGGTACGTACCGACATCGCCAAGGACCCCGAGCTGCTTCCATTAATGAAGAAGGCCGGGTGCCAGGTGCTTTACATCGGATTTGAATCATGTGATGAAAATGCGCTCGCCGAGATGCATAAATCACAATCGATTCAAGATATGGTTTTCGCCATAAATGAAATACAAAAGCACCGCATTTATCTTCATGGGATGTTTGTATTCGGATTTGATTCAGACACGCTTCGAAGTATCGATAACACAATAAACTTCGCGCTTTCCCAACCCATTGACTCGGCCCAGTTCTTAATCCTTACCCCGCTCCCCGGAACGGTATTCTACAACTCCATGCTTGAAAGCGGAAGAATCATCGATTACAACTGGGCGGAGTATGATGCGCATCACGTAAAATTCCAGCCGAAGTTTTTAAGCAAACTTGAACTGCAAAACGCCCAGATTCAGGCACATGAAAGGTTTTATTCACCGTTTAAGCTGGTAAAAAAACTCTTTAAAGGCAGGATTTTGTCATTCCTTGTGGGAATATATGCCAACGGACTGAACAACAAATGGAAAAAATCCATACAGGCCTATCTTTGGTATCTGAAGGGTATGATTCCAGGCCGGCATCTTCTTATAAACGCCGTAAAGCGGCCTCAACAAGCCGTGTAATTTCATCTGCGGCGGCGTCCTGCTTCGGGGTCAGCAGAAAGAAAAACTCGTTGTTTCCTTTCCGTCCCTTCAGGGTTGAAAGGGTGATGTTGTTCACATATACCCGTTCACGATGTAAATCCTCAATAAGTGAGAAGAGAATTGAAAGAAAATGCTTTCTCTCTTTTACAACACCATTAAAATCAGCCGGCGGGTTTCGCCATTCAAACTGTGGTTTTATCAATGCTACTATCCATTTTTCCTTCAGTAACGGGAGGATATGCGCCGCAGCCCCGCGTACGGAACGAAAAGAAAGGTCCATCACCGCCGCGTCCGGTTTCAGATGCAGATCCGCTGCAACCAGCCGGACAATATTGGTTTTTTCCTTTACCCCCACCCGGCTGTTACGCCGCAGGGAATAATCAAGCTGGTTAACCCCCACATCCACGGCGTATACATATTTTGCTCCTCTTTGTAAAAGGCAGTCGGTAAATCCGCCGGTGGAACACCCGGCGTCGATGAATACCTTTCCGCTTATGTCCATTTTCCATTCATCAAGCAGCGCATCCAGTTTTTCACCGGCACGGGAGACAAAACGTCTGGATTCACCGATTTCAATACTGCTGTCGTTATCCATCAGGGTTTTCGGATCAAGGCAGCGTTCACCGTTCACCCGGACCTCACCGCAGAGGATATGGGCAACAAGCTCATCTTTTGTTTTATCCGTATACTTTGTTTGAAGCAGACTGAGAAGGGATTCCTTTTTACCCACTACCTTTAAACCTTATACGCTGCAATATTCCTTAAAACGTTCGATCGAAAGCGCCTTACCGGAGGCCGTATCAATCTCGATGACCACCCCCATGATCACCGCCGGTCTGTCCACAACCTCCATCTTCAGCGGCATTTGTGATACAAGACGTTTTATGGCAACCTCAGGAAAAACACCGATAACACTGTCCGCCGGACCGGTCATCCCGATATCGGTAATATACGCGGTACCACCGGGCAATATCCTCTCATCCGCGGTTTGAACGTGCGTATGGGTCCCCACTAAAGCAGATATTTTACCGTCAAAATAAAGCGCCAGGGCTTCCTTTTCCTGCGGAAGTTCCGCGTGGAAATCAATGATAATAACCGGGCTTTTACTGCGGAGTTGTTTGATCCTTTCGGAGCCGATCTGGAAGGGACACGGCAGGCGTGAATTACCCAGTTTCCCTTCCAGATTTAAAACGCTTACCGGAACATCCTTTACCATAGTGGTACATGCTCCCTTGCCGGGGACTTTTTTCGGATAGTTATCCGGACGCAGCAGCCGTTCCTCGGATTCCAGCAGGGAATAGATCTCTTTTTTTCTCCAGATATGGTTTCCCGAGGTGATAACATTCACGCCGCAAGTGAAAAATTCATTGACAAGCTCGGGGACTAAACCGGAACCTTCATGGGCATTCTCACCGTTTACAATCGCAATATCGGTTCTGGTTTTCTTGATGATATTTTTCAGGTTATAAAATAGCGCCCTGGTGCCCGGTTTTCCGACAACATCACCGAGCACCAACGCTCTTATACTGTTAACGGGCATACTCAATTATCCGGGTTTCTCTAATCATTGTGACCTTAATTCTTCCTGGATAACTGAGCTCACTTTCTATACGTTTTGCAATTTCCTTTGCCAGAAGCCTCGCCTCTTCATCCGATACCTCTTCATTATTTACCAGTATGCGCAGCTCTCTTCCGGCCTGAATTGCATAGGATTTTTCCACGCCGTCAAACGATTCAGCAATCTTCTCCAGATTCTCAAGACGCTTTATGTAATTATCCAGGGATTCCTTGCGTGCGCCGGGTCGTGCCGCGGATACCTCATCCGCAATCTTTACAATAATCGCTTCTATACTTATCGGTTCAACATCATTATGGTGCGCACCGATCGCATTGATGATAACTTCATCCTCACCCAGACGCCGGGCCATATCCATGCCTACTTCTGCATGGTTACCCTCACTGTTTGTCTGAATACCCTTTCCGATGTCATGCAGCAGCGCCGCTCTTTTCGCAACCCGGGGGTCCGCCCCAACCTCGGCGGCAATCATCCCCGCAATAACGGCAACCTCCATTGAGTGGTCCAGTACATTCTGACCGTAGCTGGTACGGAAATAAAGCCTTCCGAGGGCTTTGATACCCTCAGGCGGCATATTATGAATTCCCATTTCAAACAGGGCATGCTCACCCTTTTCAAAAATAGTCTGGGTAATCTCCTTGGTAACCTTTTGTACGATTTCTTCTATTCTGGCAGGGTGTATTCTGCCGTCGGCAATCAGCCGCTCCAGAGAGGTCCTGGCGATCTCCTTGCGAATCGGATCAAAGCAGGAGATAACCACTGCCTCCGGAGTGTCGTCAATTATTATATCAACACCGGCAAGGGTTTCCAGGGCACGAATATTTCGGCCTTCACGCCCGATAATCCTGCCTTTCATTTCGTCATTCGGAAGACTCACCGTTGCCACGGTGACCTCCGAACAAACTTCCGTTGCCATTCTCTGGATTGTACTGATAATTATGTCCCTGGCCTTTTTATCAGCCGTTAACTGGGCTTCCTGTTCAATCCTGTTTATTGAGACCTGTGCGTCATGTTTTGCTTCATTTTCCAGACTCTGAATCAGAAGTTTTTTGGCGTCCGCCGCGGAAATCCCGGACAACCTTTCCAATTCATTTTTACAATTTTCCTGGTCACGTATTAATTGTTCTTCTCGTTCTAAACACTGCCTCTCACGGTTTTGCAGATTCCGCTCCTGTTTTTCAAGAGTGGATAATCTTTTTTCTAGGTTTTCTTCTTTCTGTAATAATCTTCTTTCAAGCCGTTGTAATTCACTTCTTCTTTCCCTAGTTTCCTTTTCAAGCTGACCCCGCTCCCTGATCAGTTGTTCTTTTGTTTCTAATAGGATATCACGCTTTTTTGCTTCCGCATCTTTGATAGCATCGTGAATAATCCTGCTTGCTCGTTGTTCTGATGATGAAAGTTGAAATCTGGCATAGAGCCATCTTATTAACCAACCTAGAATACCAGCGAGAGGAAGACCGATAATCAACCAAAGTTCCATTATCTTCCTCCACTAATAAATTCTTATATAAATTCTTATAACTATCTAACTATAAAGTATATAGTTTTGACAATATTAGTCAAGGGATATAATGCTATTAAAAGATCAAGCTTCCCGCTCAATCTGTACATTAATATCCTGCATAATCTCTATAATGTCTTTTTCCTTTCTACCGGTCAGCCCGATAAACAGGTAAGCCGGATTATCGTTATATTTCACAGGGAAAAAGATGGAATGTTTGACATATTTTTTATCCTGCGTGGATAATTTATCATCAAACATATTAATATCCGAAAGCGCATGCCTAATAACTACAATTTTTCTTTGTTCCAAAAAATCAGCGGCAAATAATGAATTAATCGGAAAACTAAAATCGGTCTTACTTTCATCATCCAACCCGATCGAAAAACTTACCTCATAAGTATTTCCCTTTTTCTCCAACACACATGAACAGACCGATTTCATTTTCTTTAATAATCTGCCGAATGCCTGTATACTTACCTTGTCATCTGTTGAGTGACTATACTGTGTGAAATACTCATCCAGATCCAGTCCCATCTCAACCAAGGGCACAACTTTCCTGGTCCTGCTGAATATTTTTTGCGGAGAAGTCTTTTCTGCGGCACTATCCAAGCCAAAATCAGACAGCGATTCATTTATTTTGATAATGTAGTCGATCCCTACTACTTCCTTCTCTTCTTCAAAATGTTTTTCCGCGATTAGGACGGATTCCGCAAGCGCCTTCAATCCTTTATGTTTTATAGGTTTTTCTTTTTTCTCATAGAGTTCATCCTTTATCCGGTACACTCCATTATCAAAAATAACATTCGCGCTATTTTTTTCATATTTACTTATGATTTCTTCAAGCGCAAAATACGTTATATCGCCCTTGGATATCAACTCACGAAAACGTGAATAGGCCCATTCTTCTTTCTCCTGCGCCGCCGTCCCTTCCGCGGTCGCGGGTAATTCTTCCAATTCCTCATAGGGTTCAGGTGCCAGCGGAGAAATGCCTTCTGCTGCTTTAACCACACCGGTTTCTTCGACCACCTCGGCTTCCTCAGCCTCTTCCACCGCCTCGGCCTCCTCTACCTCTTCTACGGTCTCGGCTTCCTCAGCCTCTTCTACGGCTTCCGCCTCCTCTGTCTCTTCCATCGCCTCGGTTTCAGCGGCGGCCTCAACCGAAAGGGCCGTTTGCAGCAGGCCCGCTTTTTTTACCGGACCTACCGTCATCGCTTCGGCTTCCTCTACCTCTTCTACGGCCTCTACCTCTTCTACGGCCTCTACCTCTTCTACGGC
>CAZWKE010000003.1:90711-97309 GCA_964634205.1 uncultured Spirochaetaceae bacterium
GGCAGGACAATATTCCCCTGTTTTAAAGCTTCGCGGATCAGCTCTTCGATTCGTTCAAGTTCATTTTTGGCCATCCCCGGTCTGCTTACATTGCTCTTTACAAAAGAGGTCACTTCGTCCCAACTTTTCATAATGTACTCATCCAAATGCGCTTCCTTGGAATCCGGAAGCTTTTGCAAACCTTTTTTCATATACTTTTTTATTTCCGAACGCCGTGCATTCATCTCATGCTGCCAATGTTCGAGATCAATCTCTTCTTTTCCTTTTAAGAACTCTTTTAAGAATTCCAGTTGAAACCGTCTCATACGTTCGGCTACTACCGTCTGCGGATCCTGCTTGATATTAAAGACGAGAAAACATATAAGAAATGTTGTACATAAAAAGAGTATCAGGATTATTACCTTATGCGCAACGTTCATGGTAAACTGGGAAAGAGGGAGAATCATTCCGTAGTTTCCGTATTCGGCATGACGGTAAAATAAGCGTGCCTCCCGGCCTTGTACTAGTGTGGCCAGGGTAACACTCTCAATCCCCTTGTCCGATTTTTTAGACCATGTGTTATTCAATTCACTTCTTAATTTTTCAAGTTCGTCTTTCCCGGCATACAATAATAGACCGGCCGGATCAAATAATATCCCTTCCCCTGAAATCACCTTTACATCTTTGATGACCGTACCGGGAAACGTGTTAAGCAGATATAGACGCAGATTGTCTACGGGAACGTAAAAAAGTGCGCTTCCCAAAAAATCATTCAGGCTGTCTACAACCGGAAGCAGGTATATAAAGCGATCGGACGCATAATCAAGCAGAATCCGTGGTTTTTGACCGGCGTCCCCGGTTAACGGTAATCCTTTGGCGGACGGATCAGCTTTTGAAAGGTCTTTGTATGTTATTTTGCCCTGAGTTCGTGGCTCACTGATGTCCGCCGCAAGTGTACTATAATGGATTCTTTTTCCCTGTGGTCCCACCAGACGCACAAAAAACTGACCCGGGAAAATCCGTGTCAGTTCATCAAACGCCGCCTTTCTCTTCAATATATCTTCACTTGTCTGGTTGGTATAATATGCCTTCCATATATAATCCTTTTTTACGATTACATCAAAAATATTCTTTATGTTATCAGAATGATACTTTGTACTGGCGGTTATATACCGCGCGATTGCGGTCTTTTTTTCATTCGCGATAATGGGATAGTACAAACCGGTCTCGATTACCGAAAAAAGGTTGGTAAATGCCAGTATGGAAAATATTGCACTGAGCACGATTGAGATCAGAATGGTTAATAGTATCTTCCTGCTGTTCTTCAATTTTTACTTTCTCTACCGTTTTAACCTAATACTACGCATAATCAGGCCTATCTTTTATTTTATCGGAATATATCCGAATTAATATACTGAATAACTATAAAATACCAATTAATACAGCAAATACCCACTAAAAAAAATATCCCGCATCCGGTTGTTTTTTGCCCCGCTTTACCCGCCTTTGACGTCCTGTTACTACTTTTATAGGTGTTCATCAGTATTTCATCAAGACTTTCCCATATTTTATTCAAAGGATACTTTTTCTTTTGTTCAAGCAGTTGTGTAAAATAGAAAAGTGTTTTATCCAACAAATCCCTGTAACGGCTTAAGATAGTAGGCTGTGTTTTCCTTCTGTTTCCGTTTGGAATAAGATAAATCAGGAGTTTGGAGAGATAAAGCAGGGTAAGAAGGGTAAGCGCCTTCCCGCATCCGCTTTCTATTGCGTCTAATGTTATGGGAAATCCAAATATCGTAATCAGCACCCTGCCTGTGGGAACTGATAAATTAAAAAGCACAGTGACAATGATAAATAGTATACTTCCTTTGAGATGAAGCTGTTTTTTGTTTAGAACCAACAGCAGCAGTAAAAGTCCGAATTGAATGATTTTTATCAGCAGATCTTGTTGAAGTATTATCGCCGGGGCGATAACAATACAGGCAATAAAAGAAAAAAGAGAAGATACATTCCTGATAATCCATGCATCTTCTCTTGTATTTTGTTTCTTCTTCACTTATGGATTAAGCGGTTTTTGCTCCGCCCGTTTCTTTTTTCTTTTTGATTTTCTTTTCTCGTTCTTTCCGTTCAACCAGTTCCAGCAGCACCATTTCCGCGGCATCGCCGGTTCTTGTACCCAGTTTTAGTATTCGGGTATAACCTCCCGGTCTTTGTTTAAACCTCGGTGCAATATCCTTAAAAAGCTTGTCCAGTACCCGCTTTTCAACGATTTTTTTGGCGATTGTCCTTCTGTTATGGACGGAATCTACCTTGGCCCTGGTAATCATTTTTTCCGCCGTACGCCTGATTTCTCTGGCTTTTGGCTTGGTTGTTTTTATTCGTTCATATTTAAACAAAGAGCTTACCATATTTTTATGGAGAGATTTCCTATGGCTGGGTTTTCTGCCCAGTCGTTTTAAGTCTACTCTATGCCTCATCTTCTTTTTCCCTTTCCATTTCTTTCTTGGCAATCTTCTTTAACGTGCTGTAATCCTTCATGCCCAAACGGAGATTCCATTCCTTGAGTTTGTCTTTTATTTCCTGCAAGGATTTTTTGCCGAAATTTCTCGTCTTTGCAATTTCCTCTTCGGTCTTTTGTGTAAGATCCCCGATAGTACGAATATTCGCATTTTTTAAACAATTACTGGAACGTACCGACAGCTCAAGTTCTTCGATCGGAGTATCCAGAATTGCCTGTATTCTGCGTTCCTCCTCATCCGCCTCTTCATCTTCAAGCAGGCTTTCCTCATCGAAATTAATAAAAATGGTAAAATGGTCCTTGGCTATTTTTGCGGCTTCCGCCAATGCATCCTCCGGCTTTACCGTACCGTCGGTCCATAACTCCAGGATCAGTTTATCATAATCCGTTCTTTGACCCACCCGGGTACTTTTGATATCAAATTTAACCTTGGTTATGGGAGAAAATATAGCGTCAATAGGAATGGTACCGATAACATCAATCAGTTGCTCATTCCTCTCGGCGGGAATATACCCCCTGCCCAGGTTTATCTGAATCTCAAAATCTATACTCACACTTTCGTTAACTGTGGCGATATGAAGATCCTTGTTCAATATTTCCAGGCCGTCTTCAACTTCCAGGTCACCGGCGACAAACTCACCGGGTCCTTTCTTTGTTACCAGGATGGTTTTTTCTTCCACTTCTTCAGAGAATTTGATTTTTACCTGTTTAAAGTTGCTGATCACCTCAGGGGTATCTTCAAGCACACCGGCGATACCCTCAAACTCATTTGAAATCGTATGAGCCTTGTTCTCATTATTATATACCGTTATTCGCAACGCAGTGATCGCATATCCCTGGATGGAGGACAGGAGTATTCTCCTTAGGGTATTTCCGATTGTAGTACCAAAACCTCTCTCAAAAGGGTATGCCAAAAATCTTCCATAATTCTTTTCTACTTCACTATGCTCAAAATTTACGCCTTTCGGCCTCTTGAATCCTTTTAAGAGATTCTTTCTTGCCATTGCTTTTTAGCTCCTTATTTTGAATATAATTCAACAATTAATTGTTCTTTAATGTCCGCCATGTCCAAAATATCATTTCTTCTTGGAAGTGCCTTTACCGTACCCGACAATTTATCCGGATCAACCTCCAACCATGGCATAACACCGGCACGCGAGAACTCTTTCAGACTCTCTTTAATAAAAATCATTTTCTTGCTGTTCTCTTTAATTTCTATCTCATCGTTCTCTCTGACAATATAAGACGGAATGTTTACCTTCTTTTTATTTACAAACACATGACCATGCAGTACAAGCTGCCTGGCTTGTTTGCGTGAAGAAGCAAAATGCATTCTGTATACGATGTTATCAAGTCTACTTTCCAATAAACACAGCAGATTCTCTCCGGTAATCCCTTTCATTCTATCCGCTTTTTCAAAAAATATTTTAAACTGTGTTTCCAACATTCCGTAAATTCTTTTCAGCTTCTGTTTTTCACGAAGCTGTATTCCATACTCCGAAATCTTACGCGTCCGGGCCCGCGGACCTTTTCCGGGCGCGCCCTTGCGCTTGGTAACAGGACATTTTTCGCTCTTGCACCTGTCTCCCTTTAACATAAGTTTTGTTTTTTCCGCCCTGCACAATCTGCACTGCGGTCCTAAATATCTACCCATTTTTTCCTCCGCTAAAAACTAACCGGTAACTATACCCTTCTACTTTTCTGGGGCCTGCAGCCGTTATGCGGTATGGGAGTGATATCGGCAATCACTTTCACCCTTATCCCCATTCCGCCGATTGAGCGTATTGCAGATTCCCTGCCCACTCCCGGCCCCTTTACATATACATCAACCTGCTGTAAACCGGATTCCAGCGCCTTGTTAAGGGCTGCTTCCGTGGTTGTCTGTGCGGCAAACGGAGTGGATTTTTTTGCCCCTTTGAATCCCAGGGATCCGGCGGATGCCCAGGAAATGGCATTACCCATACTGTCCGTAACCGTAACAATTGTATTATTGAAGGTGGCCTGTATATATACACGGCCTTCCTGTATATTCTTCTTTTTCTCTTTTTTGGTTTTTCTCTTAGCCAACGGTTTTCCTCCTAAACGGCCTTACGTTTTCCGGCAACGGTCTTTCGCTTGCCTTTTCTTGTTCTGGCATTGGTCCGTGTTCGCTGTCCCCGGACCGGCAGTCCTTTTCGATGACGCAGGCCCCGGTAACATCCGATATCCATCAGACGCTTTATATTTAACGCAATTTCGGTGCGCAGTCTTCCTTCTACCTTATATTCCTGCTCAATTTCTTTCCGTAATACATTGATTTCTTCGCCGCTACACTCATTTATTTTTTTATTCGGATCGATACCTGTTTCGGCACAAATCTTTCTTGCCGATGCTCTTCCGATACCAAAAATATACGTCAAGGCAATATCAACATGTTTGTTGGGAAGATCGACTCCCGCAATTCTGGCCATACTACCACCTACCTCTGTCTTTGTTTATGTTTTGGATTTGTACAAATTATCCGTACCACACCGCGTCGACGGATTACCTTACATTTATCACAAATTGGTTTTACACTTACTCTTACCTTCATATGCTTCCTCTGCTTTTTTTAAAGATTTCTTGCTTTAATCTTTCCCTTCTTTACCAATCCTTCATGGTGGTGCATCCGTAAATGTCCTTCAATCTGAGACATGGTATCCAGACCTACACCTACCAGAATTATCAACGATGTTCCGCCCATTATTCTTGCAACACTCCAGGGAAACCCGAACAACTTGGTAATAATGGAGGGGATTACGGCGATAAACGCCAGGAACAACGATCCTGGCAGAATAATCCTGTTCAATATTCTTATCAGGTACTGCTCCATCCTCTCAGAACGAATGCCCGGAATAGAGCCGCCGTGTTCCCGTATATTTTTAGATATCTCAATCGGATTAAGGGTTACCTGTGTATAGAAATACGCAAAAAATACAATCAAAAGCGAATAGAGAATAAGATACGGGACTCCATACGGATTTAAGAAGCGTGCCAGGTCCCTGAAAAATTTTATATTACTGCCGACACTACTGATAATCTGAATGGGCGTAATCAGTATGGTATTGGCAAAAATAATCGGGATAACACCCGAAGGATTCAGTTTAAACGGCAGATAAGTATTCTGCGCTCCATACATTCTTCTGCCGACAACACGCTTTGCATAATGAACCGGTATCTTTCGTTGTCCGCGCTGTTCATAGATAATAAGCGTAACCACAAACACAAACATAACCAGCGCCATCAGGATAAACACCGGGTTTATGCCGGTACTGCTTTGAGCGGCAGGACTTAAAATATCCCCCCTCCTGGTAAGGCCGGTCGTCACCCCGACATCCTCTATAAAACGCAGCAGGGATTTTATTATACCTAACTGCAGCAGCGCATTGGGTATCCGCGCCACAATTCCCGCAAAAATAAGTAACGAAATTCCATTACCGATCCCGCGTTGGTTTATCTGCTCACCCATCCACATAAGGAACATTGTCCCCGTGGCTACGGTAACCACCCCCAAAAAGAGAAAGGACCCCCTCGGTATCGTAAGGATACTGTCTTTGACCGTACTTGATATCAAAAACAGAGATTGTACCGCGGCCACAAAAACCGTGGCATAGCGCGTGTACTTTTGTATCTTTTTTCGTCCTCCTTCTTCTTCGGATATTTTCTTTAACCGCGGGAAAACCACCACCAACAACTGCATAACAATCGAACAGGTAATATAGGGCATAATTCCCAACATAAAAATAGAGTAGTTCTTAAATGCTCCTCCGACAAAAAGATCAAGATAATCGAGGATATTTACCCCTCCGCGGGTAGACTGTGTATTTAAAGATCGTTTTAACTCAATAAAATCAACTCCCGGCAGAGGAATGACCGCGCCCAGCCTGAAAATTATCAATAAAAATATGGTAAAAATAATTCTCTGCCTGAGTTCCTGAGTTCTGAATATATTAACCAGTGGATTTGTCGCCATTATTCCGTATCCTTACTCTCTGTTTCTTTTTTATCTTCCGCCGTCTCCGGCTTTGCCGAATCTGCGGCCGCGTCCCGAAACTGTGTTTTCAGCGTTTCTTCTTCTGTTGC
>CAZWKE010000003.1:97409-126952 GCA_964634205.1 uncultured Spirochaetaceae bacterium
CGGCTTTCGGTTTCGCGTCCGCCGCCGCCGTTTTTGCCGCAGGTTTGACGGGTTTTTCCGCCGCTGTTTTTACCTGTTTTTCGGTCTTGGATTCAGGCGCTTTTACCGGTGCGGGCTTACCCTTGCCTTCAGCGACAGGCTTTTCTTCCGTCTTTTTGGGAGCGGTTGCTTTTTTCGCCTTAACCGCTTTTTTCTTCGCGGATTTTTGTTTGTCCTTTTTTTCTCCGGCAACAAACTCTTTCACTTCTCCGCCCGCGGCGATAATTTTTTCTTTTGCCTGCTGCGAAACCTTGTCCAAGTCCACTACCAGCTTCTTTTTTATATCTCCCTGCGCCAACAGTTTCACGGGTACATTGCGTTTTTTGATCAATCCTTTTTGCAGAAGGCTTTCCCGTGACACCGTCTCCCCGGAATTATATTTTGCCAGATCATCTATGTTAACTATGAGATATACCTTTTTGAACACCGCGTTTGAAAAGCCGCGCCGTGCCACCCGTCGGTAAAGCGGCATCTGTCCGCCTTCGAATCCGGGACGAACACCGCCGCCGGAACGCGCATTCTGGCCTTTTGAGCCCTTACCGGCCGTACACCCCGTGCCGCTGCTCGATCCGCGGCCAAGGCGCTTTTTCTTTTTTCTGGCCCCCCTGTACAGCGTTAACGTATTGTCACTCATGATTTAATCTCCTCTACACTCACCAGGTGTTCAACCGTACGAATCATCCCCAGTATCTCAGGCCGCGCCTCTTTTGTAACCGAAGAGTTAATTTTTCGCAGGCCCAATGCTTTTACCGTTTTTCTCTGATTGGGCTTTCTGCTTATTGTGCTTTTTTTCAGCGTTATTTTCAACATCTTCTTTGCCATAATCAACCCCAAAACTCTTTCAGGGTCTTTCCCCTGTTCGCCGCTACCTTTTTGGCGTCCAAGAGTTTATCAAAACCGGCGAATACCGCTTTCACGATATTGATGGCATTTGCCGAACCCAGGGACTTGCTTAAAATATCCCTGACCCCTACGGCCTCCATAACCGCTCTTACCGGACCTCCGGCAATAATTCCGGTTCCGGGGGCTGCGGGTTTCAGCAGTACCGTAGCACCTTTGAACTTACCGACAACCAGATGCGGTAATGTGGTTTTCTTCAAAGGAACGGTGCGCATATTCTTCTTTGCTTTTTCCATACTCTTTCTTATAGCCTCGGAAACGTCGTTTGCCTTTCCGAATCCATAACCGATACTACCCTTGCTGTCTCCAACCACAGAAATAGCGGAAAACGAAAAACGTCTTCCACCCTTCACTACCTTTGCAACCCTGTTTAATTTTACAAGCTTTTCAACCAGCGCAACGCTCGTGATATCTACATCCATTGCTTCCCCCTAAACCTTAATCCCTGACTTCCGTACGCCGTCTGCAACGGCCTTTACCAGTCCGTGATACAGGAATCCGTTACGGTCAAAAGTAACGGCCCCAATATTCTTCTTTTTCAGTTTCTGGCCCATAGCCTCACCCAGTTTCCCGATTTCCTTACTGTTATTCTTGATGTTTCGGTACTCCTTTTCCAGGTTCGAGGCGGCGGCTAGTGTTTTGCCCTGCACATCGTCTATCACCTGCAGATAGGTATACTTGTTGCTTTTAAAAATGCTCAGCCTGGGCTTTTCAGGAGAGTTTTTAATCTTCTTCCTGATGCTGAACTTCCTGCGAAGCCTTTTTCTCAGTTTATCATTCATCTTTTTCATACTATTACCCTACTTTACTCCCGTCTTACCGACTTTCTTGCGGATAACCTCTTTTTCATATTTCACGCCCTTCCCTTTATATGGCTCCGGCGGACGGAAACCCCTGATCTCCGCGCAGATCTGTCCCAACTGCTGCTTATTATTACAGGTAACGCTTATCCGGTTGTTTGCTTCCACTTCGATTGCGGCGCCTTCCGGAATGGGATATTCAATCGGGTTGGAAAAACCCAAATTCAATATCAAAATATCCCCTTTCTTCTCGGCCCGGTAACCGATACCGGTAATAATGAGTACCTTATTAAAGCCCTTGGATACTCCCGTAACAATGTTATTCAACAGGTTGCGGTAAAGTCCATGCATGGCGCGGGAACGTTTTGTGTCGTCCTTACGGGTTACAATCGCCTCTCCCTCCGCAATTTTTATGTCCACCTCAGGGCTGAAATCCATCGTAAGTTTGCCCCTGGGTCCTTCGGCAAGGACCGTATTGTTATCCACGTTTAATTTTACGCCATCCGCGATTTTGACCGGAATCTTTCCGATTCTCGACATATTCGTACCGTCCTTTTCTTACCAAATATTACACAGTAATTCGCCGCCCAGTTTTTTATCAACCGCTTTTTTACCGGTTGTTACGCCTTCCGATGTCGACACAATCAGCACACCGTAGCCGTTAAAAACACGGGGCATATCCCTGTAGCCCGAATAAAATCTTCTGCCGGGGGTGGAGACCCTCTGCAGCCCGTGAATTATGGGCGTGTTTTTATCATCGTATTTTAAAAAAATCCGTATATAATTTCTATTCTCTTCCGTATGCTTTTTAAAATTCTTTATGAAACCCTCGTTCTTAAGAATTTTAATGATTTCCAATTTTAATTTGGAGGTTGGGATATCAACCTTCTCAAATTTGGCCATGTTTGCATTTCTAATCTTTGTCAACATATCTGCAATTGGATCTGAAACACTCATATTCTCGCTACTCCCCTTTTACCAGCTTGATTTTGTAACGCCGGGAATTTTCCCTTCGCTTGCAAGCTTTCTAAAACAAATTCTACACATCTGAAATTTTCTCATATATCCACGAGGCCTTCCGCACAGTTTACACCGATTTACTTTTCGCGTGGAATATTTCGGTGTACGCTGCGCCTTTTTTATCAATGCTTTTCTTGCCATATGTCTTCCTCTACTTCCTGAACGGCATCCCAAATTTGCTCAATAAACTTTTTGCTTCCGCGTCGGTGCGGGCCGAAGTTACCATGGCAATATTAAGGCCGCTGATTCTTTCTATTGTATCATAATCAATTTCAGGAAAAATAATCTGTTCTTTAATCCCTAACGCGTAATTCCCATGACCGTCAAAGGCGTTCGGATTTGTTCCCCTAAAATCCTTTACACGCGGCAGTGCCACATTGACCAGCTTTTCCAGAAAATCATACATATAATTTCCCCGCAGTGTTACCATGGCACCTATTTCCATGCCTTCACGCACTTTAAAGCCCGCTATGGATTTTTTCGCTTTGGTCTTTACCGCTTTCAATCCGCTGATTTTGGTCAGCTCTTGGATGACCGAATCCAACAGCTTTTTGTTCTGAATCGCCTCACCGCAACCCACGCTGAGCACGATCTTTTCCAAGCGGGGCACCTGCATCACGGATTTATAGTTAAATTCGTCCTTAAGCTCATTAACTATTTTTTTCTTATAATATTCCTTTAATCTCGGAATATAGGTCTTCGTTGCTGCCATTACAGTTCATCTCCACATTTTCTGCAAACCCTTGTTTTTTTATCATTTTTAAAGTCAAAACCCACACGTGTTATACCGCATTTTTTACACATAATCATCACATTGGATATGCTGATGGACGCTTCTATCTCTTTTATTCCGCCCTTGTCGTTCTGCTTCTTGGGTTTTATGGCCTTTTTTACCAGATTAAGCCCTTCCACCAATACACGACCTTTTGTTCTGTCAATCTTTAAGATCCTTCCGGTCTTTCCGACTTCTTTTCCGGCAATCACCTTTACGGTGTCTTCCTTTTTCAACTTGCATTTCATAACAGCCTGTTTTTGCTTCATTTCTTCCTCCTACAGAACCTCGGGCGCCAAAGAAACGATCTTCATATAGTTCTTTTCACGCAGCTCTCTTGCCACCGGCCCGAAAATACGCTTTCCCTTCGGATTTTTATTGGTATCGATAATTACACAGGCATTATCATCAAAGCGTATATAGGTACCATCAGGTCTCTTATATTCCTTTTTTGTCCGTACGACCACTGCACGTTCCACCGCGCCTTTCTTTATCGGGGCGTTGGCAAGGGCGTCTTTTACTGCAACAACTATAATATCTCCCACCGTGGCATACTTTCTTCTTGTACCCCCGAGTACTTTAATACACAAGGCACGCTTGGCTCCGCTGTTATCCGCCACATTTAAAAACGAATTCATCTGAATCATACTCTCTACCTCTAAATCTTATGCTATTTTGCCTTTTCTACAATTTCATGCAACAGCCAACACTTTTCCTTGCTTATTGGCCTGGATTCAATAACCCTGACAACATCTCCTACATTACACTCGTTCTTTTCATCATGTGCCTTGATTTTCTTTGAAACCACTACATATTTTTTGTACAACGGATGCAGTTTACGCCTGGTTAACTTCACCACGATCGTTTTGTCCATTTTAGTGCTTTCAACCTTACCCGTAAATATTTTCTTCCTCACTTTGGCCTGCACAGGTTTACCTTCCATTCCTTGCTCCTCTTATTTCCTGATCCCCAGATCAAATTCATGAATCATGGTGTTCAATGCCGCGATTTTTCTCCTCATGACCCTCTTTTCAACCAAATTCTCAATATGCCCGATAACCATATTGAAACGCAAATCACGGTATTTTTTTTTCAACTCGTCTCGTTTTGAAAGAAGCTCCTCAAGTGAAAGCTCGTTAAATGAATCACGCATATCCCTTACTCCATATCCCGTCTTTGGATAAATTTTGTCTTAATGGGCAGTTTACTTCCCGCCAGTTTAACGGCGCTCTCCGCAAGCTCTCGCGGTACGCCTGCTATCTCAAAAAGGACCGTCCCCCGGTTTACGACTGCGACCCAGTATTCCGGGCTGCCTTTACCTTTACCCATCCGTGTTTCGGCGGGCTTCTTTGTGTACGGTTTATCGGGGAATATCCTGATCCACACCTTACCACCGCGCTTTATATGCCTGGTCATGGCTACCCTGGCCGCCTCTATCTGGCGGTTGGTAATCCATTTTGCTTCCATGGCCAGGAGACCGTACTCACCAAACGCGATCTTGTTTCCTCTGGTCGCCGTTCGCGCTTTATATGCTCTTTGTTGTTTCCTGTATTTTGTTCTCTTAGGACTCAGCATCTTCTTCCCTGCTCCTCGTTTTGGACTTTTGTTTTTTAATCAGACTTCCGGCGTCCTCTTTATAGTCACGGGTGAATACTTCGCCGTTGAATACCCACACTTTAACTCCGATCGTACCGAACGTGGTAATGGCTTCCCTAAAGCCGTAATCGATATCCGCCCTGTAGGTATGCAGGGGTATTCTTCCCTCTTTGTATTCTTCTCTTCTGGCCATTTCCGAACCGCCCAAACGGCCGGCTACTTTTATCTTTATTCCCTGTACACCAGCCCTAATGGCGTTGGAAATCGCTATTTTCATGACGCGGCGATGTGATGAACGTGACTTTAACTGCCGCGCGATGTTTTCCGCAATGAGCGAAGCGTTTGACTCAGGATTCTTTATCTCTTTTATCTTAATCTGGACCTTTTTGCCCACAACCTTCTGGATCTTCTCACCCAGCTTCTCTATATTGGCACCCTTGGCCCCGATAATCGCTCCGGGTCTTCCTGAATGGATAATAATGGTAACCCTTTGCGGATGCCTGATTATTTCGACATCAGCCACCTCCGCGCTTTTTGTCTCCGGCAGGGTAGTTATTACCTTGCGGATCTTAAGATCCTCATGCAGTGTGGCGGCGTATTCCCGCGGGTCTACGTACCATTTTGATTTCCACGTCTTGTTTATTTTTAACCGCATTCCGTACGGATGTACCTTTTGTCCCATAATAATCCTTTCCTATCCTATTTCATCCATTACCACAAAAATGTGACTGAATCTTTTCAATAAGATGTCGGCCCTGCGCCTTGCCCGCGGCCAGACACGTTTCATTCGCGGGCCTTCATTCACCTGAAGCTCCCGAACATAAAGCATGTCTTCATCCAGCTTTTTATTTTGATAGATCGCGTTTGCCGCGGCGGACCTGATTAATTTTCGTAAAAGGCGCGCCCCTTTATGCGGCATCGATTCCAATATGGCGACCGCCTCATTATACGGTTTCTTCCGTACCAGGTCGGCGATCCGTCTGACCTTATGCGGTGAAATAAGTTGATATTTAAGCTGTGCTTTATAACCCTTCTTTACTTCCATCTGACATTACCACCTATCTTTTTACTGCCTTTCTATCCGATCCGGCATGGCTTCTGAATAATCTTGTAGGAGCAAACTCACCCAGCTTCTGTCCCACTAAATTCTCCGTTATATACACGGGGATCCATGTCTTACCGTTGTAAACTGAAATGGTAATTCCCACCATTTCAGGGATGATGGTAGAACAACGGGAGTAGGTTTTAATCATTCTCTTTTCACCCGTCTTCTGCTGTTCCAGTACCTTTTTGTACAGGCTTTTCTCTATAAACGGTCCCTTTTTAATCGAACGCGACACAGTCTTCTCCTATTTTCTTCTCTTGACGATAAATTTATTGGATACTTTTCGTTTTTTTCTGGTTTTATACCCTTTGGTCGGTATACCGGTAGGCGAAACAGGATGCCGTCCGCCGGACGACTTTCCTTCACCACCACCGTGCGGGTGATCAATCGGGTTCATGGCAACACCACGAACCTTTGGTCTTTTTCCCAACCAGCGGGATCTTCCCGCCTTTCCCAAACTGACATTCATCTTATCTTCATTTCCGATTTCACCGAGCGTGGCATAGCATTTCACGAAAATCATTCGCATTTCACCGGAAGGCAGTTTTAATGTTGCGTAATCACCTTCCTTTGCCACCAAAGAAGCACCGGTACCCGCCGCCCTTACAAGCTGGCCGCCCCTGCCCCGTCGCAATTCCAGATTATGCACCGTCATACCCAAGGGTATTTTTTCCAACGGAAGGGAGTTCCCCACCTCCAACGGCGCATCCGGTCCGCTCATTATCTGACGATCTACGGTAATTCCCTTCGGCGCCAGAATATAGCGCTTTTCACCGTCAGCATAATGGATAAGTGCGATATTCGCGCTTCGGTTCGGATCATACTCAATACTTGCCACCTTCCCCGGGATACCGAACTTATCTCTCTTAAAATCGATGACCCTGTACTTACGTTTATGTCTTCCGCCTTTGCGCCGTACGCTGATTCTTCCTCCGGCGCCCCTGCCCGCTTTGAACGGAAGCCCCTTGGAAAGTGATTTTTCCGGTTTTTCCCTGGTAACATCTTCAAAGGTCAATCCGGTCTTATATCGCTGCCCGGCTGTTGTCGGTTTATATTTCTTAATTCCCACTTCACATTCCTCTTTCTCTTTGTTTATTGAAAATAATTACGACTTATGCACCTTCAAAAATCTCAATAGTCTCGTTGGGAGACAGGGTAACGATTGCCTTTTTCCACGCGGCGGTTTTTCCGATCCGATAAGGCGGACGTCGCTTTGGTTTTGGTTTTACATTCAATATCCTGCATTTAAGGCAGTGCACTCCGAACAACTCTCTCAATGCCCTTTTTACCTGGAACTTATTGGCCAGGGGAGAGACCTTAAACACATACTTTTTCTCATCTTTAAATTTATTTGACTTTTCCGTTACAACCGGCGCCAGAATAATCTTGTCACTTTCCATTTTTCTTCTCTCCATAAAAATCATTCAGTCCGGCAACCGCTTTTTCCAGGATTAGTATATTCTTGCTGTAAAACAGATCATGTGCCCGCAGCCGATTGTATGAAAGATATTTCAGCCAGGGTATATTTGACCCTGCCCGTTTAATGGTCTTGTCTTCATCACTCAAAATAATGACCGCGCGGTCATTCGGGACAAGGTTGGCCAGTATTTGTACCAGATCCTTTGTTTTACCCGAATCCACCGAAAAATCCTCAACAACCTTGATGCACTCTTCTTTGTTTTTCAGACTCAATATGGATTTATACGCCATACGCTTCATTTTTTTCGGCACATTATAACTATAATCCCGGGGCTGGGGTCCGAAGGCCACACCGCCCCCTACCCAGACCGGACTCTTTTTATCACCTGAGCGTGCGCGCCCGGTGCCTTTTTGTCTCCAGGGTTTTTGGGTACTTCCGGCTACCATACTTCGTGTTTTTGTACATGCCGTACCGACCCTGTCGTTCGCCAGCTCATTTTTAATAGCCTCATAGATCGTACCCCGGCTTACTTTGACGCCGAACACGTTATCATCCAGAGTAATCTCTTTTATTGCTTTTCCCTGTTTGTTATATACCTTTGCAATCATCCGTCCTACCTCTTTTTAAACGCATCGGTGACAATAACCGTATTGTTCGGTGCACCGGGGACAGCCCCGTTTACCAGCAGTACCTCTTTTTCTTTATCAACCTTGATCACCCGGAGGTTTTGCATTGTTTTTTTGGTATTCCCCATTCTTCCGGCCATCTTGGTCCCCTTTAACACCTTTGACGGCCAAGCGGCCTGTCCGGTGGAACCACCGGCCCTGTGGAATTTAGAACCGTGGGTTTTGGTACCCCCGCTGAAACCATGGCGTCTCATTACGCCCTGGTATCCCTTGCCTTTTGAGTTTCCGATAACATCAACAAATCTGATATTCTCAAAAATCTCAACACCAAGTTTATCACCAATCTTGCATTCATGACTAAAGTCTCGAAATTCGCGTAATAATTTTACCGGCTCCATATCCTTGGCGAACTGGCCCGCAACGGGTTTTAAAAGCTTTTTCTTTTTTGCCGTAAACGCGCCCAGTATGGTCGCGCTGTACCCGTGCTTTTCCTTTGTTCGCTGCCCCACAACCAGGTTGGGCATGATTTGAATTACGGTAACCGGAATTAATGAGCCATCCTCATCAAACACCTGGGTCATTCCGATTTTTTTCCCCATTAAGCCTATCATTTCTTTACCTCACTGCCTAATTTCAACATCTACGCCGGCAGGCAATTCCAATTTCATCAACGCGTCCATCACTGCCGGGGAAGGATCCATAATATCAATCAATCGCTTATGGGTCCGCATCTCAAACTGTTCCCGCGATTTCTTGTTTACATGCGGTGAACGAAGTACGGTATACTTATTTATTTTCATGGGCAGCGGAATGGGTCCGCACACCTTGGATCCTGCCTTGAGTACGGTCTTTACAATAGATTTTGCGCTCTGATCAATCAACTCTACGTCAAATCCTCTTAAGCGAACGCGAATTCTCTCTTTAGCCATTCTTCCTCCTAAACCGATCCTGTAAAGATTTCTTTACAGGATCGATCCTCACTCTTTACTCAATTATTTCAGTTACCGCGCCGGCAGCGACGGTTCTTCCGCCTTCACGAATAGCAAAACGCAAGCCCTGCTCAACAGCTATTGTTGAAATAAGCTCCACGATAAGCTCGGTGTTATCACCGGGCATAATCATCTGCTTTCCTTCCGGCAGTACGATTGAACCGGTTACGTCGGTTGTTCTGAAATAGAACTGCGGTCTGTATCCGGAGAAGAACGGAGAATGTCTTCCCCCTTCTTCAGAGGTCAGGCAGTATACCTGGCTCTTGAATTTCTTATGGGGAGTAATGGTTCCCGGTTTGGCCAGAACCTGTCCCCTTTCAACCTCTTTCTTATCAATACCGCGCAGCAGACAGCCGATGTTATCACCGGCCTGGCCTTCATCCAGCAGCTTGTTGAACATTTCAACGCCGGTAACAACGGTCTTCTTGGTATCCTTGATACCCACTATCTCGATCTCATCGCCAACCTTGACAATACCTCTATCAACCCTACCGGTAACAACGGTGCCCCGGCCCTGGATCGAAAACACATCCTCAATAGGCATAAGAAAGGGTTTGTCCTTGGCCCTTTCGGGAATGGGGAAATATTCATCCATTTTGTCCAGCAGTTCGACAATGGACTTTGTCTTTTCCGGATCGGCCGGATTTTCCATGGCCTCTAAAGCGGAGCCGCGGATAATCGGGGTTTCATCACCCGGGAACTTGTACTCTTTCAGTACGTCCCTGATCTCTTCCTCAACGAGGTCCAACAGCTCAGGATCATCTACCTGATCGATCTTGTTCATATAAACGATAATCGCCGGAACGCCTACCTGACGCGCCAACAGCACATGCTCCCTTGTCTGGGGCATTACCGAATCAGGCGCGGATACAACCAGGATTGCTCCATCCATCTGCGCAGCACCGGTAATCATGTTCTTGATGTAGTCGGCGTGACCCGGACAGTCTACATGGGCATAATGCCGCTTCTCTGTCTGATACTCAACATGTCGTGTGTTGATGGTAATACCACGGGCTTTTTCCTCCGGAGCATTATCGATATCCTCATACTTCATCACTTTATCACCATGCTTGGAGTTACAAAACATAGTAATTGCTGCGGTTAAAGTGGTTTTTCCATGATCAACGTGACCAATCGTACCCACGTTAAGGTGCGGTTTGGTCCTTTCAAATTTTTCTTTTGCCATTACTTCCTCCTTTTATAACCCTTTGCCGGAAAGGTTATAATGATTTCACACAAGCGAATAACTCCGCTTTTTACGTGCATTTACGTATGTAAAATGTTTTCTATTATTACAGATGACAACTAATGCTAATTACCATCTGTAATGTGCAAACGCTTTGTTAGCCTCCGCCATCTTGTGCGTATCCTCTTTTTTCTTGATGGATGCGCCCTGGTTATTGGCCGCGTCCAGCAGTTCCTCGCACAATTTCTGGCTCATACTTTTTCCTTTACGGTCACGCGCATACCCGATAATCCAGCGCATGGCCAAAGCCTCCTGGCGGTCCGTTTTGATCTCGATCGGTACCTGGTAGGTAGAACCGCCGACCCGGCGTGATTTTACCTCAACCAGCGGCTTTACATTTCCTAAGGCCTTTAAAAATATCTCCAAAGGGTCCTTCTTGGTCTTCTCTTTCAGCAGATCAAGGGCACCGTAAATAATACCCGCACTGGCATTCTTCTTTCCCCGATGCATCATGCGGGCGATAAATTTACTGATCACTTCACTTCCGTAAATCGGATCCTTCAGTATAACTCTCTTTTTAATATCCCTTCTTCTGGGCATATCTTCTCCTATCGTATCTTCGCTGATGTTTCCCGGTTATGCCTTCGGTTTTTTTGTTCCATACTTGGACCTGGCCTTTTTGCGGTCATCCACGCCCAAGGTATCTTTTGCCCCACGCACAATGTGGTAACGCACACCCGGAAGGTCCTTTACCCTTCCGCCCCTGATAAGCACCACGGAGTGCTCCTGTAAATTATGTCCGATCCCCGGAATATAGGCTGTCACCTCAATTCCGTTCACCAGACGTACACGCGCTACCTTACGGAGTGCGGAATTCGGTTTTTTCGGGGTAAAAGTCATAACCCTTGTACATACTCCGCGCTTCTGCGGACATGACTGCAGCGCCGGAGCTTTGGTTTTCTTTATTGTTTTTTTCCGCCCTTTGCGGATCAACTGATTTATTGTCGGCATATTCCCTTACACACCTCTATACATCTTTTTTTTGCTCGTGAAGAACGAATCTATCAATTGGTAAAAAAAAAGTCAACCCACTTTCTTCGCTTTTTTATAAAAAGGGTTGATCTGAAGTATTATACTCTGTTCTTCCACACTTTTGTACAGGATAGATACTTGTCCCGTACCCCGGATATATCCGGTTCCCATCCCTGTGCTTCAATATATAAAAGCTCCGCTAAAATGTCAAGGCAGCAATTCTCATTTTGAACCATTTTATAGCATTAGCTTTCTCTAATGCTTTAAAATTTTGAAATATAATCATTCAAAATGAGAATTGCCTCTAAAAACATGTTCTGGCAGGCAATTTTAAATTTGTACGATTATATCTTTCTAAAATAAACAGCCTTTTCTATTTGGCTCGCTTTGCCATGGTGCAAATTTAAAATTGCTGCTGTCAAGGCAGCAATTCTCATTTTAATGAAGCATTTATCCCGATTGCGGCGGCCAGTTTCACCAGTTCGTAATTTTTTTCCGTGAACTCCTGCAGTTTCTGCTCAAACTGCTTGTCTTCAAGCCGCTGCGGCGCAATTTGCTCCAGTTCCTTCACCAACCCGGCATATTCCACACCATGGGCATCCTGGTATTCCGCCAGCTTTTCCTTTGCGGTCTTGGGATGCATCTTGTTGTCTTTTATAATCCGAATCATGGCATCATAATGCCCGTTCAGTTCATTCAACACCCGGATCCCCGGCGCTTCACACCCTATAAGCAGTAAAAGACAGATCGCACAAAAGATATACCTTTTAATCATGTTGCAGCCTGGACCTCTTGTTCTTCCTTTTGCTCCAAAATCTCACTGAATGATTCGTCCGGTACGCTTGCCGTGGTATCGATGACCTTTACGTCCCGGTATTTTCTCATCCCCGTTCCCGCCGGAATAAGATGTCCGATAATGACATTCTCTTTTAAGCCGTGCAGAAAGTCAATTGAACCGGCAATCGACGCATTGGTAAGCACCCGTGTGGTCTCCTGGAAAGAAGCCGCCGAGATAAAAGAATCGATATTGAGTGAAGCCCTGGTAATTCCCAACAGCAACGGACGTGAAACCGCGGGCTGCCCACCTTCCCTTATTACCTTGATATTCTCCTCATGAAACCGGTAGCGCTCAACCTGCTGGCCGTAGATAAAGTTTGTATCCCCGACCTGAATAATTTCAACCTTTCTCATCATCTGGCGAATGATAATACCGATATGCTTATCGTTTATGTTTACTCCCTGCAGCCGGTAAACCTCCTGGATTTCGTTCATCAGGTAACTCTGTAATGCGTTCTCGCCCAGGATATGCAGGACATCGTGCGGGTCGATATTCCCGTCACAAAGCATTTCACCCGCCTCGACCTCATCTCCGTCGCGTACCAGCAGGTGTTTCCCCATGGGGATCTGATGTTTGAACTCTTTACTGAAGGGATCGGTAACAACAATGATACGCTTACCCTTTACTATACCTTTGAATCCGACCGTACCGCTGATCTTGGCCAGTACCGACGCGCTTTTTGGCTTTCTGGCTTCGAACAACTCGCCGACCCTGGGCAGACCACCGGTAATATCACGGGTTTTTACACTTTCTTTCAGCAGTTTTGCCAAAACCCTTCCGGATTTTACACTTTCGCCGTCCTCGGCGTTCATATATGCACCGCCGGGCAGGAAATACTTGGCAAGCTCATTGCCGTCCTTATCCTGTATTACCAGACGGGGCTGCAGGGTTTCCAGCGTAAACTCCATGATCTTCTTCTCTATTTTACCGGTATCTTCATTTATCTCTTCTTTTAACGTGGTTCCCAGGATGATATCTTCGAATTTGACGGTCCCGCTCTGCTCGGCTATAATCGGCTCACTGAAAGGATCAAAAAACGCGATCGTCTCCTCGGCCTTTGCGATATCGCCGGCGTTCATCAGGAGTTCGGCACCGTTACGCGCCTCCACCTTCTGTTCCTGGGCAATAATCAAAAGCTGATTGTCTTTGTATTGTACGTACCCGACCTCTTGGGTAGTAATCTTTTTATTGTCCCGCTGCAGGATCGGAATAGGCTCATGACTTAACAGGCTGGCCCCGTCCTTTACCAGAACTTTGTCGGTTTTTTTGATCTCATGGCTTTCCAGTATTTTACATACCCTAATCATGCCTTTCCTGGTAAAGAGTTTGTTGCCGTTGTCCAGATCAACCACATTCCCCTTGATTTCCTTGATATATACCGAGTAATGCAGGTAGATCCTGTTTTCTTCACTGATCTTGGTGGCAGCACCTCCGATATGGAAGGTTCTCATGGTAAGCTGGGTTCCCGGTTGACCGATTGACTGGGCCGCGATAATACCGACGGCTTCGCCGATTTCCACAGTCTTGTTCTTGGCCAGGTTTCTACCGTAGCATTTTACACAAACCCCGTGCTTTGATTCACAGGTAAGCACGGTCCTGATACGGACGCTTTCCACCCCGGATTCTTCTATAGAAACAGCGATCTCATCATTGATTTCCTGGTTCACATCGATAATAACCTCATTGGTAATCGGGTGTTTCACCCGCTCGATGGTAAACCGGCCCACAATCCGGTCTTTCAGAGATTCAACGATCTCTTCACCGTCCTTGATCGATCTCATTTCCAGTCCGTTTATGGTTCCGCAGTCCTCTTCATTGATCACCACATCCTGGGCGATATCAACAAGCCTCCTGGTCAGGTAACCGGCGTCTGCGGTCTTTAAGGCGGTATCCGCCAAACCTTTACGCGCACCGTTGGTAGAGATAAAAAATTCGATAACCGAAAGGCCCTCTTTAAAGTTGGATCTGATGGGAAGTTCGATAATATCGCCGGACGGCTTGGCCATAAGACCGCGCATCCCCCCCAGCTGCCTGATCTGGCTTCGGCTTCCCCTTGCTCCGGAGTTCGCCATCATATATACCGGGTTAAAACCGCTGCGGTCGTCTTTCAGCTCCTTCATCAGCTCATTGGTAATCAACTCGTTGGTGGCGCTCCATACCTCAATAACCCTGTTATAGCGTTCTTCATGGGTAATATGCCCCTGTAGATACTGGTTTTGGATTTCCAGCACCTGTGAATTGGCCTTTACAATCATATTCTTCTTTGAATCGGGGATAATAATATCATCCATACCGATGGTAGCACCGAATTTAGTCGCGTATTTAAACCCGAGATCTTTGATGGTATCGAGCATGATCACGCTGATATGGGGGCCGTGTTCCTCATAACAGTCGGCAATCAGATTGCGCAGCTCTTTTTCATCAAGCGCGTGGTTGATAAACCCGATCTCCTCGGGAAGCTCATCATTAAAGATAACCCTGCCCGGTGTGGTCTGGACGACCTCGCCGTTCATTTTCAGTTTTATCAGCGCCTGGTAATCGAGCGATCCCGCTTCCACGGCTAAAAACACTTCGGATTTGGTACTGAAAAACTTGCCCTCACCGTGGGCGCCTGCCCGTTCCTTGGTAAGGTAGTTGATCCCCAGAACCATGTCCTGGGTGGGGATTACAATAGGACTGCCGTTGGCCGGATTCAGCAGGTTCTTCGATGAAAGCAGCAGCGTCCAGCACTCAATCTGGGCGGCCTGGGTCAGGGGAACGTGCACCGCCATCTGGTCACCGTCAAAGTCCGCGTTAAACGCATGACAGACCAGCGGGTGCAGCTTGATGGCCTTGCCCTCAACCAACACCGGCTCAAACGCCTGGATACCGAGCCTGTGCAGGGTGGGTGCCCTGTTCAGCATCACCGGATGCTCCTGCACTACCTCATCCAACACGGCCCAAACCTCCGGGGCCTCCTGCTCAACCAGGGTTTTTGCCTTTTTTACGTTATAGACCACGTCCTTTTCCACCAGGCGCTTCATAATAAACGGTTTATACAGCTCAAGCGCCATTTTGGTGGGCAGGCCGCATTGGTGGAGCTTGAGTTCGGGACCGACCACGATAACCGATCTTCCCGAATAGTCCACCCGCTTGCCCAGCAGGTTCTGGCGGAACCGTCCCTGTTTTCCCTTGAGCATGTCGGAGAGTGATTTCAGCGGCCTGTTGGAGGCGCCTTTTACCACCCGCTTCTTTTTGGAGTTGTCAAACAGGGCGTCGACCGCCTCTTGCAGCATACGTTTCTCGTTGCGGATTATGATGTCCGGCGCGTTTAAGGCCTGCAGGCGCTTCAGACGGTTGTTGCGGTTGATAACCCGGCGGTACAGATCATTAAGATCCGAGGTGGCAAACCTGCCGCCCTCCAGCTGGACCATGGGCCGCAACTCCGGCGGAATCACCGGAATTACCTCCAGGATCATCCATTCGGGTTTGTTATTGGAGTCCCGGAAATTCTCCACGATTTCGATGCGGCGCAGCAGACGTTTGTCTGATTTTACGCCCTTTTCGATCATCTTCAGCCTGAGTTCGGCTGAAAGCCCGTCCAAGTCTATGCTTTCCAGCAGGGTCTTGATGGCTTCGGCACCGATTCCCGCGGTAAAGGACAGCCCGTATCTTTCCTGGGCCTCGTGAAACTCCTCCTCGGTCAGGAGCTCCATTCTCTTCAGGTCCGTATCGCCCGGATCGATGACGATATATTTTTCATAATACAGAATTGAGCGGAGGGCGGTGATGGAAAGATCCAGCAGCAGCCCCATACGCGAGGGCACGGAACGATAATACCAGATATGCGAAACGGGCGAAGCCAGTTCGATATGGCCCATCCGCTCCCTTCGTACCTTGAAATGCGTTACCTCTACACCACACCTGTCACAGATTACTCCCTTGTAGCGGATGGACTTAAACTTGCCGCAGTAGCACTCCCACTCTTTGGTAGTACCAAAAATGCGCTCACAGAAAAGTCCGTCCTTTTCGGGGCGTAATGTTCTATAGTTAATGGTTTCAGGTTTTTTTACCTCACCGTACGACCATGCCCTGATCTGTTCCGGTGAAGCCAGCTTTATTCTGATACTGTCAAAATCCTGAAAATCTCTCATAATATTTCTTCCTCCCTAAAATCGGCTTCCTTGCCTGTTGATCAACTCCTCATCCCGCTCGGTCAGGGCGATCTGCTTGCTCTTGGAATCATAGATCGAAATATCCAGGGCCAGTCCCCGCAGCTCCTGGACCAATACATTAAACGATTCGGGGATACCGGCGGAGGTGGTCACCTCTCCTTTTACGATGCTCTCGTAAATCTTCGCCCTTCCCACCATATCATCCGATTTGATGGTCAGCAGTTCCTGGAGCGTATTGGCCGCGCCGTAGGCTTCAAGCGCCCAAACCTCCATCTCACCCAGGCGCTGTCCGCCGAACTGGGCCTTCCCGCCCAACGGCTGCTGGGTCACCAGAGAATAAGGACCGGTGGATCTGGCATGCATTTTGTCGTCAACCAAATGGTGGAGTTTCAGCATGTACAGGTAGCCGACAGTTACATCATTATTAAAGGCTTCTCCGGAGAGCCCGTCGTAAAGTGTAATTTTCGAATTTAACGGAAGCTTTGCTTCCTTGAGTTTGTCTTCTATCATTTTATTGGACGCGGACTGAAAAACCGGTGTGGCATACCATTCATCGAGCGCAACACCGGCCCAACCCAGCTCCGTTTCCAGTATCTGTCCGACGTTCATACGTGACGGAACACCCAGGGGGTTTAAAACCACGTCCACCGGGGTACCGTCCGCCATGAACGGCATATCTTCCTCGGCCAGCACACGGGCGATAACGCCCTTGTTTCCGTGCCTTCCCGCCATCTTATCGCCTTCCTGGAGTTTTTTCTTTGTGGCAATCAGTACCTTTACCACCTCGTCAACCCCCGGATTCAGATCATTACCCTCGGAACGTTTCAGACGCTTCACATCGATGACCGTCCCCTCAATACCGTGGGGAAGCCGCAACGAGGTGTCCCGCACCTCCTTTGCTTTCTCACCGAAGATGGAGTTTAACAGCTTAAACTCGGGGGTGGAATCGGTCTCACTTTTCGGCGTTACTTTGCCCACAAGAATGGAACCCGACTTGACCTTGGCCCCGAGGCAGATAATGCCCTCTTCATCCAACTGGTCCGCGGCCCGTTCCGAGGTGTTGGGAATGTCACAGGTAATCTTTTCCGGACCGAGCTTGGTCTCCCTCACCTCAACAGAGAATTCTTTTATGTGAATTGACGTAAAGATATCGGCCTTGACCACGCGCTCGGAGATCAGAATGGCGTCCTCATAGTTATACCCGTTCCAGGGCATAAAGGCCACCAGCACGTTTCTTCCCAACGCTAACTCACCGGCTGAAGTGGCCGGACCGTCGGCGATTATCTCTCCCTTTTTTATCTTTTGCCCGATATTCACAATCGGTTTATGGTTAAAACAGGTGTCCTGATTGGTGCGTTGATATTTTATGAGTTTATAGATGTCGGTCTCGCCGTCTTTGTCCCGCTTAATATGTACTTCATTGGCCGTGGCAAAGGTGATCGTCCCCGGGTTCCGGGCCGTTACAATAACACCCGAATCGTAGGCGGTCTTCCCTTCCATACCCGTGCCCACACGCGGCGGCTCCGGATTCAGCAAAGGTACGGCCTGGCGCTGCATGTTGGAGCCCATCAGGGCCCTATTGGCGTCATCGTGTTCCAAAAACGGAATAAGTGAGGCCGAAACCGAAACAACCTGCTTTGGTGATACGTCCATGTACTGGATGTCTTTGGGATTACGCGTGATATAATCACCGCCCTTTCTGACGGATATCAGCTTCTCCATAAAACGCCCGTCTTTGTCTATGACGGCATTTGCCTGGGCGATAAAATATCGCTCCTCATCCATGGCGGACAGGTATTCGATTTCATGTGTGGCCTTGCCGTTTACCACCTTGCGGTACGGTGTTTCCAGAAATCCGTACTCATTCACGCGCGTATAGTTGGCCAGGGAGACAATCAGGCCGATATTCGGTCCTTCGGGCGTTTCTATGGGACACATCCGTCCATAATGCGTGTAATGCACGTCCCGCACCTCAAACCCCGCGCGTTCACGTGAAAGGCCGCCCGGTCCGAGGGCGTTCAGGCGCCGCTTGTGTGTCAGCTCGGACAATGGATTTACCTGGTCCATAAACTGGGAAAGCTGGCTGGAGCCGAAAAACTCCTTGATACCCGCCACAATCGGTTTTATGGAGATAAGCTCCTGCGGTTTGATGGTGTCCACCTCTTTTAAGGACATGCGCTCCTTGGCGATGCGCTCCATCCTGCTGAAGGCAATCTTCAGCTGGTTTGCCAAGAGCTCTCCCACCGAACGGATACGGCGATTTCCCAGGTGATCGATATCGTCAACATTCGCCTCTCCGATGTACACCTTGATCAGGTGGGTCATGGTATTGACGATGTCTTCCCTGGTCAGCGTGGTCTCCTCCGTGGGATTGTTGTAATCAAATATCTTGTTCAGCTTATAGCGTCCCACCTTACCCAGGTCATAGCGACGCGTGGAAAAGAACATGGACTGCAGGTCCTTTTCCGCGCTTTCAATGGTAAGCGGTTCGCCGGGGAAAATTGATGCGTACAGGCGCGAGATCGCCTCTTCACGCGACGGTTCATCAAGCTCCGGCGAGTCTTTGGCATACTTCATCTCTTCCCGTTCGAAACAGTTGAGAATAATCTCGGTATGAATGGACTCAGGATGGGTGAAGTTTATAATATCGATTTTGGTGATACCTGAATGCAGCAGCTCCTCCACATCATGGGGATGGATCTTGTCCCCGGCCCGGTAGAGTTTCTTGTCGGTATCGTTTTCTTTTATATAGATCGCCTTGGCAAATACACTGCCGATTATCTTTTCCTTGTCTTCCCTTGATTCGGAAAGCTTTATTGATTTGATTTTGTAAAAAAGCTCGATTATTTTTTCCCGTGTGTCAAAGCCCAGGGCTCGCAGGAAAATAGTAGCCAGAATCCTCTTTTTCCGATCGATTTTTGTATAGACCAGTTCTCGTTTCTGATCAATCTCAAACTCCAGCCAGGACCCCCTGTACGGGATAATACGCGAGGAATAGGCCCCTTTTTCATGTGAAAAAATAACGCCGGGGGAACGGTGAATCTGGCTGACCACCACGCGCTCCGCCCCGTTAATGATAAAGGTGCCCCGCTCGGTCATCAGAGGGATATCACCCATATATATCTCTTTTTGCCTTATCTCCCCGGTCTGCAGAAAGATGAGGTTTATCTTGGCTTTGATGGGAATTGAAAAGCTCACTCCCTTTTGCTTACATTCGTTTTCATCATACTGCACCGCTTCCTCATCCAGAGTATACCCGCAGTACTCCAAAACCATGTCTCCGTTGGGACTCTCAACCGGAAAAGTGTTTTGGAACACCTCTTCCAATCCCTGAACATTCAATTTCCTGCTTTTGCGCAGCGTCTCACGCTGTAAAAATCGTTCAAAAGATGAAAGTTGAATATTAATAAGATGAGGGATCTCCATTACATCTTCGAATTCGGTCCCTATATATATTCTGCTATTGGCTTTCTCAGGAGTGCCTGCCATTTATTTCCCCCAATAATAATTCACCACCGGGGCATTATTCCCGGTGGTGAAATGAGTATTTGTTTTCTATTATATTGCTCGTTGTATTTATTGTACGTCAACAACACCGCCGGCAGCTTCAAGCTGCTCTTTTATTTTTTGTGCATCCGCCTTGGACACACCTTCTTTTACGGCTTTTCCGCCTTCTTCTACCAGCAACTTGGCCTCTTTCAAACCCAAACCGGTCAGGGCCCTTACCTCTTTGATAACGGCAATTTTTTTACTGGCATCAAAGCTCTTCAGAATGACATCGAACTCACTCTTCTCTTCGGCTTCCGCCGCCGCGCCGCCCTGGGCGGGCATGGCCGCCATGGCTACCGGTGCAGCCGCACTGACACCGAACTTCTCTTCCATTGCTTTTACTAATTCGGAAACCTCAAGGAGTGTCATATTGGAAATGGCATCCAGTATTTCCTCTTTTTTTATTGTTGGCATATTATCTTCTCCTTCTCTTTAATATTTTCACAAGCAGTAGCATCCCAACAGTCCAGAAGACTAATGCTTGATTATTCGCTTTTCTTTTTGTCCGCCACGGCCTGCAGGGTTCTGACAAGTTTTCCCGCCACTGCCTGCAATGTCAGTACCATGTTTGTGGCGGGGGCATTCATGGTCCCCAGCATCTTGGCGTAAAGCTCGCTTCTCCCCGGCAATGCGGAGAGTTCTTTGACTTCATCCTTGGATAATACCCTGCCTTCAACAATCCCGCCTTTCACCGTAAGCGGAACGTCCTTGGCAAAGGTAAAGAGGATTTTGGCAACCGGCCCCGCGTCCTTGGGAATTAGCGCAAGCGCCGTCGGTCCGATGAGAAAATCATCCTCCATGGGCATTTCCAGTTCCTGAAAGGCTATCTTGGAATAATTGTTTTTGATAACCTTGAAGGAAGAGTCTTCCTCTCTGAGTTTTTCCCGCAGCTCAGTCAGCTGGGTTACGGTCAATCCCCGGTAATCCGTAAAGATCACATCCTTCGCCCGGGAAATGATTTCTCTTATCTCGCTGACCCGGTCTTTTTTCAGCTGGTTTATTTTTTGTGTTTTTTCACCCATACTTTCACCCTCCTTAGCCGATTTCCTTGGCCGACACTTTTACGCCGGGCCCCATGGTAGAACTCAGGGCAATCGACTTGATATACTCGCCCTTGATATCGGTTGGTCTTTTACGTTCGATATTCTCCAATAAGATTTTAACATTTTCCTGAAGTTTATCGGCATCCATGGACACCTTACCCACGGCCAGGTGCACCACTCCCGTTTTATCCGCGCGAAACTCAACGCGCCCTCTTTGCAGTTCCTGAATGGCCCCTTTGACATCAACCGTCACCGTCTGTGTCTTGGGATTGGGCATCAGCCCCCTTCTTCCCAGGATCGGGCCGAGTTTTCCCACATCTTTCATCATGTCCGGCGTGGCAATCGCCACATCAAACTCCAGCCAGCCGCCTTTGATCTTTTCAATCAGGTCCGCGTCGCCCACATGAACGGCACCGCTTTTTTTTGCTTCTTCGGCCTTGTCGCCCTTGGCAAAAACCAGAATCCGTTTTTCCTTGCCGAAACGATGCGGCAGCACCAGGGTGTCCCTGATGGAGTGCTTTTCTTTAATATTCAGTTTCAAAGCCACCTCAACCGTCTCATCGAACTTGGTAAAGGCCAGCTCTTTAACAAGCTGTACGGCCTTGTCCAGGGGATACTGTTCCTGTTTCTCGTATTTTTTAACCGCTTCCCGGTATTTCTTACTTCGCTTCATATCAGTCCGCCTCCACCTGAACGCCCATGCTGCGGGCCGTTCCCGCGATAATCTTCATGGCTGCGTTTATATCATTGGCATTAAGATCCTGCATTTTCTTTTCCGCGATCTCTTTTAATTTTGCCTTGCTGATGGTTGCCACCTTTTCCTTATTGGGCTCCGAAGAACCTTTTTCCAGGTTGCACGCCTTTTTAATAAGCACGGCGGCGGGAGGTGTTTTGGTGATAAAAGTAAAACTCTTATCCACATACACGGTAATCACTACCGGTATAAGAATACCCTCTTCCATGTTTTTGGTGCGATCATTAAACTGCTGCACAAACTGCGGTGCGCTTACCCCGTGCGGTCCGAGGGCCGGACCGACCGGCGGCGCAGGCGTGGCCTTTTTTGCCGGCACCTGCAATTTAATAATTGCCGCTACCTTTTTCTTTGCCATACTATCTCCTTAATCTGGTACTTACGCTCTTACTACAAAGAGCTCCCATAAAAAGGCCTATATTTTTTCCACTTGAAAAAAATCGACCTCAACCGGAGTTGATCGGCCGAAAATACCGACCATAACTCTTAGCTTTCCTTTTTCCGTATTAATTTCTTCTATAGTACCGGTAAACGAATCAAAGGGGCCGTCGATAATACGGACACTCTCACCCATAGAGAACGCCTGCTTGGGATTCAACACTTTATCCGCTTTTATTTCCCCGGCCTTCTGTAAAATCGCCCGGGCCTCTTCCTGGGAAATGGGCTGCGGTTTCTGGTTTGCCGAATATCCGACAAATCCGGTAACCCCCTGGATCCTTCTGATGTAGGCGCAGACCTCTTTCCAGCGGCTGCCGTCCAGGTCCATCTCCACCAGGATATACCCCGGTAAAAACTTCTTTGTCGTGAGCTTCTTTTTGCCGTCCTTGATCTCGGCAATCTCCTCAGACGGAATCTTTACATCAAAGACAAACTCACTTAATTCCTTTGATTCGATTACCTTTCTGATCTGTTTTTCTACCTTGTTTTCATGCCCTGAGTAGACATGAACTACATACCAACCTTTTGCCATACTATAAAACCTTAAAGAGAAACGTTATTCCGTTCAATAAAAGGATATCCACCAACCCAAGCGCAAACGCGACAGCAAGTATGGCGATAATAACAACCCGTGTGGAAGCCATGACCTCATCCCTGCTGGGCCAGGTAACCTTCTTTAATTCTGCGTAACTATCCTTAAAAAACTTAATAATCTTTTGCATGTACATCTCCCAAATACAATTCAGGCCAGGCAGGACTCGAACCTGCAACATCCGGTTTTGGAGACCGGCGCTCTAGCCAATTGGAGCTACTGGCCTAACAATACAACCTATTTGATCTTGGTTTCGCGATGAAGAGTATGCTTCCTGTCAAATTTACAGTACTTATTGAATTCCAGTTTGCCCTGAGTATTTCTTTTATTTTTCTTCGTTGTATAATTTCTACGTTTGCATTCGGAACACTGCAACGCTACAAGCTCAACCGATTTTGCCTTGGATTTAGCCATGACGCAGTTCTCCTCCCCACTTTAATCAGAGTGACAAATATAATAAGAAACATGACAATATGTCAATAAGGCAGTTCCCCTTTTGTATTTTTTTCATACAAAAACACCTTAAATTCGCATAAATTTCCGCAAATTTAAGCGTTTACAGCGAGAACAACCTGATTCTGTATTATAGTTCAGACATTTTTAATTTCCGGCTCTAAACGTTCTCTTAGTAAAAGCAAACGAAAGCCGCTTCAGGTTACAGCGGAATACGCATATTTTTCGGATGTGCGACCCCGTCGTAACAGATCCGAAAGCCTCCGACCGGACTTGAACCGGTGACCCCCTCCTTACCATGGAGGTGCTCTACCAACTGAGCTACAGAGGCAGCGATCAATAGTGCGCCAAGTATAACCGGAAGGTTTTGATTTTGTCAAGGCGAAGGGAAAGATTTACATTTATTTGTTTTGCCCGCGTCCATCAGGTATAAAAAAGCATAAACTTTTTCAAACCCACTTAGCACACTTTTTATATTGTTATATACTGAAGCGCATATGTCGGATAAAAATACACCCGTTAACGCTGAACGCAAGATCAAGGAACTCTCATTGTTGTTTGAGTTAAGCCAGGCCCTTGCCCGCAGCATGGATTTAAAAGAGATAATGAGCCCGATTTTAAAACTGATGGCCGAACACATGGGCATGCATCGCGGCACCATCTCGCTGTTGAACCGTGATTCGGGAGACATCCTGATAGAGGAAGCCTACGGCCTGTCCGATACCGAACAGGCACGGGGAAAGTATAAAATCGGGGAAGGTATTACCGGAAAGGTTGTGGAAACGGGAAGGCCGCTGGTTATCCCCAAGATTTCCGAGAATCCTTTTTTCTTAGACCGTACCGGAGTACAAAGGGGGACGGACAAGGAAGACATATCATTTATCTGCGTCCCCATAAAAATCGGCAATGAGACGGTCGGGGCCTTAAGTGCGGACAGGCTGTTTGACGGGACCATCTCGCTGGACGAGGACGTGCGCCTGCTGACCATTATCAGTTCCATGATTTCACAGGCCGTACGGGTAAGGATAGACGCCCAGGAAGAGCGCCTTCGGCTTCTCCAGGAGAACAAACGGCTGCAGGAGGAGCTGGTCGACCGTTTCAAACCATCCAATATTGTAGGGAACTCCAACAAGATGCGGGAGGTGTACGACCTGATCGCCCAGGTGGCGGGCAGCGATACCTCGGTACTGATCCAGGGTGAAAGCGGTACGGGCAAGGAACTGGTAGCCCATGCCATACACTACGAAAGCCGGCGTGCCTCCATGCCCTTTATCAAGGTAAACTGCGCCGCCCTGCCGGAATCCGTTATTGAGAGTGAGCTGTTCGGACATGAAAGGGGGGCGTTTACCGGGGCCATGACACAGCGCAAAGGCCGCTTTGAGCTGGCGGACGGCGGCACCCTGTTTTTCGACGAGATCGGGGACCTTTCCCCCGCCATTCAGATAAAACTTTTGCGGGTATTGCAGGAAAAAGAGTTTGAGCGCGTAGGCGGCAACCGTACCATCAAGACCGACACAAGAATTATTGCGGCCACCCACCGTAATCTGCAGGAACTGGTACAAAAGGAGCAGTTCAGGCAGGACCTGTTCTACCGCCTGAATGTTTTCCCCATCCATATTCCGCCCCTGCGCGACCGCAAATCCGACATCCTCTTACTCTGCGATCATTTCATAGAAAAGTATAATAAGAAAACACACAAATCCATCAAGCGTATCTCAACCCCGGCAATCGATATGCTGATGAGTTACCACTGGCCCGGTAACGTCCGTGAACTGGAAAACTGCATCGAACGCGCTGTGCTGCTGAGCACCGACGAGGTCATCCACGGCCACCATCTTCCGCCCACCCTGCAGACCGCCGAGGCCACCCACACCACCCTCAAAGGCAGTCTGGAAGAGACGCTTGAAAACATAGAACGTGAACTGATTTTTGAGGCCCTGAAGTCCAGCAGGGGAAACATGGCCAAGGCCGCGACCACGCTCGGTATCACCGAACGAATCATGGGGCTGCGGGTAAAAAAATACAATATCGATTTTATGAAACTGCGAACCGTTCATTCCCCGCCGCGGGAGAACGGCTGACAGCGGTTCAATAACGGACCTGCTCTGCAGCGGGCGCAGGCTTCGAACCACGACTTAACATTTCAGCTTTTATTCCCGGTAATCTGCCGCACCAACCCCTGCAGCTCTTCCGGGGTGATGCTTTGCACGTCATGCTGCGTAAGCCATGTCCCGTCTATATACCCCCAGGAGGCAAGCCGGGGAGTTATACGCGGGTCCCGATTGCCGAGCAGGTGACTGATCTGGTCATCGATAAAACAGGCGGACCGTGCTTCCGTACGGTCAAGCAGCCGGCTGATAATAGCTGTTTTTTCCTCCGGCCCCGAATGAATGATTCTCGCGGAATCATAGTCCAGACCATGAAAAGCAAGGATCTCATGAATGAACTCGGTTTTTTTTGCCGAAAGGATATAGATACTTTTATGCTGCAGACCCAGCCGTAACACCTCTCCCATATGCGGATAGAGCGGGTTCAGGGTGAGCCACCAGTTCCTGAATGATTCGATGATCTCCGTCCTGGCCTGGTAAAAGACGGTTCGGTAGTGTCCCATCTTCTCACTCCCCGCGCGGGCGGCCAAAGCGTCAAACATCTCCTGATTTTGTACATCCAGATCATCGGCAATAATATCCTGGATAAGCAGGTAATCCTCCCCCGAGCGAATGAAAGGCCGCAGACGCATGTAGCGCCTTTGCTGCGCCAGACTTACTGCCGCGGGCAGCCGGTGCCTCAAATATTTAAAATAGGCCAGCCAGGAGCTTGCGTATGTTTCATTTACCGAGTCACAAATTACCCCGTCAAAATCCAGAAACAAAAGACTGTAATCAGTCATTCGCGCCGGCCCAAAGAAAGAGGTACAAGGCATTGGCCCGTTTTCCGGCCTGCCGGGGAAAACGTTTGTTGCCGAATCCCACTCCGACAAGCGGCTTTATTCCGGACGGAGGTTCCTGCCGGTCACGCCCGGTAAAATCCGGTGAAAACGCGGCCAGTAGTGCCGCGCCCGTGGGGGTTAAAAGCTCACTTTGAAACGGACCGGGATGTACGGGAATCCGGTAGCGGCTGATAATCTCCGCCACCGCGGGTGCGGGCACCGCAAAGGTCCCGTGTGAAAAGCGTACCTCTCCGCCGCCTGTGGCTACCGGTGCCAGGCAGCTTACCCGGCGGACGGCTACCTCAAGCTCCTGCAATGCCCACACACTGCCCGCAATATCAACGATGATATCCTGGGCCTCATGCAGGTGAACGTGATGGTGATGATGTTGGGGGTGTGGGTGTCGCTCGATTTTTTCATGCGCCGCCTGCTCCGCCTGTTCAAGAATGGAATAGGCACGCAATGCGTACTCCCGATACGCCCCGCCGATACCGAATTCCACGCACACATCATGCAGGGTCTGCTTTAACTGCGCGCTTTCCGTCGACGGAGCCTGTGCGGGATACTCACAGGAAAGCATTGTTCCCTTTGTCCCGAAACGTGTTTCACTCCGCACGCTTATCTGCCCCCCGCCCAGGACTTCAGCCGCCCGTCTCATTACCGCCAATGTGCTTTGTTTTTCCGCTCCCAAATCCATCAGCGCCGCGCAGAACATATCACCCGCCATACCGCAGAACGGATCGATTACCAAAGTATTCACGTAGATAACACCTCTGCGCCCATTATGCATGAAACCGGAAAGCAGCACAAGTAAGCACAATAATGCAAAATGTGAAATACTTTGCATTGCGCCTTTTGTGGATTCGGCAACAGCGATTCTAAATTTGTCCTATTATAAGGCACATTATAGGTATTGACACATTTACTATGATACAAATGGTCCAAATTTAGAATCGCTGAAGTAAGTTTACCCTGTATCATGTCTCGGCGGCAAGGAACCGCCCGAAGAGATCCTCATACAGGCTCTCGTACCGCCTGCGCGGTTGTACCGTTCGGTCAAAACGGGCATGTTCACTCGCGGCCTGCGCCGGTGAGGCGTACCGTCCCAGGCCGCTCCAGGCCAGACAGGCGTTCCCTATGAGTTCGGCATCCGTGATCTCCGGGACCTTGAGGGGGACCCCCAGGACGTCCGCCCGTAGTTGGACCAGGGACAGGCTGCGCGCCTGGCCGCCGGAAATGCTCATCTCATCGATGTGCAGCCCCCCGCCGCGCATAGTATCGACAATCCGCCGCAGCCGCAGGCACAGCCCTTCGCTGACCGCGCGTAACCGGACCTCCGGGCCGTAATTGTCTTTTGCTCCCCGGGGAACTCCGCGAAAGATCAGGGGGGGACCGGTTTCGGGAGAAACGAGGAGCCCCCCCGCTCCGGGAGGGGTCCGCAAAGCACGCTCAAGCGCGTCGGCGAAGGGAACGGCGGGTACGAAAAGGGCGGCAGCGGCTCTTTCCAGCAAACTGCCGGAGCGCGGGACAACCCCGGATATGTTGAAGGTATGATCCATAAATCCCGGCAGAGTGCGTAAAGAGGGGAGTAAAAGCTCACGATCAAAACAATGATTGATTCCCTCCGACGATCCGGCCCTGTCCTGAGTACGTCCCGGTACAATGGTCTCCGAACCCAGCAAAGCCATCAAAAAATCAGGCCCGCCGCAGAACACCGGGATTCCCTGCGGCAGGCCGTACTCCCCGGCTGCCTCCGCCCGTACCCTGCCAAGCGGATCGGTCAGGGGAAGAAACGGCGGGAATTTGCTTTGGTCCAATGCCAGGTCCGCTATTTCACCCTCGGACCAGAAAAAATCGCGGTAACCGGAATGAGGTAAAGCTGCCGCCGCCTGACCGGTGAGGACAAAACAGATATATTCGGGACAGGGAAGAAAAATACTGGTTTTTTCATAGAGACCGGGGTTTTGTTTTGCGAGCCGGGCAATATGCGGCAAAAAATACGAACGTAATCCCTTCTGTGCCCGCGTTCCCTGCTGCTTCTCGTCCGCGGCAACCCACAACAGCGCCGGCCGCAGCGCCTGACCGCGGCGGTCAAGCATTACCAGGCTGGGTCCGTTTCCGCTGACGGATACCGCCCGCACCCGGGCGAGCGCCTGCTTATCCAACTGGAGCAGGGTATGGCGCAGTGCTTTTAACCAGTCCGCGGGATTAAAATGTGCCGGATCCGTCAGGGCCACCCGCCCACGGGCCGTACCCAAAGCACGGCCGTCATTGTCTATCAGGGCTGTTTTCACGGTAGTGGTACCGATATCACACGTCAGAATCATGGACTATTTTACCACCAATACTTTTCTGGTTTCATCGATACCGGGCGCCACAATACGGATAAAATAGATCCCCTTGGCCACTATCCTGCCCCCGCTGTTTCTGCCGTCCCAGGAGACATCATGTTCCCCGGCCGACTGGTTGCCGCGTGCCAGCACGGCCACAATATCACCGGACAGCGTAAAAACCTGGATGGTAACGTATCCCGGTTTTTTCAGGCGGTACAACAGGCGTGTATGCTGCCCCGCTCCCGGGTTGATCACATTGCTTACGATCGCCACCCCGCCCTTCTGCGGAACAACATCAGCCAGGTCCACGATACCGTCGGTCACCGCTACGGCGGCGGTCTGTATACTACCGTTACCGTCGGTGTCCTGCACCACCCCTGCGGCACTTAAGCGGACGCTGCCGGTTTCTTCCGTACCGATGGGGGCGGCCAGAAAAACATAAACCACGTTATCATTAGGTGTTGCCCCCGTATCCGTATTCACCCCCGCCCCGTTCGCCCCGGCGGTGGCGAATCCACTGAAAACAAAATCGGTTCCGTCCAATGTTGTGTCGTCCACATTCTCGGAAAAGGTTATCTCCACCGTATCGACGGAAAAGGTCCGCGCGCTTAAAATAGCGGGACCGGCCCGGTCGATCGCGGCGACCCCGGCCTGCGAGGGCATGGCTGTTGCCCCGCTGTCCGCGGTGGTCCCCGGCGGCCCGGCATAGGAAACCGTAGGGGTGTCCCCGCTGGTCAGTATTCCGTCGTTGAAGGTGATGTAGATATCGTTGTCGTCTGCCGTGTCCAGGCCGCCCGTCGTACTGTTAAAGCCGAGCCCGCTGGCCCCGTTGATACTGTAGCCTAAAGGACTTCCGGGAGGAATCGAGGAGTCATCAATATCGGTGTTGAACACAATGCGGACGGCGTCGATATAGCCGTCCCCGTTGCGGTCCACCGTATAGCGGTTCAGGATAAAGGGGGCCGGGGTGTTGGTGAA
>CAZWKE010000004.1:0-126417 GCA_964634205.1 uncultured Spirochaetaceae bacterium
GAACTCATTGCTGTTCGTACCGAATTCGATCATGGAAATGTACATATCAAAATCACCGATGTCCTCGTCAAGCGCGTCGTGTAACTTGTTCAGGTTTTCGACGTCATTATTGAGCATATACTCCGAACAGTCCGCGCGTGTTTGAACGGCCACCCGCAGCGCCTCCATGGCGACGTCTCTCTGGGGCACTTTCTCCAACTGGACCACGTCCAGTTCATGCCCCAACAGGCCGATCATGGTAATCCCCACAATTCCCGCGGCCGCTACCAATGCGGATACGATCAGGAACGACCCCAGGAGTTTGGTTCCTACCTTCATCCTTTTAAAACTTGCCATACTTTCCTCCTTAAACATAAAACCATTATTAGAGGTTTTAATGCTATTAAATAAAATAAAAAAAATAGATATATTTGTACCTTTTCAAATTCTATGTATGAAAATGCAGCATGCTATTGCAATAATTGTGATCTTTTTTGGATTTTCTCGTAAAAATTACGATATTCTGTGATAATTCATGGTGAAAACCGCTATAGTGTAAAAGAGAAGTCCCTTATGTAAAATTCATGGAAATTATTTGTGTAAATGCCAATGCAGGGCAAAGCGCAGCAGGTCATAATTGGATTTAAGCCCCAGTTTTTTCTTTATATGCGTCAGATGGGTATAGACGGTGCTGGTGCTGACATTAAGCTTTCTGACGATCTGGTCCGCCTTACAACCGCTTGCCATTGACTGAAAGATCTCAAGCTCACGGTCCGTAAGCCGTTCCAAAGCGGTTTGTTTTTTCTGCGGCTTTTTTTTCAAAGCCGTAGAGAGGATACTCCCGGCCAGTTCCTTGCTCACATAAATGCGGCCCGCCAGCACGGTTCTCATGGCCGTTAGCAGTACTGAAACATTCTCGGATTTCATCACATACCCCATGGCACCGGCGTGGACCGCGCGTTCGGCAAACACCAACTCATCATAACCGGAAAATACCAGTATGGGCAGGCCGGGGAACAGGGCCTTGATCTCTTTAATAAGATCCAGTCCGTTGCCCGATTTCAGGGAAATCCCGGTAATGATGATGTCCGGTTTTACCGACCTGATAGCGTTCAGGGCTTCGGCGGCGTCCTCGGCTTCGCCGGCGAATTCCAGGTCACGCTGTTCGGCAATAAGGTCGCGCAGGCCTTTGCGTACAATGGGATGACTTTCAATAATTAATACACGTTCTATTCTGTTACCAGCGGGCATTAAAAAACCTTTTTCTCTTTATAAGTATAGACAAAAAGGATTGGTGAAGCCAGTTTTTTGCTAAGTGGTTCCAACCCTGCACCTGACGGAGGATCGACGCGTTACAGGAATCAGAAGAAACGGCGGTTGTATTCTTTTAACTCGGCAACCAGGGCTGTTATCTCTTCTTCGGTGAGTATGTTTTTTTCTATAAAATACCGGCCTATGGGGAGGTTGTATGAGCGTTGTACATAAAGGATTACCCTGGTTTTAAAGGCGTCAAGCATACCGCAGCGTTCGGCGGCCCGGCAGAATTTTTCCCGTGGCAGGCGATTTTTCAGGATTTGATAGATTTGCTCCCGCTCCAGGTATTTACACTTGATTCCGATCTCTCCGACACGCGGTCTGTGCGACGTCTGCCAGATCAGGGCGTCGATCGCGGTGTCCCAATCGATAAGTCCCTTGCGATAGAGAAAAAAAGCCAGCCGCATTTTAAACCGCGGTTTATGCGAGGGATGGTGTTTGGCATGATAATGCCCGGCCGTATGATTATATGAGGTATAGGCTTTGCGGATATATTTCGGGGCTGTTCCCGATTCGATAAGGGAAACCAGCAGGTTATAGGCGTCACTTAAGTGTTTAAACTTTTCTTCCAGGCTGATTTCACTTTGTCCGTGGAATTTGGACCGGTCGGGGTGGTATCGCATGGCCTGTTTTCGATATGCCTGTTTCAACAGGGTAATCTCCGGCAGCTGATACCTGCTGTGACCCGGACCAAAGATGATGCGCAAGGCATTCTGGATTTTCCGGTCCTGATGGCTCATAGTTCAAAAGAAAGTATAGCATAATTTTACCATTTTTCACAAGGGATAGAGCGCGTTTACAGCGGTAATGTAAATTCCTTTGCAAATACAGTGCTGTTTATCTATGCTTTATAGTGACGGAAATAATCTCCGCTGAGTATGGATAATGAAGCTATTAAAAAAGCATGAAAAACAACCTGATGAACACTCTTCATTTTTCCTGTTCAAACCGCTTTCGCAGAATGATTTTCGTAAACTCAGCGAGCTGATCCAGTCACACATCGGTATTCGCATGCCGGACTCCAAAAAAGTAATGCTGGAATCAAGGCTGCATAAACGCCTGCGGGCGCTCCATTTCAAAGATTTCCCGCAGTACTGCGATTACCTGTTCAGTGATGATGGATTTACCCGGGAGCTGCCCGAGCTGTTTGATGTCATCACCACCAATAAAACGGATTTTTTTCGTGAACCGGTACATTTCGAACACCTGACCACCTATGTACTGCCGGAGCTTTTAAGCATCAGTAAACTGAAAAACAAGCGCCTGACCTTCTGGAGCGCGGGTTGTTCAACCGGCGAAGAGCCCTACAGTCTGGCCATGGTGTTGCAGGACTACCGCGAACGCGTTGAGGATTTTCAATTTACCATTTACGCAACCGATATTTCGACCAAGGTGCTGGAGACTGCCAAGATGGCGATTTACAACCATGAAAAGGTTGAACCGGTTCCCATGGTTTTCAAAAAAAAATACCTTTTGCGCAGCAAGGACAAAACAAAAAAAATAGTGCGCATTGCACCGGAAATCAGGGCATTGGTCCAGTTCTCGCGGCTTAACCTGATGGAAGAGCATTATTCGATGGTAAAGGATATGGATGTCATCTTCTGCAGAAACGTCATTATCTATTTTAACCATCAGACCCAGGAGCTTTTAATCAGAAAATTCTACCGCCATTTAAAAATGGGGGGATACCTGTTCCTGGGGCATTCGGAAACACTCTGCGGTATATCCATTCCCCTGGTAACCTTGTTGCCGACCGTATACAAAAAGATAGGATAACGCCTATGACCAAAGTTTCGTTATTCGGCAAACCCATCAGGGTACTGGTAGTGGATGACTCGGCGGTGGTCAGACATACAATGCGGGCCATTCTTTCCTCCGATAATAAAATCGAGGTGAGTGGTGTGGCCTCCGACCCGTATATCGCGGCCAATATGATGAAGATCGAGGCACCCGATGTTATTGTGCTTGACGTTGAGATGCCGCGTATGGACGGGCTTACCTTTTTAAAAAAGATCATGAGCCAACACCCCATTCCGGTGGTCATCTGCTCCAGCCAGACCCCTCGGGGATCGGGAAACGCCATCAAAGCCCTGGAATACGGGGCGGTGGAAATAATCGAAAAACCAAAGCTGGGCACAAAGCAGTTTATAGAAGAGTCCCAGGTCCGCATTTGCGACGCGGTAAAAGCGGCCCATTGCACGGCCATAAAAAAGGTAGACCTGGATTTGGGGCTGGATGTTCAGCCCAAGCTGACGGCCGATGCCATTTTTGCCCTGGCAAAACCGACCCTGCACATCGAGACAACGGAAAAGGTGGTGGTGGTGGGTGCTTCCACCGGAGGTACCGAGGCGCTGCGGGTTTTTCTGGAGGCACTGCCGCTGGACGCACCGGGGATTGTCATTGTCCAGCATATGCCGGAACATTTTACCAAGGCCTTTGCCTCGCGACTTGATACTGTCTGCAAGGTATCCGTAAAGGAAGCGGAGAATAATGATACGGTGATCCGCGGCCGAGCGCTTATTGCCCCCGGGAACCACCATATCCTGCTGAAGCGCAGCGGCGCCCGTTATTATGTCGAGATAATGGACGGGCCTCTCGTAAGCCGTCACCGGCCTTCGGTGGATGTGCTTTTCCGTTCGGCCGCGCATTACGGGGCGAAAAACGTGGTTGCTGTCATCATGACGGGAATGGGGGACGACGGAGCGCAGGGAATGCGTGAACTGAAAGACGCCGGTGCCTCTACCATAGCGCAGGATGAACAGTCATGTGTGGTGTTCGGTATGCCGAACGAGGCGATCAAACGCGGGGCCGTAGATTCCGTGCTGCCCCTTGACCGTATTGCCGGGGCCGTCATGAAAACCTGCAGCCTTTAGAAAATAAATAGCGGTTTTGCTTGAAATTAACTGCTAATTGCATAGAATTTTTTATATCGGGGTATATGGATAAGTGACGCGAAAAGAGATGGGACATTTCAAAAAGGAGAATACAAACCCATGGAAATAGATATTAAAGAATATATTAACATTTTTATTGAGGAATCAAGCGAACACATTCAGGAACTGGATGTGCTGCTGGTTGACCTGGAAAAAAATAAAAAAGATAAAAAGATTCTGAAGAAAGTCTACCGTATAATGCATACGCTCAAAGGCATCAGCGGCATTGTGGGATTCAATGAGATGTCAACCATGCTGCACAGCGCGGAAAGCTGTATGGACATGCTTTTGAACGCGGAACTTGAACTCCATGCCGCCATCATCGAGGGCCTGTTCGAGATAAGCGATATCCTGAAAACAACGATCGAATCCCTGCGCCGCGGAGAAGAACCGGCTGCCGATTTTAAGGCCCTGGGCGCCAGGTTTGCCGATTTTATCAAGAAATCCCCAAAAACCAAGACGCGCCAAAAGCAGGAACTCCCCACCCGGTTTGATATTTCCGCATATGCAGAAAAGATCGCGAAGGCGGCGGAGAGCGGGGGGCGTCCGTATATTTTGAGTTTTACTATTAATAAAAAGGAAGAGGTAAAGGATTCCAGGCGCCGTATTCTGTTTCGCCGCCTGTCTAAGCACGGGGAAGTCCTCGATTATCTGCCGCGCAGAACGGATGATTATTACACAAAGGAGAAGCTTTCGGTAAAGGCCCTTTTCGTGGGTACTATCGGTGACGAGCTGCAGGCTGATGTCGCGCGGGTGGACAGAATCGAAGATTTTTCCTATGAAGCGGCGGAATCGGTAGGTCCGGTTTCCGGAGCAAAACCGCGTCAGGCCGGGAAGGAGATAAAATCCTTCGCGGACAAGGATACCATAAAGGTTAAGGTGGAAAAGCTTGACAACCTCTTAAACTTTGCCCAGGAACTGACCATTCTGACCCTTTCTTTTCAGAACCTTTTTGACCGTATCCATGAGTTTTCTTCGATTGAAGACCTGGCCGCGGAATTGAATAATCCGGTGGATTCTTTGGCCAAGACCACCCAAAATATTCACCAGGAGATCATGCGGGCACGGATGGTGCCCATTGCCAATCTTTTTCAACGGTTTCACCGCCCGGTCAGGGACATTGCGGCGGGGTTCAATAAAAAAGTGAACCTCGCAATAAAAGGCGAGGATGAAGAAATAGACAAGAACGCAGTGGAGCTGCTTTTTGAGCCATTGCTGCACCTGGTGCGGAACGCCATTGATCACGGAATCGAGACTCCCCAAGAACGCACGGCCGCAGGGAAACCAGCGGAAGCGACCCTGGAGCTGCGCAGCTATTCAAGGCAGAACCGCCTGTATATCCAGGCGAGTGATGACGGCAGAGGCTTGGACGTAAAAAAAATCCGCCGGAAAGCGGTACAGTTGGGTGTTATCGATGAGGCCATGGATATCGAAGAAGAGAAAATCATCGAGTTGATTTTCTTATCCAGCTTCTCTACCAAAGAAAAGGCCAATGAACTGGCGGGCAGGGGCATGGGGATGAATATCGTGGCCGAGGCCGTAAAAAAGCTGGGCGGAGAAGTTATGACCCGTACCGAAGAAGGCAAAGGGACAACCTTTACTATTTCGCTGCCGTCCACAATGGAAATCATTTCCGTATTGATTATCAAAGCGGGAGGCGGAATATACGCCCTGCCGTTGGGGAGTATTACCGAGATAATCGATATCGGAACCGATGAAATAAAAACGGTAAAAAATAACGAGGTGTTTCGCCTGCGGGATTCTCTGGTACCCCTGGTGAAGTTTGAAAAATATTTTGAAGTGAATCATGATCCGTCCGTAAACGGAAGGACCACGATAATTGTGCTTGAGGCCGAGAGCCGGTGCTTTGGACTCACGGTTGAAGAAATATTAAAAAAGCAAGAGGTGGTGGCCAAACCCCTGCCTGAGCCGTACGGTACGTCATACGGTATCAATGGTGTGACGGTACTGGGAGACGGCAGTGTCGCCCTGATCATCGATGTCAATACGTTGGTAAAGCAACTGTAATTACGTAAAAGGAGTATTGCAATGAAGGTAACAAAAGAGGAGTATGATACTCTGATCAAAGAGTCGTTTGAGCAAATCCTCGAAGTCCTGTTTTCCCAAAAAAATGCCGGGGATACGATTACCACCCTGGCACAGCTGCCCGAAGACGAAAAGCGTGAGATTGCCATTCTCATCCAGCTTACCGACGGGGTGGAGGGCAAGATAATCCTGACCTGTTCCCTGGAAACCGCCAACAGGATAACCAAGGCGCTTTCTCCGGATTTCTTTGAAGAGGTGAAAAGCCTTGATGATCAGAGGCAGGTGTTCAAGGACAGCCTGGGAGAGTTGATGAACATATTGGCGGGGAAGATTGCCTATTATTTTCAAAGAAAATACGGTACCACCCGGATTACCACTCCGACCATTATTTCCGGTAATAAATTGAAGATCACGGTATATGACAATAATGCCATAAACGCGGTAATCCGCTTCAATTACGGCATTGTTGATATTATTTTTACCGTGAATTAAGTAGATAAAGGAGTAACTATGGCTAAGGTTTTAATAGTGGATGATTCAAAACTGATCAGGAATATTATAAAAGACGAGCTGGAAAAGAACGGCCACCAGATCGTGGGAGAAGCCCAGGACGGGCGGATGGCGATTTCCATGTACAAGGAACAAACGCCTGATCTCGTCACTATGGATATCACCATGGATGAGATGGACGGGATCGAAGCTATCACGGAAATTTTCAAACTGAACACCAAAGCAAAAATAATCGTGGTTTCCGCCCTGGGACAGGATGAGATCATCAACAAGGCCATCGACATGGGGGTTATGGATTTTATTATCAAACCCTTTGAGGCGGACAGGCTCTTGAGTTCGGTCAAGAAGGCCCTATGAATGATCAGGTGGTCACCGTCGGCATAGGGGAGTACAAGGTCGCGCAGAGTCCGCTTGTATTACGGACAATCCTGGGCTCGTGCGTGGCGGTCATCCTTTATGACAAGATAAACCGGATCGGCGGGCTGGCGCATGTTTATCTTCCTACAGGTGAGGATTACAAGTCCGGACGTGAGAGTACGATAACCAGCCACAAGTTCGCCGATATTCTGCTGCCGCTGATGGTAGAAGAGATTCTAAAGAAAAACGGCAACAAACGTTTTTTTTCCGCCTACCTTGTGGGCGGCGCATCCTTGTTTGACGCCAAACCCTCGAGTTTTCTTGATATCGGGAGAAAAAATCTCGAAGCGGTTCGGCTGATTTTAAGCCGGATGCGGATCAATTTTCTTGAACTTGAGGTGGGAGGGAACAAGGGCCGCAAGGTTTTTTTCAACCTAAAAAACGGTGATATTGAGGTGATTAATTTGAACGGGATGAAAAAAAAGGCATGAACATAAAACGCTTGCGCATATTATGTTTTTTGATCCCGCTGTGTGTGTTGGTCCCCGCTTTGCTTTGTGTGTTCCAAGTCACAAAAGATATTATCCTGCTTACGCAAATCGGCTTAAGTGTGATAATTTTTCTGGTGTTGTTTTTTCTCTTTCTCCGTCCGTATAAAAAGACACTCGAGCGGCTGAAAAACCAAGAGACAACCGGCGCCCCCGGGTTTACCGATATAATGAACAACTGTATTGAGATGGGTAAGCTGTTCGAACAGCAGGAACTTGAACGCCGGGTTTCATCGCTGAACGAACAGGCCAAGGACCGGGTGGACCGGGCCCGCAGCGAGCTCCACCTTTTAAAAAGCCGCGTGGATAATTCACTTACGCCGATTTTAAAGATTTTTTACGCCAAAGAAAATGATACAAGCATAATCGGCCGGATGTCGGTTATTGTGCGTGAACTTTTTGAGAGTATTGAAACAATTGTGTCTAAAATGAAAAACCAGTCCGAGCTGTTGGCACTGACCTTCGATGCCTTTGATACGACCACCATGTCGCTGGAACAGGTGGATACCATCATCGAAAAGGCCAAGGGATTGTCCTCGCACCTGCAGAAGGAAACCGGACGCGGCAGGGAGGCACTCATCCAGACAAGAGAGAGCATGAAGGCAATTCTGGATTCAGCGGGAAGGATGGTACGCATCATTACCACGATTGAGGACATTTCCGAGCAGACAAATATACTTTCCATTAACGCTTCGATTGAATCCACCCATGCGGACCGGGGAGGAAAGGGTTTCTCGGTTATCTCCAAGGAGATCAGAAAACTGGCCAACAGCACCAAGACCTCCTCTCTGGAAATCCGCCAGATGATCGAGGACATGATCCAGAAAACAAAAAAACAATCCGAGTTGGTGGATATTGTGTTCAATATTTTTACCCAGATCAATTCATACATCGAAGAGACCAATGAAACAAATAAAAATATCTATAATATTTCCAAGAAGGGCGTGATACAGGGAAGGGAGATGCAGACGGCAATTAATGCCTTGAGCGCTGTTGCCAGGGAGATTATTTCATCATCGGACAAAGAGCTGCTCCAGGCCAATGAGGTACTGCAGATCATGGGTTCTTTGACCAAAATATTTGATGATCATCAGGCGGATCAGGAGTTTCAACGTCTTGTGGAGGAACAGCATCAACCGCAGTATGAAGGCCGGGAGTATGGAACATGAGTGAAAAAAGGGTTTTGGTAGTAGATGATGAGAAATTGAATCTGCGCCTGTTCAGGGAATTTTTGTTAAACCGCGGGTACCGGGTGACGGTAGTGGACAACAGCGGGGATGTGCTGAAAACCGTGACCAGGGAAAATCCCGGGGCCATTATCATGGATATAATCATGCCCGGACAAAACGGGGACCAGATTGCGGCAAAATTGAAAGAAGATCCCGCTACAAGACATATTCCCATCATTCTGATCACCGCTGATATTTTAAAATCGAGTGACAATCTGCCCGCCGATTACTTTATCCGCCGTCCTGTTATTGGCGACGACCTCTTGAACATCCTCGCAGGAATTTTCGCTTAGCCTTGGTCTGAAATACAGGGAAGTGAAACCAGGAATACGGCGCCGCCGCCGGTATTATTTTCCAATACAATTTCCCCAAACCGGTTATTCTTTGCTTCGGTTCTCATGCAGTTCCTGTTCCAGCAGGCGAAAGAGTTTTTTTAACTCCCCGATTATCGCCTGAGAGTGCTTAAGGCTTTGCCGGCCGCTTTGGGATTCAAGCATGCCTGCCAGACGGGCAATCCGCTCCATGCGCAGTTCCAACGCCGCGCCTTTCAGGCGATGGGCCTGCCGTGCGGCCTCATCCGTACGCCCGGAGTTAAGTGCCTGCGTGATCGGTGTAAGATAACTGTGATTTTCCCGCACAAAATTCAGGGCAATCTCTTGCACTGTCTGCTCATCTAATTTCAGTTGTGCTGCGGCCTGTTTCAGGTTGTAATGATACTCTTTCATCAATACCGCCTTATTAATATCATCTTACACAAGGTCGGTGATTGCAAGCGGAATTGCCCTCAAAGATTGATATTGCAAAGCTCAGTTGAATATCTTAAAATTTTTATTATTCGACATGCAAGGAAAAACTATTCATGCGTAAAAAAGAAGTCTTGATCGTGGATGATGACAGGGTTACCAGAGAGTTTTTGTCGGTGGAAGTAAAAAGGCAGTATTTCAATACGCGTACCACGGCAAACGGCAGGGACACCCTGGCATTAATGAAGGAAAACAATATCGATATCGTCCTGCTTGATGTGCGACTTCCGGATGTTGACGGTTTTGAGATTCTGAAGAAGATAAAGCAACTTCGTCCCGATTGTGAAGTTATTGTGATAACCGGTTTCGGCAACCAGGAGGTGGCTATCCAGGCACTGCGCTGGGGTGCTATTGATTATATTGAAAAACCCATAAAACAAGAGGAGTTGGACGCGGCGCTTGGTCGAGCCATGGAAAAAATCATAATCAGGGAAAAACTGTTCTATCAAACAAGCGTCCTGCTGATAGATGATGATCAGCCAACTGTGAAGAGGCTGAAAAGCTTTTTAGAGAAAGAAAACTATGAAATACATGATGCGGGAAACGGATCCGCCGCCCTAAAGATTATTGAAAAGAGTAAAATCGATATTATCATCACCGATATCAAAATGAACGATATTGACGGCATCGAGGTCATAAAAAGGGCCAGGCTGGTGTACAGGGATATCGAGAGCATCGTGATTACCGGTTATGATGAACAGGAACTTGCGGTAAAGGCCCTGCGTGCCGGCGCGTTGGATTATCTTATAAAACCCATTAACCTGGATGAACTGCTGTTTTCCCTGAAAAAAGCCATCGAGCGTATTAACCTGAAAAGAAACTATCTTTACCGAAACCGGGAGCTGAAGATTTCGTCCGAAATAATTTCAAAGATGAATGAGGAACTGGAAAGAAGAATACAGGAGAAGGCCAAGGATGTGAACCGTATTCAAACCCAGCTTTTTCAAACCTCCAAACTGGCCACGCTTGGCGAGATGGCCGCCGGGCTGGCGCATGAAATGAACCAACCGCTGGGGGGAATTTCATTGGTGGCCAAACATTTTCGTAAACTGATTGAACTGGATAAGCTCAAACAGAAAGACCTGGAGAACGGACTCGGCGATATCGAAGCGTCCGTAAAGCGTATGTCCAGGATAATCAAACACATCCGCACCTTTGCCCGCCAGGATACGCTGACCTTTGTACGGGTGGATGTGAATGCGACCATTGAATCGGCCTTAAGCTTGTTGGGTGAGCAGCTCAGGCTGCATGAGATAAACATACGCAAGCAGTTCGCCGAGGAATTACCGCTGATTACCGGGGAGCCGTATCAATTGGAACAGGTGTGGATAAACCTGCTTACCAATGCCAGGGACGCACTTGATGAGGTAAAACACAGCGGTACCCGGCAAAAAAGAATAGTGATTACCACCCGGTTCCTGGCACGGCCGGATGTGGTTGACGTACGCTTCTGTGATAACGGGATGGGAATGTCCGCTGCGGTGGCTGAAAAGGTGTTTGAGCCGTTTTTTACCACCAAGGAGGTGGGGAAAGCCACCGGCCTGGGATTGTCCATCAGTTACGGCATAATTGAAAATCACGGGGGAAAAATTATGCTGCACAGCAATCCGGAACAGGGAACTTCGGTACGAATACGATTACCACGGGGGAAGTCCGAATGATACGGATACTTGTGGTGGATGATGAGGAAATAATCCGCAAACGCTTGAAAAGCCTGTTGGAACTGGACAACTTTTCGGTGTGTACCGCGGAAAACGGTAGGAATGCGATAACGGTCTTTAAACAAGCCGGGCCGCAGATTGCCCTGGTTGATATCAAACTGCCCGGAATGGACGGCATCGAGTTGTTGACCCATCTGAAGGAGATTGATGAGCACCTTGAAGTGATTATTTTTACCGGGCACGGCGGAGTGGATACGGCCATACAGGCCATGAAGTTGGGCGCCTTCAGTTATATTCACAAACCCATTGAATACGACGAACTGATCATTGAAATAAAGCGCGCCCTGGCCAAGCAGGAGATGCAGAAAAAACTGGACAGTTATGTGGAAAGCCTGGAGCAGGCAATCGAGGCCAAAAACATAGAAATCATGGAACGAAAGAAATTTGAAGGCCGGGTCGGTGAACAAAGCCGTTTCTTAAATAATGTACTTGAGTCTTTGACCCACCCCTTTTATGTTTTAAACGCTGATGATTATACGGTAACCGCGGCCAATTCCGCCACCGGTATAGCCGATATACCTGCCCGGACCACCTGTTACATGTTCAGTCAAAACAGAAAGACCCCGTGCGAAGGTCAGGGGAATATCTGTCCCCTGCGCCGGGTCAAGAAAACAAGGAAACCGGCCACTGTGGAGCATATCCGTCGGGCCGGCGACGGCTCAGAAAAATACGTAGAGGTACATGCCTTTCCCATATTGGACGATGACGGAAAGGTAAAACAGATTATTGAATATGTTATCGACATTACCGAAAGAAAGCGGGCCGAGGAGCTTGAACGGGCCAAGGCGGTAGCTGAGCAGGCCAATAAAATAAAATCCCAGTTTCTGGCCAATGTCTCACATGAAATCCGCACCCCGTTAAACGCGGTGTTGGGATTTACCGAGTTACTGCGTAAATCCGGGGTTACCGCCGAGCAGGCGGATTATATCAATATCATTCGGCAAAGCGGGAGGGATCTGCTTTATTTAATTAATGGAATACTGGATATTTCAAAGATTGAAGCAAACAAATTTACCATAGAAGAAAAGGTCTTTGATTTAAAGCAGTTACTTGCGGATTTACTGAAAACGGAAATCCCCAAAATCCGTACTCCGCAGGTTAACCTTTCATTTACCTATAATGATAAACTTCCCCCGGCGTTTAAAGGTGATCCGGCCCGTATTAAGCAGATTGTGAGAAACCTGCTCGATAACGCCGTCAAGTTCACGGAAAAGGGGAGAATATGGCTTAAGGTGACATCCGGGAAAAGTAAGAAATATAACCTGGTTATTACGATAAAAGATACGGGTATCGGGATCCCCACCGGCAAGCAGGAAACAATATTTGAGCCCTTTACCCAGGCCGATTCGTCGGCAACAAGAAAATACGGCGGTGTCGGTCTTGGCCTGCATATTACCAAGGTTTTGGTTGAAAAACTGGGCGGGAGTATCCGCCTGAAGTCAGGTCAGAATACGGGGAGTGAGTTTCGTATCAGGCTCTTCCTGGAACCGGCCGTAAGGCCTTTACAGCCCCCGCAGTTCGCAGCGGCCGCGGAAACGGATTTGTCGGACCGCAAAACCCGGTATAAAACACCGGAAAACATCTCCCTTTCAGGTACCAGAGTGTTGGTGGCCGAGGACAGTCCGGTGAACCAGCGGCTGATCAGGCTGCAGCTTGAAGGGTACGGTTGTGCGGTAGAGGTAGTGTCAAACGGAAAGGCGGTATTGGAGAAGATTAAAAAACAGGATTTTCATATCTGCCTGATGGATGTACAGATGCCGCTCATCAATGGTATCCGGGCCACACACCTGATCCGCGGGTCCTTAAAAAAAACAATTCCTATTATCGCCCTTACGGCCGGCGCCATGAAAGGGGATGAAGAGAAATGTCTTGCTGCGGGAATGAATGATTTTATTGCAAAACCCATAGACCAGGAGTTGTTGGCGGAAAAAATATTGAAATTACTGCATTAATTATTTTTTTACAGTTCGAACGGCAGACATTTCATTTTGAGGCCCGTTTTGTTATAATATAAGATAGATGTATGCTGTAGTAGTGCCCTTGGTATTTATTATAACCGGAATACTTTTTTGGCGGCTTTGCCTCACCCATGGTGTGTTCATCCAAAGTCTGTCCTCTCCGCTGCGTTTTCTTTTTGTCCTGACCTCCGCCGTTGCGGTTACCTCCGGGTGTGTTCAATGGATCGTACCTTCACGGCAAGAGAATGTCCTGTTGGTTTCGCTGTTTTCCGGTGCGCTGGTAATTTCAGCCTCTCTCTGGTTTTATTTTTGCCTGGGGCTTTTACTGAAAAACAAACGTGCGCGCAGGGGGTGGCGTTTTTTATTGATTCTTACCGCTGCCCTTGTGTGTGTGATGATTTTCACAAACGGTTTCCATAAACTGTTATGGCGTACCGCACCCTTTGCGGGACAGGGCCTGTATGTGGTTCTGGGGTATGCGCTTGCCCTGATGTACGCGGGTTTTTTTATCTATGCGGGCAGACTATCCGGCCAGGCACTTTTTTTATCCGACCTGCGTATTGCTCCCGCGGTCATTATCGGGCTGCCCCTTTTGTTGTACCTGGGCGGAGTTTTTTTCTTTCACTTTGAGAGCTTTATCGGGTTTTTCTACCTCCATTGCATGTGGGTTGTACTGCTGGTATTTTATATTACCATTTTCAGATACCCTTTCGGTGAGTTTATTGCGCACCAGGAGTTTTTCTATCGTATGGGAGATCCCTTGATTATAACCAATAATAAGCAGCAGCTTATTTTTCTTAATCCGCGGATGTATTCTCTATTGGAAAAAGATGAGGGAAGCGTTATCGGAAAAGATTTCGCTGTGGTCTTTCCCGGACTCAGTTTTCTTTCAGAGGCGCTTTCCCGGTTTTCCCCTCATCGTGAAGCGGTACTTCTTGGCTCGGTAACCTATGATCTTATTATGCTGCCGGTAACCAACTTGCTGGGGAAACAAAAAGCCAAGATCTGTATTTTCCATGATATCTCACAACTTGAGGTTACGGATAAAAACCTGAAAAAACTGCATAAACTTGTTGAACAGGAGGTTGTTTCCCGCGTGCGGGATCTGAAAAACATCAATGAGGTATTAAAGGAATCAAATCAGGCCCTAATCGATGAGATTGCCCAGCGAAGAAAAGCGGAGCGTATGATTAATTCGGCGCTCGATGAAAAAAATATTCTCATCGGAGAAATTCATCATAGGGTAAAGAACAACCTGCAGATTATTATCAGCCTGCTTAACCTGCAAAAGCGATATTTTAATGATGAACGGATCAGGGACGTTTTTCGTACGACCGTCAACCGCATCCGTTCCATTGGGATGATCCATGAAAAGCTGTATAAAGCCCAGGACCTCTCTAATACGGATATCGCCGAATATATCAACGATTTGTCGCACTACCTCTTTCACTCCTTCACGGATAAAGCAAACAGCATTATGCTGCGCGTGGACGTGGAAAAGATCTATCTTGATTTAAACCGCAGTATTTTATGCGGATTGATTATTAACGAACTGGTTTCCAACTCCATGAAACATGCCTTTAACGGCGCAATGAAGAGAAAAGCGGAAAAGAACAATGAAATTATGATAAAACTGGAGGCCAAAGAAGAGGATCTTGTACTTATTGTAAAGGACAATGGGAGGGGGATTCCGCAAAATATTGATATCGCCAATGTGGAATCCCTGGGAATGAAGATTATAACGACCCTGGTGAAACAACTAAAAGGGAAGCTGGAGATAAAATCGGACAGGGGTATGGAAGTCAGGATCACCTTTGCCAAGGAGACACCCTTCGGCAATATTCAGGCGGAACAGCAGGATATGCTCCTGCGCATCCAGAATGCTTTGAGTGAGCTCCCGAAAAAGGTACGGGAGACAACTATTCTTTACTATCTGGACGGTAAATCGATTAATGAAGTCAGCCAAACACTGGGGGTAAGCGTGGAAAATGTGCAGTCACAGCTGCAGGTTGCACGAAAACACCTGAAAGAATTATTGACAAAGAGTGTCTCATAAGGTATCAATGATGTTTTAAATATATTAAAAACTATGGAAATAATAGAGAAAATTTAGTATAATTAAAGAGGAAGAGTATATGGACTGCAGGCAGGTCCGGGAGTTAATGAAAACCTGGGAAAAAACAGGTGCCCTGGACGAAAGCGTTTTACCCGGGATGGAAACTCATATTGAAGGGTGTGAGTCCTGCAAAAAACAGTATTCGGTACTGCTTCCTTTTATATTCAGGGACGGGAATGGAGAATCAGGGCTATCCTCGGCATTGGATGATACTGTTCCGAACCTGGAGCAGATTAAGAAAAAGTTAATCAGAACAAAACATAAGAGGGGACTTTCTCCTCTTTTAATCGGAGTGCTGGTCATGGGAGTTGCCGTAATAGCGGCCGGCTTAATGCTGTTTGTGGTTCAACCGGGATTAGCGGCCCATGAGGTAAGGGTTGAATTTACACTGTTTGCCCCGGATGCCCGGAGCGTAGAGCTGATGGGCGATTTTACGGATTGGGAGAAGCACAAGATCAGCATGAAGGGGCCGGATTCCGGCGGGGTCTGGCGGACTGATGTAAAACTGGAAAAAGGAAAAGTCTATAAGTATAATTTCATCATCAACGGGGAGCAGAGTATTGCCGACCCGAACTCGCCGTATGAGGTGAACGACGGATTTGGGGGAGTAAGCTCGATTCTTCAGTTGTAAGGAGGTGTACTTATGAGAAGAATGTTTTTTGTTTATATCATTACACTTCTGGTAAGTATCTGGTGTTTTGCCCAGACGAATGGTGATGAATTACCGGCTTCTTCAGATACCATGACACTGAACCAACCGGCTGACTGGCAGGGAGCATTTTTACGGCGGTTGACGGAGAGACTGGTGAACTCCCAAATTCCCGACTCAACTATAAAGCTGATATTGAATGAGGCTGCCGGGGGGCTGCTGCCCCGGAATCCGCAGGTGGCGGCCGACAGGGTGTTCCAATTGGCCAAGAAATACGATTCAAAACTCCGCAAAGGATATACCTACAGCCAGGTTATTCTGGAGCTGCGAAAAGAATTATATCTCGACAGGACCGATAACAATGCAAACAAACTCCTAATACTACTTTACACGAATGATGAGTATGATAAAATAAAGATTAAAGATAAGAAGGACAAAAAAGACAAAGATCTAAAAGATAAAATTAAAGAAGATAAAGATAAAGATAAATAGAAAATAATATAAAACAATAAGTCCAATTTTACAGGTACAGGCAGGAGCGTAAGATCCTGTTTTTTCTTACGAGGGAGGTTAGAGTGATAAGAGCAGGGATAGTTTTTTGTATACTATTCATTATTACAGGTTTTTCCTCATTTGCCGAAAATGGAGTGCGGGATCATTCCGGATTAAACGCGGCATTATTGCAGGAACTCAATGAAAAAGTAAAATTGGCGAATATTCCCCAGTCAACATTGAATTTTGTATTGACCCAAGTGGATACGGGAGTTCTGCCTCAAGAGCGGGGGCAGGCGGTGGAACAGCTGCTCGATCTGGTAAAGCGTTATGACGCCCAATTGCGTAAGGGCGCGTCTTACAGCCGGCTGCGTCTTGAGTTGAAGCAGGAACTCGCTTTGGATAAACTGGACAAAGATAAAAAGGTCAGGGTCAAGGTCAAGGCCGCCTCGGTGATAAAAGCCAAGAAAAAAATAACGGCGGAAAAAGCAACCGAAAAAAACGCCAAAGAGATAAAAGCGGTAAAAGAGAAAATCAAAGAAAAAAAGGCAAAAAAGGAAAAAAAGGAAAAGGAAAAAACAAATTCATCGGTGAAGTGAGGGCGGCGGAGCGGTAAAAGGTGAATTTAAAAACCAGCGGGGGATAGAGAGGAAGAAGTATCGTCTTTCATGAGTAAAAAAAAATGGGCCATTACGGGATTGCTTTTTTTTTCTCTCTGCATATTTACCGGTTATCTGTTTGCTAATGATATTTCGGGAGCGGTCGATGAGTTGTTCGGTCAGGATCAGACCGAGTACAGTAACGTATATATTCCCATAAAATCTATATTCACCGAGTTACAGCAGCGCGGACTTCCTGTGGGGACCCTGCTTGATAAATTGAAAGAGGGCCTGGCAAAGAAGGTTGCGCCGCAAAACCTGTTAAACGGAATAAAGAGTGAGGCGCTTCGCATCAAACAGGTTTCGGTGCTGCTGAAAGAAACACAGTTCCCCTATACATCGGAATCACAGAAGAATGAACTCTACCGTTACATCAGTCTGTTTTTACTCAGTGGATTTCAAGAACAACTGCTCCAACAGATGTTAAACGGAGCAAAAAGCCGTGAGGAGGCCGTCAAGGTTTTTGAATCCTTAGGCACAACCCTGCTGAAGTTGAAGACCATTACCACACTGGATGAGAGCAGGCTCGGTGCGTTAAGCCGTGTACTGCTTGAGAGTACCCTTAATTATACCAGTTACCCGATAATCACTTCGCTTTTTGTAAAGGCAAAATTCCGCCGGGTGAGTGACCAGGAGATGTATGCCTTGGTCATCAACATCTTACGGAACGGCGGGGGTGTACTCCAGATCGAGGAAGAGTTGAGCAGGAGGACAAGAAAATGAAGAGGATTTTTCTTTTTCTGCTGCCGCTGTTGCTTGTGACCACCCTCTGTTTTGGGGATCTGCTGCTGTTGGCCGAATCATCGTTATCAACGAATTTGGACAAGGAGGGCGAATTGAGCCCCGAACTCGGTCTTTCCCTTGGTTGGGATACTTACAGCTTTCTTTCGCAAAACTTCAGTTTTTTCCTGGATTCATTGGGCATGCTGAACGTTGATCCGGTTACCGGTGATTTAAACGGGGAAGCGGACCTCTCCACGGACTTCAGTTATCGCACGGAAAACTTTCTGGCCAGGGTGGGGGCGGATTCAACCTATATCGGTAAAACCAACGAGAAGGTATACCTGGACATTGTACCGGAGCTGTACCTGTCATACGGCACAACGGGGTTTACGTTTTTTACCAGACACAATCTATCCTATCTGCCGTTTACCTCCGGACTGGAACTGTATGAAGCGCGCGTGGGTGTGGCCTTCAGTCTGGATACATTACTCAATAAGCCGAAAATCGGAGTAGGGGTGGATCTTGAAAACAGCGACCATCCCATATATGCCATAGCGGAATATGAGCTTTCCTGGTACCCTGATCCGCTGTTTTCGCTGGATGTAACGGCCGGTGTCTACTGGTATCTGATGGGTGAAGATTACCAGCGTTACCTGGCGGAGATGGATGCCCTTTGGTACACAGGGAATGGATTGATTTTTAATGTCGGACTGACCACCCAGGTTATAAACAGCGGGTTTTACTCCGAACCGGAAGTAAAACTGCAGCCGAAATTCGAACTCGGCATAACGGTTTCCGAGAACAGTATTTTATCAGTAGTGGTTGACGGGACGTTATTTGTAACGAAATCCTATCTTGGCGATCCCTCATTGGTGAAACTTTCACTGAAATACTCATTTCTTTTTTAAAGCGGAAGGGTGTTTTGATGATCATTGACAGTCATACGCAGGTTATTATAAGTTAAAACAGGAAAAATGCAGGAGGATATGATACATGGATAAACCGCAGATTATGGTGGTTGAGGATGAAGGTCTGGTGGCGCTTGAAATCAAAGAGGGATTGGAGAATATGGGGTATGAGGTCCCCCATGTACTCTCGTCCGGAAAAGAGGCGATAGAGCACGTAATGATTGACAGGCCGGATCTGGTTCTGATGGATATCCGCCTGGAGGGGGGAGTGGATGGTATTGAGGCGGCCGAGCAGATCAGAAAGATATTCAACGTGCCGGTTGTTTTTCTTACCGCTCATTCGGATGAGAAAACTCTGCAGAGGGCCAAACTTACCGAATCTTACGGATATATTTTAAAGCCGTTTGAAGAAAAGGCCCTGAGGGCAACCATTGAAGTGGCCTTATATAAGGCCAAAGAAGAAAAAAAGATAAGAATAAACAGGGATTGGCTTTCGATTATTTTGCGTTCCCTGGCGGAGGGCGTCATTGTCATCGATACCAAGGGGGAAATCCGGTTTATTAATTCTTATGCCGAGGCTGTCCTGAAATATGAGCAGACCGCTGCAATGGGAAAACACTTAAACGAGATATTCAAAATAGTGGATATGGAAAAGCACCAGCAACAGGAAATTCCTTTTTTAAAGGCGATCGTTGACGGGGTAATCGTCAATAAAAAAAATGTCATCCTGATTGATAAGGATGAGGCCGAACAGGCCATAAACTACACGCTGGTTCCCCTGAAAAACGACACCGGTATTACCATCGGTACCGTTATAATCTTTAAAAGCAGGGAAACACAGAACCTCGGTGATGATCCGGTAACCCCCGAACTGGAAATGCCTTTTAAAATCCAGAAAAGCCTGCTTCCCTTAAAAGGACAGACCATCTCAGGGATAACCATGGACTGGCTTTTTTTCCCCAGTGTGTTCGGCTCCGGCGATCTTATAAATTTCTTCAAACTGGATGAAAATCATGTGGGATTTTTTATTCTGGATGTTATGGGCCATGGGTTTTCCGCCACCCTATTTGCCTTCAGTTTACATAAATATCTTTCTCCGGATACGGCAAAGGGCGGTATTTTAAAGCGGGGAAAGGACATGCTGAATGATAAGAACCTCCGCAGGAAGGACGACCTGGACCCTGCCATTGTAAGCCCGGCCGAGGTGATTGCCCAACTGAACAAACAGTTTTATTTTGAGGCCAACAGCAATCCGTTTTTTACCATGATATACGGCATTATCAATACCGAGACACAGCAGCTTCGACTGGCCCGCGCGGGGCATACCCTGCCGTTTTTACAGCGAAAAACAGGGGAGCTTTTCAGTGTGGAATCCGAGGGGTATGCCATCGGGCTGTCCTCAGAAATCGAAATAAATGAGGCCTTGCTGGAATTTAAAGAGGGAGAACGTCTCTACCTGTATTCGGACGGACTGGTGGAGATTAAAAACAAACAGGGTAAGAAATATTCCCAGAAAAGCCTGATGCAGTTTCTGGAAAAAAATAAAACCGCTCCCGCAAAAGATCTGCTGGCGGCGCTTGAATATGAGCTTACCGCCTGGAAGGGGGGGAATGATTTTGCTGATGATGTGGTGTGCATGGTGTTGGAAAACGGATAAGGTTTACATATAACTGATACGAAAATCCGTCAGCACGGTGAATCCGAGTTTTTTATATAGCATCAGTGCCGGGGTATTCAATTTTTTTACAAACAGACAGACGGATTTATCCAGACGAAAAATATGCTTTAACAGCTCAAGCATCAATGCGTAGGAAAGGCCCTTTCTTCGATATTTTCGATGGGTAAATACCCCCCCGATCTGGTAGATGTTATAGCCCCTGGCATTTGTCCCGGCCTTGGCGATGGGTACACCGTTTTCCTCGGCCAGATAGATAATTTCTTTTCTTAAATTGTTTTTCAACAGATTAAAACAGGCGACGTTATCAAAGAGATACGGATTAAGGCATACCTCCTCAAGTTCATACTGCTTTTGTATGGGGAATAGAATTTCAGCATCGCTTGCCCGCGCCTTGCGGATCTTTATGCCCCGCGGCAGTACCCCTGTTTTCTCCCGAAAATTCGATATATGCAGGGCCATCAGGTAGTATTCCACCTTGGATTTGACACTGCGGTTTAACAGCAGGTGTTCGATTATTTCGACATTTTCCTTTAAGCCCAGGATGGAAGTAAGTGCCACCTGCGGTTGGTGAATAAAATGCGAAAGAGCGAGCAGCCTGTGCGGTTGTGCCTGCATGGTTGTCCTGATTATCGGGCAGATCATACCGTATTCCGTTATCAGTACCGCCTCGTGAATGGAATCGGCACCTACCATATGATTTTTATTCCGGTTTACATAAATGTTGAAATCTTTTTTAAGATGCGTCTGCGAGATGATCTTTTCTTTCAGCCAGGCGCTGAAAGGAACGCACTCTATCTCGTTCTTTATCAGGAAGTCTTCCAGCAATCCCAAATCTGTTTTGTCTAACTTCTGCCAACTCACTATCAGGAGGCTCCTTTTAGCGCTTTAAAAAGTCAACCGGCAAACGGCCTTCAGGGGTAAAATCCCCGGCCAGCGCCGCAAACCCGGCGGCAAATGATTCACCGGACTCACCGTATACCGCAATGGCGGATTTTATCCATGGTGTGTGCAGCAGATATACGGGGGTAAGCGCGGAGATGACGATGATCTTTTTATTTGAGTGTTTCAGCGCCTCCAGTATTTCCAGGCTGCTGGGGCTTGAAAGACAGAATATGACGGTATCATAAGCCCCGACGCGTTTCAGGACATTCTCCACATCGGCTTTCATGGCATAATATTGGGGGGCCCAGTGAATGTAGAGGGTATCGGCATTCGGGTAACGCTGCAATCCCTGTTTTAAAAAATCATGGTACTGGCCGATTAAAAGCACACGTTCCTGTGCTTTCGGGATAAAGGGGATGTACGCTCCGCGAATGACGGTAATACTGCGGCAGCTTGAATTGAAAAAGAACTGTGCAGCCCCTTCTGCCGGAATCCTATGGGTGACCTTGGCGGCATTCGGGATGATCGGGAAGGCGTGCTCGCCCTTAAAGGCCTTAAGCTTTACCCGCAGTATAATTTTTACCGCGTCTTTTACCCTGTTTTTAAAGATTTTATCGGTCTTCATTAAAGCCAAAAGACGGGTCCAGGTCTCCTCCTGCATCTCCGGGGTATGCGAGACCAGAATCATATCATTCCCGGCCAGAATCGCCTTCATACACACCGTGGGGATATCATCGCCATTGATCCTTACCCCCCACATCTCCATATCATCGGTGATGATAATTCCCTTGAAGTTCAGTTTTTGCCGCAGCACCGTATTGAGAAAAAAATCCGAAAGCGTCGCCGGTTCCATGTTGCTGGTAATTTTGGGAAACGCCAGATGTGCTGTCATTATGGCCTGTAATCCCTCCCTGATGGCGAATCGGTACGGTAAAAGGTCCTTTTTCCACAGTTTATCAAAGCTTATATTAATTTTCGGCAGGTATCCGTGTGAATCCAGGTCTGTTTCGCCGTGCCCGGGAAAATGTTTCCCCGTGGCAATAATGCCCGCCTTTTTCTGCCCCTTTAAATAGGCGATGCCGAACAGGGCGACTTTCAGCGGATCCGATGAAAAGGAACGCGGACCGATGACCCATGTGTTCGGGTTGGAATAGACGTCAAGATCAGGGGCAAAGTTCATATTTATTCCCAGGGCCTTCAGTTCCATACCGATATAGTACCCCGTCAGAAAAGCGTCGTGCGGAATACCCGTGGCGCCCAGCGAAAGGTTTCCTCCCGTACTGGAAAAGCCGCTGCGAATGTGGCTTACCCAGCCTCCTTCCTGGTCGGTGGCGATAAACAGGGGTATGCGCAGGCGGGTTTTTTGGTTGAGGAGCTGCATGCGTCTGATATCCACGGCCAGAGAGGGCAGCGTACTCACATTTCGGGTAAAAATTTTTACTCCGCCCAGGTTCCGTTCCCTGATCCAGTGTAACAGTGACGCGGGAGGAGTTGTGCCCTGATAGCCGATAAAGAACACCTGGCCTAAAAGCTCCTGATCGGTCATCGACCCGATCAGTTCCTCTATCAACCGCTCCGGATCTCCGGTATCCCAAAACATCGGCTGTGCCTTGGCGGCGAACAGGAGAATACAGGATAAAACAACAATCAGTATCTTATTGATAGGCCTGGCCCTTTAATTCATCGATATACTGCGAGGCAACATGAGCGGCAATCGCCCCCTCGCCGGCGGCCACCACCAGTTGCCTGAACGGGGTGGCTCGTACATCACCCACCGCGTACAACCCGGGGATGTTCGTCTCCATTTTCTGATTGGTAATCACATACCCCTCTTCATTTACTTCCGCATCCGGAATACAGGCGGTCTGCGGTATGGAACCGATGAAGATAAATACGGCGTCGAAAGCTTCCTTATAGGTTTTGTTTTCCCGGTTCTGTACAAGCTGTACTTCGTTTACCTGGTTTTCACCGAAAATACGCTGCAGCTCGGTATTAAAGCGTACGCTTATGTTTTTATTATCGAGTACCCGTCGGGCCAGTGCCTTCTGGGCCCGAAACCGGTCACGACGATGCACGAGAATAATTTGTTCCGACAACTGGGCCAGGTACCTGGCCTCGTCGCAGGCAGCGTCTCCTCCACCGACAACGAGCATTTTTTTACCCTTGAAGAACGGTCCGTCGCAGGTTGCGCAGTAGGAGACCCCTTTCCCGGAAAACTCCTCTTCTCCGGGGATCATGAGTTTCTTATGTTTTGCCCCGGTGGCGATGATCACGGTATGACTGTGCAGTTCACCGGTATTGGTGGTTAACACAAACCCGTTTTTCTCCGGTTTTACCAGGCTGACGCTGGCATTGATGAACTTCGCCCCGAAGTTTTTGGCCTGGGTTTCCATTTTTTGGGTAAACTCAAATCCGTTCACCGGATCGGGGTAGCCGGGATAATTTTCCAGCCGGTCTATGATAAGCGCCTGCCCGCCCGGCGCCAGCTCTTCGATTACCAATGTACGCAGATTCGACCGGGCCGCGTATTGGGCCGCGCTTAAGCCGGCGGCACCCGCACCCACAATAATGACGTCGTTATCGCTATTCATAACATACCCCCTTGGACTTCTCATAAAGAGCTTATTGTAAAAAAAAGATTTTGGCAATAACGCGCCTGCCGCGCCACCGGCAATTTTAAATTTGTACCGTGGCGTGATCTTCTCTGGATTAAACATAAAATTGGGATTACATTAAGAATATGAACAAGCATAAACATGCACTACTTTGCCTGGTGTTGGGCCTGGTGGTATCCGTCGGTCTGTGGCCGCAGAGCGAAAGCGCCCGGCCGCGCCTGGAACCGACCGCCCTGATAAAGGAACTGGCGCCACAAAAGGAACCGTTGCCGCTTCAAGCCCTTGTTCATACGGCGCTGGTGTTTTCCGGCAGTGCGGATGACAGGTTGCCCGCCCTGCAGGATGATTTTTTTACAATAATCAATCAGGTCAAAGCCTATTTCAAGGGAAGGGGAGTTTCCCCGCAGCTGGGAGACGACCTGCTTCAATATATACATCAAAAATACCTGCGTACCTATAATGTGGCGCAGACCCGGCTGGACGTACTGCTGTCCACCGGGGAGTTTAACTGTGTTTCCTCTGCGGTTTTTTACCTGATTTTAAGCCGCAGCCTGGGGTTTACGGTCTTTGGGGTGAAAACCACCGATCACGCGTTTTGTACCCTGGAGATCGGAGACGAATTTTATGATGTGGAAACCACAAGTGTGTATGGTTTTAATCCCGGGGAAAAAAAGGAGTTCACCGATCATTTCGGTAAAATTACCGGGTACGCTTATGTGCCCCCCGGAAATTACAGCCGGCGGGAGACGATCGGAGAAAAGGAGCTGCTTTTTTTAATTCTGCATAACAGGGTGGTATTGTTATTGGGGAAAAACAAGTATGCCGAGGCGGTTCCGCTTGCGGTGGACGGCTACGGACTGTTGAAAAATGATTTCAGCAAAACCCTCCTGGTGCAGACATTGACCCGTTTTGCCGCAGGGGCAGGAACCGCGGCACAGATGGAAACCGCGGCGGATACTCTGGAACAGGCTACTGTACTTTATCCGCAAATAGAAAAAATAAAAACACTCCTGGGAAAGCTTACAATTCAATGGATAGTATCTGTTATCGAGCACAAGGATTTTGCAGCGGCCCGGCAGCGTATTAATCTGCAACATGATTCGGGCGTGCTCGGAGACGCGGATTACCGGAAGCTCCTGGTCTACTTTTATCAGAAAAAAGCCGAGGATGCCGCGAGCCGGAGGGGAAATGAGTTTGCCGTAAGAATTATCGATGAGGGATTGGGGTATTTTGCCGGTGATGCCGGGCTGTTAAAATCAAAAAAACTTTACACCTATAATTTTGTGATCGAGCTGATAAAAAACAACAACCCCCGCCGGGCGATTGAACTGCTGGGGACTGACGGAACGCGGCCGTTGTTTACCGACCGGGTATATGATGAGCTTGTAACCTTTGCCTACCAGAAGGAAGCCCAAATTATTTTTTCCGGCAATGGTCTGGCCGCCGCTCTGCAGGTTGTTACGGAGGGTATGGCCCTGCTTCATGACAAGACCCTGCTGAAGAAAATAGGCGAGATGTACCTCTTTAACCATGTGAAGGATTTGATAAAACGCCGTGAGTTTTCCCGGGCCCGGCAGGCATTGGACGGAGAAGATTCGTCCCTGTTTCTCTCCGCCAAATCCAGAAAAGACCTCCTGCTGTATTTTTATGCCACCAAAGCCGAATGGCTTTCACAGACCGCGGGGTATGCGCGGGCCGCCGTTTGTATCGAAGAGGGAATGCGGCTGGTGGGAAAACATTCCTCCCTCGTAAATAATTATCAGGTGTATATCCATAACCATGTTGTGGAATTATCCGGACGCGGCCGTTATAAAGAGGCGCTTACTCTACTGAATCACGCACTGGTGGTGTTACCCGGTAACAGATTATTCAAAAAAGACAAGGCAGCGGTGCAAAACAGCAGGTAAGACGCAATGCCGACACCACGGCCGGGGTTTTCCCCTTTCCAAAATTAATTTTGTCCCTTTTTTAAAATTGTCTCCAGCTTGCTTCGGCGTACTTATTAGCTTTTCACAGGCCTGTGTGTGGGGTGAGGGGTTTCTCTTCATATTTTATTTTGTGCCTGACCGATTGCACTATTTTCCGGGAAGTCAAGTCTTTTTCTCTCTGTGGTGCTTTTTTTCTGTAGGTTAATACGAAAGGTGGAGGCGCTATTGCTTATTTCCCCGAAAAAATTGATATTATTTCATGTAGAATTCATTTCTAATTCTTATATTGACATTAATATTATCGGGGAAAAAGCGAACATGAAAACCGGACACCATATTTTCTTGTTCTCTTCCTCTCGAAATTCTGAATTACATAGAATCAATGGTACCTGAGAGGAGATAGGCGAATTCGCCATTGATTCTGAGAATAAAACATGGTGAGGGTGAATCCTCACGAAGGAGGTGAAATGAATATTCATGGAATTCATAGTATGAGTTCACTTTCGCTTGTCGATCAGACGAAAGCGGCAACTCATGCGACGGAAGAGAGCCGGGAAGGTCCGGCTGAAAAAGCAAGGGAATTCGCGGCTCAAACCGTTCAGCAGAAATCGAACCCACTTCATAATTGGCAAGGGACCGTCATCAACATGAAGGTTTGATTTCGTTCATCAAATGCCGCTATGCGATCATAAGCTATGCGTAGTGGCATTTTTTTTAGTTAGTCCGGCCGGGAATCAACCTATTGTCTGACTTTCAGTAGTGGCAAGGAAGGTCAAGGATGTTATCGAGTTCATGGGAGACAAACCGTCCTGCATATGGTTCGTGAAGCCCGAGACCCTGAATATGTGATACAACTTTTTCCGAAAAATAAGCAGGCCGGTTCCCGCGATGACGGGTGTGCTGTAAGCCTAAAGACGCACATTATAGCGAGCCCATAGAGGGGAAAGCGATCTTGTTGTACGTGCAGCACTGTGGCACTTCTATCGACTGACGTGCGAACAGATTGTTTCAGCGACATGACATGTCAAAAATGCGCATTGAATTCGATGGCGATCGGGAGCCAGTATCCGCTTCCATCAGCAAGGGGTTGGGATAGAGGAAAAGCTGTATAAAGCGTGAGGCTCGTCCAATTCCAGATATTGAGATAGACGCCGATCCCGGTTGAGAACAAAAAACCATCCTTGGGATAATAGCAAAAATTATAATACCCGGAATCGAAAAAGACAAAAACGCCCGGGGTGAAAGAGTAGATAATTTTAAACGCCGGTAGGTTCATCCGGTACTCGATATTCAAGACGCTCTTGAACTGTCCATCGAACCGCGTGTCTTCATAGCCGCGCACTGCGTATCCTAGACCGTAGCGGGGGTGTAATCCGCCGAAGATCTGCTGGATGTTGATTGGGAGATACCGACCCGTACAATAATCGACCGAGAAGAAAAGGCCGATATAGCCGGAGAGGATGTTGAGTTTGGTCTTGGGGTCAATGTCAAAGAGGGGTAGAAAGGCCTTGGCCGTAGCGTTTAACTGGACAAAATCGGCCATGCCGTAGAGATCGTTCCAGAGCCACTCGGGACCCCAATTGACCGTGGCCTCGACGTAAAAACCGCTAAAGAGCCGGTGGGGTGAGGTCTTGTCGAGATCGTTATAGTCGAGCCCAAAGAGAAAAGAGTTTTCAAAAATGCCGGGCGCATCCGGGAGGGCGCTCGCAATGATGAGCTCATTCTTACTCGAGTCCGGGATGATGTAATCGACACGCGTTTTGTAAAACAAAAAGGCCTGCAGGAGATTGATTTGCAGTTTGTTGTTAAAGATAAACCCTTGGGCGATGCCGAGGTCTAACCGGGCGTTACAACGCCTGTAATAGGGATCCGTGGAAGGATTAAAGCCTTCGTCGCCCGAATAGAGCCGATTTGAGGGATCGCGGAAATAGTTCAGCCACTCATACCCGCCGCCGACATAGAGCCAGATCACCGTGTCGGGATTGGGGACTTGAGTCAGGCCGCGAAACCCGAGGCCGATATCGGCGCCGAACAAACGCAAGCCCAAATCAAAAAGGAGCGGGTCGCGTTCGGCAGAGTCATCGGTATAGCCCGATAATGCAATACATAGAAATAGAACAGCGGATAAAATATTACGCAGCATGGTGGTTTCCTTTCAAGATTAATAATGGTGAATTATTGTGATATGTCATGCTAAATCCCACTCTATAGTCCTTTGTCAGCCTTGGCGAAGTACAACAACCAGAACAATGAAAAGGGCTAAAGCCAAACGATAGATGGCAAAGCCGAGAAACGAGTGTCGACGTAAGAATCCTATCAGAAACTTGATACAAAGCAAGCCGCTTACGGCCGCCGCTAAAAAGCCAATGGGAAAGATTATGAGTTCCTTGCCGGAAAGGGTGGTCGTATGTAATTGGGTGATAAAATCAAAAGCGCTCTTCAGGCCGGCACCGGCGATAATCGGTGCCGCCAAAAGAAATGAGAACCGGGCCGCTGTTTGACGTTTTAGCCCGCAGGCCAGCCCCGCCGTTATCGTCACCCCGGAACGCGAGACGCCCGGGAATATCGCTAAGGCCTGGGCCAATCCGATGATCAACGAGGCGCCTAGTCCGGGATTGCCGGGTTTTTGATAGCGTTCAGTGAAACGATCGACAATGAGCAAGATTATCGCCGGTGCCCCTACAGCGCCGGCCATCAGAAGCATTGAAATACCCGGAATGGGGATGATGTGATAGGCTTCCGTGATTTTTCCCTCAAACAAAAGACCCGCGATACCGCCGGGGATACAGGCGAAAAGCAAAAACCAGGATAGTCTACGATTTTGATCCGAGCCGATCTTACGCTCGGCTATGCTTTTCACCCACGCGCAGAAGAGCGTTGCCACGTCGCGGCGGAAAAAAATGAGAATGGCCAGCAAAGTGCCCAGGTGGAGGGCCACGTCGAAGGACAAGCTCGCGATCGTGGGATCAGTCCAGCCAAAAAGCCAGGGAATGATGACGAGGTGGGCCGAGCTGGAGATCGGCAAGAATTCGGTGATGCCCTGGACGATGCCCAGGGTGATGGACTCAAGAATAACCATAGGATTTTCTCACGCTTTCTTGTTGCTTCAATTCCGAACACGATCTAGAACTGACTTTATCGCGTACGCGCCAGGTTTGCGGAAAACCAGGACCCCAGTGCGGTCATACGGTTGAAGAACGATTTTTGTTTCAATTTCTCAATCCCCAGGAATCGCATTGTATCCGCCATCGTGATCGCGTACACGATTATTTTATCCCGCGTCGGCACGATGAAAAACGAAGTGTGCATCTTCTTCCTGCCCACTATGGTGAAAATGGCGAAATTAATGTTCGTCAGGTTGACGAGATCGACTTGGTACCAGCCTCCTTTCGTGCTGAAGGAGAAATCGTTGTACATGTCGCCGGTCTGCTCCTCCTTCTCGTAGACAACGTAGTGTTTCTCCGTGGGCACAGTGGCCACTACCGGGTCGGGGAGCGGCCTCGTGTCGTGGAGCGAGGCGACACGATAGGAATCATAGATGAAGGTCTCCATCTTCCGGAGCGACTCAGAGAAGACCTGGAGCCCTTTCATGGCAGTGAAGGCGGTGAAACTCTTGAAGATCTTCAAGCCTATCTTCTTGTCGTCGGAGGCAGGCGGCCGGTCGATGAGAAAGAGGCTTTCGGCGGCGACGGACACGTCGAGACCCTGTGCCAGCGCGTTCACGTCGGCGGCAAAGGGGCTGTTCTTCCAAATCGGGAGGTCGGCCGGCTTGTCGCCGATATTGTGGAGTTCGCCCTGCCGGAAAAGCTTGGCGCAATCAGCCGCGGGCAGAAAGGAGAGGTAGTTCCTGGCGCTCTGTTGGGCGAAAGCGGAAACGGAAACTACGGCGAAAATGAGAATCACTACGGGAATTTTCATTGATCTTTCCTTTCAGTCTTCGGTTTTGGGCCGCCGAGGGAATCGAGCGTTTCCATCAATGACTCCAAGGCCGACCGGCATTGAGACGACACCGGTCGCGCCGCGCGCATTTGTCGGAGTACATTGTCGATAAAGCCGTCCACAACCTTCCATTTGTCGGGGGCCATTTCCTGTAGCCGGGCCTGGGCGTCGTCCCATGCCGATTCGAGGTCGGTAACCCTTGTTTTGGCATCGTTAAAGCGGCTGGCCTTGAGCAGCCGGAGCGTGTCGTCCGTTATGACGCGAAAGCCGGAGATGTCTCCGAGCGGCGCCGTCGGAGACGAGGCGGCCGCGGCCTCGGCGTGGAGGTTATGCTGGCGCAAGGCATATCCCGTGCCGGCAACAATAACGAAAACCGCAGCCGTGGCCAAAACCTGCCGCAAGACTCTCCTCGGTTTCGGATCGTCGGCAACGCTGGCCTTCGGCTTGGGGATGATATCCTTCTTTGTGAAAGAGAGGAAAACCACGGTAGCAAGGATGGCGACGAGGAAAATTACGCTGGTAAGTGTCGGTCCCAAGCTCAAGCCGCCCTTAGAGACGGATTGCGAGAGAAAATCCCCAAGCGAGGCGCCGAGCGGTCGGGTCATGATGTACGCCACCCAGAACGAGAGCACGGCGTCCAGACCGATCCGCCAGGCGATGGCCATCGAGGCAATGGTACCGAGGACAATGAAACCCGTGACCATGTATCCCAGGCCGAGTCGCTCGGCCATAAGGTCTCCCGCGGCGGTGCCCAGGGCGAAGGTGAAGAGGATGGCCAGCCAATAAAAGGCCTCGCGTCGGCGGGTAAAAATTGAATGGATGGAAAGTGTTTTTTCAAAGGCGAACCAGATGATGAATGTAATCAGCAGGGCGACAGTGAACACGAGCGTGCTCACCTCCAATGGGACGCCCAATTTATCCGTAAGGTTGTCCGTAACGAGCGTTCCGAAGACGCTGATCAAGACCACAGTGAGCCAATAGATCCCCGAGATGTACTTGTCCGCCCTGAATTGGAAGAATAGTATGGCGGCAAGCAGTATTCCCATCGCGACAGACGTGCCGGTGAGGCCCAAACCGAGGTCGACGTTCAGGAAGTCGGAGAAGGTCTCGCCGATCGTCGTGCAGAGGACTTTAATGATCCAAAAGTAAATCGTCACCGCCGGGACTTTGCTGAGGATAATGCGCGATCGTTTCAGATGTTCTATTTCCATCAATTTCTCCTTGGTAGATAATAATAAAAAGTATGACTCCATAAAATGAAAAAGACATGAAATTTTACCGGATTTTTTCTCACGGGCGGGGGTTTTTTTTCATGCCGATTTCATCTTTTAACGTTATCTTTAAAATATGCGCATTTTGATTGTTGAGGACGAACGCAAGATTTCCTCATATGTAAAGCGCGGGTTGAAAGAACTGGGTTATGCTGTCGACGCAGCATTCACCGGGCAGGAAGCGTTGGATATGGCCGCCGTCGTATCCTATGATCTCATCGTCCTGGATATCCTGCTGCCGGGAATCGACGGACTCAGCGTGTGCCGCCGGCTGCGAAGGCGGGGCTTGCGTGTTCCGATTCTCATGCTCACCGCGCGGGACGCCGTCGACGACCGGGTGGCCGGCCTCGACGCCGGGGCGGACGACTATCTGGTAAAGCCGTTCGCCATGAAAGAGCTACAGGCCCGTTTGAGAGCCCTCTCTCGGCGAGGGTCCGAACGGCCGAAATCGCCGATGTTCCATATTGCCGATTTGAGCATAGATACCACGACGCGTCGCGTTCGCAGAGGAGACCGCGCCATCGAGCTGACCGCCAAAGAATACGCGGTATTGGAGTGCCTGATGCGCGAACCGGATCGCGTCTTCACGCGGGCCGTGATCGTCGAGCACGTCTGGGATTACGACATCTACAATGAATCCAATGTCGTTGATGTGTATATTCGCAACCTGAGGCGCAAGATAGACGACGGGTCAGACGTAAAGCTGATCCATACCGTCCGGGGGACAGGCTACCGCCTTTGCGCCGGGGACAAGGCCGACCAATGACGCTGCGCGTCCGCGTGACCTTGTGGGTTTCAGGGCTGCTGATCGCGGTCATTGTGGGATTGGGAGCTTTCGTCTACGGCAGTCTCCGGCGGGGATTGGAGGCATCGATCGACGATTCTCTGCGCATCAGTGCCTCGCAGGTCGATGCCTCCCTCGATATTGAAAATGAAACGATCGATTTCAATGACGCGCCTCAGGAAAATGACGCCCGTACCAGCCTGCATGAGCGCGGGTTGACGGTGCGGATCCTTAATCCGGCGGGTAGAGTTCTGGAAGCATTTGGTCCATACCGCGCTCTGCCCGTCGAGTCCGTCGACACGGCGGCTGTCCCGGCGGGCAAGCCTGTATTTTTGACTGTGCGTGATCCGAAAACCTCCGACAATGTACGGATGTATACGACGCCGATACGCAAAAACAACAGAATAATCGGCTTCATCCAGGTGGCGCAGAGTCGGAAAGGGATGGAAGACTCTCTGCACCGCCTCCTTTCGGCGCTGCTCTTGGGAGGCCCGCTTCTCGTGCTGCTCGCCGCTCTAGGCGGTTTCCTCCTCGCCGGCCGTACACTCGCCCCTATCGACCACATCACCCGCACCGTGCGGCGCATCTCCGCCGAAGACCTGGGCGCCAGGCTGAATCTGCCCGCGACCGATGACGAGGTCGGGCGGCTGGCCGCTACTTTCGACGAAATGCTGGAAAGGCTCGAGGGGGCGTTTCGCCGCGAACGCCGGTTCACCGCTGACGCTTCCCACGAGCTGCGCACCCCACTTGCCGCCATGCAGATAATTCTCTCGGTGGTACGGGAGCGACCCCGTTCCGCGGCTGATTATGAACAGGCCCTGGGCGATATCTCCGACGAAGTCGGTCGGTTACGCGCGCTGTCGGAAGATCTATTGCGGCTGGCGCGCGGTGATACGCGCCGGATCGTCGAACGCGAAAAGGTCAACTTCTCCGAGTTGCTTAGCGACGTGAGCGATTCACTTCGGCCTTTGGCGGAAGCCAAGGGGGTGGCGCTTGCCTGCTCGGTCACCGAAGGCCTCGTCCTGCAGGGGGACCGGGATACTTTGATCCGGTTGTTCGTCAATCTCCTTGACAATGCGGTGAAGTTCACCGAACGCGGGTCCATCGAGATTTCCGCCCAAGCAGATAGGGAATGGATTCTGGCGACGGTCTCCGACACCGGAATCGGCATTCCGGCCGAGCACCTCCCGCATGTTTTAGAGCGATTCTACCGCGTGGACAAATCGCGATCCGGGCGGGGAACCGGCCTCGGCCTCTCGATCGCACAGGAAATCGCGCTGTCTCATGGGGGAACGCTCAAGCTGACAAGTGCCCCCGGCAGGGGGACGACGGCCGTCGTACAGCTGCCGCTATAAAATAATCGCCGTTTTATTTCATCTGTATTTCATCTGTATTTCATCTCTGGTGGGGATCTTTTTTATAGGGACGGCGTTTAGCCGTCCGTCATCCAAGTGCAAGGAGATGCTCATATGAAAATTTCCATTCTGCCTACAGCCTTTGTCCTGTGCGCGGCGTTTCTGTTGCCGGCCGGTTGCGGGAAAGCACCCGCGGCCGCCGGAGGGACGACGGCCTCTTCCGCCGCGACACAAGAGCAGCTTCCCGAGCCGAACAGCTTGGTTGGCGACATCCCGGACACCCAAGTATTCGTCAGGTATATGTCGAAGGTGGGAAAGTATTCGATCGAAGCGCCCGAAGGATGGGCCAGAACGGAAAACGGCGGCAATGTGAAGTTTACCGACCACTTCGACGGCGAGGAAGTAAGCCTCAGCGTGAGCGACGCTGCTCCGACGATCGACAGCGTGAAACGTGATCAGACGCCCGCCCTTCTCGCGAACGGCCGCGCGGTTAAGATTGAGTCCATAAAAAAAGCCGTCCTGGCCAACGGTACGGCTGTCGTTCAGATCATTTATAACTCCGATTCCGATCCGGATCCGGTGACGGACAAGCATGTACGCCTCTCCGACCTCACGATCCTTTTTTATCACCAAGGCCGACTGGCGGCGCTCACCCTCTGGTCCCCCAGTGGGGCGGACAATGCCGATCAATGGAAGCGCATTGCCGAGAGCTTCAGATGGCGCTGACATGACGGTACTCAATGCCGAAGAACTGTATCGATTCTACCACAGCGGAGAGGAAGAAACAATCGCCCTGCGCGGCGTGAGTCTGACCGTTGAAACCGGAGAGATGACGGCGGTTGTTGGCCCGTCGGGAAGCGGAAAATCCACGCTGCTGTCCTGCCTGGCAGGGCTGGATGAACCCGACGGGGGCACTGTGCGTCTCCTGGACCGACGCCTGACACGACGTCCCGAATCCGAAAAGGCTTTGCTCCGGGCGCGCCATATCGGGATCATGATGCAAACGGGGAACCTCTTCGACCAGCTTACGGTGGGACAAAATATACTCGTCTCCATGCGATTGGCACGCGCGGTGGACCGCCGACGGATCGAGACGCTGCTCGATCTGGTGGGCCTCTCCGGGCGGGAGCAGACCCTGCCGACGCGCTTGTCCGGCGGGGAGGCGGCGCGCGCGGCGCTGGCGGTGGCACTGGCGGCCGATCCGGTTCTTCTCCTTGCCGACGAACCCACCAGTCAGGTGGACGACGAGATGGAGCGGCGGCTCCTGCGGATGATCGCCCGCTATTGTGAATCAGGCGGAGCGGCGGTGCTCGTGACACATAGTGATGCTGTAGCGGGCGCGGCCCAGTTCATCGTGAAGTTGGTGGACGGAAAGGTGGTGAGCCATGAGTGACGTTTTGGTCGAGGGCCGGCGCTTGGGACGCAGCTATCGCCGCGGCAAAACGGAGGTCGCGGCGCTCGCAGATGTCGATGTCACGGTTCACGCGGGAGACCGCATCGCGGTTGTCGGACCTTCGGGCGGGGGCAAGTCCACCCTCCTGCAATTGATGGGGGGCCTGGACGTTCCTACTTACGGACGTATCGTATGGCCCGCGCTCGGCGAACGTTCGTCTCTTCGTCCCGGAAAGATCGGTTACGTGTTCCAGACAGAAAGCCTCCTCGCTCCGCTCTCCGTTTTGGAAAACGTGGAGCTGCCCCTCCTCCTGGCGGGCGAATTGCGGACAGCAGCCCGCTTGCGCGCCCGGGAAGTCATGGAACGGCTTGGCTTGGAGGCGATCCTGGAAAAGCTACCGGAAGAATTGTCGGGGGGACAAGCGCAGCGCGTGGCCATGGCCCGCGCCCTCGCGGCGAGCCCGCGGTTGATCCTGGCGGACGAGCCCACCGGCCGGCTTGATCACCCGACGGCCCATCGCCTCTTCGACGTCATACTGGGGGCGCTCACCGCGGACGACACTGCGCTAGTAGTCGCCACCCACGATATGGCGATCGCGGAGCTTCTGCCGGTACAATGGCGCATTTCGCATGGTCGCCTGGAGGAAACATGATGGGACAGATCGCCGCATGGTTGAAGGGTACCCTACTACATCAATTCGGCCGCGTTATGGGTGCGGCATTGGGGGTAGCATTGACGGTCGCTTTCATCGCCTCCCTGGGCGCGTTTATGACGACGAGCGCTGCCCAGCTGACGCGCAGAGCGGTTCACGACGTGCCGGTGGATTGGCAGGTCCAGATCGCCCCGGGCGCCGACGCGGCATCCGTCCGTTCCCGGATCGAATCGAGGACGACGGTGTGCCGGCTGGAGCGGGTCGACTACGCTTCGGTGGACGGATTTCGCGCCCGGACGGGCGGTACGGTACAGACTACGGGCGCGGGCAAGGCCGTCGGTATCGGTGATCATTATTTTCATAGTTTCCCGGCGGAATTGCGGCAGCTGGTGGGAGCTACGCACGGACTGCTGGTCGCCCAGCAATTGGCGGCCAATCTGCACGTGACGGTGGGGGATACGCTCGAAATCCTCCGTGTCGGGTTGCCCCCGGCAAAGGTGCGCGTGAACGGCGTCGTGGACCTGCCGTATGCCGATTCCTTCTTCCAGGCCGTCGGTGTGACGGCGGGACTCGCGCCGCAGGCTCCACCGGACAACGTGGTCATTCTGCCCGAAGCCCTCTGGGATTCCCTGTTCCGGCAGCAGCAACGCATCAGTCCGGATTCAATACAAACCCAATTCCACCTGCGTCTCGGCCTTTCGCTCCCCGGCGATCCGACGGCCGCCTATGACAAGGTGAATCGGGAAGTGAAAAAAACGGAGGCGAGGATCGCCGGCGCCGCAATCGTCGCCGATAACTTGGGAACCCGGCTGCTCGCCGTCAGGGCCGACGCATTGTACGCGCAAGTGCTGTTTCTCTTTCTTGGATTGCCGGGCATGATTCTGGCCGTCCTCCTGACGTTGGCCGGCGCCGCCTCCGGCGGCCAGCGGCGTGCCGCCGAGCAAGCTCTCTTGCGCACGCGAGGCGCTTCGCCCGCCCGTGTACTGCGAATCCAAGCCTCCGAAGCCGTCATCGTGGGCATCGGCGGGCTGGTCGTCGGGGCCGCGCTCACGCTGGCCGCCTCGCGCTGGCTGGGAACCGAAGTCTGGGACCTGTTGCGTTACGGGCCGGGTTGGATCGTCTTCGCTTCCATTGTCGGGCTGGTTCTCTCGCCGGCGGCCGTCGTCATCCCTGCCTGGCGGGAGTCGCGCCGTTCCACGGTGCTATCGGCTCGCCGGATGGTAAAGCCTTCCTCCGCTCCGCTGTGGCGGCGATTGTGGCTGGATGCGATCGTTCTGGCGATCGGCGCCGTAGAGTTTTGGCGGACGGCGAGTACGGGCTACGCGGTAGTGCTGGCCCCGGAAGGAGTAGCCGCAAGCTCAGTGAATTACGAGGCGTTCATTGCCCCCGTCTGCCTGTGGCTCGGCGGCGTGCTGTTGAGCGCTCGCCTGTTGGGAGTCGGCCTGAGCCGCGGCCGGCGCGCATTGTCGCGCCTGCTGTCGCCCCTCGCCCGATCTTTGTCGGGAGCGGTCGCCGGGTCCCTCTCGCGCCGGAAAGGCCTGATGACGCGAGGGACCGTCATGGTCGCCCTGGCCGTCGCCTTTGCCGCGTCCACGGCGGTCTTCGACGCGACCTATAACGCCCAGTCGCGCGTGGACGCCGAGCTCACCAATGGATCCGACGTAACCGTGACCGGAACAACGGCCGCGCCGCCGAGCGCGAAACTGGCCGAGCTACGCTCGATTCCCGGCGTCGCGGCCGTCCAACCTATGCAGCACCGCTTCGCCTACGTGGGAAACGATTTGCAGGATTTGTTCGGCATTGATCCCCTCACTATCGGGGAAGCGACGAAAATTTCCAACGCCTTTTTCGCGGGAGGGAACTCGCGGGAGATGCTGGCCGCCCTGACGCGCATGGACGACGGGGTATTGGTATCTGAAGAGACGCGTGTCACCTACCAGCTCAACCCAGGCAACCCGCTGAACCTGCGCCTGCAGTCGGCGAAAGACCTTCAGTATCACACGGTGAAGTTCCACGTCGTGGGGGTCGTGCGCGAGTTCCCCACCGCGCCGAAAGACTCTTTTCTGGTCGTCAACTCGTCCTACCTGGCGCGTGAGACGGCCACCGCCGGCGCGGAGACGGTACTTATGCGCGTGATGGGCGATCGGAACGCCGTGGCCCGGCGGGCGCGCGCTGTCGTGACCGATCTTCCGGGAGTTAAGGTAACGGACCTGGGATCGGTGCAGCGGGCGATCAGTTCCAGTCTGACGGCGGTCAGCCTTCAGGGACTGACCCGGCTGGAATTGGCATTTGCCGTACTTCTGGCGGCGGGAGCTGCAGGACTGATTCTGGGCTTGGGGCTGTTGGAGAGGCAAAAAATGTTCGCCATTCTCAAGGGGCTGGGCGCCAACGCCCGGCAACTCGGTGCATTTCTTTGGAGTGAAGCGCTGTTCATGCTCGTTCCGGGGATCATCATCGGCGGACTCCTCGGACTAGGCGTTGCGCAGGTGTTGGTAAAAATATTGACGGGTATTTTCGATCCTCCTCCTGAAACCCTTACAATTCCCTGGCTGTATCTCGCGATCCTCTGTATCGCAGCCTTCGCCTCGACGGTCGCCGCGGTCGTGACGCTGAGAATATACTCGCGCTGTCGGGTGCTGGAAACTCTGCGGGGTCTGTAGTACGGTTCTCGACCGAACGCCGCATTTGCGACGCCGGAAATATCGCCGGAAGCGATAATGTGATTTTATTGAACTACAAGATTTCACTATTGGAATGCAAGTAGAGTTGGATGAGATGTATCTTCCGTTGGTGGAAAGTGATAATTACAAACGTTGTGCGCATCAGTGTGCACTCTATTAACACTCGCCTTGCAGTAATTCTAAATCCGGCAAAACGGTACTAATCTGAAAAAGCGAGCTGAGTGAACATTTTAGAATCTGAGATTGTGATATCAAGAGGCAACGTCGTTTCCATTATTATTTTCACTATTAATAACTCACATGAAATCTAAAAAAGATACGAATTAGGGTTGCCTTAGTAAAAATGGCTTTTACAGGGAACAAATTTAAAATTGCAGGTAATGCCCTTTGTCTTAGCCTCCGAAGATGTAGATAAGGAGCGTTTTATATGAAGGAACTGAAGCTATTTATCAAAGATATGCAGAATGAGGCGGCCCTGCTGAAAGAGTTTGCCGAGCTTGAAGATCAGATGCAGTTGTGTGCGGGTGAGAACAGGTGGGAGGATATTGAGCGGGTGATCGGTGAGCTGAAAGGAAAGGCGGGGACATTAAACAGTATTGAGGAATGCCGCTGCGCTTCTTTTGATGCCCTGAAGAAAAAACTGGGGTTACCTTGCGAGACCGGATTTTTAAAACTGCTGCCCATTGTACCGGTAACCGAACGGGAACGACTGCTTAGCGCGTACAGAAAACTGAAGGTAGCGGTTTTTTCGGTCAAAGGGGCAACCACGCGTCTGACCTATTATTTCAGGTCCATGGAGGGCTCGTTCAAAAAGGTCCTGGGCGAGTTGTTCCCCCACAGGAAGGGCAAGATCTATTCCAAGGACGGCAGACCCAAGAAGGTTCCCGACGACGCCCTGTTATTAAATAAGCACTTATAGGAGAAATATTATGCTCTCGACATTTTCCGGAATTGAAATAGGAAAGAGGGGGGTGATTGCCCATACCCAAGGTCTCATTACGGTGGGTCACAACCTGAATAATGCCGGTGTTGATGGCTATTCGCGGCAGCGGATTGAGTTTTCTGCCGCCGATCCCATCTACCTTCCCGGTTTAAACAGGGAGCAGACCCCGGGACAGATCGGCCAGGGCATGCAGGTGGAACGCATAGAGCGTATCCGCGATATGCTTTTGGAAGGAGAAATAGTCAAGGAAACCGGGAACCAGGGGTATTGGGAGTCCCAGGATAAATATCTGAAGATGCTTGAGCAGGTGTATAATGAGCCGACCGAGCATTCCGTCAGGGCCCTGATGGACAAGTTCTGGGAGTCGTGGCAGGAGCTTTCGGTCAACCCGTCCCAGATGGCGGCCAGGCAGGCGGTACTGGAACGGGGCCGGACCCTGCTTGACGGTATCCACCATGCCTATCAGAAATTCAGGGGAATTCGCGACATGCTTGAAGGGGACGTGGTCGGTACGGTGGACAGGGTGAATTCATTGGTGCGTGAGATTGCCGCCTTAAACGAGCAGATCCAGAAGGCGCGTGCCCTGGGAGACAACCCGAACGATATGATGGACAAACGGGACAAGAATATTGAGGAGTTGTCCAAGCTGATCGATATTACGGTCAATTACAACCAGGACCCGGACGAGTTGATTATTTATACGAACGGCCGGCACATTGTGCAGGGCAAGCAGTTCCTGCAGTTTGCCACGCAAAAGACCGAGGCCAACGAGGGATACTCCACCGTCATCTGGAAGGACACCGGGGAGGCGGAGCAGTTCCGCGGGGGCAAACTGGCGGGATTTCTCCACCTTCGTGATGTTGAGACCAGGGGGGAGATACAAAAACTGGACCTCATGACCATGAACTTCATCGACGCGGTCAACGCGGTACACCGCAGGGGATACGGGCTGAATGAAAAAACCGGTCTGGAGTTTTTTAAGGAGTACCCGTATGTGTTAAACGCAAACGGGAACTATGACCGAAATGGTGACGGCGCTTTTGATTCTTCTTATATCTTTCGAATGGCGGGCAAGAATACCCTTGATCCGCAGGCCCTGATCGGTATCCGCGGAACAATTACCCTCTCCGGTCCGACCGGGAACGTGACGGTGGATTATTTCCCCACCGATACGGTAAAGGACGTGGTGGCGCGCATAAACTTGAGCGGCGCGGAAGTATCCGCGCGCCTGGACGAGGAGGGGAAACTCTCGCTCAAGGGAATGCCCGCCCAGGATACCGACAATCCTGATTTTGTCATCCGGCATGTTGAGGATTCCGGTGAGTTTCTGGCAGGCTATGCCGGCCTGCTGCAGGCACCCGGCGCGGCCGGGGCCTATAACTGGGCACAGCAGGACGCGGTGGCCGCCCTGCGGAACGACGGGGCCACCTTTGCCGTAGCGCCCCTGGCACACCCTTCGGCCTGGATCGAGGTGAACAAGGACCTCGTGAACGAACCGGCCTCTATTGCGGCGGCATCCGGGGTAAACGGCAGGTCCCAGGGGCCTGAAGACGGTTCGATGGCGCTGACCATCTCCGACCTGCGCTATAAAAATGTGATGATCGGCGATACACTTACCTTTGACGGGTATTTTGCCGAACTGGTGGCGTCCATCGGGTTGCGCGGCGAGCAAGCGGGAAAGGTGCTTTCAACGGAGAATCTTATCCTGAAAAATCATAAAGACCTGCGTGAATCCATTTCAGGGGTAAATATAGATGAGGAACTGACGACAATGTTGAAGTTTCAACACGGATACGCGGCCTCGGCGCGTTTTATCACCGAGTTCGATAAAATGCTTGACATTATCATTAATAGAATGGGGGTCTAACTGAATTATGAACAGGGTCAGCAGTAATATGGCAAGTATGGACGCGCAGTATAATATGATGCTGCGTGAATGGAAGATGAACCAGATGCAGAATAAAATGGGCGCCCAGACAAGAATCAAGGATCTGCGTGATGATCCCCTGGCCGCGGCACGTTCAACACGCCTGCAGTCGCAGCTTTTTCGCATGGGTAGATATAAAAAGAACATCGAACTGACCCAGGGTAACCTTAACTATAGTGAGTCGCGCCTGACCAATGCCCTGGAGGTGCTGCAGCGGGTGCGTGAGCTTTCGGTACAGGGGGCCAACGGCGTATACAGCAAGGACCAGATGCGAGACATGGCGGTAGAGGTCAACCAGCTGCTGGAACAGCTGGTCTCACTGGCCAACTCGCGGAACGGCATGGGGAACACGGTGTTTTCCGGGTTTGAGTCGCACCTGGAACCCTTTCTGGTGATGCGCGGCAGGGTGGAAGGCAGCGCGAGTGATTTTATTACCGCCCTGCATTACCGCGGGGACATCGGGAAAAACATGGCCGAGGTATCCGAGAACACCTATGTGCAGATGAACATCCCCGGCAACCAGGCGTTTTGGGCGGAGAACTCCCATGTCTATGCCAATATAGATGCCACCACCTACCAGGTCCAGGCCGATTCCACTATTCGCATTGACGGCGTGGCCATAGACCTGGAAGCGGGAGACAATATTTCCGCGATCATCCATAAGATAAACGAGGCCCCGCTGGCGGTGCGGGCGCGGCTTGACCCGGTAAAGGATTCTCTGGTGCTGGAAACCACCACCCCCCACGGACTCTGGATGGAGGATGTGGGAACGGGTACGGTCCTGCAGGACCTGGGAATACTGCAGAGAGGACGGTCCACCCCTCCGTATAATATCGCCGATACGGCCAATGTATTCGGCGGTTCTATCTTTGATATGGTGATGGCGGTACGTGACAGCCTCTACAAAGGTGATTCCGAAGGGGTAAACAAGGCCCTGGGAGGGATGGACCTTTCCATCGAGAGTGTTACCTCTTCCTTGGCCAAAATCGGTTCACTGGATTCGCGGCTCCGGGTTACGGCCAAACGGCTTGATTATGAAGAGCCTGAAGTGGTAAAATTGAATGCGGAAGATGTTGATCTGGATGTAACCCAGGCTATTACCGAATTAAAAATGCTGGAATATACGCACCAGGCGGCCCTGGCTACATCCGCACGGGTTTTACGACCCACATTATTAGACTTTTTGAGGTAACATCTATGAGAGTGAATACCAAGGCATACGGTCACATCGAAGTGGATGAAAGGCAAAAGATATATTTTCCTTTCGGGATTTTGGGATTTGAAAACCTGAAATATTATGTGCTTCTGGATGCCAAGCAGCAGCCTTTTTACTGGCTGCAGTCCATGGACGTGGTTGAGATCGCGTTTGTGCTTATCGACCCTTCGGTGTTCAGACCCGACTATGTGTTGGATGTCAGTAAAGAAGAACTGGAGGAGATCGGGATAAAAAACAAGGAAGATATTTTGTGTTTTGCCATTGTGACCATCCCCGACAACCTTTCCTCCATGACTGCCAATCTGCAGGGGCCCATTATCATCGACCGAAGCACACGTGTCGGCAGGCAGTCCATTAGTACCGATTCGAGATGGAAGGTTCGCCATCCCATTATGGAAGAACTTGCTTCATTAAGGCAGGAGACATGTTAGTACTGGCCAGAAAATTAGATGAAAGTATTATGATCGGAGACCAGATCGAGGTATCGATTGTTGATATCAAAGGTGACCAGGTTAAAATCGGTATTGCGGCCCCCAAAAATGTCAAGGTATACCGAAAAGAGGTGTATCTGGCAATCCAGAAAGAAAATATCGAAGCGGTGAAAGCCAAGCCTGATATTATCCCCGCCCTCAGTAATCTTTTCAAAGAATCCGCCCAAAAGGGTGAGAAAGATACGAAAAAAGACTGAAACAATAAAATCAGCCGCTACAAAATCTGCGTAATCCGTGTTTCCTGTGTTCCTGTCTTTTTTATCCGTGGAGGCCGGACTTCCGGAGCGGCCGTACGCTTTCACTGACAGGTTTACTTATTTTCCCTTATCTTCACCGGCGTTAAGCTCTGCCTCGCTTTTGCGAAGGTAAAGCGGGCCGATAGCGGGTGAAGCGGCCCCTTGTTGTTCGAATATAAGTTTTCCCAGCTCCAGCAGGGTCCCGCTTTCAACGGGTGTTGCAAACAACTGCGGTTCGGTGGTAAGGGGCAGGCCTGCGTCACGGATTTTCTCCAGCGCCGTGCCCGCGTGCGGTCCGGTAAGCAGGACCCCCGGCCGCTCATTGATAAGCGACGCCAGTTCCCCGGGGCGGGCGTCACAATAATCTCCCCGGCGTTCTCCGCCTTCGTAAAGAGCACAATAAAAACGGTTTTTTCTGGCATCGATCACCGGCAGAACCGGCTGCCCCCACAGGCGGAACCGGTACCCCAGGGCATCCAGACCGGAAATCGCCACCAGCGGACAACCCGTTCCGCTACGGATACCCTTGGCGGTGGACAACCCGATACGCAGCCCGGTAAAAGAACCCGGTCCCCGGTTGCAGACCACAAGGTCCAATGCCTCCGGTGCAATACCCAACTGATTGAACAGAAACTCTATATATGGTATCAAGTTCTCACCATGGCGATACCCCACCTGCGCGGAAACGTTGATGCTGTGCTCTCCGCTTTCCAGTGTTACCGCCAGACTTTCCGTTGCCGTATCAATCGCCAGTGTGTTCATGCTTCATTCCTTCTATTTGTATTATACGATCGCCGTTCTGTCGGATTCCGATCCGAATGTTTATCGTATCAGCGGGCAGTAACGAACCCGCCTTTTCAGGCCATTCAATTACCGTTATCCCGTTACCATAGAAAAGCTCATCAAGCCCCAACTCATCAAGCTCGCTTTCGCGGTTGATGCGATAGAGGTCAACATGATGCAGCGGGGGGCTGCTTTCATACTCACTGATAAGGGTAAAGGTGGGACTGGTAACATCCTCAGCGATACCCAGTCCCCGGGCAAGGCCTTTTACCAGGGTGGTTTTCCCGGCACCCAGCGGACCCTGCAGGGCAACCACCGCGCCCGGTGTCAGTTGTTGTACCAACTGTCTGCCGATCTCGAGTGTTTCTGCTGTTGATGTGCTTGTCTTTGTCATCAGGATAATTTTTAGAATTTATAGAAAAATGAAATCCGGGTCAATGTATAATTGTATAATAGTAAAAATAAACTTGACAAGCAAAGTTTGGAAAAACTACAGTGTAAGAAGAAGTATGAAAACAAACAATACCGCCGGCCTGGGAAAGCCGATCCCCGGTTTGGAAAGCCAATTGGCAAAGATTACCAATCGTTTAAAGACCGACCGCAAGCTGGGCGTGATTCTGATAGATATGACACCGCACTTCGATCTTAACACGTATTATAATACCGGTATGTATCGGACCGTTACCACGGCAATAGAAAACTGTATCTGCGGCTTGCAAGGCAAAGAGATACGTCAGGATGATGTGCTGGTTGTCAATTATACCGGGGGCAGTAAATATTATATTTTCCTAAGTAAAGCACGGGAGAAGCATTACGTTGAGATAGACGATTACGAACACCTCTGTCTGCGTATCTATTACACGATCTACAACATTCTGTTTCCGATAATGTATCCCCTAAAAGGTATGGAGCCCCAGGTCAAGATCGGATATGCATTTACTTTCTATAATCCGTTTGTGGAAGAGATGAAGTTCCTGCAGCAGTTGCTGGATGAGGCGGAAATTACGGCCGGGTACGTAGGCATGAAAATGGAAATGATGAAGAGAAAACTGCTGTACAACATCATCATGGATGAGGCGATAACAACCAGGTATCAGCCCGTCATCACCCTGGAGAAGAAAAGTATCATCGGTTATGAAGCTTTTGTCCGGGGCCCCAAAGATTCCTTTTTTGATAATGCCCACAGCCTCTTTAATTTTGCGCGTATCGCGGGGCTGGAATTTGAGCTGGACTGGGTTTGCAAGCGGTTGATCATTAAAAATGCGCGGGGGCTTGCCGCGGATAAAAAATTGTTTATCAAGATTGTACCGTGTGAGCTCTATAAACACGAAGCATTTGCCCAGCAGTTTAAATGGATTTTAGAGCAGAACCATATCTCACTCGCGAACATTGTATTTGAGGTCTGCGGACAGACTACGGCGGAGTGCCTCTCGTTTATCCGTAAACTGGGGGGAGTATATGGGGATATCCGTTACGCGCTTGTGCTGCAGGATATAATTGAAGCTGAAGAGTTGGCACTCTTACAGGAAGACGATGTAACCTATCTCAAACTGGGGATGAATATCACCAGATGCATTGAGAGTAAACCCCTGGCAAAGGAATTTCTGGCAAAGGTGATAAAAGCAGCCGGAACCGCGAATTGTATTGTTATTGCGGAAGGTATCCATACGCATACGGAGATGAAGGCCCTGCATGGTTTGGGTGTCGGATACGGCCAGGGATATTTCTTTGCCGGACCGGAGGCGGTATTCTTGGAAATGGTGAATATTGAAGACCATATCGGCAACAAAGAGCTTGAGCGAAATCTTCTTTCCCATATTTATTTTAAGCGCGGAAAAAGTTATTTTAATGAAGGGGATTTTGATAAGGCGATTCTGGAGTTTACCAAGGTATTGGAAGTGGATAATAAGAATATTGACGCATTTTACCATCGCGCATTTGCCTTCTGTGAGGAAGGGGCAACCGTTGTGGCCTTACAGGATCTGCAGGCTATTCTCCGGATAAATCCCGCCTTTTCGGGAGAGCATTTTTTAAGGGGGGCAATCCTTGAGAAAAAGGGTGATCTTGGGGCCGCACTTACCGCCTACGAACGCTATATGGAGACCATGCCCCAAGACCCGGATTTTGCGGCGGATATGGCATCGCAGCGCATCCAAAACATCCGCCGGAACATGAAAAAAACATAGGAATCACGTAACAATATTATATTCATTCAGCTTTCGGTGCAGGGTTTTTCTTCCGATGCCCAGAATTTCGGCGGTCTTGCTTTTGTTTCCGCCGTAACGGTTCAAGGTAAGGGTGATGATCTGTTTTTCAGCGTCCGCCAGACTGATGCCGGTGTTTAGTTTTATGTAATCCTTCTCATTTGACTCTCGCAGGTACGGCGGCAGGTCGTCAACATTGATGATGGTACCCTTACACAATACCACGGCACTTTCAATACAGTTACGCAGCTCCCGTACGTTCCCGGGCCAAGAATACTGGCTCAAGATCAGGCGGGCCTTGGGATCGATGCCTTCAATCTTCTTTTTATTCTCTTCGGTAAACTCTTTTAAAAATGTTGTCATAAGCAGGGGAATATCGTCCTTGCGTTCTCTTAGGGGAGGCACATGCAGGTTTACCACGTTTAATCGGTAATAGAGGTCTTCGCGGAAATTACCGTTCTTGATCTCCTGTTTCAGATCTTTGTTTGTAGCGGAGAGGATACGGACATCGACGTCGATGGTTTCTTCCCCGCCAACGCGCTCGAATTTTTTTTCATGGAGCACCCGTAATATCTTTATCTGTACGCTTTGATTGATTTCACCGATTTCATCCAGGAAGATGGTGCCGCCGTTTGCCAGCTCGAACCGTCCGCGGCGCCGAGCTATGGCACCGGTAAAGGCGCCTTTCTCATGACCGAACAGTTCGCTTTCCAACAGGGTTTCGGTGAGTGCCGCGCAGTGTACTTTGATGTAGGGTCTGTCCTTGCGCGGTGAGTTGAAATGAATGGCGTCGGCGATTATCTCCTTGCCCACCCCGCTTTCGCCGGTTATCAGTACGGATGCCTTGGTGGGCGCCACCTGGCTGATCACGTCGAAGATCTTCTGCATGCGCTCACTTTTTCCGATTATTTGGGGGAACTTGGTCCTGCGGCCCAGTTCTTCCTGCAGGGCGCGGTGCTGCAGGAACAGTTCGCGGTTGGACAGCGCCCTTTTTACCAGGAGGGAAAGGCGTTCCAGGTTAAGCGGTTTGGTCAGGAAATCGTACGCACCGTCCCGCATGGCCTTTACCGCGGACTCAATTGTACCGTGACCGGTAAGGATAATTACGGGAACGGTCGGGTAGGCTGAGACCACTTTTTTCAACAGCTCTTGACCGGACAGTCCGGGCATTTTCAAGTCCGCGATAATGAGATCGACCTCTTCTTTTTCGACCATCTCCATGGCCTGCTCACCGTCGGGGGCCAGTAACGTCCGGTATCCCTCCAGTTCCAGGGCCCTCCCCAGACCTTCCCGGATATTTTTCTCATCATCCACAATCAGAATATTAAATTTCATCCTCTTCTCCCTCGTACTCAAGCAGTCTTTTTTCTTTCTGGGGAATGGAAAAGGTGAGGATGAAGGTGGTGCCCTCACCCTGTTTTGAGGTCAGCGACACCTCTCCCAAATGCTCTTTGATTATTTTATACACCAAAGTCAGTCCCAATCCTGAACCGAACTCTTTGGTGGTAAAGTAGGGCTCAAAGATCTTGTCCATGATGGCATCAGGGATCCCGCATCCATTGTCGATTAACCGCAAAACAACATCAGGGCCGCGCCGGACGGTTTCGATACGCAGAATCCCGCCTTTGGGCATGGCCGACAGAGAGTTTTTTATCAGGTTAAGCAGTGCCTGTTTCATGTATTTATCGTCCATTAATATCTTGGGCAGGTTCCGGGCCAGTTCGGTTTCAATTTTTACATGTGCCTGTTCCAGCTCGAATTTAAGGAAATCCAGCAGTTCCCGTACAAGCTGGTTCAGATCTCCCTCCTCCAGTTTCATATCCATTGGTCGAACCGCGAACAGAAAATCCACGACAATCCGGTTAAGCCGGTCCACCTCCTCGTTTATCACATCAAGGTAGTGTCTGATGCTTTTTGTTTTGATAGTTTGTTTCTTGTTCATCTCCTTCTGGGCAAGCTGAAGATGGATCCCAATGGAACCGAGGGGATTTTTGATCTCGTGAGCCACGCCGGCCGCCAGGGTGGTCAGTGCCGCCAGACTCTCCGCTCTGCGCAGCCGGGCCTGGTTGAGTTTTTTTTCCGTAATATCCTCGATATGGATAAGGTTGCCCTGAATCTTCCCCTCTTTTACCAGCGGCATTATGCTTATCGATATGGTCCTGGCGATTCCCCCGCCGAGGACAAAATTTTTATCTCTTATTGTTTCCTGGTTGGTAAGTTTTTCCCTGAAAAATCCGGCGAGCTCATCGTCATCCAATGCTTCCCAGATTTTTTTTTCCATGATATCGGCGGCCACAAGCGGAATCAAACGCTCGGAGGCCTTGTTGAACAGGAGGATATTATTGTCCCTGTCCGTTACCATAACGCCGTCGGTCATGGAATGCAGTACCATCTCCAAAAGCTCATTGTCCGCGCCGATATGCGCAAACAGTCTGCGGATGCTTTCCCGGTCAAGTTTTTCCCATTTTTGTAAAGCTTTTTCCAGGAATTTTCTCATAGAACGGCTTTCATCTGGTAAAAGAGGTTTTGAATAAAAAGTTTGGACTGCAGGTTCAGGGTTTTTTGTTCCCGGTAACGCCTGCCGATTATTTTTATCCAGTTTTCCAGGTGGGTAATACTGGGGACCTGTTGTTGTGTCTGCAGCGAATCCATATGGTTCCGGAAATATTCATTCAACACCCGCAGCAGTTCCTGAATAAAAAGGGTGATAAGGTTTTTCTGGGATTCATATGAAAATAGTTCCTGCATCTCATTCAAAATATCAACACTCGGATCATTTCTGTCCAGTACCTTTTGAAAGAAGGTATTCGCCATGTTGGCAAGCGAAGCGGCATTAATATCCTGCCAAGCTAAAAAATAACTCTTTAAGGAGGAAAAGTCTAATGATTCCTCGTGGAATATTCGGGTCAATATCTCTTTTACCTGCTCCGCGTTTCTTTCTATAAACCTGTAGTGCCGCAACCGTGAACGAATCGTCGGGATGATTTGCGTGAGCCGCGTGGCGGTCAGCATAATATATACTCCCGGCGGCGGTTCTTCGAGGAGTTTAAGCAGGGAATTACGGGAGGATTCCAGCATGTTATCGGCGTTTTCTATGATAATGATTTTGGGTGAATTGGGGGTGGAAAGATGCGTCCATTGAATGAGTTTGCGAACCTGCCCTATGGGGATATTGTCCGCACTGACATAGGATGACAGTTTTGCGGTCAGATCGATTATCGAAGAGATAATGCCGGCCAGCTCTTTTTCCGCGGGCAGCGCATTCTGTGGTGCCAGATTGCCGAGCAGCTCTTCAACCTCAAAAACAAGGTCGCTGACCTTCTTTTTTGTGCTCTCGTCCGCTTCCCAGATTGAGGGATCAAACCTTCTGGTAAGTTTCCTTGCCGCCCGTAAAAGCAGATAGCGGGATGCCTGCTTGCGGGTACGGTACAGTACGTCCGCCGAAGCGGCGATCTCGATGGTAAAATACCTTGAGCCCAGCAGGGTGACATAGGGATGCAACAACTCCCTGTTCAGATTACACTGGTAGCAGCCGCAGTTCCAGGCTGCTTTTTTATGTTCGCATACCAGTACCCGTGCCATTTCCAGGGCCGTGCTCAGTTTACCCGTATACGGAGACCCGTAAAAAAGTGAGGCCCTGGGGAAGATCCCCCGTTTCAGTTCCTGTTTGAGAATGGAGATGGTTGTTTTATTTCCGATTATATTTTCAAACATGCTTCTCTTAATGGTATCAGGTTGAATATATCCGGCATGGACGGTAAAAAAGGCGTAAAGATACTGTTAAAGATACTGCGCTGTAATAATTGTTGCAGTCCCTCCCAGGGCAGCCAGTGGGCAATGATCAGGAGAATGGCAACCACCAAGACTCCCTCCACCAATCCCAGGATCACTCCCAGCGCCCGGTCCAGGTTTTCCAGGTTCAGCCTGCCTATGAGGTTCAGAAAGAACCCCTGGATCAGGTAGACCAGCAGGTACACCAGTAAAAATATGATGAGAAAAGAGATGATGTGATTCCAGATTGAATCTTTCGCACCAGTGAGCATAGCCGTTACATCGGACAACATGTTGGAAAAAAGCACGGCGCAAAGGATTCCCAAAATGGGTGCGGCCATCAGGGAAATTTCGGTGACAAATCCGCGAAACCCGCCCCTGATAATGAGAATAAGAAGAATTAATAAAAAGACAATATCCAGTATCGATATGCCGTCAGGCATTGTGATTCTCCCCGATCATCTCTATAAGTATCCGGGCAATCCTTTCCGTAGCGTGGGGTACACCAAGGTTCGCGGCCGCCCGTGCCATATTTTTAAGATCCGTACCATTATCTAACAGATTTTTGATGGTTTCAAGGAGTTTTCGGCCGGTTATGGTTTCCTGCCGCAGCACCACCGCCGCACCGGCCTTCTTGAATATTTCCGCGTTGCGCAACTGGTCTCCGCGGCTGCCCGACGTTCCCAAAGGGACAAGAACAGCCGGGGTACCGGTGACCGCCAGTTCCCAGAGAGTGTTGGCCCCGGCACGGCTTATTACCAGATCCGCCGCGGCCAGAAAATGGGGAAGCTCAGGCCCGATAAAGGGAAACGCCCGGTAGTGCGGATACGAATGCCGCGGCAGGGGATGCCTGCGGCCCACCTGGTGAACCACAAACCAGTCTTTTTCAAGCTCCCCGATTATCTGTTTAATGAGCGTGTTGATTTCGGCGGCCCCCAGGCTGCCGCCCAGGACCAGGATGATTTTTTTTTCGGCCGGACAGCCCAACAGCGATCTCCCCGTTTGGGCGTCACCCTGTTCGATCTCAGGACGCACGGGATTGCCGCTGTATATCAGTTTTTTTTGGGCCGATCCGGAGAAATAACGCCCGGAATCCCTGAAAGAGGTCAGTACGCGATTGCAAAACTTTGCGTTGATTTTTGTAGCCAGACCCGGATCATAATCGGACTCATGGGTAACACTCGGGATCCCGAGTATGCGCGCGGCAAGCACCGGCGGCACACTGACAAACCCACCCTTGGAAAAAAGCAGTTTGGGCCGCAGCAAAAATAGATAAACCAATGAATAGATGATTCCGCCCACGAATGTAAAAAGGTCTACTATGTTCCAAAGGGAAAAATATCTGCGCAGCTTTCCCGCGGGAATGCAGAGAAACCGGATGCCCTCTGAGCGTATAATCGAACGTTCCAAACCGTAGCGGGTACCGAGCCAATATATGGTACAGGGAACGGATTGCTGCAGCCGGCGTGCCACGGCCAGTCCGGGAAATACATGCCCGGCCGTGCCGCCGCCGGTAAAAATTATATTTCTCATACACTCCTTACTTTAAACATCATCAGTTTTGCGTTATATTTATCTATCGAAGGAGTTTAGCATAACATGAAAAAGAAAACTGTTGCAATTATCATGCTGATTTTATCGGGTTATTTTTTGTACGCGGACGGTCTTAAAAATTTTGAAGATGTGTTGAGTGCCCAGATTCTGCAAAACCTTTCCCAATATGGGGAGTTAAAGAATACATTTGATGATAAGGTACACCTGCGCTATTTTCCGGATGTGAAGCTGCGGGAAGTGATTAAGAAGCAGATCAGGCAACTTAAGCCCATCTTTGGGATCGAGGTCCTGCTGACCTATAAAATGAAAGGAAAGGATTTTTCCGCTGAAAAGCAGCGCCTGGCCCTGTATAATATTCTGCGTTCCATCAGTACCTTGAAGGGAATTCAATACTATTCCCAAAGTCGCGGTCGTATGCGCATAATGTTCCACGACGCCTACATCGTTGATTCCCCGGACACAAAGAAAAAACTGCCGGACCGCCTGGTGGATATAATCCCGGCCTACAGTACGCTGTATATCTACCAGGACGATTCCTCGTTCGGACAGAATATCTTTGAGACCGTCTATTACGCAGAGGACGGGTATTTCTTAATGAAAATGGAAAATCTCACCAAGATCTGGTACGGGATCATCCCCCTGATAGATCCCCATCACCTGAATTATATCATTTTTATCTATCCCAAAGGAGATACCATTCTGTTTTACTCGGTGGTGTGTGTGAATGCCTTTAATCTTTTCGGCATCGCGGAAAGCAGAACGGCTTCTTTTTACAACAGGATAAAGGCCCTCTATGCCTGGTTTCTTTCCCAACTGTAAGAGAAGCATATGTCTGTATGAAAAAGTCGCCCGGCGGCGCGGTACACGCGGACCCTTTGGCGGCGGTTGAGGGAGGTTGTCTACTCCAGGCAGACCCTGTTTCTGCCCTGTTGCTTGGCCAGGTACATGGCCTTGTCCGCGCGTTCTATCCATTTCTCACGGGACTCGTTTGAGCGGTACTGGGATATGCCCAGCGAGATGGTGATCTTGATCTCTTCGTCGGCGCATTCCATGATTGAGTTTTCAATTTCTTTGCGAAACCGCTCCCCGATGGTGTATGCCTGCATCAGGTTGGTGTTGGGCAGGATGATAAAAAACTCCTCCCCGCCGTAGCGACCGGCATAATCATATTTTCGCAGCTGGTTTCGGAGTCTTTTGCCGATTTCACGGATTACCCCGTCTCCGCATTGGTGCCCGAAATTGTCGTTTATCTCTTTAAAATGATCGATATCAAGCATTATACCGGTCAGTGGGATAAGCGCCCTGATGGCCCGTTCAATCTCTATATCGATGCGGTTGAACAAACTCATTCTGTTTAACAAGCCGGAGAGGGTATCGTACATGGCGATTTTCTCCAACTCTTTTTTCTTGCGTTTCAGTTCCTTGTTCTGCCGGGTGATGTTTTTAAAGGCTTTTTTCAAATACAGGTTCTGGTCAAGAATTTTAGACGAAAGCTGCTCTTCCTGAAAAACCGCGTTTTTCAGGAAATCGCGTTCCTCATAGACACTGATCTGCTTGTTCAACCGGATAATGGCGGCCTTGACGCGGGCCTTTATCTCCAGACTGTTTACGGGACGTTTGATAAAATCATCCCCGCCCCATTCCATGAGATGCTGCATCACCTTTTTGTTTTTAGAGTCTGAAATAAACAGAAGCTGTAACGGTTTGTTGTAGTACCGTTTATGGATATCCTTGCAAAGCTGTTCCACCTGTTTGGGTTCAACATTGATATTAATGAGAATAATCTGGATATCCTTTTTATCGATAATTGTCAGCGCGTCTTTCGTGGAATCGCTTAAAAACAACTCATACCCGTTTTGTGAGAGATGCTTTGATAATAACTCACCGTCTGCTTGCTCGTGTTCCACAAGCAATATGTTTACCTTTTGCATTTCCTTCCCAAAACCTTATCAATAATTCGCCGGGTCAACGTTTGAGGATTGTATTTTATAATAGTCGTTTTTTATCTACCTATAGTATACTATGTTTCTTATAATTAATCTCATTTTTTTTAAAACTTGACAAGTAGGTAGGCATATATTATGTTCATTTTATTAATGCGTTTTTTTCGGCAAAAAAGGACATAAAATGGGAAAAGATCTTACACCTGCCATAAAATATCTGACGGATATCAGTCCCAAGGCCTGGGAGCACCCTGCAGACCGGGCGGCGCTGCTGGCCCTGAAACAGATACCGGTTATCGACGAGATAATAAAGAAGCTGTTCGGAACAACATTCGAACGCGCCATACGAATGCTGTTTCTGGCCTCTTCCGTGCGGGTAACCCCCCGGCAGTTTTCCAAAATACACACCCTCTATGTGGAGGCCTGTGCCCGGCTGGATGTAAAGCAGGTCCCGGAACTCTATATAACCCAGAATCCGGACTGGAATGCCATGGCCGTGGGAGTGGATACCCCGATAATTGTGTTTCATTCGGCGTTTTTAAAGGACCTTTCGGATAATGAGATAATAGCGGTATTGGGACACGAGCTGAGCCACTGTTTAAGCGGGCATGTGCTGTATAAAACACTGCTCTGGCTGCTGCTGTCGATTCCGCTGCAGCTCATGGGGATGTTCGGCCTGGATGCCGCCATCCGGCTGGTGATCATGGCCCTGATGGAATGGGACCGTAAAAGTGAACTGAGTGCGGACAGGGCCGGACTGTTGGCCGCCCAGAACGCGGACGCATGTTTTACCCTGGAGATGAAACTGGCGGGCGGCCCGGATACGGACAAAATGAATATTAATGAGTTTTTTCTGCAGGCCGAGGAGTACGATAAAGGCGGTGATGTCCTGGACAGCCTCTATAAAATGTTCAACATTCTGAACAGAACCCATCCATTTCCGGTGATGCGCCTGGCCGAGTTGAAAACATGGATCGACAGGGGAGAGTACAGCAAGATCATGGACGGGCAGTACCCGCGGCGCGGTGCCGAGGGGCCGGAGGATCTGTTCAAGCAGGCTCAAGAGGCGGCCGATCAGTACAAGGAAGACCTTAAACATTCAAAAGATCCTCTTGCCGGTATCGTTTCCGAACTGGTAAAGGACGCCGAACCGATTGCCAACCAGGTGAAGGATTTTTTTGATAATCTCTTGGGTGGTAAAAGCGGGGAGAAACAATAAACGCTTCGGGGAGACGCCTCCGCTTAAAGCATATCCCCCAGAACGGCATGCGCCTCTTTAAGATGTGCCTTGGCCGCCTGGTGCCATTTATACCAGTGCGATTCGCTAAATCCGGGCCGCGGCCGCAGCACGGGTTTTTCCATGACCTTGGTTTTATACAGTAATTGATCGCGCAGCCAGGAGAACTTGTCGTAATTCTTGAATGAGTCTTCCAGCATGGACTCATTCTCGTTATAGAAGGTAGCCTGCCTGATCCATTCGTATTTGTTGTATTCCAGCAGGTATTCGTCAACGATATAATTAAGAATCCGTTCCTTCATCCGCTCATTGCGTTCATCAAAAGGCCCGATCAGCTGCTTTAAGCGTGCGCGCAGCCACTCCCAGCCGTCGGCGGACTTCCCGCTTAAGGCGCACAGGTGAGTATAAATATGCTGTGCCGCCTTTAAAAAGCGCTGCTCATTATCGATGTACCGGTATTCACCGTCGATCCGGGGATCGATCCATTTTCCCGTGATAATATCCGGTTGACTGATGGCCTCGGCGTGCCCCACCTTGGGGATCAGGGCCTCGGCACCCGTGCCGTCAACACTCAGGCTGTTCCATTCCTCGTTCATTCCGCTGAAGTTCTGGTGGGCCCATGAGTCCGCGTAGGTATGCAGGGCAATCCCGATGCGATACAGGTTTTTGCTGGCCATGGCCCGCTGCAGTAGCCGGGTTACCGGCGCGGAACCCGGTGTACAATTATAGGGATTGGTTTTCTTGTCTTTTCTTTTACAGCCCGGGTAGGTGGTGTCTCCGGGGAAGAAATGGAAGGGAATATAAACGTGTTTGGGGAACCAGTCACCCCACCAGCCGTAGTTCTGGGTGGCGATGGTTTCGTATACCAGGCCGTCATCCTTTACCACATGGGCTACCAGGTTGTTGTCCACGTACTGGGAGGAGTAGGAGATGGTGATGCAGTCCTGCTCATCCAACCCCGCGTCCTTACAGAGCACATACAGGATGTAATAATGGAACTCAATATTCATATTAATAATGTATTCAGTCCCGCTACGATAATCAATCCAATTATCCCACCAGCCTGGTGATCATCTGGCTGAAGCCGATGATGGCGCCGAGCAGCGCGCCGAAGACGTTTATCCACTTCAACTGGCGGGCAATGACCATTAAAAGCAGCCCTTCCACATCGGCAACGTCGAGCTCATTGATTTTATTTTCCACCAACTCCCGGATATTGAGACCTTGAATCATCTCCGGCACTTTTGCCTGCAGCATGGAATTAATGGTATTGACCAGGTATTCGTCTATTTCCTTCCGGCGTGTATTGTCTATGCCCACAAACTCTCCCAGGGTGACATCGGGCTTGTCATCCGCAAAACCGAACAGCAGGGAACCGATTTTTTCCGCCGTATTCCCGGCAAACTCGCGTCTTTCTATTATGCGCAGAAAAAAATCCACGATTTTCTCCGGAGTAAGCCCCAGATAATCACCGGTAAGCTCACCCAGGGTAAGGGAACCGTTTTTTTCCAGAAAATCTTTGATCCTGCCGTACAGTTTTTTTTCCGCGTCCTGTTTACGCAGGTATTCCCAGATTTTTTTTACCAGGGACCCGGCCTTGGCGGATAGTTCCTCCGGACTCTGTTTAAACAATGATCCTATCTCTTTTTTCCTCCAGTTTAAAATGGCCTTTTTCACCACGGTTACCACCTGGGCCTGCTGTTGTTCATCATTCAGCAGTTCTTCAAAATATTTCAGTACCTCTTCAACAATCTCGGGCATTTTTTCCTGGATGGTCACATCATACTGGGCCACGGAAACAATAAAGCGCTGGAATATATTGAGTTTTTCCAGGATGTTGCTGACCAGACGTTTACCCCTGGTTTCAAGCTCCCTTCTGATATGGGCCCGGCGCAGCCAGGCGATCAGTGAGCCGCTTAAGGAGGGCAGGGCCGATTGGAAAAGCCGGGTGATGATCTCAACGAGCTCTTCGGGAATCACCGCGGCAAGGGTTTTCTTTTGCCCGGTCAAAGTGCCGAGCCAGGTCTGAACTCTTTTTATCAGCCGGTCCCTGGCGTCATCCCCGGCGAGAAACGAGTGCAGTTTCTCGGACAGGTACCGCTCCAGGTTCAATTCATTCACAAGCGCAGTAAGTTGTTTTTCCGCCAGTCCGGAAAAAAGGTGTGTCAGCAATTTATTTGCAATCGTATAAAAGCTGTCGGAGCTTAAGAATGTCCTCAGGGTCCCTACAATGAACTCCTCAAAACGGCCTCCGATCACCGGAACGGTACTTTGTTTCAGGGCGGACAGCGGGGTGTCAAGCAGGGTGCCGGTGGCGTCCGCCACGGTCTTCTCCAGGGTCTGCTGGAACTGAAGCGAACCGAGCTGCTTCTTTACCGCGTCTTTGGTAATCAGCTGTTCGGAAACCATACGGCCGATACTTTCCGCGAGTTTGTAGCGTTGGCGGGGAATGATACCGGGGGTAAAGGGGATCCGTATGCCCAGAATCCGTTTTTCGGTCAGGGGCCGAAAGAGCATTTTTATGGCGATGGCATTGGTAATATAGCCGATAGCAGCCCCGACAATCGGGGGGAGCAGCCAGGGGATGAGAGAAAGCAGGGTCTGGGTCGTCATCGCAGCTCTTCGGCGTAGTCGAGGGCCTCGGATTCGGAGTTGAAAAATACCAGGTCCCGGCCTACCACCCAACCCCTTATTCCCTTTACTTCAATCTCGTACCAGGTGTTGTTCTGTTCGGTTGATTCATCTTTGGGTTCGGTCTGTGACAGAATCCTCACCACCGCGCCCATGCCGGTTGAACCGAGCATCTCCGCATCCTTTATGGGTCTGGCCCTGATCCGCAGGTAATCGATCTTGATTACCGCCCATTTGGAATATGAGGAGATGATGGGAGTGGTGGGGAGGGCAATCCGTCCGGCCTTTTTATCCTGGCCACAGCAAAAAAACAGTGTCGTAAGCAGCATGAGTGTCGATAACATAAATAATAAGCGTCCGGGCATTGTAACCTTTCCGATTCCGGTAATACTCTCCGTTATAGTATTAAAAAATAGCACATTTGTCCATTATTGATATTATTGAAACATTTCCTTGACCCGCGTAATTTCATCACGAATCACGGCCGCCCTTTCGAACTCAAGGTCCTTGGCCAGCTGCAGCATCTCGTTTTCCAAAATCTTTAAGTACGCGTTTCTCTGTTTGGGAACGAGCACATTATAGTTGTTTTTAATCAGATCCAAAGTAAACTTTTCGGACTCCTGTTTTTCCTGCTGCTTGCGCACAAGGATGTCCTGGATGGCCTTGCTGATGGTTTTCGGGGTAATGCCGTGGATCTTGTTGTACTCGGCCTGAATCTGCCGGCGGCGGTTGGTTTCATCCAGTGCCTCGCGCATGGCCGTACTGACGCGGTCGGCGTACATAATCACCTTGCCGTTTACATTCCGCGCGGCCCTCCCGATGATCTGGATCAGGGAGGTGGTGGAACGCAGGAACCCGATTTTGTCCGCGTCCAGAATGGCGATAAACGATACCTCGGGCAGGTCAAGCCCCTCGCGCAGCAGGTTGATACCGACCAGCACGTCACACTCACCCGTGCGCAGAGATTTGAGGATCTCCACCCGCTCGATCGTCTCTATCTCCGAATGCAGGTAGCGTACTTTCAGGCCGAGCTCCAGCAGATAATCGGTGAGGTCCTCCGCCATTTTTTTGGTGAGGGTGGTGATCAGACTTCTTTCACCATTGGTTATCCGCCGGGTCACCTCACTGAAGATGTCCTCGAGCTGCCCTTTGGAGGGACGGATTTCAACCTCGGGGTCCAACAGCCCGGTCGGCCGGATAAGCTGTTCCACCACTTGTGAGGATTTTTCCAGTTCATATTTCTGGGGGGTGGCGGTAACAAAGATACTCCGGCACATCAGGTCCTCAAACTCCTTATAATACAGGGGCCGGTTGTCCAGGGCCGAGGGCAGCCTGAACCCGTAATCCACCAGCGACTGCTTGCGCGAACGATCGCCCTCATACATCCCCCCGATCTGGGGAACGGTCACATGCGCTTCATCAATGAAGGTCAGGAACGGGTCGGGAAAGAAATCGATCAGTACGGCCGGGCGTTCCCCCGCTTCTCTCCCGCTTAAATGACGGGAGTAGTTTTCTATGCCCGCGCAGTAGCCCATCTCCTGCAGCATCTCCAAATCGTATTCGGTCCGTGTTTTCAGGCGTTCGGCTTCCAGCAGCTTGCCCGCGTCATGAAGCTCCCGGTAGCGCTGCTTCAGCTCCTCGGTTATTTGTGCAATAGCCCGTTTTACCCGCTCTTCCGGCATAACAAAGTATTTGGCCGGGTAGATGATACAGGAATCGAGTTCTTCCAGGGTCTCGCCTGACAGCGGATTAATTGAACGGATGCGTTCCACCTCATTCCCGAAAAACTCGAGACGCAGGGCGTTTTTGGAATAAGAAAGAAATACCTCTATGACATCGCCGCGGACCCTGAAGTTCCCCCGCTCCAGCACGGCGTCGTTCCGCTCATACTGCAGGGAGATGAGTTTTTTCAAAATTTCGCGGTAGTTGTAATGTGAACCGCGGGAGAGCTCGATGCGCATGTTGCGATAGTCACTGGGATTGCCGATCCCGTAAATACAGGAAACCGAGGCCACAACAATGACGTCTTTACGGCTTAAAAGCGAGGTGGTGGCCGCCAGCCGCATGCGGTCGATCTCCTGGTTTATGGAAGAGTCCTTTTCGATATACAGGTCCTGTTTGGCCACGTATGCTTCGGGTTGATAATAATCATAGTACGAGACAAAGTATTCCACGGCGTTGTTGGGAAAAAATCCGCTGAACTCCCGGTACAGCTGCGCCGCCAGGGTTTTGTTATGCGATATTATCAGCGTGGGCAGCTGCACCTGTTCGATGATCTTGGCCATGGTGTAGGTTTTGCCCGAGCCGGTTACGCCTTTCAGGGTTTGAAAAGTCAACTTGTCCGTCACCCCCCTGCTTAAGGCGCGGATCGCCTGCTCCTGGTCTCCGGCCGGTGAAAATGACGATACTACTTGGAAACGAATCATTTTACTCCTTAAGGGTATTCTAAATTATTTATCAGGATTGGGAAACCAGTTGTACCGAAAAGACCATGAGACCGCCGTTCCTGTTGACCTTCACGTTGACAATCTCCCCGGGCTTGTTGTCTTCCAACGCCGCGTACAGGTCCGCCAGTGAGGTAACCCTGTCGTTATCAACCTCGATAATAATATCACCACCGAGGTAGATGACGTTTCTGCGGTAACGCACGGCTTTGTTCTTGTCTCCCCCCCTTAGTCCGGCGCGTTCGGCCATTCCCCCCGGTGTGACCTCGGAAATAAGAATCCCTTCCTTTACAGGAAGTTTGGCATAGTCCACCAGGGCGGGGAACAGCTGCACCGGTACGATATCAAGGACACCCCGACTCACCTTTCCGTGTTGGATGAGCTCAGGGATGACCCGCCTGGCAATATCGATGGGGACCGCAAAGCCGATTCCTACCGATCCCCCGGACGGGGTATAAATGATCGTGTTGATACCGATCATCTGTCCTTTGGAATTAAGCAGGGGACCGCCCGAGTTGCCCGGGTTTATGGAGGCATCCGTCTGAATCATCTCCCGTACCACATAACTGGAGCTGAGTTTGATCGGCCTGCCCAGGCCGGAGACAATACCGGTGGTCAGCGTACGTTCCAGACCGAAGGGGTTCCCGATGGCCAGGACCTTCTGGCCCACCAGAAGATCGGCCGAGGTGCCCAAGGGAATGGGGGTAAGATGTTTACCTCGCGGATCGAATTTGATGATCGCCAGATCGTTCTCCGGATCAATCCCGACAACGGTGCCTTTGTGTTCCGTGCCGTCGGCCAGGGTGATATACAGTTTTTCCGCGTCCTTTACCACATGGTAATTGGTTAGGATATGGCCCTGTTGATCGAGGATGGACCCCGAACCCGTGCCTTCCTGGGGCACCGGCTCAAGAAAATAGTTGTATCCGTATGTCACGGAGGTGATGTTTACCACGCCTTGGTTTAACAGCTTATAAATCTGGATGTTTTCTTTTTCATCCTGGGAAACGTCCGCAATGTCGAGAAGGGTGTTCCCCGTGGATTGGGCAAGCGGATTGGCGTCCGTCCGGTCATTTATCAGTCCGTTTGCCTCCTGACCCGCGGCCCGGTTGTCCGTGCCGGCAAAGGGCAGGCGGATGAAACCGAAGAGGATCCCCAGTAAAATAAATCCCGCCAGACTTATACCCGCGGTAATGGCCAGGTGTTTTCTGCTGTAGAGTTTCATGTGTATACTCCCGCTGTTTGTATAGAATGAATATACTAAGAAGCGGTTTTTATTTCCACTAGTAATCGGTTTTCGACGGTGATTTTATAAAAATCACCGTCCATACCATTCCGATCAGACCGATTATGCCGCCGATCGGAAACGCCGGTGGGATAGCATATATTTTTAAAATCCGTGATTACGCACATGGCCGGCATCTCCCCGGATTAAAGACAGTAATAAAAAACGGCTTGATTCACGGGTACGCTTGACAGTGCGTTCGGGCACGGCATATGATGAAAAAAAGTATTGAGGAGGAAAAAATGAAAGTAATAATTGGACTGCTTCAGCTTGTACTCTTTGCGGCCGTTTTTATCGCCCTCGGGGGAAGCGCGCTGCCCGCCGGGGGTTCGCCCGCGAACGTGGGAGTCAATGCGGCCGGGATTTCCGCACAGAGTACACTGCCCTGTGAATGGCAGGGCGACGTGTCAAAGCTTCCGGTCATCGGCACATGGATAAACAAGGATTATAATAACGACGGACGGTCGGGAATGGTGGAATATATCGCCGACTCCGACGGCACGATCAGTTATCGCGCGTGTGATAACGCCGATGGTTCGGGCAATGTCTATAAGGGGAAGGTGAGTTACCGTAAGCGTTGGACCGATGAGCAGGGCAGGCAGTGCGGTAGATGCACGGTGACCCTTGATTTCGGTATGTCATGGGAAACCCTGGACCGGGTGAGCAAAGACGGAAAAACACTTGAGGTGCAGTCCGGCGTAAAAACCATCGATCCGAAAGGCCCCCGGTATTCGATTTATTATCGAAAATAAACCGGGCGGTCGCGCCGATCATGACGGCCGGACGCGTTCATTATCCGCATTCCCAGAAGAAGTTATCATCACCGTAACGCCGGTGCTGGACCGCCTCCAGGACATGTTCCTTGCCGATGGTATCCTTTTCTTCAAAATCCGCGATGGTGCGGGCTATCTTTACAATCGAGTGATAGGCCCGTGAAGACAGGCCGAGTTTGTCTACGGCTTTGCTTAACAGGGCGGCACTGTTGTCGTTCAAGGAACAAAACCGGTCTATAAGCCCCGGCGGAATTTGCGAGTTCCGGGAAAACCCGCAGCCGGCAAAACGTTCGCGCTGCAGGACGATAACGCGTTCCACCCGTGATTTTATCTGCTTACTGGTTTCCTTCTCCCTGCCCGCGATTTGCATGCCGGTTACCGGTTTTACCGGGATGCGGATATCGATCCTGTCCAGGAGCGCGCCCCCGATTTTTTTCCAGTAACGGGACACCTCGCGCATCCCGCAGAGGCATACCTTGTCCTGCCTGCCGAGGTTGCCGCACGCACAGGGATTGCAGGCCAATACAAGCTGAAAGGATGACGGGAACCAGACACTGAAACCGGCCCTGGCGATTATGACCTTTTCCTGTTCAATCGGTTCGCGCAGGCCCTGCAGAATATTCTTTTTAAACTCCGGGGCCTCATCCAGAAACAGTATACCGTGATGCGCCAGTGATACCTCTCCGGGTTTTAATAATTTTCCACCGCCCAGTATCCCTTCATTGGAGGCGCTGTGGTGGGGCATGCGCAGGGGCGTGTAGCTGATGAGGTCTGACTGGGGGGGAAGAAGCCCCGCTACCGAATGAATACGTGTAACCTCAACGGACTCTTGCCTGGAGAGCGCGGGAATAATGGTGGAAAGCCTCCTGGCACTCATGGTTTTTCCGCTTCCGGGCGGACCGAACATCAACAGGTGATGCCTGCCCGCCGCGGCGATTTCCAGGGCGCGTTTGAGCACCCACTGCCCCTTGATATCACAAAAGTCGCCGAGTTCGGCGGGGTCATAGAGCCGGGGAAGAGCCGGGGGGGAGTGGGGCGCCGCGGGTATGCCGGGTTCCGCTGTACGGGGATTCGCAAGAATGGCTGCGGCCGCACGCAAATCCTGGATTGCGTAAACCGTTCCCTTTCCCAGTACTTTGGCTTCACGAAGATTGTGATGCGGTACAAAAAAACAGCGGAAGCCCTCTTTAAGACCGGTCACCACTGCGGAAAGCACTCCACGGACCGGTTTTACCTTGCCCGCCAGGTTCAATTCACCGATGATGAGGATTTTCCCTTTGAATTGAAACCTTATCTGTGACGAAGCCGCAAGAATACCCAGGGCGATGGGGAGATCGAAACTTGCGCCTTCCTTTTTTATATCCGCCGGGGCAAGATTCACCAGAATTCTGTCCGCCGGAAAGCGAAAACCGCTGTTTCTGATGGCCACCCTGACCCGTTCTTTGGCCTCTCTGACCGCACTGTCCGGCAGGCCGACAATATCGATACCGGGAAGGCCCCGCCGGATATCTATTTCAACCGAAACAATTCTGCCCTCAATTCCAAGGGGGGTAAAGCTGGAAACTTCAGCGAACATATTCTCTCCTTATCTAATAGTACGCGGAAATTGTGCGGATTGATTTTTGGGGGAGGCAAAAAAGTAGGGATTTTATCGGCTTCGGCGATTCTAAATGTTTACATTTAGAATCGCTGTATCGGCTTGCGGTTTTTTGATTTTTTACATACAATAGTGCTGATGATTAAGGGGGCGGTGGTTGTATACCTTGGATAAAACCTATTTAATGTGGGCCCTTTCTTTTTTCTTTCCCGGCCTGCACCGTTTCTATCTTGGGAAAATAGGCAGCGGACTGCTGTACCTGTTTACCGGGGGGATGTTTTTTTTCGGTACTATTGTGGATTTTTTCAAACTGCCGCAGATGGTACGGGAAGCAAACCTGAAATATGAATACCGTAAGGCGCTTAATTCGGGGGCGGTGAACTTTTCCCCGCGCCGCGGCGTAAAGCCGAAGGAAACCATTGAAAAAGTGATTTTGAAGACCGCCAAAAAAAATATGGGGCTGGCCACCCCCAGTCAGGTGGCCCTGGAAGGCGATATTCCTATTCAGGAAGCCAAGGATTATCTGGAGAAACTGGTAACCAAAGGTTTTGCTGAAATGAAGGTCAGAAAATCGGGCACGATCGTCTATTACTTCCCCGATCTTGCCGAACCGGCCGCAGACCATGATTTTGAGGATTTTTAAGGAATGAGCGGTCCCGGTTTTTTCCATCATTCATATACGGCTTCTCCGAAGGGGCAGCCTGTCCGCTTGCGGCAGTCAACTGAAACGGTAATGCTTGCGCACAGCCTTCTTTATATCCCAAACGCAATCCAGTCCCTGCCGAAAAGTGACAAAATCCCCGGGCTTAATGGAATAGGTTTTCCCTTCGGCCAGAACCTCAATCTCTCCTTCAAGGATATAACACTCTTCCGTTGAGTCATAATGCCAATCAAACCGTGAGACCTCCTTGGTCCAGACGGGCCAGCTTTTTATACCGCGAGATTCAACCTCTTCCGTCCCCGGTTTTTCAATAGTAACAGCTGCCATATGTTCCTCCTTTTATATAAAACCACAGGTTGTCCGGTATGGTCAAGCATCCCTGTGAGAATGAACGCTTCTTGCAAATAATAGGATATGAATATATAATAATCAAAAAGACTTTAGAAAAAGGCAGGAAGATGTCGGCAAATGTAGATCTGATTCAAATACTTTTGAACTGGAAGCTGGTGCTGATCGTCATCGTCGTTATCGTGGTGCTGCCCATTATTTTTTATTTTGCGTCACTTGACAAAAAGGCGGTAAAAGTCAAAAAAATAAGATACAAATCACATAAAGGGGAAACACCCACAGAACCGGGACAACAGCCAACGCCTGAAGAGACAAAGGAAGGGAAAAGGAGATCCTCATCTGATGAGGAACGTTCTGTTCGGTTTAAGGAGGAGAGATGAGAAAAATAGTTCTTATTGGTATTGTATGTATTATATTTCTGTTTAGCGGTTGTATCGGAGTAGAGAGTACACTGAGGATTAATGGAAACGGATCAGGGACCCTGCAATTACAATATAGAGTTTCGCAGTTGTTGGTCAGTATGGGGCAGACGGAAGAAGGGGGAACACAGCAGCCTCCATTGCCGCTGACCGAAGATGATTTCCGCCGGGCCATAAGGAGATCGCCGGGATTGACCCTGCGTTCCGTAAGCAGAGAGGAAACGGAAACCGATATCATTATCAAGGCCGAGATTTCCTTTAACAGTATGGCGAACCTGGCCGGAAGCAACCTGTTTACGGATATGCCGATCAGTGTGCGGCGCAGCGGAGATACCATCATTTTCACCCAGGTGCTTACCCAGGGCGGGGAAGAGATGAGTGAAGAACAACTGCAGGCCATGGAAAGCTTTTTCCAGGGATACGATCTTGCGTTTGTTATCACCGCACCGCGTAAGGTTGTCAGTCATAACCGTGGTAAACTTTCTTCCGACGGGCGTACCGTAAGCTTCCATATTACGATGATGGATCTGCTTAAGCTGAAACAAAAAACAGAGCTTACCGTATCATGGTAAAGAGAGGTGATATGAAAAAAATTATTCTGTATGTATTTTTAGGTCTGGTTTTAATTACCGGCTGCAAAAGTACGGGTAACGGAACAGCGGCCGACGGTTCGGATAATACGAACGTCTCTCCCCAAAACGAAAAGGCTTCCGATGTTGCCGAGATGCAGACTTATCTTGACAATGCCCGTAAAAAAATCGATCAACTTGCCGTTTCCGAAGGAATCAGCCAGTATGTTGCCGTGCTTGCCATTGAGAACAAGCTGAAAAATCCCTCCGCCAAGGCCCGTGAGCTGGCCAAGGCCGCCGAAACCGAGTTGACCAAAATCGCTTCCGCCCTGCGTCTTACCCCCGGTCCCGACTGGCTGGATGAGAATGACAACCAGATTACCGGCAGCACGATGAGTTTGGGTAAGGACAAAGCGTTGAACCCGGAGGTGTTGTTAACATACAACATGGGCGGGAGTATTGTTGTCAGCGGGGCACCGGTGGAGTTCGAGTTTACCAAGGGAACCGGGTTGATCGATAAAACCATAAAAACCAATGAGTACGGCCAGGCACTCAGCCCCATCGCCAGGGTCGGCAATGTGAAACAGGAAGTAGTGGTACGGGCAACCTTGGTATTTTACGTTAAGGGTTTTCGCTACCGGTTTGAGTCGGTCAGCTGCAGTTTCATTTATGTGCCGCCGTCCAAACGCGCCACCATTATTGTTTATGAAAGCGCACCCGATTATGTTTCCGACCATCCATTTGTTTTTGACGCGGCCTATAATTCTTTAAAGAAGATCGACTTCGATTTTACGCAGTATAACGGTGTACTGCTCGGTAAAAAATTCTTAAAGGTGTTCGGCGGCGATATCAATGCCATTAAGAAACTGGCCCTGGAACAGTCTGTGCCTTATCTGGTGATGGTATACAACGATTGTTACCGGGTCAATAAAGCGCATCCTGATTTTGAAATCTATATTTCCGAGGTAAAGGCGACACTGCGCATCATACGAGTGGCGGACGGAAAGATATTGTATGAAGCCGTAGCCTACGCGGACAAGGCCCACAATACCAACGGCCAGGGAGGTTCTCTGGAAAAGGCCAGGAACAACGGTTTCAGAAAGGCCGCGGCATTGCTTGAGAAGGAGTTGAAGGGACAGTTTCAGCAGATCAATACGGCGCTCCTGGGGGAGTAGCAGTTCAAAATCTCCAGTTTTTCTACTAAATTTGTAACTCTGAAAAAAAACATTTTCCCTCTTGCTATTAATGTAAATTTGTATTATCTATATTTTATAATGTGAATTAAATCACATTAAATCTAAGAAAGGTTTTAAACAAAAAAATTATTCTTAATTTAATGTGAAATGGGGGGATATTATTAACAAAAACAGTGTGGCCCGGCTGTCACAGTATAAAAACGCCCTGATACGCCTGAAAAATCTGGGTTTTGTGAAGGTGTTTTCGGACAACCTTGCCGATGCGCTTGACATCCGTCCAACCCAGGTACGGAAGGATTTTTCGCTGTTTCAAATATCGGGAAACAAGCGCGGCGGGTACAACATTAATGAACTGCTCGCGAGTATCCTGAAATTGTTGGGGAAAACCGAGCTGCAGAATGTCGTTTTGATCGGTTTGGGGCATATGGGAACGGCCCTGGCGAATTACACGGGGTTTAAAAAAGAGGGCATCCGGGTATATGCCTGTTTTGATATTGATCCGGCCAAGCACAATGAAGCGGCCGCCCCCCCGGTATACCCGATGGAGCGGCTGCGGGAGATTGTGAAAAAGGGAGATATTAAAATCGCGATTATCGCTGTCCCGGATATCGCCGCACAGCATGTGGCGGATTTGCTGGTTGCTGCTGACATTAAAGGGGTGCTGAATTTCACCTCCATTCAGCTGCGAACGCCCGCGGACGTCCCGGTGCGTACGGTAAATCTCGTGCATGAGCTTGAGAATTTGTTTTATTTTGTGCATACGGAGGAGGAGTAGAGAGAACATTGAAAATACTGAAGATTCGCAGCTTGCGTGCAAGGCTTTTTATTTCATTTGTAATAATAATCATTATTATCAGCGGGGCCAGCTGCGGTCTGATATTTTATCTTGTGCAACACGATATAATCCTCCGGTCACAGGAACAGGCCAGGACCTATCTTGAAACGGTGGATCAGTTTTTCAGGGATGAGATCAATAAACTGCGCACGGTTTTTTTGATGTTGAAACTTCCTGTTGATACCCCGGAATTGAAACAAAATCTGGGTCTGGACTATTTTTTTGTCAAAACGGATGAGACATACAGCCCGAGTCCTTTTGTCAGGCTGGCAATGGCCGGTACCCCGGCCGGTGGATTCCGGATTATGAAAAGGGACGAGTTGTTGAGTTACGGAGAGGGGCTTTTACGTAAATCAGCCATTGAAATAAAGGATCCGCCGGGCGGGGATACGGCGGCACAAACAAAACTGGAATCCGCTATGGTGCTGGAATACGCGGTTCCGCTTCCCGGTGGTAAACCGCACCAAAGGAAGGTTCTGTACGGCGGGTATATCATCAACAGGGATTTTTCACTTATCGACCAATTGCATAAACTGGTCTTTGAAAACAAACTTTATGATGGAAAGCCGATCGGTACCATAACGGTGTTTCTTCATGATATCCGGATTGCCACCAATGTGCTGACCGACAGCGGCCGGCGGGCAATCGGTACAAGGGTCTCCGGGGTGGTAAACGACACCGTCCTGGTGAAAGGACAGACATGGATAGACAGGGCGTTTGTGGTGACCGACTGGTATCGTACGGCATACAAGCCCATAAAGGACTATAACGGCAATACTATCGGAATCCTTTATGTGGGCATTCTGGAAAGACCGTTCGTGGATATGATCATCCGGGTGTACGCGTTCGCGCTTGTAATTTTTGCCGGGGTAATCGGGATCGGTATGGTCCTTACCATTGTATTGTCCAGAATGATTTTTAAACCGCTTAAGGCAATGCTCGACGCCACAAGCGGAATCGCCAGGGGTGATTATACCGAGACGGTCAGGCTCCATTCACCTATGAAGGAGTTTGATGTTTTTAATTCAGCGTTCAAGCGTATGGCCCGTGAACTGAACAAGCGGGAGCAGCGTCTGAAGTTTTCCGGAGAGAAACTGGTTTCATTAAACAAGAGTTACCTTGACCTGATTGGGTTTGTTTCCCATGAGCTTAAGGGGATTCTTGCTTCAACCATCTTGAATGCCTATACGGTACGGGACGGATTTTTGGGGATGGTAAATTTCAAACAACGCCGGGCCCTGGATTCCATCACCAGGAACCTGGACTACCTGGCGGAGACGGTAAAGAATTTTCTCAGCCTGAGTAGAATTGAAAAAGGCGAGCTTATTTTTCAGAAAACCGAGTGCCGTCTGAAAGAGGATGTTTTTGATCCGGTGGTTGAAACATATGAGAAGGCGGCTGCGGAAAAAGGCATTCATTTTGTCAACGGGATCACCCCCGAAACAGCGCTGTGCTCGGACCGCGACCTGCTGTTTATTGTGGTCAATAACCTCATCGGGAACGCGGTTAAATACGGTCGTGACAACGGGACGATTATGCTTTCCTCGTATGAAACAAACGGGAAGATTACCGCTGAAATATTCAACGAAGGTGACCCGCTGTCGCCGGATGATATCGGGCGCTTGTTCGGCAAGTTCATCCGCCTGGAATCGGCCCGGAAGCGTCATATTAAAGGCACGGGTCTGGGGCTTTTTATCACCAAGGAGATCGTGGAAAAACATGGTGGAAAAATCTGGTGTGAAAGCAGGGAAAACGGAAATTCATTTATTTTTACATTGGAAAGGGGGGAGTATGCTCACTCCGCTTGAACAAATCAAAAAAATGCGGGCTTTGGCCATCAACCGCATCATCGGCAGCGGGTACCTGTCTACGAAGCGCGTTTATGTGGGTATGGCAACCTGTGAAATCGCCGCCGGTTCCAAGGAGGTGATGCAGGTGTTTCAAGAGGCAAAAAAGCAGGGGCTGGCTGATGTGTACGTCAGTCAAAAAGGCTGCGCGGGCAGGTGCAACCTGGAGCCGACCGTGGAAATTGTGGAAGAAGGCAAGATCCCGGTCAAGTATGGTCTGATCGACAAAGAAAAGGCGCAGCAGATTATTGAGCGTCATCTTAAAAAAGGAGAAGTGATTACAGAATGGCTGATCAAGTAGAAACTCGGACAATTAAAAACAGTACCGCGCAATACAATGTTATCCTCTGTTCCGGTCCCAGCTGCCTGCACCGGAAATCCAAAGAACTGCTGCAGGCGGTCAGGCGTGAGCTGGTACGTCACGGGTTGGAGCGGAAAACCGAGGTAATCCTTTCGGGCTGCCTGGGAATGTGTAAAAAGGGCCCGATAATGATTATCAATCCCGGGTATACGATTTACGGGGGAATCCATGAGGAGCATATCGCGGAGATCATCGAGGCGCACCTGGTAAAGAACAACCCGGTGAGTGAAAAAATAATTAATGAGGACCATCTGTTTAATCGGTTCTATCGCATTTTCGGTGATGTGGCGTTCTTCGGCAAGCAGATGCGCATCGCACTACGGAACTGCGGTATTCTCGATCCTGAAAAGATCGACGATTATCTTTCGGTAAGGGGGTATGAGGCGCTGGCCAAGGTGCTGACCTCTTATACACCGGGTCAGGTAATAGAGGAAATCGGAATCTCCGGTCTTAGGGGCCGGGGCGGCGCCGGATTCCCCACGGGATTAAAGTGGAAGCTGACCGCCGAAACCGACTCCGCTGAAAAATATGTAATCTGCAACGCCGACGAGGGGGACCCCGGCGCGTTTATGGACCGGAGTGCCATTGAAGGCGATCCGCATACGGTACTGGAAGGGATGCTTATCGGCGGATACGCGGTGGGGGCCGTAAAGGGCTTTATCTATATCCGGGCGGAGTATCCGCTTGCCATTCGCCGGCTGGAAAAGGCGATCGCCGAGGCGCGCAAGCATAATCTGCTGGGCAAAAACATCCTGGGAAGTGACTTCAGTTTTGATATTGAAATCCGTCTGGGTGCCGGTGCCTTTGTGTGCGGTGAGGAAACCGCGCTCATCCAATCGATTGAGGGCGGACGCGGAATGCCGCGACCACGGCCCCCGTACCCGTCGGTAAGCGGGGTGTTCGGCAAGCCCACTTTAATCAATAATGTCGAGACCTGGGCCAATATTCCGGTGATCGTGCTCGACGGCGCGGACTGGTTTGCTTCCATCGGTACCGAAAAAAGTAAAGGTACCAAGGTGTTTGCCCTGGCCGGGAACGTGGTCAACACCGGGCTGATAGAGGTTCCCATGGGGACAACCCTGCGGGAGATAATATTCGATATCGGCGGCGGTATCCCCGACGGAAAGAAGTTTAAAGCCGTACAGACCGGCGGGCCTTCAGGGGGGTGTCTGACCGAGGATTACCTGGATACACAAATCGATTATGATTCTTTGGCCAAGGCCGGTTCGATCATGGGCTCTGGTGGAATGATTGTCATGGATGAAGGCACCTGCATGGTGAATGTCGCCAAGTTTTTCCTTGAGTTCACCCAAAACGAGTCCTGCGGAAAATGTACGCCGTGCCGTGAAGGAACCAAACGCATGCTGGAGATACTGACCCGTATCACCGCGGGAAAGGGCAGGCAGGGGGATATCGAACAACTGGAGCGCCTGGGAAATATGATACGCAAGGCCTCACTGTGCGGTTTGGGGCAGTCTGCGCCCAATCCGGTCTTAAGCACCATAAAAAACTTCAGGCATGAATATGAAGAGCATATCAACCGGAAGCACTGCCGGGCCACGGTTTGTCCGGCCATGGTGGTCTACGGTATTACCGATGACTGTATCGGCTGCGGCGCTTGTGTGCGCGTCTGTCCGGTCGGCGCTGTTTCCGGAATAAAAAAGAACAAACATACCATCGATCAGGAAGCATGCATTAAATGCGGAGAATGCTACTCGACCTGCCGCTTTAAGGCAATTACCCGTACTTAGGAGAGAATATGAAAGCAAAAAAAATGATTTCCATCTATATTAACGATGTCCAATACAAGGTGGCAGACGGCCAGACCATAATGCAGGCCGCGGACGCGCTTGGTTTTAAAATCCCACGGCTCTGCTATCACCCCAAACTTTCGATCGAAGGCGCGTGTCGTGTATGTATCGTACAGGTGGAGGGCCAAAAAAATTATACGGCCTCCTGCTCCTTCCCGGTCTTTGAAAATATGCGGGTGCATACCAATACCAAGGAGCTTCGCCGTGCCCGCCGGGACATCGTTGAGCTGATCCTGGACAATCATCCCCGGGACTGTCATACCTGTGAGCGGGACGGTGTCTGTGAATTGCAGCGCCTGGCCTACGCCATGGGCATAAGAAACCGCCATTTCGAAGGAGAGCGCAAACACTATGAAAAGGACCTGTCCTCTCCGTCGGTTATCCGCGACCCGGATAAATGCATTCTGTGCGGAAGATGCGTGCGCCTCTGCTCGGAAATACAGAAGGTAAATGCGTTGGGGTATGCGCACCGCGGTTTTAAAACAGTGGTTATGCCCGCGTTTAACAAGCCCTTTTCCGAGAGTGTCTGTACCACCTGCGGTCAATGCATTAATGTCTGTCCCACGGCCTCTTTTGTGGAAAAGAATAATACGCAGGAACTCTTTGAAAAACTTGACGACCCGTCTTTGACAAAGATCGTACAGGTAGCGCCGTCCGTACGGGCCGCCATTGGTGAGGCCTTCGGCCTTGAGGCGGGAAAGGCGATGCACAAAGAGCTGGTGTCCGCCTTGAAAAAATTGGGATTCGATTATATCTTCGATACGCAGTTTGCCGCGGACCTGACCATTATGGAGGAGGCCAGTGAGCTGCTTGATCGTATACAGGGAAACGGCCGCCTGCCCATGATTACCTCATGTTCGAGCGCCTGGATAAAGTACCTGGAGCACTTCTATCCGCAGTTCCTCCCCAACCTGTCAACCTGTAAGTCGCCCATGTCCATGCTCGGGGCCCTGATAAAAAGCTATTTTGCCAAGAAGTTGGGATGTGATCCTTCTAGGCTGCTGAGTGTGGCGGTTATGTGCTGTACGGCAAAAAAGCATGAGGCAAACCGGCCGGAACTGGCCGTGGAAGGGCTGCCCGCGGTTGATATGGTGGTCACCACCAGGGAGATCGCCTGGATGATCAAGTCTGCCGGCATCGATATGATAAGTGCCAAAGGCAGTGATTTTGACGCCCCATTAGGGCTCTCCTCGGGCGCGGGGGCGATCTTCGGGGCTACCGGAGGAGTAATGGAAGCGGCCATCAGGACCGCATATGAGCTTTATACCGGTGAGACGCTGCTTGACATCGAGCTGCAGTCCCTGCGCGGTTTTTCCGGGATAAAGGAAGCGTGTTTTACCATGGAAGACAAGGAGATCCGTGTGGCGGTGGCCCACGGCCTGGGAAACGCGGGGAAACTGATGGAGATCATAAAAAAAGAACCCGACCGTTACCATTTTGTGGAGGTAATGGGCTGCCCGGGCGGTTGTATCGGCGGCGGCGGTCAACCCTATGCCACGGCCAATTCCATTCCATTGGATGAAGATTTCTTAAAAAAACGTGCCGAAGCCTTGTACGGCATCGACAGGGATAAAACCATCCGCAGAAGCCATGAGAACCCCGACGTGCAGCGGTTGTACAAGGAGTTTTTGGGAAGGCCCTTAAGTACGGTGTCGCACGGCTTACTGCATACGTCATACAGTAAAAAACAGCCACAAGGTATTATTGCCGGGGGAGGAAATAATGAACAGCAATGATGATATCAAATTACAGCAGTTGAAAGAGTACATGCAGGGTTTTACCAAAGACCCACATGCGCAGTCAAATCTGATTACCGTATTGCACCGGGCCCAGGAACTTTACGGCTATCTGAAACAGGAGGTCATGGAAGAGATCGCGTATAGTCTTGCGGTCCCGACCGCCAAGATCTGGGGGGTGGCCAGTTTTTACCATTACTTTAACCTGTCACCGGTGGGTCGTCATGTTATTTCCGTCTGCATGGGCACCGCGTGTTATGTCAAAGGAGCGGGGCTTTTATTGGAACGGGTACGGCAGAAACTCAACATCGATGTCGGCGCGACCTCCGCAGACGGGCTTTTTACCCTGCAGGAAGCGCGTTGCCTGGGTGCCTGTGGACTGGCACCGGTGGTGATGATTGACGATCGTATTTACGGCAAACTTTCAGCCGAAGGGGTTGCCGCGGTTCTGGATTCGTATGCAAACCGGTATAAAAATAATAAACAACAATCAGTAGTAAGGAGTAAATAGCTTAGTATGGAAAAGAAAATACTAATAATCGACGATGATCCTGATTTTGCCGAGGCAATCATTACATTACTGGAAGCAAACGGTTATTCGGTGGTATACGCGGATAACGGAAGATCGGGCTTTGAACAGGCAAAAAGCAATCAGCCGGGGCTGATTCTGCTTGATGTCATGATGAGTGAGAAGACCGAAGGGTTTGACATCTCGCGAAAACTGGCGGAGGAAAAGATTACTGCCGTAATCCCGGTAGTGCTGGTTACCGGAATCAGGAAGGAAATGAACCTTCCGTATACCCTTGAACCGGATAACGAATGGCTGCCGGTAAAGGCGGTAATTGAAAAACCTGTAAAACCTACTGAGCTTTTGCGGGTGGTACAGGAACATATCGTGGTGGGAGAAAAGTAGTGGTGCGAACCGTGGACCCGGAAAAGCAGTATTATCCCGATCTTGCGGGATTCTCTTCATCAAGGAGTTCGCGCAGTTGTTCTTTCTCTATGTGGGGGCGGATAATCGTAAAGTTTTTCATAATGCCGGTAAATGTCTGCATATTCTTAAAGGAATCAAGCAGGTTGCCGCTAAACTCCTGATTTCTGTCCCCACCGATCACTTTAATATTACTGATAAGAAGCGGAGAATGCTGTTTGGCATCGTTTATAATCTCTGCAATGACCCCCTGAAATGAATAAAAGATATTGGTATAATCCTCTATTATTTTCATTGCCATGTTGTTGATGGTTTCGATTAGTTTATTCAGTGAATAGCCTACGGATTTTCCGCTTTTATAATCAACCAGGTATTTTCTAATTTTACTGATACTTACCTCGCCGGGGGTGGTGAGGGTGTGTTCGAATTGAGAAATAGCTTCACGCGTTCCCTGGCATGAATGGAACAGGCGTATAAAACGCTCTTTAAACTCCTTCTGCTCAAAAAAACCGTTTATCACTATTTTTTTTATAGTCTCCTGTATCTTTTTTTCAAAATGAAGCACGGTAAAACTCTTTACGATACTGAGGGGTTTAATATGATTAAAGGAATTGAACGACTCAGTCTGCAGCATTTTTGCCAGTTCATCTTCATATCCGTCGATTTCCAGTAGTTCCTTGCCGCTGAAAAGCTGATTTAAATCAGACAGGATTTCACGCTCGCTGCATTCACGTGTTACCTTCTCCACATCCATCTGGTAGCGTGATGAGAGCTTGCTTTTATAGACATCAAGAAATGTTTTATCGGCTTTATCGGTTTTGATGGTAAGGGCGGGATCCGCATTAATGGCCCGCAGTAACGCAAGCACAATATCGGGAGAGAGATAGGTTTTAAAAATGTTGTCCATAGAGGTTACAAGTTTGTTTATTTTTACCGCATCATTGGAGCTGATTTTCTTTTTCAGTCTTTTCAGCAGGAAGACCAGGTTTTTTTCTATACCGAGACTGAGGTTCAGATCGGCAAATACAAAATATAAATCCATGAGTTCCTGGTTTGCATGGTGTCCGATGCAGGCTGAAAAATTCGGTTTGTAACTGTTAGAGATTGTGACGTCCGGGTCAAAAAACATCAGCAGGCGGATAAAGTCATGCCGGCAAAGTGCGACAAACCGTTCCAGGGAACCGAATTCCGCATCGAAGTTGGCGAACTCGCTGCCGGAAAAGAGTTTCTGAAATTCGATAAACTCTTCATTCAGGATTTCGGTCTCGGTTTTCAGGGAAGCCGAATTATACAGGCGTTCCCTGATTTTATCATAACTGAAGTTTTGTTTTTGTAATTGTGTTTCTTCTTCCAGCCGTACTTCAATCAGGTAATCCTTGTACATTTCGGAAAGCCTGTCGTTCTCATTTAAGATTGTTTTATAGATCAGTTCCTTAAGGGGACGCAGATACTGTAAAAAGCTGAATAATGTGCGGGCGAACTGGGGCAACAACTGCCCGGTAGATTGTTTGTAGAATATAAGTTTGTGCTGTTTGATAAGCTTATAAATTTGTTTTAAATCCCTTTTTCTATTATATTCCCGGCTGTTTCCCGCCAATAGTAATGAAAAGAACTCTTTAATGCGTTTAAGGATTTTAATCATGCTGCTGCTTTCATTTTAACTCTCGCCCGATGATAATTCAAATGTTTCTTACCGGCCCGGACTGTTCGCCAAGGCTCTCCAGGTATGCCGTGATATATCTCCGGTAGCGGGTCATGGTTTCCGCTTTGTTGCAGGCTTCGCGCAGGGGCTTCGCGTTTTTCATTCCCTTGGTGTAAGCCGCGAGCTGTTTTCTCATTTCCCGACAGGCCGTCTGTTCCCCCTTGATGCGGGCAAGGTGTTCCAGCTGCATCAGGAAGACCTCAAGCTTTTGTGCGGGAGAAATCGTAAACTCTTCTCCCGGATGGGTGATGCAGTGTTTGGTGCGGGCAAAAATAAAGGGATTGCCGATTGCCCCGCGCGCGAACATCACTCCATCGCAGCTTGTCTCACTCAGCATGCGCAGGGCATCATCCGCGGAGAAAAGATCTCCCGAACCGATGACCGGGAGCGGACATTCAGCCTTCAATTTTTTTATCTGTTCCCAGTCGGCATTGCCGAAAAACCGCCCCGCCCGCGTGCGTGGATGCAGGGTAATCAGAGAGGCGCCAGCGTCCCCGGCCACAGCGGCGATTTCCAAAAAGTTGATTGAGGATTCGTCCCAACCCGATCGAATTTTCAGGGTGACGGGGATCGGTGCCGCCTGAACCAGGGCCTTGATGATATCATGGATTTTTTGCGGATGTTGCAGCAGCATGGCCCCCGAACCGGTTTTTAACACTTTAGGCACGGAGCAGCCGCAGTTGATGTCAATCAGGGTCGGACCGAAGGTGAGGATGCGGGGGAGTGCCCGCAGGAACGTCTTGTATTCGGGCCCGAAGACCTGAACACCCAACAGAGCTTCGTTTTCCGCCGGTCTTAAAAGCTCTATGGTTTTTTTGTTGTTCCTGGCCAGCGCTTCCGCTGAAACCATCTCCGTGTAGGTAAAATCCGCCCCGTTCTCAAGGCACACGGATCTGAATGCGGCTTCCGAATACCCTGCCAGGGGTGCCAGAAACAGGTTCCCCGGCAGGAGTGTATTGCCGATCGCTATGGGTTTTAATAAGCCCGGTGAATCCGTTTTCGAGTTTAGATGATCATATTTGATTTTCATCTAAGTTAAAGATGCTGAGACTGTTCGCGAGCAGGTTTTGGGTAAGCTCCTCCAATGGAATATCCCGGATTTCGGCAATGAACTTGGCTGTTTCGATGAGATAAGACGGTTTGTTTCGTTTGCCCCGATACAGTGCGGGTACCATGAAGGGTGCCTCGGATTCAATCAGAATTCTATCAATAGGAATACGTTTGGCGGTGTCGTGCAGATTTTTGGCGTTGCGGTACGTTACATTTCCCGCAAAGGAAACATAGAGGTTGAGTTCCAAAGCCTTTTCCGCATATTCGTAATCTTCCGAATAACAATGGAGGATGCCGCCTTTGGACGGCAGTTTCTCTCGTAATATATTCAGCACATCTTCGCCGGCTTCCCTGTTATGAATAACTACCGGGAGATCAAGCCTGTCGGCAAGTTCCAACTGCCTGATAAACAGCTCAATCTGTGAGTCTTTATCTCCGAATTTTCTGTAATAGTCCAGACCTATTTCACCAATGGCCAACACCCGCTTCAGTTTTGCTCCCTGCCTGATTTGTTCCTCCCAATCATAACCGGGGTTGGCAACCTCCGAAGGTGAGACACCGATGCTGTGGAAAATGTGCGTCTCTGTTTTCAGATTTTCATAGATCTGAAAAAAATCTCTCAGGTTATTCGAGATACTCACAATACCGACGACATTTTCCTGTTTTGCCTCCTGGACAATAATGAGTTGCTCTATAGGATCTTCATTTATAAGCCCAATATGGGCATGAGTGTCAAATAGTTGCATATTTCTCCATCATTTATTATTGGAAAGTATTTAGTGAATACTTTATTATTGTATACAATACCATGAAAAATGGAAAAGAGTCAACACGGCAGTTTTAAAATTGTATTACTATTTGACAAATTATATGTTTAATGTTAGTGTTATGAAAAGTTTTAGTTTCCTTTAGAACGAGGTCGGAATAGTGTCACCTGTCAATAATTATAAGAAATTCGAACATGAAGTTGTCGATGCGGTTGAAAAAAAAATGAGGGGAGTCAGCGGCTCGCTTGTCGGACTGGTAAAGCGTATCCATCATATGGGGAAACAGCGTTTTACCGTCATGTTTATTCCACATTCCGAAAAGAAGATTTTCAATTTTCAAATCTCCGTGTACTCACTTACCTTTTTTCTGTTTTTAATCGGTTTGTTGCTTGTTGTTTTCTTTGTGCTTTCCACCCATGTCACCAGTTCCGATAAGCTGATGGCGGAGATGAATAAAAATCTCTCGGGAAAAGAAAAGGGGTATAACGAGCTTCGTGAGGAAATAAGGACATTTTCCCGGGCCACCCAGAAGTTCTTTCCCTCATTGCAAAAACTGGTGGCGGCAATCAATCCTGAAATGGCAAAAATGCTTACCAGTTCCAATGCAGGCGGCGCACGCTCACCATTGTTTCTTTCGGAGGATTATGGTGAACAGGAAGGCGCCAAAGAAATACATGAACTAAAACAACTCTCTCTTTTCCTTGAAAATTCGATCGAACCGCTGGAGTCGATCTATTCAAGGATCGCTGAGCAGAACAAGATCTTTGTGGATATTCCCACCTTATGGCCGTTAAAAAACTATAGGGGATTCATTACCTTCGGATTCGGACCGCAGATCCATCCGTTCACGTATACGTGGTATATTCACCGCGGCATTGATATTACCTTTCGGCGGGGATCCGAGATTCAGGCCACCGCATCAGGCAAGGTCATTCGTGCCGATTTTGACCCGGCAGGTTACGGAAAATACGTGGAGATAAGTCATAAATTCGGATTCAGTACGCTTTATGCGCATATGGACACTGTCTACGTTGAAAAGGGCCAGTGGGTTGAGCGTGGTGATGTCATCGGAACCCTGGGCGGTACCGGCAGGGTAACGGGTCCGCACGTGCATTACGAGGTAAAGCTGGGAAACCAGAATATCGATCCGAAACTGTTTTTGGATTTGGAGAATACAACGAAATTTATTTCACAATCAAATAGTTTAAGGTGATTGATGAGTGAACAACTAATCCCAAATGAAGTAACCGTCCATTCCATTATCGGGGAGGGTACCCGCTTTCGCGGGGAATTCGATCTGAAGGGGCTGCTGCGTATTGACGGGGATTTTTCAGGAGTCATCCGTACCCAGGATAAAGTTTTGATCAGCAGAAACGGCAGGGCGGAATGCAGCATTTACGCCCGTGTGGTGGTTATCGGAGGTTTGGTAAAGGGCGATATCTTTGCGGAAGAGAGGGTGGAAATACTTTCTACCGGCGTGGTTATGGGGAATATTGAAACACCGCGCTTGATTGTACAGGATGATGTTATTTTTCATGGGAAATGCAGGGTAATCAAAGTAATAGGAAAAAAACAGAGTCAACATAACGAACATGAGGATGATGTTACAGCTTCGCCTGTCGCGGAACAGGAACCCCTTTCTGTCGCGGCATCGCATGCCCAGACACATTAGATATATGGATCAGGTTTATGGACAAGATTGATTCCCTCGGTGAAACCTTTCCAAGAAAATCACGGAAAAAAAGCAAGACGAAAAGTAAGCAACCGCTGAAATACCGTAGAATTTTCGAAAGAGTGGAAGCCGGAAACGAATCCTCCTTTTTAGCAGGCGATGAAGGGTATAACGGTCCACACTATGAAAAACTGGAAGAACTTTTGGAAGAAATCTACGGTCTGGGCGACCGGTTGAAGGGGCTTCCTACCATGGAAAATATCAAAAACTACAAAAACGCGGTAAAAGAATTTTTAAAGGTGGTGTCACAGAAAATGGTCGGGGTGGAATCCAGGACCTCCGGCACCCACGTTCTGAAACGAAAACACTTTACATTACTCAAGATAATTGATACAAAGCTTGAACAACTTACCCTGCATTTTTTAAAGGATCAGGAATCTCAGCTTGATATTTTAAGCAGGGTTGACGAGATAAACGGTCTGTTGATAAATATTTTAAAATGAGGAGAGAGGGGACAATGGAAACAACGGGCAAAGAAAACGCGGAAATACAGGAAGAAGATCTGCAAAGCCGCGATACAGCGACCATAACAGAAGAAAAAAATAAGAACCCGGTGTTTCGGGTTAAGGTAGCCCATTCCAATGAGACCATGCTTTGTGTGAGCGACGGACAGGAATCTTTCCATTGTGGTGATTATGTGGTTATTCCGACAAAATACGGTAAGGATTTGGGGAGGGTCCAGGGCTGTATGAAGCAAACGGTACAGGAAACAACCGAGGAGATATTTACCATCAGCCGCCCGGCAAATGACGAGGATTTGACCAGGTATGAAAATCACCAAAAAAACAGTGAAAAAGCCTTCGCGATATGCAAAGAAAAAATTGAACAGCACAATTTAGAGATGAAACTGGTGTCCGCGCATTATCTGCTGGAAGAGCCGAAGATTCTATTCTTTTTTACCGCGGAAAACCGGGTCGATTTTCGAGAGTTGGTAAAGGATCTGGTATCCGTATTCAAGATGCGTATAGAACTCAGGCAGATTGGGGTCCGGGACGAGTCGCGGGTGATCGGGGGAATCGGAATCTGCGGCAGGTATCTTTGCTGTCATTCAGTCTCCGATAAATTAAATCCGGTTTCCATAAAAATGGCAAAAGAACAAAACATGTCCCTCAACTCATTGAAAATATCCGGGCCGTGCGGCCGGCTTTTGTGTTGCCTCGGTTATGAGTATGATTTTTATCAGAGTGAAAAGGAGAAACTACCGCACCCCGGTACAAGGTTCACAATTCATAATGAGGAATATGTGGTTACCGAGGTGAATATCCTGGCCGGGCAAATCAGGGTATCGAACAGTTCCGGACGGACTCTGCTGTTGGGATTGGATGATTTTTCACTACACAAACAGACAAAACGCTGGATTATCAATCAAAACAAACTTGATGTCTTAAACGGTTCATAATTATATTGCCATAATCAACCAAAATAATTATTATCTATCTATGATTGTTAAAGGAAAACACTATAAGACGGTATGGCTTGAGGGAACTACCGTCTATATTATTAATCAGCCCCTCCTGCCGCATAAATTTGAAATAATGGAATGTCCCGATCACCAGCGGACCGCCCGGGCGATTTCAAATATGGTTATCCGCGGGGCGGGGGCCATCGGCTCGGCGGCCGGGTACGGGCTGGCCCAGGCGGTATTGGAAGCTCCTGAAAATGATTTTGATGCCTACATCGAAACTGCTTTCGCGAACATAAAAAATACCCGCCCCACCGCCCAGAATTTATTTTACAGTATCGAAAGAGTGTATCGGAAAGTAAAGGAAGCGGCCGATCCGCAACAGGCCAGAATTGCGGCGGTAAAAGAGGCTGAAGCCATTGCCCTGGAAGATATAAATGCCTGTAAGCGAATCGGGGAGATAGGCGCGGAGCTTATTCGCGACGATGCAAAAATACTTACCCACTGCAATGCGGGGTGGCTGGCGTTTACCGATTGGGGAACCGCCCTCTCACCGATATATGTGGCGAAAAGGGCGAACAAAAAACTGTTTGTCTGGGTGGATGAAACACGTCCCCGTTTCCAGGGTGCCCGGCTGACCGCGTGGGAGTTGAAAGAAGAAGGCGTCCCGTTTGCCGTTATTGCCGATAATGCGGCGGGTTTTTACATGCAAAGGGGTGAGGTGGACATGGTAATTGTGGGAAGCGATCGGATTGCCAAAAACGGTGATGTGGCCAATAAGATCGGCACTTATGAAAAGGCGGTTATGGCCCGGGAGAACAACATCCCCTTTTATGTGGCCGCACCAACCGCCACCATCGATTGGCACTGCGGTCATGGAGATGATATTCCCATCGAAGAAAGGAGCCAGGACGAGGTAACCTCCATTACCGGGCGGGATGAGGTAAACAGTCTGCATAGTGTTACCATCATTCCGGAAGGCGCCATCGCCAGAAATCCTGCTTTTGATGTAACTCCGGCAAAATATATTACGGGTATCATAACCGAAAGAGGTATTGTAAAACCGCAGGAGCTTGAGAAATTAAAGACGTATGCCGAGGTGTGATTTTCTTCACGGATAGACAACCTCCGAACCGCCATCGGGAAGTGAGTGCGGCGTTTAAATTTTTTGTTTGATTTGGATATATGAGACTGTCGTCAAAATGTGAATATGCATGTCTTGCGTTATTATATCTCTCCGAAAACTTCGGAAGCGGTGTGTCAAAAATAAGCGACATCGCCGAGAGTAAATCAATTCCCAGGAAATTTTTAGAGCAAATCCTGATTATCCTTAAACAAAGCGGTTACGTAAAAAGTAAAAAGGGTGCGTTGGGCGGGTACAAGCTTGCCAAAACCCCGGAAGAGATAAACCTTGCCGAGATTATCCGGCTGATGGACGGTGCCCTGGCGCCTGTTGATTCGGTAAGTACGTATTTTTATGAACCTACTCCTATTGAACAGGAAAAAAAATTATTAAGCGTGTTTAAAAAAATCCGGGATTATGTGTCGGATACATTGGAACATATACATTTTTCCGATCTGATTTAAAAGGTATATTTTTTCTTGTAATATCTACTAAATTGATATATATTATCGAAAAAATAGGCATAAGGAGAAGAATAATGAAAATCCTTTACAGAGTATATGTGATTATATGCCTTGCGATTATTATCGCCGGCTGCAGCGGGAACCGGGATACCGCGGAATCAGGACAGACCGGTACCATTACGATTTCCGGCGCCTGGGCCTTGTACCCCCTGGCGGTAAAATGGGCGGAAGAGTATATGAAGATTAATCCCGGTATTCGGCTGGAGGTAAGTGCCGGCGGGGCGGGGAAGGGCATGTCGGACGTGCTGGCAAATATGGTTGATATCGGAATGATTTCCCGGGAAATTAACCAGGCTGAAATAGCCAAAGGTGTATGGTGGATACCGGTTGCCAAGGACGCGGTGGTGGTCACAATCAATGCGGAAAATCCGTATCTCGCTGAGCTCCTAAGCGGGGGGATGACCCGCGAATTATTGCGGGAGATCTGGATTAAAAACAGCATGCCGACATGGGAGTTTCTCTTGCACAAACAAGGCAATTCACCCCTGCATGTGTATACCCGTTCCGACGCCTGCGGAGCGGCCCAGACCTGGGCCGCATATATGGGAGGAAAGCAGGAGGACCTGGCCGGTGTCGGTGTCTACGGTGATCCCGGATTGGCCGAGGCCGTAAAGCAGGACAGGTTCGGTATCGGGTTCAATAATATTAATTATGCCTATGATCCGGCCGGCGGAACCGTTATCCGGGGGCTGGCTGTTTTGCCTTTGGATCTTGATAATAACGGTCGCATAGAACAAGCCGAGGATTTTTATTCATTAAAAACCACGCTGCTTGGGGCGATACGTCGCGGTGATTATCCGTCACCGCCCGCCCGTGAGTTATATTTCTCCAGTAACGGTAAACCGGCAAAACCGCCGGTTATCGCCTTTATTCGCTGGATATTAACCGAAGGGCAACGGTATATCCCTGAAGCAGGGTATATTCCTGTGTCCCCGTCCGGACTCAAACAGGCGCTTTCAACATTGGAATGAGAAATATACGACTGATAAAAAACGAAATCGGTGTTCTTATAATGAAAACATTGGCGGGAGGTATTGTGCTGCTGCTGGTGGTGATGGGCATCGGGCTGTTCCTTCGTTCCCGGGGACTGGTTTCCTCACGATCGATCGGGGAGCTGCTTTTTGCCACCCAATGGCGTCCTTCACGGGGTGAGTTTGCGTATTTCGCGTTTATTGTCGGCACCCTTGAGGTGACTGTTTATGCCCTGATACCGGCCGTCCCCTTTGCGCTGTGTACGGCAATATATCTCTCGGAATACGCAAACAAAAGGACATTGGCGTTTTTTAAATCAATTATTGATATTCTTGCCTCAATCCCTTCGGTTATTTTTGGTTTGTGGGGGGTACTGGTGATTGTGCCGTTGGTAAAACAGAGTGAGGCTTTTTTTACCGGCGGCATGGGTACCGGATATTCACTGCTTTCCGCGGCGCTTGTACTGGCTGTTATGATTCTCCCTTTTATTATTCATATTATACTTGCGGTACTGCAGTCAATTTCACTTTCGTTGAGGGAGGCCGCCCTGTCTTTGGGGGCCACCCAATGGCAGACAATCAAAAAAGTTGTCCTGCGCCGGGCCCTGCCCGGTATAATCGCCGCCTGTGGGCTGGGGTTGGCCAGGGCGTTCGGTGAAACCATGGCCGTAATGATGGTGGCGGGGAATATCGCGCAGCTGCCGCTTTCACCGTTCGAACCGGTATATACGCTTCCGGCCTTGATCGCCAACAATTATGGCGAGATGTTTTCGATCCCCCTGTATGATTCCGCGCTGATGTTTGCCGCGTTCATTCTTTTTGTGGTGGTCCTGTTTTTCAACGTCATATCATGGCTTGTGTTAAACAGGGTGAAGAGGAGAGTCTGAGATGGATTCGCGTAAAAAAACTATGCTTCTGAAAGAAAAGATAATCAAAAACTGTATGTGTTTTTGTGCGTTTTTTTTGGCCGGACTGCTTGTTTTTATTATTGTTGTCATTTTGGCAAAGGGTTTGCCTGCCCTGCAGCTTTCCATGCTTGTCCAGACACCCAAAGGCGGTTTTTATACCGGCGGTGAAGGAGGCATCCTGAACGCGATTGCCGGCTCGCTGTGTATTGCTGTCGGGGCCACGGTTATTGCGTTTTTTATTGGAATACCGATTGTTCTTTTTATTAATGTGCATGCAAAAAAACATTCCATACTAGCCGGCGGCATTCGCTTTACCTTCAATGTACTTTGGGGTATTCCTTCGATTGTGTATGGGGCGTTCGGGTTCACCTGTATGGTATTCCTGGGATTGAAGGCCTCGCTGCTGGCCGGAATAATGGTGATCGCTTTGATAGAAATTCCCATTTTAGCCAGGGCGGTGGATGAGGTATTACAGCATGTACCCGCGGAACTGAGCTCCGCTGCCGCCGGCCTGGGGGCGACCAATGGTGAGGTTGCCTGGAAAGTTATCATCCGGCAGGTGACGCCGGGGATTATTACGGCGGTGCTGCTGGCCTTCTCCCGGGGAATTGGGGACGCGGCCGCGGTACTGTTTACCGCAGGTTTTTCGGATTATCTGCCGGAATCGCTTCTGCAGCCGGTGGCTACCCTGCCGCTGGCGATTTTCTTTCAATTAGGTTCACCGTTTCCAAGGGTGCAAAACAGGGCGTATGCCTCGGCGTTGGTCCTGACAATAATGGTCCTGTTGATTTCCGTTGCGGCGCGTTATTTTTCCAAAAAGCTGTCGCGTCATCGTATTGAGAATATTTAGGGGGAAAAATGACGAATTCATCACATATCAACGTACGAAATTTAAGTGTATTTTATAACAACACACCCGCATTGGAAAATATCTCGGTTACCGTTCCGGATAAAAAAATTACGGTTATTATCGGTCCGTCCGGCTGCGGGAAGTCCACATTGTTGAGATCATTCAACCGCCTGCTGGAAACGGACGCGGGCGTGCGTCTGACCGGTGAGGTTTTTGTCGATACGGAAGATATCTATCGGCCGGGAGTTGAACCGACCCATATTCGGAAAAAAATGGGGTTGTTGGCGCAAAAACCGTGCCCGCTTCCCATGTCCATTTTCGACAATGTCGCGTTCGGCCCCAGGATACACGGGAAGCGAAACAGAACACATCTGCAGGCGATTGTTCGCTATTATCTCAAACAGGCCAGCCTCTGGGAGGAGGTCAAAAACCGGCTGCATGAACCCGCATCATCACTTTCCATCGGGCAACAACAACGTCTTTGCCTTGCCAGGGGATTGGCCGTTCGGCCTGAAATAATACTGGGTGATGAACCCACCTCCGCGCTGGACCCGCATTCGAGCCGGCGTATTGAGGAGAAATTTCTTCAGCTGAAAAACAAGTATACAATTATCCTTGTAACCCACATTCTGCGCCAGGCACGGCGTCTTGCCGATTATGTGGTGTTCCTCTACTGCGGCAAACTTATTGAGCACGGCCCGGTGGATGAAGTATTCAATCATCCGCGGCAGAAACTTACCAAGGAATATATAAGCGGGACGGTAAGTTAGGACTGTCTCGGGCTTGAATACCACCGGTCATGAAAGCAATAGATGCTGTGGGAATGTTTGAAATGAGAATTGCCGTGATCATGAAAAAAAGCTTGACAAATAGCCCGTAATTCTATATGTTTTTTCTAATTCAATAAACTTGGTTCATTAAAAAATAATCAGCAATATATGATATTCCATTATACAGGAGGGAAACATGGCTGAAATTAGTAAAAACGCACGTACCGGTATCGGAACCCAGAAATTTTTTTGCGGCTGCGGTGGCGAGGTAAAAATGAAATCCGTATTCAACAACGGCAGACTTAGGAACCTGGCTGAATGTGAAAAATGCAACCGCAGAGAAAGACGTCCAAGCGATTTTAATGCGTAAAAAAAAGGGAGCCAACTGTATAAGGCTCCTTTTTTTTATATATATAGTGGTGCGAATCCAGCACCTAAAATCATCACTATTTTGACTATTGTTCTTCTTCTGTCCGCCATTTTTTAAGTTGAAGTTCAATATCGTTGTGAATTGAATCCAAAACACCCTGGATCTCATTTTTCCCGTTTACGTGAGGATAAAGCTTAAGTGCTTTTACCCTGTAGACAAGTCCCTTTAATTTAGAAAACAGGTCTTTTGCGGTGGCAATTTTATATCCCCCATCCACTGCCACCCCCAGGACCGGAAGGTTACTGTGTTCCAGGAGCATTCGCAGTCCGGCACTATGAAATTTCTTCAGTTCGCCGGTGCGTGAGCGGGATCCTTCGGCAAAAATCACAGGGCAGTCATATTTCCCCTTATTTGCGGCAAGTCGTTTCAATTGGTTATAGGTCCTTTGAAAACCGCCGCTTCTTTCCAAAAAAGCATGCTGTCCACGACGCAGACCCACGGATACGGCCGGAATCCCGTATTTTAATTCTTTTTTTGCGGTATATTTAAGATCATGATCGGGAAAAGCCTCCACTATAGTGACAATGTCCGCCAGGCTTTGATGATTGCTGATGATGATAAACCTGTCCGGTAAGGGGGTATGAAGATCCGATGTTATCTCCAGCTTCAATCCGGCATATACATGGGCAAAGAAAACCGATTTATGACTCATCATTTTAAAGAAATTATTCCAGAACTCCACATGATGCTTACGGCTGAAGAGAAAATAAATTTTTAAGGTTATATCCCAGGCAATAGTTGAAAAGAAAAAACAGAGTATGGCAAGTAGTGCTCCCATGATAAATCTCCCGGTGGACAGTGTAGTCTGAATCTGTTTTTTTGAAAAGCATTTTTCAAAAATAAAATTTAGTGGCTCTAATCTTGTACCTAAAATCAATATACCGATAGCTATACGGGAAATCCTTTACCGAGTGCAGGATTTGTTCTACTATATAATATAATTAGAGCTTGACATAGAAATTTATTTTTGTTATTTTTATTCTTCTTAACAAATAAATAAGCTTATAAGGAGTTATAGCTTTGGGAGCAAAAGGTTCTGCAGCAAAACGGCAAAGACAAAATGAAACACAGAGGCTAAGAAATAAAGCCATTAAAACCAGAATCAAACATACTACGAGAACTCTGTTGGAGATTATCAAAGAAAATAAAAAGCAGGAGGCTGCGGGGCTTTATAAAGAATTCGCAACCGATGTGGATAAGGCAACAACAAAGGGTGTGTATCATAAAAGAAATGCCGCGCGTAAAAAATCAAGAATGATGAAAAAATTGAACGCAATTAAGTAACCTTAATACGAGGGTTATACATTGCAGCAAAAATTAACAAAAGCAGATATTGTCGAAAATATTTTCCAGAAACTAAATATTAATAAACGGGATATTTATAAATTAATCGATTTCATTTTTGAAGAACTTAAAGGTGCTTTGGCGGAAGATAAGATAATTGAATTGCGGGGGTTTGGTACCTTCGAGGTAAGAATCCGAAAGGGCAAGAAAGCGCGTAATCCAAAAACCGGGGAAACCGTTATTACGGAACAACATGGAGTAGTCTTTTTTAAACCCGGTAAAGAGTTGAAGCAACTGACCCAGCAAATTAAAAAACGAGTTTAGCGGCTCCAATGCTGCACCTGCCAATATACGGTGGCTGCTCCATATACTCCCTCCTTTCTTTCCACCTTTTATCCTACTATATAAACCTAAAATCGTCTTTTTGCTTTACCCAGGTCCACGGTTTGGACCACTAATAAAGTTTTTCAAACTAAAGGTAAAAACCAATTGACAAAAACCGCTTTATCCACAACAATATAACCAAAATTCAAGGAGCAAGTGATGAAAACTAAGGCCAAAATACTTATAGTAGATGATGAACCGATAAATCTTGAATTTTTTGACGTTATGTTAAGTCGGCTTGGTTTTATCGTTGAGAAGGCTGAGAATGGGGAAGAAGCGCTTGACAAAGTTCAGGATGTAGATCCGGATTTAATCATCCTTGATAATATTATGCCGAAATTGAGTGGGTGGGAATTCACCAAACTCATAAAAAACGACGAGCGTTATAAAAAATTTAAGAACATACCCATAATCATGTTTTCGGCCATGGACGAGGTAAAAGACAAAATTGAAGGTTTGGAGTTGGGAGTTGACGACTATATCACCAAACCCTTTAATTTTTCAGAAGTACTGGCAAGGATCCGCGCGGTATTGCGGAACCGAGAACTGGCACAGCAGCTGTCACGGCGTGAAATGCGAATAGGGGTTATTGAGTCGTTAAATAAATCACTGCTGTATTTTACCAAGCATATTAAAACGCCGATTCAAAAACTTATAGACAAATCCATGAATATCGATAAATCGAATCAAAAAGCGGTAAATGAACTGATCGCGCTTGTTAAAGAGGAAAGTGAAGAGATACTGGCCACAATCAGCGGTTTGGAAGATGAAGTGAAGGAACTGCAGAGTAAAGGTGATAAATTAAAGAAAGGCGATCTTACGCTGGAAGATTTGGAAGTGAAATTTCAGAAGAATCTCAAGAATTGGAAGGCGCGTGAGTTGAACTACGAAGGGGTCACTACTTGATTTCGCAAGAAATGAAGCAGGTGCTGCAGCTTTTCGATGAGGGGCGAAAGCTTTATAAATTAATGAAGTTTGCGGAAGCAAAAGAATATTTTCAAAAAGCATTACAGATAAATCAAAATGACGGTCCCTCCAAGGTATATCTGGAGCGATGTGAGCATTATATCGACAATCCTCCTCCCGAAGACTGGGACGGAGTATTTGTAATGAAAACAAAGTAAATTGCACTACTAGAGAACGGGATACAATATGGCAAAGGTGAATGATCATAAGGGGAACGAAAGAATTCGTACTACATTGGGAAAAGAAACTGATTTCAACGGAACGATGAAATTCAAGGATTCACTGAAAATTATCGGAAAATTTAAGGGTGAAATTGTTTCCCCCGGGTTTCTGTATATCGAAAACGGTGCGGAAGTGAAAGCAAATATCAAAGTCGGTTCGGTGATCATCGGCGGTGTAGTAAAGGGCAATGTTATTGCAAAAGAAAAACTCGAGATGCTGGAAACCGGCAAGGTTTTTGGTAATATAAAAACCGCGAAACTGAAAATCGCCGACGGTGTAGTGTTTGAGGGTAAGTGTGAGATGATTAAAAACCCGGAAAAAATTGATATTTTTTCGGAAAATGTCGATGAAATTAAAAAGAACATTGAGTATGTCTCGAGTACCGAATAAAATAAGAAAAATATAAGAAAAACTCACTGATTAAAATCGTGAAAGCACAAAAAATGACTAGGACAGGTGCCTTAACAGGAACTGCATTTTGTATTTCAGCAGAGGATTTACAAGCTGTTTTTAAGAAATATCAAAAACCGGGTATCGAATTACATGTTACAAACGATCATGAAAGACTTTTATTCAGGTTGGAAGGTCAGGATACCATCACGAGACAGGCTGCCTTCCAATATCTGGTCGATGCGGTGGGCCCTGCGCTCATCCGGGAAGGTATTGCCGTACCTGCCCGGATGGCTTTTGAGTCATTACGGCAGGTAGGGGCTACCGTGACGATAGCCGAGTCATGTACCGGGGGGCTTTTGGCAAAGCAACTCACTGATATCCCCGGCAGTTCACAGGTTTTTTGGGGTGGATTTATCGTTTATTCGGATGATGCAAAACACAAGCTTCTGGGTATCGGGGAGGACGTATTGGCAACCGAGGGTGCGGTATCTGAACCCGTGGTTAAAGGACTTGCCTCTTCCGCGTTGCACAAAACCGGCACTGATTTCAGTATGGCGGTTTCGGGGATCGCCGGTCCCGGAGGAGGAAGTGCTGAAAAACCGGTCGGTACGGTGTGGCTGAGTATTATAAGCAGAAAAGGCAAAATCGTTTGTTTGCGCTACCGCTTTACCGGTTCACGACAAGAGATACGTTATAAAACCACCGTGTGCGCGTTTTTAATTCTACAAGCACTGATATTAGGAGGAGATTATCTTGACTATTACCGGAATTGGTAATATAATTAAGGAAAGCATCAACAATTCGTATAGTCTCCTGAACTATATATTTACTTAAATTAATGGAAAATCAGCAGAATAAAAAATAATGGAGCAAAACATGGAGATATTTCACCGAAAACCTTCCGTGGCTGAAAGTGATATTGATTCAAAACCTGAAAATAATGTGAAGCAAAATCAAGAGAATGTTAAAAAGGAGAATCAAATGAGAACTGCCAAAGATGAGAGTTCTAAACACGGGAAACCGAAAAGAGTGGTAAGAAAGAAAAGATTAAAAGTCGAACTGATAAAAGATTCGGAAAATGGTGTAATGGATGAGGAATCCGTGAGCCAGGAAGAGTCGAATAATAACGGCAAAAATAATCATGTCGAAACAGCTGCAAACAATACTCCCCCCAAAGAGCCGATTCCCGCAAACGGTGTCCCGAATGGAATAAATCACCAGCAGCGCGATAGAGTGGGAGATGCCGGTATGTTATTTAATGATAATGATAGTGATAGTGAAAGATTCAATATCAATGATCTCTCCAAGAAGGGTATGACCGAATTACGGTCCATGGCAGGGCAGTTTAATATTAATCACGAAAGTTTGATTACCTTAAAAAAACAGGAACTTATTTTTTCCATTTTGAAAGCACATACCGAGCGTGGTGGTGTCATCTATGCCTACGGCGCTCTGGAAATACTTCCGGACGGCTACGGATTTTTGCGCTCACCGAACTACAGTTATTTACCGGGTCCGGATGATATTTATATTTCGCCCTCCCAGATAAGGCTTTTTAACCTGAAAACAGGTGATACTGTAGCGGGGCAGATTCGTCCTCCGAAGGACGGGGAGCGTTTTTTTGCCATGCTGCGTGTAGAGACGGTAAACTTTGATGATCCTTCGGTAGCGCAGTCACGGATACCGTTTGACAATTTAACACCCCTTTATCCCAACGAGCGATTGAATCTGGAAACCACCACCAACGCGGCCTCAACGCGAATGATCAACCTGTTTTGTCCGATCGGAAAAGGGCAGAGGGGTTTGATTGTTTCTCCGCCGCGGACCGGTAAGACCATTCTTTTACAGAAGATTGCGAATGCCATCACCGCCAACCACCCGGAGGTGTTTATTATCGTGCTGTTGATAGACGAACGTCCCGAAGAGGTTACGGATATGCAGCGTAATGTAAACGGTGAGGTTGTTTCTTCAACATTTGATGAACAGGCCACACGGCATGTACAGGTGGCGGAGATGGTATTGGAAAAGGCCAAACGCCTTGTGGAACACAAGCGTGATGTGGTAATTCTCCTGGATTCCATCACCCGGCTGGCGCGGGCCTATAACCAGACCGTTCCTACGTCAGGGAAGATATTATCGGGTGGTGTTGATTCGAACGCCCTGCACAAGCCCAAACGCTTCTTCGGCGCGGCCCGGAATATAGAAAACGGCGGCAGTTTGACCATTGTGGCTACAGCCTTAATAGATACGGGCAGCCGTATGGATGAGGTTATCTTTGAAGAGTTTAAGGGGACGGGCAATATGGAGATTAATCTGGACAGAAGGTTGTCCGATCGTCGTCTGTTTCCTGCTATTAATATTAAACGGTCCGGAACACGGAAAGAGGAACTGCTCTTGACCGAAGAAGAACTGAACAAAATATGGGTCCTGCGTAAGGTAATCAATCCCATGGACGATGTTGAGATTATTGAATTACTTATTGACAGAATGCGTAAAACAAAGAATAATAGTGCTTTCTTAAAATCCATGAATACATCGACTGTGTCCGGAGAATAGTCATATAACGGAGGTAAGAATATGAAAAAAGGCATACATCCTGAATACCATGAAACAACAATAAAATGTGCCTGCGGCAACGAAATCGTTACCCGTTCAACGATAAAGGATATTTCAACTGAAATCTGTTCCAAGTGTCATCCCTTTTTTACCGGTAAACAGAAACTTATAGACACCGCGGGAAGAGTGGAAAGATTTAAAAAGAAATACAAGATAAAAGATTAAGACCTCTGTAATGAATGAGGCGGACGTCGGCAAAAAAGTTTTTTTCCTCTATCCCCCGACAATCATCAGAGAGATTATTGAGGAAGTTGTCAGGGAGGAATATGAAGCCTATATCCTTGAAAATCATCTGTTGGCCTTAAAGATACTTGCCAAATATAAAAACTCAATCCTGTTCATAAATATCGATGAAATTCTAAAGGATGAAGAATGGCAAACATATGTGAGTTCCCTGCTTTCCGATCCTGAGACCGCCGGTACCAGGGTGGGTATCCTTACATATTTTAAAAAAGACAGGCAGTTGCTGGAAAAATACTTAATCACCATCGGGGTGCAGTGCGGTTTTGTACATATAAAAATGTCACCTGCAGAATGCCGGCAGATCCTCCTAAAAACCCTGGCGGCCAATGAGGCCAGGGGGCGCAGGCGGTTTGTACGTGCGCTTTGTAACGAGAAACTGGATCTGTTTAATATAATCTGGAAGGAGGACCGCTTCCAGGGAAGCATAATCGATCTGAGTATCGCCGGTATGGCCTGTTACTTTCATGACAAACAGCTAAGACTGCCCGAAGGCACGACGATCAACAATATGCAGCTTGTCTTACGTGGGGCAAGTTGTATCCTCGACGGTAAGATCATGAAAATAATCCCACAGCCTAATGGCAGAAATATCTATATCATTATGTTTAACAGCAGAAATCTTAAACCTATTATAGAAAAAAAGATACATTCCTTTATTTTTCGTTGTCTTCAGGAAACCATAAAGACTGAAATGGACAGTCTGGATCATCGATAAATTATTACTAATAATTCTTTCTTCCCTTTAATACAAGCAATGTATACTACTGAATAGTCCGAATCATACTAAAGTATGATTCGGAAATTTACACACCGGGTATATAGTTCAGGGTAAACAAAACCAAATTACAGAGGAGGAAATGAATGAAAAAACTTGTTTTACTTTCGGTAATTCTTACCTTGATCGTATTCAACTGTACCGTACCCACCGGTGGTTCCGGTATCAGCGGATCAAGCGGAAGAATTACGCTCAGCAGTGCCATACCGGGAGAGGATACGGGGGCGCTTTCCAGATCCATCAATCCAGCCGACGCCGCCCGCGTTATCATCAGTATTGAAAACTCGCTGACCGGTGAGGTTGTGTATGATAATTATGCCCTGACGCTCTATAATCTGAACGGGCAGTTCATCAGTGAAAGTCTGGAACTGAATCTTGGTGATTATACCCTGACGAAGTACCTTGTGGTTGATGCGGATAATAATGTTATTTTTGCGGCTCCCGTATCCCCCTCGGCCTTGGAGGAGCTTGTCTCCGCCCCATTGCCGATCGTGTTCTCGGTATTCGATAATGTGACCACATCGGTCAACGTGGAGGTGCTGCCCACGGAGAATTCCACGGCACAGGATTTCGGGTATGCGATATACACCTTTGATGTGGTGTATGCGGATCTGGTGTTCCCAACTGAAACGATTATCAAAAACTATAACGCCGGCGAGGACGGAATTCCGGGGACGGATGATGATGTAATCAGTTCACTCACCGTACAGAGGTATAAGAATTATTACGCTGACAACTGGCAAAGATATTTTACGTCCTCCGGGAGTGACGGTACCTGGGGTACCGCGGACGATCAGGCAAACGGCTGGTTTTGGTCCAGGTTCGATAACGGCGGAAGCATGCAGAGCGGTCCGGGCGCGGACGGTATCTGGTTTACCACGGACGATAATATCTCAGGCTGGAGTGACTGGACTGATCCGAATATAGAACGTACGTATAACGACCCGGGCGCGGACGGCATCTGGTTTACCGCGGATGACGTGATGAGCGGCTATTATAGCAAAGTGTATAACGAAGACGGCGAAGAAATAATGCGCAAATATTACGGCGATCCCGGTTTAGACGGTATATGGGAAACGAGTGACGACCAACTTGGAGACAGCTGGCTGGGCGCGTATGTAACCTGGGAATATGAGGGCCGGTTCAACAGATGGAACAGTTGGACAAAGCAGGTGATTTATGACGACCCGGGTGCGGACGGCATCTGGTTTACCGATGACGATGATGTGCGGAGTTTTAGTACGCATGAGTTTGCCGACGGCACGAAGTTTTTTACCCGTGAAAATGTCTATAATGACGCCGGTGCCGACGGTATTATGTTTACGGATGATGATGAATTGGTCAGTTATAAGACGGCTGAAAATACCTATTAAGACGCTTGCCGTTAACAGTAACCAAAAAAAACAGCCCCGGTCATGAACGGCCGGGGTTTTTTTATTTTCTTTCTTGACGGCAGCTACCTTGTAGCATAAGATGTAAGGTAAGTATGAAGGGTTGGATGGTCGCGGGGAATACTTAATAATATTATTAAAAGGAGGAGTAGATGAAGTTTGATCTTAATCTGGTGAACAAAGCCTTTCAGAAAAGCTTTGCGCCAACAAAGAACATTATCACTCTTATTCATTTCGTACTAATCGTATTGGGTGCCTGGATAATAAACCAAATCGGTACCCAGCTTGCAATGGCATTAAGAAGTGTCATTGTAATGTACATCTTCATGGGAATCGCCATACTTTACGCGGTAATTATTTTTTCCAGTATGGCATATTTCCTATACTACTATGGACTTGCCGCCATAAAATCGGATAAAAAGGCCGGTTTCGGAGAGGCGTTAAGTTCATTGAAGTCCCAGCCCATTCCCGCATTGGGATTTATCGTAGCGATTGTTGCCGTGTTGCTGGTGGAAGCCCTGTTGCTGTGGCTTCTGTCGCTGATCCCCGAAGTAGGGCTCATTTTGATTGTTATTCTGGTGCTTCCCCTGTTTGTGCTTGACTTTTTTATCTGGACCTTCATGCTGTTGGGCGGCATTCTTTGTTATCCGACCATGATCGAACAGAAAAAGGGGATTATCGGCATCATCAAGAATGTCGTGGTGATTATCAAACAAAAACTGGCCAAACTTCTTCTTTTTCACGTCTTACAAACAGTAATTCTGGTTGTTTTGTTTATCCTGATTTTACTTATTTTTTCTCTGGCCATGTATGTTCCCGGGATGTTTTTACCCAATTTACCCAAAGGCGGATCGTCCATGGGATTGGGAGAGACCCCGCTGGGCATGTTCGGACCCGGGACCTTCAGGATTATCAGCCTGGGAATGGCCATGCTCGCCAGTCCCTATGTGATTCATGTGATCCTGGCTATTATTCTCCTTCTCTATGCCGTGGTAATTTTCGGCCTGCTCATCTCCTGGCTGCTGAACTTCAGCTGCGGCCTGGTGGCGGGTTTTTACCTTTACATAAAGGACGAGGTAGATTTCAAAGATGATCTGGGATTAAAAAAACTTAATATTGATGTCTAACGGCACTTAATCCGGGGAAGGGAAACCTTCCCCGGTTTTTTTATGCCGGGTCCAGGGTTCGGACCACTAAAAAAAAACTACGGCAGGCCTTTTTCCTTCAGGTATTCAATACACGCATCAACCGTCCGGCTGTCATAAAGAATTCCCCTGTTTTTACTGATTTCATCAATCGCCCGTTCAATCCCAAGACTTGCCCGGTAAGGCCTGTGAGAGGTCATGGCCTCCACAACGTCGGCAACCGCCAGGATTTTTGCCTCAGGAATTATGTCATCGGATTTCAGCCTGCCGGGGTAGCCGGAACCGTTCAAGCGCTCATGGTGTTGCACCACAATTATGGCTATGGGTTGGTTAAACTCAATGTCCTTGATAATCTCATACCCGATTTGCGGATGCTGTTTTATGATCTCGTATTCCATCTGATCCAGTTTTGCGGGTTTTATCAGTATGTCCACGGGAATCGAGATTTTCCCGATATCATGCAGCAGTCCGGCAAGCCGGATCCCGTTTATCTGTTCATGAGTACAGCTCATTCGTTCCGCGATCTTACAAGCAATGATTGCAACGCGTTTCTGATGTCCCGAAGTATAGGGATCGCGCTTTTCCAGGGCGGAAGCCAAAGCATGTACAATCGCTTCCAGCAGGCGCTGCAGTTTTTCAAAATTCATTTCCAATTCATATTGTGTCTGTTTTTGTATCCTGATAATTTTGCGTTCAAATAAAACACGGTTGAGACGCACCACTAATTCTTCCGGACTCAAAGGCTTCCGGATAAAATCCTTTGCTCCCTGCCCGATGACGTCCTCATATTTTATTCCCTCGTCAAATCCCGTCATTACAATGATATCGCAGCTGTATTGTGATCTGACGGTTTTTGCCAACTCCAAACCGCTTGTTTGCGGCAAAACAATATCAACGATAATTACATCTACAGTGTTTTCTTCCAGAATACTGATTGCCTGTTCGGCGTCCGGCGCCGTAAAACAAAGGTATCCTGCATTGCTGATTGCTTTTTTCAACAGATCACTGATCAACGGGTCGTCGTCCACCACAAGGATGGAAATGTGGCTCGTAGTATTATCCATGAAGTATTCCTTTTGCCATTACTTTTCTTATGGTAGTTCCCAGTTCATTCATCACCAGGGGTTTTGAAATAAATGCTTTTATCCCAAGGGATTGTGCTTTATCCTCGGCAATTTTTTCATGATACCCGGTACATAAGATTACCGGTATATGCGGGCAAAGGGACAGTACGGCTTTTGTAAATTCAATGCCGGAGAGGTTGGGCATGGTGAGATCCGTAATTACCAGATCAAATTGGGTTGGATCTTTTCTGAAAAAATCGAGTGCCTGAAGGCTGTCGGTAGTGGTGATGACCCGGTAGCCGAGAGAGGTCAACATCCGCTTCCCCAACTCAACCAGGATCTCCTCATCATCAACAAACAGAACCCTTTCAATACCTCTCGACGAATATAACCTGTTTTCATTATGCAGCTCGGGGCTGCTTAATGCCGGCAGATACAGCGTAAAAACAGTTCCCGCTCCCGGTGTACTGGAAACCGTAATGCTTCCGTGGTAGCTTTTTAAGATACCGTGGACCACGGCAAGTCCCAGTCCGCTTGCTTTCCCGTTATTTTTTGTCGTGAAATACGGCTCAAAAATATTGTCAATAATCTCCGGACTTATCCCGCACCCTGTATCGCTTACGATAAGTTTCACATAAGCCCCCGGCTGTGTTTCCGGATTTTGTCGCACAAAATGCTGGTCAAGGAAGGTATTACTCAATACTACCTTTAGTTCTCCGCCCTTTTCCTGCATAGCTTCTGCTGCATTGGTACAGAGGTTCATAATAATCTGGTAGAATTGCGTATGATCGGCCAGAATATTTTTTATATCAGGTGAAACGGACTGCACAATATTTATGGAAGCGGGAAGTGATGCCCGTAAGAATTGCAGTGCTTCCTTTAATACGCCGAGGGGATTTATTGCTTTTTTCTCCTCTTCATGTTGTTTCGAGAAGGTGAGGATCTGGTTCACCAGGTCTCTTGCCCGATAGCCGGCGTTTAAAACATTAGTGAGATTAAACTGTATTTCTTTATTTTCCTGATACTTGTTCAATGTCATATCCGTATATCCGATGATGGCCATCAGGATGTTGTTAAAATTATGTGCGATACCCCCGGCCAGGGTCCGGATTGCTTCCAGCTTCTGCGATTGATGAAGTTGTTTTACCATTTTCAATTCATTGGTAATATCGCGTACCCAGATTATATAACCGGACGGTTCTGAGAGGGTATTATGTATAGGAGAGATTAAGGCTTCGATTTCCAGTGATTCCTTTTTTTTATTACACCAGAGAATACGACCCCGCCACTGCCGGTCCGCTTCCCTTTTTTCCCACAGAACCTCACATGCATTATTCTTATTATCAGGAGTTCTGAATTTTGTTATATGTACATCAAGTAGCTCCTGTCTTTGAAAGCCGGTAATGGTTTCAAATGCCGGATTGATATATTGAATAATCCCTGATTCATTGGTGATGACAACTCCCTGTGCCGCATCCCGGATCGCTCTGTCGAGCCACGTCCATTCCCTGAGGGTTTTCATTTGCTCGGTAATGTCCCGCAGCGATACGAGATGATACTCGTCACTCTGCCGGCTGATCCTTTGTACCTTCATTTTCAGAACGTGTTTTTTTTTGTCCCTCTCGGTCTCCAGCTCCACCGTATTTCCGTCAACGGGTGAGTAAGTAAATTTTTCTCCCGCCATCCCGTGTTTTCCGGAACGAAAAAGGTCTTCGGCTGCCTTGTTTGCGTAAATGATTATTCCCCCGGAATCAAGCAAAAGTACGGCATCGAAGGAAAGATTTACAATATCTTTGAACAGAGATATATCAGGTTTGTGATTGTGTTTCCTGCTTTTTTCTTTCATCATTCACTATCAGTGGTTAAACTCCTTATAATTAAGTATAAGTGCGCACTTTCCATTTGTAAATAGTTGATTCTCTGTAATCTGTTATTATACCGTTTTTTCTTTTTACTGCTAAAAAATTTTCATTTGCACCTTGTACTGTTTCCGAATATCTTTTATCTTGAGAGGAGGAGTATTCCGTGTAGAAACAAAGAGAAAAGGGGAGAGTCATGGCAAAGAATGACCATAAACAGCTTCTGCAAAAAATAGCCGTCTTGAAAAAGCAGGTGAATACTGTTTTTGTGGGTAATGAAATCGCAATACACAGCCTGCTCATCGGATTTTTATCAGGTCTGCATGTGCTCATTGAAGACATTCCGGGAGTGGGCAAGACAACACTGGCAAAGACCCTTGCCAAAAGCGCGGGGCTTGATTTCGCGCGAATACAATTCACCCCGGACCTGCTGCCCGGTGATATCATCGGTATGACGGTCTGGAGTAATGAAAAAAGAGAGTTTCTGTTTAAAAGCGGGGCTATCATGCACCAGTTCATTCTTGCCGACGAGGTAAACCGGGCCAGTGCCCGGACCCAGTCAAGCCTTTTGGAATCGATGCAGGAACATTCGGTTACCGTGGACGGTACCACCTATGCGCTTCCGGAACCATTTTTTGTGATTGCCACGCAAAATCCCATTTCCTTTACGGGGACCTTCCCCCTGCCCGAGGCCCAGGTAGACCGTTTCGGAGTGTCTTTTTCCATCGGGTATCCTGCGCAGGGAGAAGAAATAACCATTCTTACCCGCTTCAAAGAGGAAGACCCCCTTAAAAATCTTACGGCGGTAATCAGTCCGGCTGAAATTGTCTTAATCCGGGAACGGGTACGGGAAGTGTCCGTTGATGATAAGATTAAGGATTTTATTGTGACCATTGCCCGCGGTACCCGGAACAATGCCAAAATAAGGTTGGGTATGAGTCCCCGTGCCGCCCAGCATCTGTTGCTGGCTTCGCAGACCGAGGCTTTTCTGGCCGGGAGGGGCTTTGTTGTCCCTGAAGATGTCATCCAGGTGATCCCCATTGTAATACCCCATCGTTTACTGTTAAACGCAGAGGCGCGCATTCAAAACGTCACTCCGGCAAAGGTCGTTCAAGACCTTGTGGCCCTTATGGAAATTCCCACGGGTTTAAGTACATGAAACACATCAAGATAAAACCGGCGGCGGTCGGGGTTTATCTCATCGGTTTTATTATTCTTTACCTTCCCGCCATGACAATGGCAGGAGTATTATTGTATCTGTTCTGTCTGTACGCGGCCTTTCCGCTGGTTTCACTGGCCTTCTTTTTAATTGCATATTTCAGATTCAGGTATTTTGAGGAGTTCAGTACCGAGCACCCGGTGAAGGGACAGGAGGTATCATACAAACTGTCTCTCGCCAGCGAAGCAAATGTACCCGGACCGTTTGTCAGTGTAAAATTCAAAATGATAAGTCCGGATCAATCCGTGCAACTGAATGACATCCACACTTCGCTTGCAAGCGGAGAGGTCTTTACGCATGAGTATAAAATCAGGTACCCATACCGCGGGATTTACAAGGTAGGAATCGATTATATTGAGCTGCAGGAGGTGCTTTCCTGGATTTCATTATTACCGCCGGTCTGGTTTCGGACCTTTTACGTCTACCCGCGTATAATTGAACTTGATGCGGTCTTCCCCAATCTGCAGAATGTTGTAGAGGCTTCAGGGTATGGACAGGGTATCCTCGATGACTATACCCTTTTTAAAAACCTGCAGGACTATCGGCCGGGAGATTCGATAAAACATATCGCCTGGAAGAAATTCGCTACAACGGGAGAACCCGTTGTCAAACTGTATGAAAAAACGTCGTGGCCCGGAGTTGAGATCTACCTGGACCTGCGGCGGGAGCGGGAACCGGATCACAAGGTTTTGGAACGTGAGGATTGTTCCGTTGAAATACTGGTGGCCCTGGTGAAATATTTTCTTAAGAACCAGATCCCGGTTACGGTTCATGCGGTGAACGGGGGTAACAATTACTATTTTAGCGGGTCCGATAATTCATATTTTGATGATTTTTATAAATCAACAATAAACCTAAACTTTGCCGGTGATTATTCTCCTGCCAAAGTTTTCCTGGCGGACATGCAGGACAAGTTAATAAACTCAAGTACCGTTATTTTTATTACGCATCGCTTTGATTCGGAAATCCTTGATCTTGTGTACCATTCCATGGGTTCGGAAGTATCCATCTTTACCATAATCAACCAATCGGACATGGATACCGCTGAAAAACAGAAAGAAATATTAATCTCGGATTCTTTTTCCCACGTGCACGGTAGGGTTATATTTGTAAATTCAATGCATACCATTAAACAGGATATCGAGGCATGAGAAAGAAGGTCGTGGTTTTTATTTTCAAACTTCTGTATTCCCTTATTTTGAGTGTGGGAACCCCTTTGCTCGCCGCCTATTTCCTGCATGCCGAAGGGCCGTTGCTAGAGAGTTTTATTTTTATAGGGGGAATAAACTGCCTGTTTTTACTCCGCACCCTGTTAAAAGGAAGAGGACAAAAACTGATTGCGGCGTTTCTCCTGCTTTTTTATGCATTATTCTCCTTTTTCATCATTCTCTACATTATCGTTATACCGTATCCGTCATACCTGGCCTGGATTGATTTGGTAAAGACCCAGAGGCCCGGGGGAATAATTTCATTTTTGTTTTTCATGGGTACAATGTATTTTTCGAGTCTGTTCGGTGGGCTTGTCTATAAATCGGGTTTTATCAGACCGCTTGGCGGACTGTTGATCGTGATCTGCTTTGAGCTGATGGTGATCTATCAGAGCGTGCTCTCCCTGCTGTTGTGTACCGCCGCCGTCGGCCTGGAGATTTTATTTTTTGCCCGAAGGCCGTACAACCTTAGACTGAAACACTCTTTACGCCCGCTGATGGTGCTGTGCGCATTGGTTGCCGGCAGTCTGCTGATCTCATTAACAAGCCCACCCAACAGCGGTTATCTTGTCAACACCACCCTGGACCAAAAAATAAAGCGTCTGCTTTTGGAGTTTTTCCCCGATCTCCCTTTGCTTACCACCGTGGCCGGTTACGGGCATTTTTATCAAAGTGATAATATCGGGAGCAAACCGCTTCTGTCAAACACGCCGGTTTTTATGGTCAACGGTCCCAAAGGCATGAGCTTATATCTGCGTACACAGGTGTATGACGAATACACCGAGGATAACTGGTCGTTAAGTTTGGACCTGCGCAAAAAAATGAGAAGAGCCGGGACGGATATCCTTTTACAAAAGGGAAACAGTGGACAGAGTATCACCCTGGATCTGCTCTTTGATTATTTTGACCTGCTTCCCCATACATTGGACTCTACCGCGGTGATAATAGAGAATCAGCCTGATGCGGAAATTATCTTCGGGACCAAGGATACGGGATTTTATTTGAATCCCCCGCTGTTAAAGGGGGATCATCTTCGCATTAATCTTGTGCCCAAAGAGACCGCTGGTCTGGGGCTTACTCCTGAGGCAGCAGAATTCCTGAACAACCTCATGGGAAGGCAGGTCACAGTGCAAAATACACCGGTGAACCAAAAACAACAGGAACTGCTTCCGTATTATTTGGAGGTCCCCGCCTCAACATCGAATCGCATCAAGATATTGGCACGCAACCTGGGCGCCGGGGCAAAAAACCGCTGGGAGGTTCTGCGGAATATCAGGCGTTATTTAAACCGGGAGTTTGTGTATTCCCTGGATACAAAATCTCCGCCCAAAGGGATGCCGTTTCTGGATGATTTTTTATTTGTAACCAAAAAAGGATTTTGCGTTCATTTCGCCACCGCGTTTATCATCCTGGCCAGGTTAAACGGTATCCCGGCGCGCTATACAAGCGGCTTTTTTGTGTATATTCCCCAAAGCAAGTCTGAGGTCATTGTGACCGGTTTACAGGCACATGTATGGCCTGAGGTGTGGATAACCGGCTTGGGCTGGATTACACTGGAAGCGACCCCGGCGGTAAACCCGGCATCCGTTTACGGATCTGAGTATTATCGGATATTCAACCGGGACAATGACCTGCTTACCGCCAGACAACTTCAGGCATTAATGGGACAAAAGATTCCCGTGCCGCCTCAGGGGCAGCTTGACATGGTCGGTGATTTTTTATTTGTGCTGCCCTTTCTCGCGGCCGGGGGATTGCTTTTTCTCATAATCATAGTCGGCATCAGACTGATTCCACTGATCCCCCGGCATAAGTATCATTACCGCGGCGGTAAAAGAATAATGGATCGCCGACTGCATGCCTTGGTAGTAAGGATGAAAAAACAAAACATTCCGGGACCCGAACAGGCCGGCTGGGTTGCCTGGGGTAGGGGCTTGGTTGAGCGTTTTCCTCAGTTTGAACGATCGATTAAAACACTCATTGGAATGATACAAAACGTATTCTATAATTCCCGTGAACCGGGGGGGACGTATGTTTGCTTCATCAAGATTTTATCAAAAAAACTGCAGCGGCAAATAAGCCGGAGATAACCGCGAAAACCGGGCGGATAAGCGCAGACTGTCAGATTGAATCCGGCCGTATCCATCCACCCGTACGGGCAGACTCAAACAAGGCATCGATTACCCGCATGTTTTTCACGGCGTCCGCCGCCGGGACCGGTGGGTCGGTTTTTTGGGAAACGGCCCGGGCAAATCCCTCGAACTCGGCGCGGTACTGGTCACACGGCTTAAATTGGATGGAACGGGTTCCGACCGAGGTAGTAATACGGAGTTCCGCGGGGACGTCCGGGTAGATATTGAAGGGAACGGGGAGGCTCATTCGGCCGTCGGAACCGAGAATCTCTACCTGTTGAAAAGCAAAACTCCGGGTGCCGACGGAAAAAGTGGCCCGCTCCCCGCCGAAATCAAGGATCCCGGTGGTCAGTACGTCGGTCTTAAAATCGGGGTCACGGGTAAGCACACATTGTACCCGTATCGGTTCTTTATCGAATAAAAACCGCGCACAGGATACCGCATAGCAGCCGATATCATATAAAGCCCCGCCGCCCATGTCGGGGTTGTTGCGAATATCGTGCGGGTTTTGGTTTGCAAAGCTGAAAAATGTATGGACGAACTGCGGCCTTCCTATCTCACCAACCGCGACAAGCTCACGCGCCCGCTGCCAGCGGGGGTGGCACCGGTACATAAAGGCTTCCATAATGACCACGCCCTTGTTCCGACAGTATTCCACAACCTCGGCGGCCCGGGGTGCGGTCATGGTAAGTGGTTTTTCACAGAGAATATGTTTACCGGCATCCGCGGATTTTTTTATCCAGTCGAAATGCAGGTGATTGGGCAGTGGAATATAGACGGCGTCGATATCCGGGTTTTTCAGCATCTCCTCATAGGAGCCGTACCACTGCGGAATTTCAAGTTTTTGCGCCCAGGCTTTCGCTTTTTGTGCAGAACGCGAGGCTATGGCATGTGTTTGCAGGAGAGGAGATTCCCGTAGGCCCAGGGAGACCCGTTGTATAAAATGTCCGGAAACTCCCAGGATACCAAAGCGGATTTTTTCCATATTTTTATTATAATGAACGGATATTTTTTTTGTCAAGCGTATAATTCCTATTTTCCGGGTGCAGGATTCGAGCCACTACATATAAATTCCAAAAACAGGCCGGAAGTATGGTAAAAAAATTGAAATTTCTGTATTATGAGATAATTGTACTATGTAAGGAGGACATATGAAAAAAATATTTTTACTTGGTTTTGCAATCTTATTTATATTGGGATTTTCTTCCTGCGGCAAGCAACAGCAGAAGACTCCTGCGGATTCGGAGGCCATGGAAAAGCAGGATGCGGACAGCGGAAATGAGTCCCATGATATTACCCTGACCCAGGAACTCATTGACAAGTATATACAAACCCTGCCGCCATTCGTAAAAAAAGCCAAAGAGCTTGGAGAGTCCGTGAACGCCATGGCCATGACCTTTTCGGCCGGAGGCGAGATGGAATCACTGTTGAAAAGCCATGGGTGGTCAAAACCCGAAGAATTCTTTGATGTCCATGGAAAAATCTGGGTATTGATGCCGTGGCTGATGATGGCGAATCAGATGAAGGGGCAGTCGAAGGAAATGCAGAAACAGATAATGGATCAGTACAAGGATTTGTTCGACTCCCATGATATAACGGAAGCGGAGAAACAGCTCCTCATAAAAAATCAGGAGAAGCTTTTTGCTGCCATGGAAGCGGCAAGTAAATGATTTAAGGGATATACCGCATAAAAAAAAGCCGCCTCAATGATAACGGGACGGCTTTTTTTGTTTTTCATATAATAAGTACTCGGATCACACGTCATTATTCCCATAGAAGCGGTTTTACGGCCGTGGAGGAGCTGCCCGCCGGCCGGAAAGAGGTTTTTTCCCTGCAGGAACTGGAAGGCAAAACCTTCAAAATGCCTATCATCAATCAAAAAAATCGTCGGTGTTATCGTCGAAAAAGTCGTCCTTTTTTTCCTCTGTTTTTTTCTTCGTATCTTTGGGGTTATCCTTCTTGATATCATTGTTCTGGTCCGAATCGAAAAACTTGTCCTGCTCCTCCTGGGAATCGAAGAACTGGTCTTGCTTTTCTTTTGAATCAAAAAACTTGTCCTGTTTCTCTTTGGAGTCAAAGAACTGCTCTTTTTCTTCTTCGGTATCAAAGAACTGCTCCTCTTCCTTTTTCCACTTTTCGTCTATCTTGTTCACATCCTCGAAATCATCGTACACGACCTTTTTGTCATCGGCACTCTTCTTGTCGTCGACATACAGGTCCTCATCCTTATAATCGGTATCTGCAAGCTCGTCATCCTGGTAATAGTCCTTATCATCGTAGACCACCTTTTCCTCTTTTTTGGCCGGATCCTTGGTAAACCCGTTGACCATGTCCGAGGGCTCGCTTTTTACATACTGGTTCTTGGCCCGTACGGCGTAATAATTGGATGGATTGCTGATGTCGGTATCGGTATAAGAAAGCTCGGATAACTCCTTGAATACAAACCACTTGTTGTCGTTATGGTTCCATTTCAGAAGCTCATAGTTATCGGCGCCTTTTACCGGGTCCCAGGATACGATTATTTTGTCCGCAAACTCGCCCTGGGAAGCTTTGATGTTGCGCGGCGCCTTCAGGGGATAGTTTTCCGGTTTTTCCGGGATTACCACGGTTACGGAAATGGACTGGCTCGGTTTGCTTTCCTTTTTCCCTTTGTACGCGGTAACAATATACCATTTTATATCGCCGTTTTTAAAACTGCGGCTGTCCCTGAAATTCGTGTTCTTGGTGGAACCGAGTCTGATGAAGTTGTTCTCGGACTGGTCAAAGTCATAGACGTAATATCCGTCTATTCCCGTCATATTCTGCCAGCTCAGGTAAATCACTCCCTCATCACACAAGCCCTGCACCTTTTGCGGAATACCGAGCTCCGCTTCCAGTTTCCCCGCGTGTCCCCGGGCCGTCTCACTGAACGCGCTTTTAGTGTTATCATTCACACTCTTTACGGCGTAATAATAGATAGTTCCGGGCTTGATATTTTTGGAATCGATAAATTTGGTCCCTTTTGTGTTGGCCACCTCCGTGAAGTCCCGGTTTGGTTTCAGCGATCTGAATACTTTATAGGAGGCAGCGTATTTGGCCTTGCGCCAGGTGACCTCGATCTTGTTATCATAAGTACCAAGAGACGCCTCCACCCCAACGGGGACGGCCGCCTCTTTGGGATTGGTTACCTCATCATAGATGACCACGGCCACCTTTACCTGTTTTTTAAAAAGATCGTAGCCGATCCAGCCGTATCCGCCTTCTCCCCAGTAGGTTGTCCAGGAGTTGATAATTTTAAATGCTTTCTTGTTATCATCATACCCCACCACACACATGGCGTGGCCGCCCAACAGCGCGCCACCGGTAGTGGTCAATACGCCGCCGGTGTAATTATAAAAGTTTTCGTAGATCATCATCCCGATAATCACGGGGTTTCCCCTGGAAAGTATTTCCTTTACCGCGTCAAGGTTGGTAAAATCAACCCTGGCAAATGACTTGGCCTTGTACTGCAGCGCCTCATTATACGCGTCGCGCGAGGGCTGCGTGGTTAGGTTCTGGGTATAGGGCATTGCGGCCAGGCTGGCGCAGCCTTTTTGAATGACCACGTTCACCGCGGATTCTATGGGGGCACCGCCGTCCGCCCCGCCATTGATCTGGTTATAGATAAAGGATGGTGAAAATATATGTTCTTTATTATTTACCCCCCACTCACGTTCAATGTTCTCATGGTAGGATTTGCAGGCATAGGCCACGGCCCATCCCGTACAGCTTCCGATCGTTCCCTGGTCTCCGGGTGTGGGAAACAAGGGTGACAGGTCAACATCGGCGGCCAGCTCCGGGGCCGTACCGCTGTGTGCCTGCGGCGTTGAAACCCGGAATGATTTGTACAGCATTTTGGGCGTGTCTTTCAACCCCGCGCCCCTGGTCGTCAGATCCGGCTTCCCGCATCCCGAAAGCAGCATCAGAACGGATATAAATAACACACTGCCTATGAGAAGCAAGAGGGTTGTTTTTCTGTTCCTTAACATGATGAATACCTCTCTTCGGTTAAAGTTCAAGATCAGTAAAGGTGAACACCACCGGTGTACACGTTCCTGTTATTATTTCATTTCGCGTACAGGAGATAACATCTCCTGCTTGTAACTGCGAACGGATAGTATCGTATTTGTTCGGTTCGATCGCAATCAGTTTTTTCCTTTCTTTGTCTCCCATATGGGGAAACCGGTAGTCCGCGGCCTGGGCCGCATCAAAAAGGCTGAAACTGAAGGTGATCTCTGCCTTGTTTTTATTCAGCCACCTGACCGCCAGAATCCGGGCGCTGCCTTTAAACTGCCTGTAGCTACAGGTGTCTCCAATGGAAAAAGGGGCCTCTTTTCCGTTTGCCTGTGCGCTTGCATACGTTTTTGCCTGTGCCCCACTGCAGCAGGATGCAAGCAGTATCAGCAACAGAACGGTAAATAACACACCGGCACCGCAACGAAAAACCGAAAAATCTTTTTTCATATAATCATATTGTAATCCACCGACGGGGTAATTTCAAAATAATTATATCCGGGGTGTTGATTTTTTATGGTTACTCCCTGATAATGCACTGATATGAGTGATCAGATTTCCAAACAGGTTGACCGTGATGTGGCGGTATATACAATACGTTGGTCGGCGCTGCGCAAGGCCGAAAAATACGATATTATAAAGACCGTGCCCTCCATGTCCGGTATTTTTGAGCTTTACTTTCAGGACGAAAAGAAAAAACTGAACCTCTTTCTGTTCTCCAAGGTCTGGTACGGCGGACTGAAACACCAGCTTCGGAAATTCACCGATGTTGAACTGGAGAAGGACGAAAAACGGCGCTATATCCTTGACCACTTCGACTGCTACTACCGCTACGCCCTTACCAATTCCTATAACGATATGTGTGATATCCTCTATTTTTTTTCCCGGACCTACCTGCCGGGAAGTCCCGCGCCTGCCCATTCCGGGCGGTATGCGGACATCATTGTTCATGAAGTGTCCAAGGACAAACTGGTAACCATTTAAGAAAGGGCGGCCAACACCTCCGGCCCGTGTTCGTCGGGGCTTACCTTGGGAAACGCTTTTACAATTTTGCCCTGTTCGTCCACAATAAACGTAGAGCGAAGTATCCCCTCATGCTCCTTGCCGTACATTTTTTTTATACCCCAGGCCCCGAAGGCCTTGATGGTTGTCTTCCCGGTGTCCGACAGCAGATAAAAGGGGAGGTTATATTTTTCTTTAAACCTGGCGTGCGATTCGGGAGTATCCGCGCTTATCCCGATTATCACGGCACCCTTGTCAAGCAGTTGTTTGTAGGTATCCCTGAAACTGCAGGCCTCCTTTGTACAGCCGGGGGTGTCGTCCTTGGGATAGAAGTAGACAACCACCTTTTTCCCTCTGAACTGGTTAAGGCTTATGGTGCTCCCTTGGTCATCCGGCAGGGAGAAGTCCGGTGCGTTTTCGCCTGCTTGCAGCATATCGGCCTCCATATTTTGTCATAGTATCTCTGCTTTAAACATACTATACCTCGAACGTCGCGGCAACTACTGTATTGGGACCGCCTGGCAGAAAGATCAGCAAATTTTCTTTTCATTGACTTTTTTCCCCATTTAAATTAGCATGTCTTTTGGGTTATATATGCAGACAATCCAGAGGATAAAAAAGGTTGTGAATGAGCTTCCTCGCGGCGGCTACCTGGTAAAAACACCCGCGGGAATCATACAGGTAGGCTCGCCGCCGGAGACGATCAAGGACACAATGGTCCTTCCGGAATCCGTGCCCCGTATTTTTGTACTTCCGCAAAAAATGTTTAATTTCGATAAAGGCATCAGCCTTGCCGAACTGGAATTTCCCATTTACTTCAATTTTTTTATTAAAAAGCACAAAATAACCATTATCGGCCACCGGGAACAGGAGAAACGCTTACGCGGTGTGCTGCAGGAAGCGGTGTTCGGACCGCGGAATGTGAATATTGCGCAAGATGTTCTTATGGAAAAAAACGGGGTATTTATTCCGGATATAAAAAGTGAAATGGACTTTTACCGGACCTTCGATTTTAAGGACCTTTTTGATTTTATTCCCTTTGAAAACAATTCCTGTCGTATCGGTGAGGTACGTATCGAATGTACAGGTCGGGGGGTGTTTGTCTTTAAGCAGGGGAATGAGATGATTGCCAAGGTACCCTGTGACATTCCGTACAAACCCCGGTATGATATCGGTGTACGCCTCCCGGACCCCTACCGGCCACCGCTTTTTGCGGTCACCTGCCTGGGGTCCAGTCACGGGTTTGATCCGACGGAAAATACCTCGGGTTTTATTATCTGGATCAATCATAAGGGGGTAATGGTTGATCCGCCGGTAAACTCAACCGAATGGCTGAAAGACTCGAACGTTAATCCGAAGTTCATCGACAGCATTATTCTTACCCACTGCCACGCGGACCATGACGCCGGCACCCTGCAAAAAATAATGGAGGAAAGCAGGATTACGATCTATACAACCAAGACCGTGATAAACAGTTTTCTGCGGAAATACGCGGCGCTTTGCGACGAGTCGGTCTCCGGTCTGGCCAAGCTTTTCAATTTTGTACCGGTATTTATCGACAAACCGTTCTTTATTCACGGTGCGGAGTTTACGGCGAACTATACCCTGCATTCAATTCCCACTATCGGCTTTAAAATGAATTTCCAGGGGCGGAGTTTTGTATATTCATCGGATCACCAGGCGGAACCCCGAATTCATAAAGAGTTATTGGACAAGGGTGTCATAAAGAAACAACGGTACCGGCAGCTTTCCGACTTTCCCTGGGATTCAAAGGTCATCTATCATGAAGCGGGTATCCCGCCCCTGCACACCTCGATCAAGTGGCTGGGAACCCTTCCCGCGGCGGTCCGAAAAAAAACCTACATCTACCATATCGCCAAAAAGGATTTTCTTCCCGATACAAAACTGACCCTCTGCAAGTTCGGAATGGAGCATACGGTCACGTTCAATGTGTCTACGCCCCGGTTTGAAAAAGCCTACGAGGTGTTAAGTATGCTTAAGCATCTGGATTTCTTTCACGGATTCACTTTGGAAAAGGTGCAGGAGTTCATGCTGGCTATAAAGGAAGAAGTATATAAAAAGGGTCGATGCATCATCAAGAAGGGAAGCAGGGGGGAAAAGTTTTATATCATTTATTCCGGTAATGTGGCCATTTCCCTGGACGGCCTCAAGCAAAAAAAGATCTACAGTGAGTTCGAGTACTTCGGTGAAGTGGCGCTGATCACCGAAAAACCCACCACCGCCGACGTGGTCGCTGAAACCAATGTCGTGGTGTATACCATTGCCAAGGATGCTTTTTTACACTTTATCGCCGGCACCGAGTTTGAGGAGACCTTAAAACGGCTGGTAAGAAACCGGGACCGTGAATCATGGAATATTCTTTCCACCAGCAGGATCTTCAGGCGGCTTACCTCCTACCAAAAAACGTGGATCGAATCGGTATTGCGGCGGGAACAGCGCAAGGGCAGCGGAGTGCTGGTAAAACAGGGCACACTCTTTTCCGAGATGTACATCATCCGCAAGGGAACGGTGGAAATGAAACAGGGAAAAGAGACTGTGGGGGAGTTGCGGCGTGGTGATTTTATCGGAAATCTGCATGATGTTGACAAAAATATTCCTTCCCGGTATAGTTTTATACACTCAAAAGATGTCGCGCTTTTTGTACTGAAGAGAAGCGATATGTTGAGTTTTGCCGAACGAAACCCGGGATTAATTATGAAATTAAGACCGGAATAGGCAAATTAGCGGGAGGGGAGCGATTACTTCATAATTGAAATATCAAGACAGCCCTGTATCTTTCCGAAAATTAAAACGAGGTGATTATGATAGACGGCGGTATCCTTACCACCCTGCGTGAACTGCGCTATGAATTCGATAAAAACTTTGATCAAAGCTGGTTCTTCCTTATTATAGAAACCCTACCCATCAGTGTTCGTACCATGCGGGAGATACGGGAGCTTTTTGAGTTTGAAACAATTGGTGCGCGCGACATCGAGGAGATCCAGGAAAAAAGCAATGAGCTTGAAAAATTACTGCATGCGGTCAGGGACTTTTTATTGCCGCGGGTCAAGGAAAAACTGAGCATTTCCCACCTGGACCCTGAGCATATGATCGACGACAAGGAACAGAAGCTGCTGCGGCGTTTTGTGGCCTCGAACCTTCCCTTTAACCTGGAACGCATGTGCGTGTTGACCGCGCAACTGAAGAATGATCTGAAACTGTACCAGTTGCGGATAACTCCGGAACCGGAGGAACTGCCGGACGCCAACGTTATTTAACATACATTGGATCTGCAGGGTGATTCTCCCGGGTCCGGGCGCTGAACCGCCGGCAAGATATTTGCAATCAACAAACAAATTTATTGATTTTCAGTTTGGTTTTACCTATCATTAAAACTATAGAGGAGGAGTTGTTATGTTAAAAAAAATCACAGTAGTATTGATCCCGGTAATCCTGATTTTATTGTCGGGATGTTCCGGCGGGGCGTATTCGGATGTCAGGGAGGTTGTTAACCAGCAGACAGCGGCCACGGAAGACCTGATATCAGCTTTAAAGAACGCGCAAAATGCCACAGACATCGCCAAAGCCTACAAGGCATACAACGATGTTATGGAAAAGATCTTCCCCAGATACAAGGAGTTCGCGCAGAAATACCCCGATATGGAGAAGGAAATGCCCGCTGACCTGGCCGCCGCCGTGGATAAACTGGAAAAGGCCGGCAACAAACTGGGTGAGTTGAGTATGAAGGCCTCGGAATATATGAATGATCCTGAGGTGGCCAAGGAGCTGCAGCGGACCATGAATTTGATGAGTACAATGATGTAATGCTTGGTTTTTAAAACCCAAAGGCTGTCCTTTCGCGGACAGCCTTTTTTTTGATTTGAGGCGAAACCCACGCGGCCCGGCCTGCGGATTGTCTCCTACTTTGTGCTTGAGAGTTGCTGTGCGATTTTTACCAGCCTTATAAACTCGGCGCGGCGGCCCTCCGGATCGGTCCCCAGCGCGTTCCCCGCAAGAGCAAGCACCTGGGCATATCCGGCTTCCGCTTTGTACCGTGAATTTTTTAACAACAACCCCCATTCCGCCACGGCGGCCGCAAAACGAAAGTTGACCGAGGCTTTCTCATAAGAAACGTTATCATCATTCACCGCGACCTCTATCAGCCTGCTGGTATCTTCGAGCGGTTTCTTGTAACGGAACCTGAGTGTCATTAATTCGGGAGAGGTATAGGCATTCTTATCCACGGTTGTGGACTGGTATTTCAGTTGTTCCGCGGGCACGGGTTCATGTTCCGGAATAATTTCGTAGAACACGGTAAGGGTATGACCTGCTCCCAGTTCACCGGCGTCACGGGAGTCATCGGCAAAGTCACGGGATTGCAGCAACCGGTTTTCATACCCCAGTAAACGATAGGCCTTCACCCGGGCCGGATTGAACTCGGCCTGTACTTTTACATCCTTGGCAATGGTATAGAGCGTGCCGCTCATTTCGGACACCAAAACTTTTTTGGCTTCCATAAGTGAATCAATATAGGCGTAGTTTCCGTTCCCCGTGTCCGCCAGTTTTTCCATTTTGGAATCCTTATAATTCCCGCTGCCGAAACCCAGTACCGTCAGAAATATCCCCTGGTTACGATTTTCCTCAATTAAGCGAACCAGTCCCGCGTCGCTTGATACGCCCACGTTAAAATCGCCATCCGTAGCCAGAATAATTCTGTTGTTTCCCTGCGGCATGAAGTTTTCCTCGGCGGTTTTGTAGGCCAGTTCTATTCCCCGGCCGCCGGCCGTGGAGCCGCCTGCGCTTAATCTGTTAAGCGCGGTTACTATTTTTTGCTTCTGCGCGATACCGGTCGGCGGCAGTACCAGGCCCGCGGCTCCCGCGTAAACCACGATTGAAACCCGGTCCTGCGGGCGGAGGTTATCGACCAGCAGGCCGATCGCCTGCTTTAACAGCGGCAGTTTGTCGGGTTCATCCATGGAACCGGACACATCCAGTAAGAAAACCAGGTTGCTGGGGGGCGCGCTGCCCAGGTTTAGTGAAGCCCCCCTGATCCCGATAAAAAGCAGCTTGTGGTCCGGGTTCCAGGGGCATGCGGCTGTTTCGGTAGTAAAGGAAAAAGGATTCTCGCCGCGGGGCTCCGGGTAATCGTAACTAAAATAATTCACCAGTTCCTCGATCCGCACCGCGTCCGGGGGCGGCAGCATGCCTTTGTTCAGATAGCGGCGTACGTTGGCATAGGAAGCCGTGTCCACATCTATGGAAAACGTGGAAAGCGGGTTTTGCAGGGCCGTTAAAAAATCATTCTCATAGATACGATCATATTCCTCCGTATCAAACGGTATAATTTTTGACCGTTCGGTTTTGTCTTTTGCGGTCACATCGGTGTCACCAAGTATACCGGCCAAGGGTTGATCACTCTTCTGCGCCAAGGGGACGGCCCCTTCCGCACCGGGCGCTCCCTTGGGGGCTTTCAGCTCATCATACGGTTTGTTTGTCTGCTCCAGCAGTTCTTCCGCTTCTTTGGTTTCCGTCTTTTTTTCCGCAAGCTTAAGCTCCCGGGGTTTGTTTGTGTCTGTTGTCTTTGCGGTGGAGCGGGTTTCGGGAAGCAGCACCGCTTTATCGGTTTTTTCCGGTTTTCCTGTATTGACGGTTTCCGTCTGCGGGCTTGCGGAAGACGGTTGCCTCTGTATGGGGGAAACTCCGGTATCCTTTTTTTCCTTCTCGTCTTTTGCCTGCTCATCCGCCCGGCCCGGTTCGGGTACGGTGGCAGCTGTTTCGGGTTTGTTTTCTTTTATTACAAGCCCCCGGTCGGTGACGATCATGTTATTTTGCTGAAAGGTGGTCATTAAGGGGAGAAAGACAATCGCGGCGATGAGTAAAAGCGAGAACACCGAAGCGGCCGCGGCAAGCCGAAGGCGCTGTGTTTTGAACCAGGTGAAGAATCCGGCTCCTGTTTCATTTTCGGTTACGTTGCGCAAAACAGACGGTTTCTGTTCGAACAGGCGGGCGCGGAGTCTTTTCTTAAAGCGTTTGTCCATGGCGGCATGCGGTTTGTATTGTAACAGCCTGCGGACCAGCTCTTCGGTTTTTCCGCCCTTCAGTTCGGGATCAAGCGAGGTGATGTCTTTGAGTATATGTTCCAGTTTATGCTTCATGGCGGCCTCCTCTTAAAACCCCGCATGCTTTACAATGCATACGATCACAAACACCAGGGCCACATGTTCTTTAAGTCGGGCGATGGTACGGGAGTACATCATCTTCAAACTCGCCTCGCTTTTCCCCATGATTAAGGCGATCTCCTTGTAGGGAAGTTCCTGCCAGACACGCATTATGATAATCTCACGCTGCTCGGGCGGAAGCTTTTTTATCACGGTATGGATCTGTTCAAGGCGGACCTTGTTTTCCACATCAACCTCAACGTCATCCGGTCCGGCAAGGTCCCAGATATCATGCACACTGACCGTGCTTTTTTTGCTGCGGTAGTGATCGATCACCAGGTTGCGCGCTATCTGGTAAAGCCACGCGCTCATGCTGCCTTTTTCCGGATCAAAACGCGAGATGTTTTCAAAGGCCTTAAGGAAGGTATGGCTGGTAAGGTCTTCCGCGGTTTCCCTATGGTAGGTTTTATAATAGATAAACTGGTAAATACGTTCCGCGTAGTTGTCGTATACATCGGCAAACCAATGCTCGTCTTTTTCCCTGGCATTATTCTTATCTGTTGCTGTCCGGGGCCGCATTATCATTTCCCTTTCTATTCCCTCACAGTATATACGATAAAATGCGGTTTTGGTAACATAATTTAATTTGGCGGTGTCCTTGACTTTCCCGCATTTTTACACGAATATTATGAAACTTTTACCGAAGCGCTATATAATTTGAACTGATACGGCCCGGACCTGACCGGACCGCGCCGGATAATTATGTAAAAGAAAGGGATTATATTATGAAAAGATTCATCAGTGCTGTTTTTTTCCTTGGTATGCTGCTTTGTTCCTTAAGCGCACAGGAGTACCCTGAGGGTGCCCCGAGTTTTTCATCGACAACAAAAGACGCGGTACTTTTCCGCTATAAGTTCCAACCCGGCCAGAAGGTTTCCATGGACATGTCCATGAACACCGAAATGAAAACGGAATCGGAAGAAGGGGAGATGTCCATGCCGTTTGTCATGACCTTTGAAGCCAATTATGCGGTGAAATCAGTAGACAAGGATGGTAATGCCCGGGCTGAACTGGTTATTACCCGCATGACAATGAAATCTTCGGGTTTTCTGGACATCAGCTATGACTCGGCTGATCCCAAGGACGCAGCGAAAGATAAGTTCACATCGATCAATGCCCTGATAAACGTACCGATTCCGGTACAGATAAGCCCGCTGGGGAAGTTGTTAAGCGTGGATACGAATCCGCTGCTTAAGGCCGCGCAAAAGATGGGTCAGCAGCTTGATCCGGATCAGTTTAACCAGCAGATAGAACAGCTGACTAAAAACTCATTTGTTCAACTCAGCGCCGATCCATTGAAGGCCGGCGACGTCTATGACGCGGGCACCATTTCCACTTCGTTCGGTTCAATGAGTACCATGGAGGCCGACGTGAAGTATGAGGTCGTGGCGGTATCCGCAGATAAAAAACAGGCGATCCTGAAACCCGTGGTAACCTTTTCCATACCCGGCGTAACCCTGACACAGAGTGATTTTAACGGATGGATCCTGTTTGACCTGCAGAAAGGTAATGTCAAGCAGTCGTTCGCCAAACAGGTGCTGGAGTTTGAGGTGATCCAGAGTAAAAAGGCTAGTTATTTTCTCATTGATATGGGGGTAACGTTTAAAACGGATATTTAATTCGGCGTCAATTTTTACGCTGTTACTGTTTTCCCCGTCCCGTGATCTTTCGCTGCAGCCGCCTCATTCGATGCAGCAGTTCCTGCCTGGTGAGGCGGTCGACGGGCAGGACGCGCGACAAAAGTTCCTGTGTTATGCGCAGCGCCTCAGGGTACTCACGGACCTTATGTTCCCGATATTTAGCCAACTCCAGCCCGGCAAACAGGCTTTTATATTGTGTATGAAGTACCTGCCATATTTCCACGGCCTCAGGCCATCGTTCCTGTTTTTTATAATGCAGGCTTAAAACTATTCCGCAGTGCGTATCTCCGGCGTTAAAAGCGCGCCGCAGGACCTCCGGCGCTTTGGGGTTCCCCTGTTCCAAAAGGACGGAGCCCAACGCGGTACGGTCCAGATTGCGGGCCTCGTCCGGCAGGGTAAAAATAGTTTGCAGTTTGAAGTACAGGTGGATAAGTGAGAGCACGTCCTGCCTGTTGTGCTCGAATACCGGTTCAAGCGGCAGCGGGTCACCGCTGCGTAAATAGTCAAAATATAGGGCGGGCACCTCAAAACCGGGGACGTCAACCTCCCGTTTAATGTGAAGCACGTGTTCTTCGATATTATGCAGGCTGCATGATCCGATGATTCCCTTCCACAAGCGCCGGGCCGGAAACAAGAGGTCCAGTTGGCGGGGAAGTTCCTGCTGCAGGCCGTTCATGATAAAGCGTGTTTGCAGCACATACCGGTCAAAGGCACTCCCGTTATACGATACATAGGTCTGCCCCGGTTCCAGCTTGGGAGAGAGCAGCCCCAGGAACTCCGCTTCTCCCGGAAAATCGGCCAGAAAGTACTGTTCCAAACGCAGAGACCGTCCCGTTATCCAGCCCAAGCCGACCAGAAAAGCCACATTCCCCGCTCCGCCCGAAAGACCGGTGGTTTCCGTATCGTAAAAACAGAGCCGGGGGCATGTCCGGAATTTCTCACGATGAAACAACGGGGTTGCTTCAATTTCGGAGTATGGATTGGCCTCGGAAAAGCTGCGGTAATAGACATAGGGTGTCAGTCTCTGCCAGCCTGTCGGGGCTGCGTGGGTGGTATCTCCGGTGTGCGCAAAACTCTCCGGGGCTGTCGTCGTGCCTGCGGTGTCGGCTGTGCCGTCTGTACCAGCCGCCGCTGTTGTTGTGCCGGTGGTAGGCGGCCGCTCGCCTTCGGCGTTCACCGACGGCGGGGAACCATCCGGCTGCCCGGTCCTAATGCGCTCAGACCACGGAGGCTCGTCCGGTGGTTTCTCCCCGGCATGTTTTTGGGCGCTTTTTTGCTGTGCTTTCAGACGCCGCAGCCGCGTAAAAAGGGAAAGATCGACCTTCACCTATGTTTCCTTTAGCCAGGAACGCAAGAAACCGTGCAGTGCCTGTTTGACGTTGATCCGGGCGGGCCCGGAGTTTTCCGCCGGTCCGATGCACGAGGGACACCCGCCCTCGCATGAACAGAGCTCCACCCGTTCCAGCGCTGCCTGTAGAATTGCATCGACACATTCCAGAAATCCTTCGGCCAGACCCGTGCCTCCGGGGTATGAGTCATATATATATAGGCAGGCACACTCAAAATGCGGGTCTTTCAGGCGTTCGGCCAGGCCCAGGTCACGGGGATCGCAGAGCAGGAACAGCGGGGCCACGTTTTGTATCAGGTAGCCCAGCCGGGAGATGACCGGTGTTTTTTCCGCCTCACTCAACGCCTGAAACGCTGTACCGGCGGGGGTGCCTTCGCGCAGCAGCACTACCACGCTGCGGGTGTGCATCTCCTCTTCGGGAAGGGAGATGTCGCCGTAGCCGATGTTCTCATGGGTATGAAACCGCAGTTTTTTGAACTTGGCCGCCTGCGTGCGCACCAGGATATCGCCGCAGACCAACTCCGCCCCGGCGTTTCTGCTGCGGCTGTCTTCGTGCAGCAGCTTGATATCGGTTTTTACAATCGAGTCGGTATAGTAGTTGGCATCGGTCTCTTCCACGTAACAGCGCTTGTTCTCTATATCAAGTTCGGTCACCACGTACTGATCACCGCGGTGCAGATAGACGGCGTTCTCATACAACAGCTCCTTGGCCGAAGGCCGGTCCATCTCTCCGATCACCTCGTGTTTTCCCCCGGTACGGTTGATGATGACCACGTTCTCGGAGGTGGCGCTGCGCAGTGAGATCTGTTCCGCGGGATACGAACGGTCCGCCCAGTAATAGGTATCGCCGCTCTTGCGGATGACCCCGTTTTCTTCAAGGTATTCAAGCAGCTCGCCCATGGGCCCCGGGAAGCCCTCGTCCTGTTTGAAGGGCAGCTCGAACACCGCGCATTTCAAGTGATCAAGCAGGATAAACATGTTGTCCGCGTTTATCCAGCCGGACTCCGGGGAGATCTCCAGAAAATATTCGGGATGGTTGATGATGTACTGGTTTAAGGGAGAGGCGCCGGCAACGATCACGGCCAGGGAAACCGCCGTGCTTCTGCCCGCGCGCCCGGCCTGCTGCCAGCAGGAGGCGATGCTCCCGGGAAAGCCCGCCAGGATAGCCGCGTCCAGGCCGCCGATATCGATGCCGAGCTCCAGCGCGTTGGTGGAAACCACCCCGCGGATTTCACCGCTGCGCAGTCCTTTCTCTATCTGGCGCCGCTCGTTGGGCAGGTAGCCCCCGCGGTATGACTCCACCCTGATGCGGCGGTTGTCATTGAACATGTTGGCCAGGGATTTTCTGATATACGAGGCGATCAGTTCGGTGCGCACGCGTGAACGGGCGAATATGATGGTTTTGATGCCGGCTTTGAGGAAGTTTACCGCAAGCTTCCGGGCTTCGTTGACCACCCCCCGGCGGATACCCTGTACCGGGTCAACCAGCGGCGGATTGTAAAAAATCAGGTGTTTGCTGCCGGACGGGGCGCCGTTTTTATTTATCAGCACCACCTCTTCCTCGATGACCGCGCGGGCCAGCTCCAGCGGGTTGCCGATGGTGGCGGAACAACAGATAAACAATGGCTGTGTATGGTAAAAGCGCAGGATGCGCTTGAGCCTGCGGATCAGGTTGGTCATGTGTGAGCCGAACACCCCACGGTAGGTATGTACCTCGTCGATCACCACATAGCGCAGGTTCTGTAAAAACGTGATCCATTTGGGGTGATTGGGGAGGATGCCGGTATGCAGCATGTCCGGATTGGAGATGACGATACGCCCGTTCCGCCTGGCCGAAATTCGTATCGAGTTCGGGGTGTCCCCGTCGTAGGTGAATATCTTTACCGGGATCTCGCCGTCCAGCACAACTTCATTCAATTCGGCCTGCTGGTCCTGGGAAAGCGCCTTTGTGGGGAACAGGTAAAGGGCCCGGGCATTCCCGTCCTCAAGCAGGGCCTGCAGCACCGGAAGGTTGTAGCACAAAGTTTTGCCCGACGCGGTGGGGGTCACCACCACGACATTTTTTCCCTCCCGTACCCGACGGAAACACTCCTCCTGGTGCGTATAGAGCCGGTTGATGCCCTTTCCGATCAGGGCCCTACTGAGACTGGGGGAGAGCTCCGCGGGCAGATCGGTGTATTTTCCCTGTCTGGCGGGAATCTTTTCCCAGCGGGTGACACAGGAGAGAAACTCCTTGTCTCCCGACAGTTGTTTTATCAGTTGTTCCATAATTTTATCCTATTACTTTACGCAGTTTGAGAAGAGTATGCAAGAGGGTATGGAGTGGTATAAAGCCTGCGCCCGGAGCCTGCCGCGCGTACAAGTCTGTAAAATATAAATCATACCAACCCCTTACCCGCTCCGCGGTTTTTACAATGAAACCGGTTTCATTGAATATTCAAATTTAGTGGTTTACTGTATAATTCTATTAAACAGGAGGCAGAAAACCTATGCGTAAATATAATTTTATCATAATTATTCTTATATTGACAGCCCTGGCGGGTTGCGGGAAGTATGATCCGCTTACAGACGGAAAGGACATCACGGGACAGGAGTTTCCCGTTCTTTTTATGCCGAAAGCCGGAATCACCATCGACGGTGATACGGCGGACTGGCCGCAGGTGATCCCGGCAATTATGGACTCCGCTTCACAGGTTGTCAGCGGCTCACGGGATGAACAGCATAATTACGCGGCGGCTGTTCGCATTCTTTTTGACGCCGGGAATCTTTATCTTGCCGCTGATATAACGGATACCTCACCGTTTGCCAATGGTCACAAGCAGGATTTGATCTGGCAGGGAGACTGCCTGGAGATATACACCGGTTTTCATGCAGCGGAGAACCGTTCGATTAAGAAGGACGATTTCCAGATCGGCATCGCCCTGGTGGAGCAGAACCCCACTGTATGGAACTGGTCGCTGGGCAGGGCGATCGAGGACCGGGAGGTGGTGATCAAGCAGACCAAAAATGGCTGTTCACTTGAGGCCAGGATATCGCTGGCCGGCTGGGGCGATATTTCGTTAGCCGACGGCGACAAGCTGTGGGTGGATTTCGGCCTGGACAACGCGGATAGTGTCCAGGGCGACCGCACGGGGCAGATGATCTGGTACGGCAACGCCAGGAATTATCAGCATCCCGACCTGTGGCGCAGGGCCGTACTGGTTAAGGGGTTTGAGAATGTTCCGTACCCGGTTATTACCGGATCCGCGGTTTACAGTATCAACAACAACTATCGCGCGCATATTTTCTATAAAGGAAAGCCCTGGGAGGGTGATGTTCATATTGATGATACGGTGCTGAAGACCGATGCGGCGGGCACCGCCGATTTCAGTAATAACACAATGGCCGACCGTCTGCTTTCGCTGAAGGTGGACGACACTATCTATTACGCCTACATTTTCGGTACCGAACAGAAACTGCGGGAATACGCCCGCAGCACCGGTGGAAAAAAGGACAATCTGCCGGCCGTTCCCGACTCGGCGCCTTATAAGGACGCCTCCCTGCCGGTAGCGCAGCGGGTGGAAAACCTTATGTCCTTTATGAGTCTGAAGGAAAAAATCGGCCAGATGACCCAGATCGACCGCCAGTTTCTCCAATACCCCGATGACCTGGCCACTTACGGGATCGGCTCCCTCTTAAGCGGCGGAGGCTCGGGACCGGCGACCAACAAGCCCGAGGAATGGGAAAAAATGTACAACAACTACCAGAAGTCGGCGCTTAAATCACGCCTGGGTATTCCCCTTATCTACGGTATTGACGCGGTCCACGGCGACAACAATGTGAGGGGGGCGGTTATTTTTCCGCACAATATCGGCATGGGAGCGACAGGTGATCCGGACCTGGTGGAGCGGGTGGCGCGGGCCACGGCCGTGGAAGTAAGCGCCACCGGAATCGACTGGACATTTGCGCCCTGTATTGCGGTCCCCCGCAATGAGCATTGGGGGCGTACGTACGAGGGTTTCAGTGAAGATCCGCAGTTGACCGCCCTGCTGGGCGCGGCTGAGATCAGGGGTTTCCAGGGTACGGACCTGGCCGATCCCACCACCATTCTGGCCACGGCCAAACACTTTGCCGGTGACGGCGGGACACAGGGCGGGGTGGACCGGGGGAATGTGGTCCTGGATGAAAAAACCTTTATGGATATCCACGTATTCCCGTACCGCAAGGCCGTCTCCGCCGGCGTGGGTTCGGTGATGATCTCCTTCAGCAGTTGGAACGGGGTAAAGATGCATGCGGACAAGCACATGATAACCGATGTTCTTAAAAACAAGCTGCAGTTTAAAGGGTTTGTGGTATCGGACTGGGGGGCCCTGAAGGAGCTGCCCGGTACGGCGGAGGAACAGATCATGACGGGTATAAACGCCGGTATTGATATGGTGATGGTACCGGACGATTATCCGGGGTTTATCGCCATCCTTACCGACCTGGTGAAGAGCGGGAAGGTATCGGAACAACGGATCGACGACGCGGTGCAGAGAATCCTTACGGCAAAGTTCGAGCTCGGCCTGTTTGAGACGCCCCTTGCCGACGGTTCGCTGCTTGACCAGGTAGGCAGCAGGGAACACCGGGAGCTGGCCCGGGAGGCGGTACGAAAATCGCTGGTGCTGCTGAAGAATAAAAACAACCTTCTTCCCTTGAGCAAATCCCTGAAAAATATTCACATCGCGGGTGCTCTGGCCAAGGACATCGGGGCGCAGTGCGGTGGATGGACCATCACCTGGCAGGGTGAAAACGGCACCATTACCAAGGGCACCACCATCTATGATGCGATCGCCGCCGCGGTATCACCCGATACCCACCTGACTTTTTCCGGTGACGCGGCAGACCCGGGTAATGCTGATGTGATCATCGCCGTGGTGGGAGAGGAAGCCCCCTATGCGGAGTTCGAAGGGGACAGGAAGGACCTTTCGCTTTCATCCTACTCCAAAAAAATTATCGCCAACGCGGAAAAATCCGGGATCCCATATGTCGTGATTCTGATCAGCGGCAGGCCGCTGATCATTACCAATGAGATCGCCGACGCGAACGCCTTTATTGCGGCCTGGCTGCCCGGGACCGAGGCCGAGGGGATTGCGGATGTCCTGTTTGGTGATTACAAACCCACGGGAAAGCTGTCTTACACCTGGCCCCGGAGTAACGCGCAGATTCCGATTAATAAGGGCGACGGCAAGAAAAATCCGTTGTTTCCGTTTGGGTACGGGCTGAGCTATTAAGGCACCGTATAGTTCAACAACTCCCATCTGCAATAAAAGCGGTCCGTCGCAACATCGTAATGCAGCATATAGATACCGCAATGCGAGACGGGAATAAGCGGCAGCCACTGCCGGTGGCCCATGGTGCTTTTGATGATCCACTGCATGATCCCCGTGTGAGTTACGGCTGCAATATTGCGGGCTCGGCCTTGCACAAGCGTAAAAATGCGGTCCCAGAACCCGGCGGCCCGTTTGAATAAGGAGCGACCCGGTTCGGCGCCCGGGACCCCGTCCCAGTCTTTGGTCTGGAACCGCCGCCAGGCCTTAGGGAAGCGCTCTTTTGCCTCCTCGGCCGACAGGCCGGAAAAAATCCCGGTGTCCAGTTCCGTGAGTTCCGCCAGGGAGGTGACCTCAATCAGACCGCAGTGCCCGCGGATAAACTCCGCGGTCTCAGCGGCGCGTGCCAGGGGCGAGCAGAGCAGCATATCTATTTGTTTTGTTTTCAACCAGCGGCCGGTCTCGTCCGCCTGGTTTCTGCCCTGAGCGGACAGTGGGAAATCCCTCCTGCCCTTCATAATCCGCCGCTCACAGCCTTCACTTTCACCATGCCGTATCAGATAAATATTTCCCTGACCGTGAAGTTTGCGCAAATTGATCATGTGGTGTCTTTCTCCGCCCGTTAGAACAAAAGTTTTACGACCTGATCCATGGTTTCTACCGGATGAAAGGTGATCCCTTTTTTGATGTAATCGGGGATTTCCTCCAGGTCTCTTTTGTTCTGATCCGGGATGATAATGTGTTTGATGTTATGCCGACGCGCGGCAATCACCTTTTCTTTAAGGCCGCCGATCGGCAGGACGGTGCCCACCAGCGAAAGCTCTCCGGTCATGGCCAATGATTTGCGTACCACCTTGCCGGTTGCCAATGAGAGCAGGGCCGAGGCCATGGTTATTCCCGCGGACGGGCCGTCCTTGGGGGTGGCCCCCGCCGGGATATGCAGGTGGATGAGGTTGTGCTCAAAAAAGTCACGGGGGACATTAAAGCGCTCCGCAATATGGCGGATATACGAATAGGCGATATTGGCTGATTCCTGCATGACATCACCCATCTGCCCGGTCAGCTTGAAGTTTTCCTTGCCGGGATTGGCGATGGCTTCTATGGTGAGGGTCGCCCCGCCGAGCTGTGTCCAGGCCAGGCCCGTGACCATGCCGGGTCTCTTATTTTTTTCCAGCTCTTCTTCCCTGAAGACCGGCGGTCCCAATAGGTTGCCTAAGGTCTCTTCGGTAACGGTTACCGGGAATTTGATTTCTTCCAGTATGTTCTTTTTGGCCAGTTTCCGGTGGATTTTGTCCAGGGCCTTTTCAAAGTTACGCACACCGGCTTCACGCGCGTAGTCTTCCGCGATCTTTAGGAGTATGGCCTTGTTGTACGTTACCTGGTCCTTCTTCAGGCCGTGTTTGGCCAGGGACTTGGGGATGAGGTATTTACGGGCGATGATCACCTTTTCCTGGTCGATATAACCGGAAAGGCGGATGACCTCCATCCGGTCAAGCAGCGGCCGCGGGATGGTATCGATGGTATTGGCCGTGGCGATAAACAGCACATCCGAAATATCAAAGGGCAGGTCGAGGTAATGATCACGAAAGGCCACGTTCTGCTCCGGGTCCAGGACCTCCAGCAGGGCCGAGGAGGGGTCTCCCTGAAAAGACGCCCCGAGTTTGTCTATTTCGTCGATCATAAACACCGGGTCTTTGACCTTGACATAGCGCAGCCCCTGGATGATTTTTCCCGGCATGGCGCCGACATAGGTACGGCGGTGGCCCTTTATCTCCGCTTCATCGCGCATACCGCCCACGGAAAAACGGAAGAACTTCTTCTGCAGGGCATTGGCGATTGATTTTCCTACCGAGGTTTTACCCACTCCGGGGGGGCCAACCAGGCAGATGATGGAACCCTTGCTGTCCTGCTTGATTTTTCGCACGGCCAGGTATTCAAGGATACGCTCCTTCACGTCTTCCAGGCCGTAGTGATCGGCCTCCAGAATCCGCTGGGCCTTCTTAAAATCGAAGTCCGCTTTCGGCGGTTCGTTCCAGGGCAGCGAGACGATGGTATCAAGATAGTTTCTGGTAACAATAAACTCGGACGAGTTGGGGTCCATCAGGGAGAATTTTTCCAGTTCGTTTTCCACCTGTTCCTTTATTTCTCCCTCAAATTTGAACTCCTCGATCTTTTCCTTGAAGCGGCGATACTCGGTGGATTTTGCGTCCACGTCCATGCCCAGCTCTTTTTTAATGGCCTTCAGCTGTTCCTTTAAAAAGTACTCCCGCTGGCTTGAGGTAATCTTTTTGTTGATCTGTTTCTGAATTTTTTTCTGGATTTTCAACAACTCCTGTTCTTTCTTGATAAAAAGCAGAACACGCTCCATCCGCTTTTTTACGTCAACGGTTTCCAGCACGTTCTGCTGCTCCACCCGGTCGATGTTCAGAATGGAGGTGATAAAATCCGCGATTTTCCCGGGATGGTCGATGTTGACCATGTTGAGACGCATCTCTTCGGAGAACAGGGGGTTGTTTTCGGAAATCTGTTTCATTTCACTCAATAACGAGCGCGTCAGTGCCTTTACTTCGGTGGAGTCGTAATTGGTATCGTCAAGGTACTGCACGGCCGCGGTAAAGGGAATTTCATTATTCAAAATCTTTTTTATCGTGAAGCGTTTTAACGTGGAAATAAAGATATTAATTCCGCCGTCCGGCAGATTGATTTTTTTAACGATTTTGACCACCGTTCCTATCTTGTAGAGGTCGTCGGCGTTGTGACTCTCATTATCCTCATCCTTGGTAAGCACAAGGCCCAGGAAACTGTCCCTTTTCAACGCCCGGTCAACGATATTGATGTCATCCTGTGAGCCCAGCATGACCGGCGTAAAAATTCCGGGGAAAATGGGTTTACCGTAAATGGGAATGATGTAAAGTTTGTTCGGTAATATCTGGTCCGCGGGAACTATATCTTTGTGATTCATATTACTCCCTGTTTTTGATATTTTATAGAATCAAATTAGTATCTGAAACCTTATAAGTCAAGTGTTTTTCTAGTGCAAGGCCGGCGGTACCGCCATTATATTATAAGAGGGAGCAAAAAATGTGGCTGGGTTCACTGAAAGAGAAAAAGAAGATTCTGATAACTCGGATACCGCGCTTAAATTTCATCACGCGCTGGACCCTCAAGGCCGTACTGTTTGCGTTCGGCGGATTGATCCGGGTTGAACACGCGGAACGGCTTGCGGCCTGCCCCTGGCCCGTGATTTTCGCCTTGAACCATGACAACTACGCCGAAACCGTGCTTGTGCCGGCCGTTCTGGTGTACCTGTGCGGGGGGAAAATAACCAGCTTTTTAGTCCATTGGATGTTCAGAGTACTGCCCGTTATAAGCTCTTTATTAAAGCAGATTAACCCGATCTGGATTTATAACAGGCGCGTGCGCTTTGCCTGGATGCGCCGGCGCAAACCGCACCGGCAGGGCGACATCTTTACCCAGGCTCTGCAGCGGAGCAGAAAAAACCTGAGCATCGGTATTTTTCCGGAGGGGACCAGGAACAAAAATCCACGCGTCTTGAAACGGGGCAGGCTGGGCGTCGGCAGGCTCGCCCTGGAAACCGGGCTGCCGGTCATTCCGCTGGGTATTGACTCTCCCGGCAGGTCCGGACGCGGAAAAATCCGGGCACTCGGCCGCATGATCATCAGGGTGGGCAGACCGCTTTATTTTACTGATGAGCTGCGGGCGGCGGCGAAACTTCAGGGGGAAACACCGGGGTCACAGCGCGGTACCGCCGGAATGAAAGAGGAAGCCGGATTTGGCCGTGAGGTCTCCGGGACGGGGGGGGAGAAGACACTTCCGGCGGCGCAGATGCACGCGGGCATGTTTCGGCTCTACGCCCGGATTACCCGCAA